>DATKPA010000017.1:0-79337 GCA_035524355.1 Phycisphaerae bacterium | reverse complement strand
TCCACCAGGTAATCCACATGATCGCCGTGCGGCACCTGCTCATGGCCACAGGTCGGCCCATGCTTGTGCTTCTCGCCGCTGATTGGCTTACATCCGTCTGGGTTGGTGGCCGACACCTCGATTACATGCTCGTCCACGTGTCCATCGTGCAGATGATGCAGATGCCCGTCATGCAGGTAATCGACGTGCCCCTGATGCATGACTGCAGTGTGCCCGCAGTTTGCGCCATGCTGGTGCGGATGGTTCTCATGCACTTTACATTTGTCACCCATGATCGGCTCCTTTCGTCAGCATGCGGCAGAGCGCTGGGGACGCTGCCGTCGCGTTGATCCATTATTGCAGGGAATCGGGTTAAAGGAACGCGAATTCTCCAAAAATCCACTGATGGCATCAACTCCCCTCCACTATACCCGTGAGTAATATCGTGTGGGTGATCGCCCGGTTGACGAACCCACTATTCCGTCAATGTCGCGTGTGGTTTCTGGGGTGGGTGTTCGGCCCAAGTGCGAAGGAGTATACTGAGGCGGTGCTGCAGCGGCTCTCCCATCTTCTTGTAACGCTTTGGTGGCTCACGTGGGTGTTTGTCATCATCCCCTGCCACACGCGCGGTGCGATCCCGATGGGCCCCTCCTGCCCCGAGTGCGACGGCCAGAAGGTACCGATGTTCTTCGGAACAATTGTCCCTGCCTGTTGCGCGGGAAAAAAGTCATTTCCTGGCCAGAAGTCTCCGGCGCCCCAGCGCTCGCCGGGAAACTGTGCGATCTGCCAGATCGTTTCTCATACCCCCAACACACCTCACGCGCCGCCCCTGTTGCTCTACCTTCATCTGCAGGAAGTTTTGGAGCCCCTTACCCCCACTGGCGCGACCCATTACCTGCCCATCCGCCCATACCTTAGCCGGGCACCTCCCCTGGCGTGACCGTTCCTTCGTCCGTCAAGACATCGTCATGAGGATGGGAATTCCTTCCCGCCTCGTCGTCACCCATTGGAGAATTTCCCGTGAAAATTCCAACGCGGCTGCACGCGCTGCGCGATGGCAACTGGCCACGCGCGTATGCTTCGGGCGGCTTTACCCTTATTGAACTATTGGTCGTGGTTGCAATCATCGCGATCTTGATCGCCATCCTCTTGCCCTCTTTGGGTCGCGCCAAAGATCGTGCAAAGGAGACCCGCTGCGCTTCAAATCTGAAGATGCTCGGTACTGCCGCAACTGAATATGCCAACGACTACAATGCCTATATTGGCTACTCCGCCGGAAGCGACCGCAAGGTGCTCTTGTACCCATACCTGGGTCAGGGTCAGAACAACGCGGACGTCTCAGATCGCCAGGTTTGGACCTGCCCATCTGATATTCGACCGTTGACCCAGTGCGGATACGGCTTTAACACCAACCTCAATTGGCAGAAACCGACGCGCATTGCCAACGCGGCTGCCACCGTCACGGTGTGCGACTCAGGTCTTCTCGACAACGGGAACGCGCTGGCCGACTCCCTGACTACCCAGGTCAATGCTCCCAGTGCGCCAACGAGTAAGACCTGCCTGCGTCCCAACGCCCGGCACAACGGGGCAAAGCAGGTGAACATCGGTTTTTTCGATACGCACGTCGAACCAATGCCAATCACCCTTCCCTTTTACCCACCGCCGAATGCAAACAATAACACGACCTGGCAATACGCTTCCCCTGCCTTTTCTGATCCTGCGAGCGCTACTTATACGGACGGGCTCTGGGATCTGAATTAAAGGCCGTTCAATTCTCCCCTGTCACATTGCGAAAGCGTTTCCCGAACTCTTGAGAAGTAAGGCCCATGACTATTAGCAATACCCTCTCGACCCGGCTGCGTTGCTGGCCGGACTACCGCACCGTGTGGCGCTGGCATTTCTATGCCGGTCTCTTCTGCATCCCGTTCGTTGTCTTTTTGGCTCTGACCGGATCAATCTATCTCTTCAAGCCGCAGATCGAGTCATATCTGGACCGCCCATACGACCATCTGCCCATTCAAGGTCCGCGAGTAACGCCAACACAAGAGGTGCAGGCGGCCCTTGCCTCCTTTCCCGGTTCCACATTCACTGCGTATGAATTACCTCCATCTCCCAATTCCGCCGGCCGCGTTCTTCTTCAATCCAAGGGGCAGATTCTCCGGGTCTATGTACACCCACAGAATCTTAAAATCCTCTCCAGCACTCCCGAAAACAGCAGGCTCATGAAAGTGATCTTCCGCCTGCACGGAGAGCTTCTCATGGGAAATACCGGTTCCTACGTTGTGGAACTCGCTGCATCCTGGGCAATCCTGATGATCCTGTCCGGCCTCTACCTCTGGTGGCCACGCAATATCCAGGGCCTGGGCGGCGTCGTTTACCCCCGGCTCACCCGCGGCTCCCGGGTCTTCTGGCGAGACCTGCACAGCGTAATCGGCGTTTGGGTGTCTGCATTCGCGCTGTTTCTCCTGCTGACCGGCCTGCCTTGGGCAAAGTTCTGGGGCAGCTACTTCAAGGCGGCGCGACATCTGGCCGGTACGACACTCGTTCATCAGGACTGGACCAACGGCAGCACTCAAATCGCAGGCATGAGTGACGACGATGTCTCCGGTCACATGGAACACGGCGGTTCAAGTTCACATGCCCACCACCATGCCATGAAAATGAACTTAGATGGCTTGGACCAGGTCGTCGCGGCAGTTGCGCCGCGAAATCTTGCACCCCCGGTCTGGATCGCCACAACGGCAAACGGTCAGTGGACAGCAAAATCTCTTTCGGATGACCGTCCGCAACGGACGGATCTTGTACTGAATGCAAGCGGCACCATCCTGACGCAAAGCGATTTTCGGCAGCGGCCTCTCACGGACCGCCTCATAGGCGCGGGAATCGCCGCGCACGAGGGGCAACTCTTCGGCTGGCCCAATCAGTTGCTGGGTCTGCTCACGGCAATCGGCCTCATCATGCTTTCCGTCAGCGCCGTGGTGCTCTGGTGGCGGCGCCGTGATCAGGGCGTTCTTGGCGCTCCGACCGGATCGCCTTCTCCGAAGCTCGCCCTCTCATTTTGGGTCTTGCTGCTTCTGATCGCGGTGTATCTGCCACTCTTTGGAATTTCCCTGATTCTCGTGCTGCTCGTGGAGAGATGGGCGCTTCGACGAATACCCTTTGCTTCGCAGTGGCTGGGTTTGGCGGTTGCAATTCCCGGTTCCGGAAGGCAGAGCATCACCGGATAGATCGCATAAGAACGCTTAGGTTTAGTCTGTTGAACGAGTTGGTGGATTTTGCGCCACCCCGGTCATATGCGCCCCGTGGAACATCCGGCCCGACATACTCGGCAGCTCGTCGCGCCGAACGCCCTCAACTGAAATCCGTCCCGTCGATTCAACAAAGAAGTTGCTAGAACGCGGTCGGGGGTCGTTTTTCGACTCGCATTGAATCCTAAATGTTTTAGTTGAATTGGCACTCCCCCCCAATTCCGATAGGAGTTGTAGGGATTGGCGCATGAAGAAGGGCCGCGACCCGTTTGGGCGCGGCCCCTTGATTTAATTTCGCGGGAGCGGTTCAGGCGTAGAGGTGGCCGTAGTTCTTCATGCCCCAGCCCTTTACGCGGCCTTTGGAGGGTTTGCGGCCTTTGTTGGCCTTTTTGGAGCGCCAGCGGAGGCGGTGGTTGGTTCCGGGACGTGCCATGATTTGCCTGCCTTTCTGAATTTTGAGTCGGGTAGTTTAGCAAAGGGGGGGTGGGGATGCAAATGGGGTCGGAAATGGCATCGGGCAGAAGATGGCACCAATCGAAACTGAGTTTGAGCCACATGGGCTGGGCCGTCGAATGCTTTTTTCTTGCAATTCGCGAATTTCGCTGTAATCTCCCCACATCGAGCCATTTGTTGTGCCCCCCCCCTGAAAGCAATGTGACCGTCGAAACCATCCCGCTTTGGGTGGAGCGGGTGCGCCTTGCGGGGGTATTCGTTCAATTTTGACCGCCCCTGGAGAAGCACCATGCATGTTATTCGTACAGTCACGATCGTTGCGCTATTGGCCGGTCCAGCCGCGTTTCTGCGGGCGGGGGTGACGGCGACTCCTGCGGGTCCGGCAACGGTAACAACGCAACCGGTGACGTCGCAGCCGGCGCTTCCCACCGTGGAGTCGATTCAGGCGTTGTACGATGCGGGGAATTACAAGGAGACGGTGAAATCGGCGAACATGCTGTTATCGAATCGCGGTGCGGCGGGGACGTTCGATCGGCATGCGGCTCTGATGCTGATGGCCGAATCGCAATTTCATCTGCAGCAGAATCTGACGGCGCGGAACACGCTGGAGAGAGCGCGGAAAGAGGCTGACGCGGCGGGGAGCACGGACGACGCGGCTCAGGCGGCGGCGCTGGCGTATCTGATTCAGAAGTCGGCGGGGCACACGTTCACGCCGCTGACCGGGAAGGATCGCGCGCCGCTGGATGTTTATGACGTGGAGGCGCGGAAGCAGGCGTTTAGCGAGTTGTTCGATGATGCGCTTGCGGTCTGCGAGCAGAAGGCAAAGGCGGGGAAATCCAAGACGGACTACCTGCCGTTCGTAGCGATCTCGCGGGAATTTGTGTATGTGCGGGCGCTGGATCAACTGGTGCACGGGAACACGAGCGTGACGGATGGGTTTGCGAAGGATGCAAGCAGTTCGGCTGCGGACGTCATCGATCACGAACTGGCGGATTACGAGGCGAAGGCGCACATCATTGAGGACTCCGCGAACGTGTGGATTCAGGGAGAAACGACGACGATTGCCGTGCACGGGGGAGCGACGGTAAACCACTGGTCGCGGCGCCGGGGGTTGACGGCAACGCAGGTAAGCACGCTGGAAACAATGAAGCGTTCATGCGAAGAGATGCCGCAACATATTCAATTGATGTCGGAGGCGATGGCGAATCCGGATGCATTTGCGCGGCCGTTCCGGTTTCATTACTGGTGGGTGTACTATCACGAGCGGCCGGATTTGTCGGCGGCGGCGGAGGATGTGAAGGAGCATTTGGAGGAAGTGTTGAACAAGGACTATGCGCATTGAGGTGCGGGGGTGTGGGGGTGCGGGGATGAAGTGGATTGATCGCTGGCGCTTAACCGATTACCCCCCTGCCGAGAGCGGATGTCCCCGCGCCTGTACGGGGCGTTGTGTTGGTGGGGGTGCGGGCGAGTGTCGGACCTTTGGTCCTCCGAGATATGCGGGGATTGCGACGGCAACCTTACGGCTGCCGCTATTTTCTGGCGGGGCGTTGCCCCTCGCTTTGAAGGATTGATTGGCGATGGGGCGGTGGGTGCGCTTGCGCCGTCACCCGGGTGATTCGCAAGTGTCAACCCGAAGGCGACGACGGGATAGGCGCCGGTTTATTGCGCTAAATCTTTGCTTGAGGCGTGAATAAAAAAACGCATGGGCTTGGTTTTCAGGCGTAAAAAGAGGTTTTGGGGAGAGGAACAAGGGGGATCGCCGCGAATTCAGCCAACGTTCGTTTGCAGTTCATCAAATCTACTGTAAGAGATCAGTATATGCTTCTTATCGCACATCGCTTTGCGGCGAGGCGCCATGCGAGGCGACTCCATGGCGGGATCGCGTCATGCCGGCGAGGGTATCGGGTTGCGCGCGACCAGGCGGCGGTGCGATGAGCATTTGAGGGACAGGGAGTTCCATCACGAAGATGTTGACGTTCGGTTTACCTGGGCCCGGTCATGCGCCAGTGGCAGCGAACGAGCGTTCGTGGGACGCGTGAGGGCGCATTCACACTCTGGGAGGATTTTCCATGAGAACGTGCGGATGGAAACTGGCGGCGGCACTGGCACTGGCGGGATTGGCGCGCATGAGCGAGGCGTCGAACTTGTATTCGACGAGCGGCCCCACGGCGACGGACGATGTGTACACGATCAACCAGACGACGGGCGCGGCGACGCTGGTCGGACCGAGCGGTCCAAACTGGATCGGGGATCTCACGAGCAGGCTGTCGACTTCCGTCATTTACGGGGCGGACATCACGAATTTCAATCTCGTTACGATCAATCCGGGAACCGGCCTGGCGTCGGCGGTGGCGCCGTTCCACGCGGTGACGGGAGGACCGGTGCCGATCGTGTCACTGGCGTTCGACAACACGACGGCGACGTTGTACGGGAACACGGCGGTGAGCTTTTCGACGACGGTCGCCGACACGTTGTACAAGATCGATCCGGTGACCGCGATCACGACGCCGATCGGAGCGATCGGCACGAACGGCGTATTTGCGCTGGGCTTCGACAATACGGGCAAGCTGTTTGGCGTGGCATCGGGAACGACGAACCAGTTGCTGAGCATCAGCACGGCCACGGGCGTGGGGACGGTGATCGCCACGCTGCAGGTGCCGAACATTTTTGATATCGCCTCGCGTCCCGAGGACAACGTGATGTTTGCGACGGCGGGGTCGGGCGGAGACATCTGGAGGTTGAACACCGTGACGGGGGCGATGACGGATGTCGGCCCGCACGGTTCGGGGAATTCGGTGGGCCTGGCGTTTCTGGTTCCGGAGCCGGGGACGATCGGCCTGCTCGGGCTGGGGGTGGCGGGATTGATGGGTAGGCGGCGGCGGATGTAAGGTGACGGGCTTGCTGCGTGAGGGGCGCGGCGTCTGATGGCGTCGCGCTCCTTTTCTGCGCCGGCGGGCGAGACAGTTCCCTGGGCCCTCGTCGGACCGGGGAGCGGTTTGTCGCGGTCGAGCGCTCGCCTGCGGCTCGCGGCTAAACGGTGGGTGGGATATAACGGGGGGTATGGTGATGATGTGGGACAAATTGTTGTGTGATTGGCGCTTTGCGCGGCGGGAGGGGGAGCCGGCGAAGGGGGGGCGGGCGGATGCGTTTCGGTCGGCGTTTGAGATGGATTTTGATCGGATTGTGTATTCCGGGCCGTTCCGGCGGTTGTCGCGGAAGACGCAGGTGCATCCGATGGCGATGAATGACCAGGTGCATACGCGGCTGACGCATTCGCTGGAGGTGGCGAGCGTGGGGCGGAGTCTGGGGCATCGGCTGGGGAAGTTTTTGCGTGCGAGAGGGGAGGTTGCAGAGGGGCGGGAGCAGGATCTGGTGTGGATTATTCAGGCGGCGTGTTTGGCGCATGACATTGGGAATCCGCCGTTCGGGCATGCGGGGGAGTATGCGATACGGGAGTGGGTGAAGGGGCATCGGGAGGAGGTGTTTGCGGGGGAGACGGTGAGTGATGGGGTGCGGGCGGATTGGGAGATTTTTGAGGGGAATGCGCAGGGGTTTCGGATTGCGGCGCGGGGGGATAATGCGGCGGCAGGGTATCTGCGGCTGACGTTTGCGACGCTGGGGGCGATGGTGAAGTATCCGTGGGATTCGCAGGATCCGCGGGCGACGTTTCGGGGGAAGTTCAATGTGTTCTCGACGGAGAAGCATTTATTTGGGGAGATGGCGGAGCGGATGGGGATGATTGGGGCGGGCGGGAAGATTGTGCGGCATCCGTTGTCGTTTTTGGCGGAGGCGGCGGACGATATTTGTTATCGCATCCTGGATCTGGAGGATGCGGCGGAGCTGGGGATACTGGAGGAGCGGCGGGTGCGGGAGATTTTGCTGTCGATGTTTGATTCGGGGAGTTTTGCGGGGGCGCCGGTGGCGGTGCTGCGCGGGGAGGCGATTCAGGCGTTGATCGAAGGGGTGTGGCGGGTGTTTGAGCGGGATTATGGGGCGATCATGAATGGGGAGCGGGAGGAGGACTTGAAGAGCGGGGTGGAGCCGTCGCTGGTGGAGGCGGTGGGGAAGATCAAGCAGGCGTACACGGAGATTTTTGCGGATCGGACGAAGGTGGCGGCGGAGCTGGGGGCGTACAAGACGCTGGGGCGGATCATCAAGGCGGTCTGCCTGGCAACGCGGCGGCTGGCGGGGGCGAAGAGCTATCGGGAGTGTGGGTTTTTGGCGCAGCGGTGTCTGGAGCTGGCGTGGGGGGAGGGGTATGCGACGGAGAATCAGGGGAAGCCGTATGAGTGGTGGCTGCACCAGGTGATGGATTATGTGTCGGGGCTGACGGACAACTATTCACGGCAGTTGTCGCGGGAGATTGAGGGGACCTGACTCTGCAGAGGCACGAAGCCCGTTTGAAGCGTGGGGGTTTGGGGTCGCCGATTTAGACGAGGCACCTGGCTGGCGCCGCGTTACATTTTCGTCGTCAACATACACGTAAGTTACAATATTTGTTTATTTTTTCTTTACATTTTCGGTTCGAAAGGTAGATAATCCGAGGGCGGAGCCCGAGTGAGCGCTTGCTCGTGGGTTGCTTTGTTGTGGGGTCACATTTGAAACAGGAGTGCGTATGAAGCGCGAAGTTCACCGTGGATTCACGCTGATTGAATTGCTCGTGGTGGTGGCCATCATTGCGCTGCTGATCGCGATCCTGCTGCCGTCGCTGGGGATGGCGCGGAACCGTGCGAAGACGACGGCGTGTCTGTCGAACACGCGTGGGCTGGCGCAGGCTGCGGCGGTGTATGCGAATCTCAATAACGATGTCGTCGTTCCCGCGGCAGTCAACTACTCGGGTGGCACGGACCTCGGGTATTTCGTCATGCTCGTGGACGGCATCATCAAGGACGCCAGCATGCAGTTGCCCGCCGCGTGGGCCTCGAATACAGGCCAAGGCCGGACGAATTATCCGACGACACCCAATATGCGGTCGGCGTTCATCTGCCCAATGACGCCGCAAGTGGAAAACACCTTCATGTCCGCGACCGTCGCATTCGACGGTTTCTGGCAGAATGCGTCGGTGAATTTCGACAACACGCTGAGAGCGATCCTGCCCCCCACTCCCCCCACGCGTGACAACGCGCTTTTTATCCAAAGCTCCTACGGCTTGAACGGTTCCAATCTCTACCTCTCGAATGGCTCGCTGAACACGCTGCCGTGCGAATGGATCGACCCGGCAAACAAGATGACGGCGCGGAAGTATTCGCAACTGCCGGCGCCCTCCAGCCTGGTGTTCATGTACGATGGCTCCACGCAGAGCCCGATGGGGCCAGGCCCGGGAGACGCGCGAGCCTCCTATCGGGTGATGGGGCGCCACGGAAGTCCGACTTCGGGGGTGGATGCCTCGACAACGGGTCAAACGAACATCGCGTATTTCGACGGGCACTCCGACACGGTTCTGCGCAACACGCTGCCGAACAAGTTCGAGGAGCTTTACAACAGTGACGCGGGCCTCTTTAAGAGGCAGCAGGGGCATGCGTTTCCGTACTGGCGCATCGACGAAGCACAGTGATGGCAAGTGCGCCGAGAGCAGAAAAGGCCCGGAGTTTTCCGGGCCTTCTTTATTTTTGCCGGGGCATCAGGGACGTTCACGGCTAGGGGTTGGCGGGAGCACCGGGGGCAGTGGCGGCGTTTGAGACCGTGTCGATGCCGGTGACTTCGGCATCGGTGGTGACGACCGGTTTGCCTTTGCTCACGGTGATTTGGGCGTTGGTGAAGCGGATGTTTTTGGCGTGGGTGATTTCCATGGGGCGGCTGGCGGCGATGGTGATGTTGGAGAGGGAGACGTCGGTGATGGGTTGTTCGGGGAGGCCGACGATGTAGCCGGCGGAGGGGGAGCCGGTGGCGGAGAGGTTGGAGATGCGGATGTTGCGCCAGATGGGGGTGTTGGGGGTGAGGGGTTGGGGTTTGTCGGAGGCGGCGGATTTGGGGATGGTGGGGAAGTAGCTGGCGAGGGAGAGGGGGACCTTGACGTTGGTCATGGTGATGTCGTCATAGGCGATATCTTCGCAGAGTCCGCCGCGGGTGCGTTCGGCGCGGAGGCGGAGGCCGTACTGGGTGCCGTCGAAGGTGCAGTGGGAGACGGAGAGTCCGCGGAGGCCGCCGGTGGTTGGTGCGCCGATGACGATGCCTCTGCCGTGCTGGATGGTGCAGTTGGAGATGCGGAGGTTGGCGCATTCGGGGTGGTCTGGGGAGGCTTGGCCGGCGGATTTGAAGACGATGTCGTCGTCGCCGACGTCGACCGTGGAGTCGGAGATGGAGAGGTTCTGGCCGGTGAATTCGATGCCGATGGTGGTGGGGGAATCGTCGGCGGCGGCGATGCGGATGTGGTTGATGGTGACGTCGGAGCATCCTCCGGCGAGGATGGCGGTACTGGGGGAGTTGGCGAGGAAGATGTTTTCGATGAGGAGACGCTGGCAGCCGGCGATGTTGATGAGGAAGGGACGTTTGGGCATTTTTTCGGCGCCGGCGGGGGGATGTGTGTAGAGATTCCACCAGGTTTCGCCGGCGCCTTCGATGGTGCCTTCGCCGGTGATGGCGACGTCGTGGGCGTTGCGGATGGAGATGAGGTCGGCGTGGCGGGTGGATTTGGCGGGGAAATCGTCGGGGTTGGAGGAGAACTGGAGTGTGGCGCCTTTTTCGACGCGGAGTTCGACGGTGCTGGCGAGGGCGATGGGGCCGGTGAGGAAGGTGGCGCCGCCGGCCTCGGTGGCGGGGACGAGGACGACGCCGCCGCCGGCTTTGGTGGCGGCGGATACGGCTTCTTTGATTGCGTCGTTGCACATGGTTTTGTCGTCGCCGACGGCGCCGAAGTCGGTGATGGCGAAGATGCGGGGGGGGATGGTGGGCGTGGTGGGCGTGGCGGGGGTGGGGGGGGTGGCGGCGAGGAGGGGTGCGGATGCGTAGAGCGAGAGGATGAGCGCGAGTTTCGTCGCTGGGGATTTCATGTTGGGTCTCCGCGAGTGGATGTCTGATAAGGATGTGTAACATACGAGGCGATGGGAGAAGTGGAAAGTCGAAAAGTCAGAGCATGAAAAGGAAGGACAGTTGCGGATGTATGCTGCAAAGAGCGGCGGAGAATTGCGTTGTTTCATGGATATGGCAGGGTAGAATGAAAATGACATTTTTGTAGTTTTATGGCTGATGCTGAGATTCTGTCATGAAAGTGCTGCGAGCGACATTACGAATAACGGATGGCGGTCGGATCGTGATTCCCGCGGAGATGCGGGAGCGACTGGGATTGGAGGTGGGCACCGACGTGGTGCTGACGGTGGAGGATGATCATGCAACGTTGATGAAGGCGAAGGCGGCGCGAGCGATGGCGCGCGAACGAGTGAGGGCGTACCTGAAGGGGAAGGGAAGTCTGAGCGAGGAATTGATGGCGGAGCGGAAGAAGGAGGCACGGAGTGAGTAGCGTGAACGTCATTGATGCGTCGGCCATTCTCGCTTATTTGCAGGGGGAGAAGGGCGAGGAGGTCGTAGAGGCGGCGCTGGGTGCGGGGGAATGCCGGGTGACGACGGTGAATTATTGCGAAGTGGTGAGCAAGTTGTGCGAAAAGGGGATGCCTGCCGCCGAGGCGATACGTTCGTTTGACGATCTGGGATCGGCGCTCGTGGATGTGGATCGGGAGTTGGCGGGGCGGGCAGCGGAGCTGCGGGTGCGGACCATGGGGATTGGGGCATCACTGGGCGACCGGGTCTGCCTGGCGCTGGCGGAACGAGAGGCGGAGGAGGGGGACGTCATCGTTTATACGGCGGAGCATTCGTGGAAGAAGTTGAAGTGGCCGTTCAAGGTGGTGGTGATTCGGGCGGGGCGTGCGGCGAGCAACAAATCCTCATGAGATGAATTGAAAATGGGGGGAAAGTGCAGGACCTGAGGCCCTCCGCAAGCTCTTTCCAATGGGTCCACGACCCAAGCTCAGCCGGAGCTTTGCTCCTGAAGCGGGATGCTGCATCGCGTGAAGTCCGGCGAAGGTCGGGGTATTCTTTGCGGCGTGTTCATTTCGGAGGTGTGCGATGGCGTATGAGGCGAGCGACAGGCGGTATTCGGATTCGAAGTTTTTCCGGCGGTGCGGGCGGTCGGGATTGATGCTGCCGGCGGTGTCGATGGGGTGCTGGCAAAATTTCGGCGCTCCGGGGACGGATTCGGGGCATCATGGGGATGAGGCGTCGTTTCATGAGAACGCGCGGGCGATGCTGCGGACGGCGTTTGACCTGGGGATCACGCATTTTGATCTGGCGAACAACTATGGGCCTCCGCCGGGCGCGGCGGAGGAGCGGGTGGGGCGGATTCTGCGGGAGGATTTCGGGGCGTATCGGGATGAGTTGATCATTTCGACAAAGGCGGGGTACACGATGTGGGGCGGGCCGTACGGGGATTGGGGGTCGCGGAAGTATCTGCTGGCGTCGCTGGATGCGTCGTTGAAGCGGCTGGGGCTGGAGTATGTGGATATTTTTTATTCGCATCGGCCGGACCCGAACACGCCGCTGGAGGAGACGATGGGGGCGCTGGACCAGGCGGTGCGGTCGGGGAAGGCGATTTATGCGGGGATTTCGAATTATCGCGGCGGGCAGACGGCGGACGTGGTGGCGACGTGCCGGGAGAAGGGGATGCATGTGCCGATCATTCATCAGCCGAAGTATTCGATGTTCGAGCGGTGGATTGAGCCGGAGTTGCTTCCGGTGGTGGAGAAGTTTGGGATCGGGGTGATTTGTTTCAGTCCGCTGGCGCAGGGGCTGTTGACGGACAAGTATTTGAAGGGGATACCGGCGGATTCGCGGGCGTCGCTGGGCGGGTTTCTGAAACCGGAGCAGATCACCGAGGCGAAATTGAACATCATTCGGAAGTTGAACGATGTGGCGAAGGCGCGGGGGCAGACGCTGGCGCAGATGGCGCTGGCGTGGGTGCTGCGGTTTCCGGTGGTGACGAGCGTGCTGATCGGCGCGAGCCGGCCGGAGCAGATCAAGGAGAACGTGGCGGCGGTGAGTGGCGCGCCGTTCAGCGCAGAGGAGTTGGCGAAGATTGAGGCGATCCTGCGCGGGAATTGAGTTCTGCTCACACGGCGGCGGTCATCTCGTGGGCGGCGTCGTTGAATTCGTGGAGGACGGAGGGGCGGAGTTCGCCGGTGTGGATCCAGTGTTCGGCGAGGGGGCGGACGAGGAGGAAGTCTTCGGTCGAGATGGCCGCGGGGCGCAGGCCGGTGTGGAACCAGAAGGAGAGGCCGCTGAGGAAGGTGGCGTAGGCGGGATCGCCAAAGCGGTGAAGCATGACCGCATCCCGGGTACATGCAAACGCTTTCTGAAACGAAAGGTTCTGCAGGGAATCCACAAAGCGCTGATTGCGAAGGGTATCGGATTTGAGGGTGAACATGGCTTTTTCCTCAAGCGAGTAAGAAGAGAAACACGCGGGCCTCAGTGAGTTATGGACGGAGGGGTTGGGGAGCGATCAGGTTTAATTTTTGAATTTCAATAAGTGCCGGAGCAGCCGAAGATTGCTGCTTTTATGGATATGATGCGCCAGGTATCGTCGGAATGGCTCCCCTGACACCCCCGACGGCATGGGATGGGGCGAACAGTCCGCCATTCATCATGAGAAAGCGCCATAGAAGGAAGTGCCATGAAATCATCGGTGCAGAAGATACGCGAGCGGTTCGAAAACGATGTCGAGCGGTTCGGCGGCCGCAGGACATAACGCCTGAATGGGTCAGGCATCGGCGGGCAATACGTGGCTCTGTAGCATCTGGGCAGTTTTCCGGTCCGAGAAAAGACCCACTATTCATGCTGATACGCAGAGGCGTCAGTTCAAATTATCCAGATTTCCCATCTGAACCCCCGGCCCGGAAATGCCGAAGGAGGAGAGGTAGCACCGGTTCGGTCTGTGACCACGTCTGCGCGGGAGCATGCGTAGCCTCGGAATACGACCGGTACTTGGCAGGACAACCAGAGGCAGAGCGGTAAGTGTTGTGCAGAGCTGGAGGCAAAACAGCCCGGCATAACGCGGAAAGTCAGCAATTATGACAGACACAAACCAGACCAATGCCGGCAATCAGAACGATCTCGTGTCGCTGGCCGACGCGCCGGCGCCCCCCTCCGCGCCCACGTCGCAGGATTCCATTCTCAACTCCGCCCACGAATTCGAAGCGCAGCTCGAACAGATGTCCAATTGGAAGCACCAGCTCGCGCAGCAGATGGAGGTCATGCGCCGCGACGGCATCAAGCTCCTCGAGCGCCAGAAGTCCCTCGCCATCGAAAAGAAAAAACTCGCCGACGAGCGGGAAACCCTTCTCGCCGATCGTCAGCAGATCGAAGCGATGCAGCGCGTGCTCAGCGAAGGCGCCAAGGCACTGCGCGCCAGGGAAGAGGAACTGGCCCGGACGCGCGGCGAATTGGAGAAACTCGAGTCGGAACGCGCCAGGTCCGAACAGGAACTCCAGGCCGCGCGGGCGGCGACGCAGGAACTCGATGAAAAGCGCACGCAGACGACCGAGGCCATCGCCGCTTCGGAAGCCCGCCTGCAGGAAATCCAGACCCTCCTGAATCAGCGCGATGAAGCGCAGCAGCAGGTGGCGGCGGCGCGCGAGGCGCTCGCCACGATCGAATCACAGCGCAACGCCGCGCAGGAAGCGACCCACGCCCTCTCGCTCAAACAGGCTGAACTGCAGGCCCGCGAGAAGTCCCTCGCCGAGCAGGAAGCCCGGCATCTTGCGCAGGACTTCCAGTTGCGCAGCGCCCTCGAACAGCTCGAGCAGCAGCGTCGCGACCTCGCCGAGGCCCAGCGCAACGTCCTGCACGAGCGTCAGGCCCTGGAACAGCAGCAGCGCGATCTTGCCCAGCAGAAGCTCGACGTCCAGACCGAACTCCAGGCCCGGCTCGACGCCTCGGAGAAATCAAAAAAGCAGCTCGAAGCAGAGCGCAACACCCTTCTCAAACAGCGGCGCGATCTCGAGAAGAAGCTCGACGAAATGGAACAGGAGCTCACCGCCCAGCTCGAATCTCTCGCCAAGCAGACCAAGCGCATCAGCGATCGCCGGGCGGAGCTCGAAACCCGCGCCGAGGAGCTTGAAAAGGAATATCAGCAGCGGCTGGCGCAGGAAACGGACACTCTGCGTGAAGAGCTCGCACGCAAGGAAAACTCCTTTGAGCAGCGCGCCGCCCTCCTGCAGCAGCAGATCGAACAGGCCCAGGCCGGCGCCAACAACATTCAGGAGCGCGAAGCAACCCTGCGGGCGCAACTCGCGGCCGCCGGCGAGCAGATCAACGCCGGTCAGCGCGAACTGGGCCGCCTCACCGCGGAACTCGCCGAGGCCAATCGCGACCGCACCGAGCAGGGCAGGCTTCTGCAGGAGCAGGTCCGGCGATACGAGCAGGACCTCGCCGACTGGCAGCGCCGCCTCGATGCCGCCGTCGCACAAAACAGCGCGGTGAAGGGCGCCTCGAGCGAAGAACTGCACGCCGCGCAGCGCGTCGCCGATTCCGCCAGAGCCGAACTCGAGCAGGCACGAGCCCGGCTCTCGGAGCTTGAAGCGCAGCAGCGCGAATGGGAGCAGAAAGCCGCCGCACCGGCCGAGAACACGGCCCAGGTCGCGGAGCTGATGCAGCAGATCGAAACGCTCGAAACACAGCGCCAAGATCTCGCGGGACAGATTATCAAGGTCCAGGACATCCTGCGGCGTCAATCGGAAGACGCCATGCTCGCAAAAAATGTGATTGAGAGCGAGCTCATTGATCTGCGCCGCCGGCACGCGGCGCTGGAGGCCGAGAGGACGACATGGCAGTCACTTCAAAGTGGCAACGGCGAGCCGTCGAGTGCGGCTCCGGACGACCCCGAGCGCAATCTCGACGCCCATCGCGACCGGCTCTTGCGGCAGGCAAAGACCCTCCGCGCATACCGCAAGCAGTCGCGTGAAAGCGTCGCGACGCTTGAACAGAGTCGTGCGGAAATCGCGCAGCAACGGGAGCAGTTGCGGTCGCGAAAAGAGAATCTTGAACAGGTAAAACGGCTTCTCGAGAAGCAGGAGATGGTCATGGCGCGAAAACTCGCCGACCACAATGCCCTCAAAACGGTGGCAGCGGTCGGCATCTTCGTGATCATGGTCCTGGGCAGCGCATTCCTGGGGGTTTACAAGTTCGTGAACCCCACCTATCGCAGTGAGGCAGTGGTTCAACTGGCACCCCCACCCGAGGCAACGGGCAATAATCTCCAGGGCTGGCTGAACCACCAGTTGGAATTTGTACGTTCGGAGAATGTCACGTTCACGGCGTGGAAACTTCTACGCTCGCCGGACCAGCATTATGCGATGCACGACGTCCGCGAAGAATGGCTCGGTTCGCTCGGAAAGAAACTGACAATGCAGGTCGACCCGACCACCAAGACCCTCACGATTCGCTACACCGGCCCGAGCGCGGATGGCGTCAGCCAGGTCTGCAACGCGCTGGCCACCGCCTACATCACGCCGGCCGCGCGCGAAGATGCCAGGCGCGAGGACAAAACCGTCGGGCTGGGCGCCTCGATCGTCGCCCCCGCAACCGCCTCCGCCTTTCCCGCGCAGGACAGCCGCATGGTCATGAGCCTCAGCGTCGTGGCCGTCGTGCTCTTCGCCAGCCTGCTGCTGGTGATCACTTTCCGCCATTACGTCGCCCGCCAGCTGCGGGAAATCGACCAGATGGCGGATGAAGAGGATCTGGAAGACATCCAGGGCGAGCTGCCGGCGGAAGCGAATCCCGCCTGACCCCCCTTTCAACCCTCAACGCAAAAAACGTGAACAGGACGTACCCCAATGGGTGCGTCCTGTTTTTTAGGGATACCGCTGCGCTTTGACTGAATTCAGTGAACGATCAGAACGATCAGATTGATCACACCCGCAATCAGTGCCGGTACAAACACCACCCCCAAAATGACGGCCCCTGCAACCCAGAGGCTGCCCGGTTTCGAGATTTCAGCGGACTGCGACGTAACAAATGTCTCTGGCTGAGTCACGTGACACCTTTTGGTTCATGCCTGGATCAAACGGAAACACACAGACACGTTTCTCTCGCCTCGCCTTGGATAGAGAAACCTACCACCGATTTTGGTCAATGCAAGGAGAACGTTCCAAATACAGAGCTGCACCCCAGCCTGAAAACCGCTTTTAAGCGTCTACTAAATCAAAGCTTACGCTGCAGGAGGAGAGTTATCGCATGCCTCTGTTCACACCTGATGAGCGAAGCGCGGGGGTTCAGGTAATTTCACAAATGCGTCACCTAAAGCCGACGCCGATAAACCGTCGATAAATGACTCTGGCTTACTCTCTCTCGTTGGGATGTACCTCATGAGCGCAACCACAACGGTCGGGCCGGTTTCTGGTATTGATTACGGCGCACTGATCACCGGCCTCACCGCGGTCGATCAGGCCGGCATCACCGCCGTCACCAACCGCATCACCTCGCTTCAACAGCAGGACACCGCCCTCACAACCCTCAATACCCTCGTCACCGGCCTTAAGATCTCCTCCGCCAGCTTCCTCAGTTCCTCCATCTTCCGCGCCACCTCCACCAACAGCTCCAACTCCGGGGTTCTCACGGCCACGGGCGGCGTTGGTTCCCCCACCGGCAATTATTCCTTTTCCGTCCAACGCCTCGCCTCCGCCAGCCAGCAGGTCACCCAGGGGTTCGCCAGCTCCACCGCCGCGCTCGGACTTTCCGGAACCTTCACCATCCAGACCGGTGGCGGCCAGCTCACCGACGTCGCCAGTCTCGCGCAGCTCAATGGCGGCAGCGGCGTGTCGCGCGGCGCCGTCCGCATCACCGACGCCAGCGGCGCTTCCAGCGTTGTCGACCTCTCCAACGCCGTCGATGTCAATGACGTCGTGACCGCGATCAACTCCGCGTCCGGCGTGAGCGTCAACGCCAAGATCAGCGGCGATCACCTCGTCATCACCGATACCTCGGGCGGGTCGGGATCCTTGAGAATCGCAAACACCGGCACCACTACCACCGCCTCGGACCTGGGGCTGGCTGGAACCGCCACAGGCACCACGCTCACGGGAACTTCTCTCACCAAAATCAGCGCGGCGACCAGCCTCGACACCCTCAATGACGGCAACGGCGTACGCCGTTCCTCCCTCCCCGATTTCACCGTCCAGGGCGCCACCGGCGGACCCTTCACGGTCTCTCTCGGCAGCGCCAAGACTGTCGGCGACGTCATCAAGGCCATTAACTCCGCAGGTTCGACCGCAGGTGTCACCGCGGCGGTGTCTGCCGACGGCAGCGGCATCACGCTCTCGGATGCCAATGGCGGACCCATTACCGTCAACGCGCAAAATGGCTCTCTCGCGGCCTATGACCTGGGGCTTACGACGGGAACCAGCAGCGGCTCAACCCTCGTCGGCGATCGCATCGCCGACGTGCTTTCCGGACCGCTTCTCCGCGACCTCAACGGGGGCAATCAGGGCGCCGGCAGCACCTTGCCCACCTTCGGCACCATCTCCATCAACGGCCAGTCGATCGACCTGACCAACGCGCGCAGCCTGCAGGATGTCATCGCCGGCATCAACACCAACACCCAGGGCGTCACGGCGTCCATCAACAACTCCGGCACCGGCATCACCCTCACCAGCAATTCCAGCACCAACTTCACCGTCGCCGACGGTAACGGCAACCTCGCCAGTTTCCTCCACATCGCCGGGACAAGCACTCCGACCGCCACGGGCTCGCAGCTTGCCTCGACGAACCTCCGCCTTCGCTACATCTCGAACAACACGCTCCTTTCCACGCTCAACGGCGGCACCGGTGTCACCCTCGGAAAAATACAGGTCAGCGACGGCACCAACGGTGCGACCGTCGATCTCTCCAGCGGCAGCATCACCACCATCGGCGACGTCATCAATGCCATCAACCACGCCGGCGTAAAAGTCGCCGCCAGCATCAACAGCACCGGCGACGGCATCCTCCTCACGCAAACCGGCGGCACGGGAACGGCTTCCATCAGCGACACCAATGGCGGCAAATCCGCCGCTCAGCTTGGAATTGCCGGCAACTTCACCAACGGCACACTCAACGGCTCATTCCAGAAAACCATCACCATCAGCTCCAGCGATTCGCTCAACACCATCGCCACCAACATCAACAATCTCGGCATCGGCGCGGCCGCTTCGGTGATCAACGACGGATCCTCCGGAAACCCCTTCCGCCTCAGCATCTCCAGCCGCAACTCCGGCCAGGCCGGGCGCCTCGTCATCGACGACGGAAACTCCGGGCTCACCACCACCTCGCTTGTCCAGGGGCAGAACGCCGTCGTCGTCTACGGCGGGAATTCCAACGGCACCGGCGGGCTTTTGACCACGAGCAGCACCAATTCCATCACCGGCCTGATCCCGAGCCTCACCCTCAACCTCACCGGCGTCGGCCAGACCACCGTCTCGGTTACCAACGACACGAGCAAAATCTCCGACGCCGTCCAGAGTTTCGTCGACAGTTATAACAAGGTCATCAGCAACATTGCCGACGCCACCAAATTCGACCAGAACAACGCCGCCAACAACGGCATCCTCTTCGGCAACTCCACCGTCCAGCAGGTTTCCGACGCCCTCGGCGCTTTCGTCAACCAGTCCTACTCCGGCTACGGCTCCGTCACCAGCCTCGCCTCCATCGGCATCACCGTCGGCCAGGACGGCACCCTCTCTCTCAATACCGATACGCTCAACTCCGTCCTCGCCACCGACCCGACTGATGTACAAAATATCTTCACCAAGAACGTCCCCGCCACCGCCGGCGGAGCACCCTCCATCACCTCCGCCACCACCCTCAACAGCCTCACCAGCCCCTCCACATTCCCCCAGGGTCACATCAGCATCACTGACGGCAACGGCGTCGCCCACGACATCGACCTCTCCAGCGCCGCCACCATTGGCGACGTCATCAAGGCCATCAACAACGGCTCCAATGGCACCATCACCGCCGCCATCAACGGCAAAACCCTCGGGGGCATCGTCCTGACCCAGGTCGGCGGCTCCGGCACGCCCAGTGTCAGCGAAGTCAACGGCGGCACCAGCGCCGCCGCCCTTCACCTGAAGGGAACTTTCACCAACGGCACCCTCGACGGCGAATTCCCCCCGACCCTCCCCACCTCCGCCGTCAAAGGCATCGGTGCCTCCCTCAGCGATCTCGTCACCCGCTTCAGCGACGCGCAGACCGGCGTCCTCTTCGACGCCTCCACCGCCCTTCAGACGCAGGAACAGCAGCTCACCAACCAGCAAAACTCCCTCTCCACCCTTCTCGCTTCCAAGAAGCAGCTCCTTCTGACGCAATTCGCCAATCTTGAGAGCACCATCGCCGGCCTCCAGGCTCAGGGTTCCGCCATCTCCAGCCTCGCGGCCTCCACCGCCACCACTTCCTCCTCCAGCACCAAGAAGACGGGTTAAAATCGCCAAAATGGGAGTAAACCTGTGAAGGGTCTCTTCCCGATAAGATGAAGGTCTGCAGTTTCGTTGGTTAGCAGGACATAAGAATGGCAGCACCCAGTCAGGAATACCTGAAGACCAAGGTAATGACGGCCTCACCCGAGATGTTGACCCTCATGCTTTGGGACGGAGCCATCCGCTTTGCGGAGCAGGCCAAGGAAGCGATCCGCCGCAAGGATATCGAGGGGAGCTTCAAGGCCCTCGTCCGCTCCCAGAAAATCATCACGGAGCTTAGCACCGCGCTGAACCGCAACATCAATCCCGACCTGTGCGGCAAACTCGCCGCCCTCTACAACTTCATTTACCGCCGCCTCGTCGAAGCCAACATCACCAAGGATGAGAAGCTCGTCGATGATGCCCTCGAAATCATGCGTCACCAGCGCGAAACCTGGGTGATGCTGATGGACAAGCTGGCCAAGGAAAAGGCCGGCGAATCGCAGCCGATCATCGCGGCCAACGCCGACGCCATCACCAGCGCCGCCGCCGCCGCCCCGATCCCCTCCCCCACCGCCATCCCCACGAACCTGCCCAAAGTCCCTGCCCCCGCCGGCGCTCCCGCCCGTCGCGGCTACCCCGCCTTCGCGGTCCGGCCCGCGGCGGTCGCCGTCTCCTCCGGCCTCAGCGTCCAAGGATGAACAAAGCCGGCGAAGGCATCGCCGGAATGTGCCCGCAAAATCACCAAAAAGCCCGCGAACCCTTTCGCGGGCTTCATCATTTACTGCAACGAAAACCGCACATCGATGCGATGCACCGGATCCGCCGAAAAGTTATCCACCGGGGCAGTCTCATCCGGATGGATCGTGACTGTGAAGTGCCGCGTCGCCGCATCGTACGCCACGGCATCTGCCGTCCCCCGCGCCAGGCTCACCGCCGGCGTCTTGTCCGCAAATCCATGCAGCGTGATCGCCCCTTCGTTCGGTGCCGTCAGCAGCGTCACGGCGAGCGTCTTCTCGTCCGACGCCATCGATGCGATCCGCTGTTTTCCCGTTCCCACAAATTTCCCCGCATCGCCGGCCAGGGCGATGCCGCTCCTGGTCACCGGGACCAGCTCATAAAATGCCGATCCTTTTTCCGAAATCGTGTCGCTGAACGTTTCGCTCGCCTGCATCAGCTTCGCAGCCTTCGTGAAGGGCTGATAGACGTAGACCGTTCCCTGAGCTCCCAGCGACTCCGGCGTGAATGCTACCGTCTTCGCATCGAACTCCCGCGGGTAGGCAAACGCATAAATCGTCTTCCCGGCATCATGCGTCGTTGCCGTGGCTGCGAGCAGCGGCTGATGCTTCGTCCCCGCGTCGGCAATCACGCTGGCATCCACCGGCACGATCGGGGAGTCCGGCTTCACGATCACCCCATCGCTCCGCACGGCCCGCATCAGATTCTCGCGGCTCTCCTTTCCGATCTCATCCCCGATCCCCACCGGCCCGGCCGAGAGCACCGACAAGAGCACGTTCTCCGTCTCCGTGCTCTTATACACATCCGTCCACGGCCAGCGGCCGGTCGCTTCCGCGAGCAGCGACGTGTACAGAAAATTGTTCCACTTCTTCCGCTCGAACCGGTCGTCGCTCACGCGGATGCTGGTCAAATTCGGATACTTCACGCCCTGTAGAAAGAACCGCGCCGGGGCCATGCAGTACTGCATCGTGAGGCCGTGATTCATGCAGGCCGTCGCCATGCCATCGGCAAACTGGTTTCCCGCATCCACGGTCGTCTGCAGCGCCGGGGAATAGTCGTACATGAAATTCAGCCAGTCCTGCTCATAACAGGTCACGCCCGACTGTTGCAGGTACGCGGCGATGTCGTTCCAGAATTTCGGATCGGTCGCGACCACGCCGGAGATTTTGTACTGGTGGTGATAGGGGCTGTTCAAATCGATCCAGCGGGCGTGGACCACCAGCGGCAACCCGATTGCCTTCTGCCACGCATCCAGCCCATTCGGAAACAGATCCGGATGCGCCTTGTACTCCAGCGTCCCGCCGTAGCGATTCCACGAGGCCTCGGGCAACTTCGTGTTCTTCGTCGTGCCCACCTTTCCCTTGTAATCCGTCAGCGATTTCTGATACCACCAGCTATCGAGTTGCAGATAGCGGATCGGAATCTGCTTCTCGCGGTAATGTGAAACCAGGGCATCGAGCGTGCCGGTGTAGCCTTTCTGGGGATCGTAGTTGTAGTAGTAAAAGGCGCCGTTGTCGGTCCAGTAGCCGAGGTAGCGGAGGACGGGATCGGCGCTGTTGGAGGGCCGAGGGGCGTGGACGTGTGCGGAGAGGGCGCGGCCCCAGTTCAGAAACGTGTCGTGGACGCCGGTGCCGAGGGTGAGGAGGGTTTCGTGGGTGAAATTTGGGGGGAGATTGCGGAGGTCGCGATTGAGTCCGCTGGCCAGGGAGCCGCCGCTGTCGAGCCGGCCGGTCATGCGGGCGACGAGAAAATTGTTGGCGGGTGAAATCACGGCGGTGTTGGCGCTGTCATCGAAGAGTACGTAGGGGGTTCCGGTTTCCTGCATCGTGAACGACGGGTCGGCAAAATGATTGTCGCTGTAACTGAACGCATGGAGTTTTGCCGGCAGCGAGTTGAACGACGGAAAGGAGATCGGCGCCGCATCCAGACCCTTCGCCGTCTTCCACGAGAAGAGCACATTCGTCTGCTGATCGTACAACCGCACCGCGATTGTCACGCCTGTATCGCCGACCTCTGCTTGCAGCACCTGCGATGGGGCATCATTGTCGCCGGGCTGGGCTGCGGTGCGCACGTTCTTGAGCGGGCATTGCAGCGTTCCCTCGAAGGTCCATGCGGGCACTTTGGATTCGATGGAGTAGTTGCCGCTGGATTCGTCGAGAGTGATGGTGATGCCGACGTCGTTGGTGAGGGTGGCGGCGGGAGCGGAGGGGACGAAGGCGGCGAGGGCGAGGAGGAGGGCAACGGCGGAATGACGAATGACAAATGACGAATGACGAAACAAATTCCAATGACGAATGAGCGAATGATTTGAACGCATTGGGCCTCCGGTGAGAGGGGTGGGGTGAGATGGTGAGGGGTAGGGTAGCGTGGAATGGGAGGAAAGCGAAAGCGTGGGGAATGGGGTATGGGAATGGGGTATGGAAAATAGGGTATGAGTAACTCCATTTGATGACACACCGTGTTCGGAGGCGGCTTTGGTCGTGGAAGATGCGGTCTGGGCGTTGTTTATGGTTCTGGGGCGGAGAGGGGGGAATGGGGATGTGGGGGGATGAAAGTGGATTGGATGTGGTGTGGGCATGAGTTCCTCCCCCGGGCGGCGTACCTAACATATTATGAACGATGATCTAGATCGGGTCAAGTTTTTTTGCGGGTCGATGCAAGTTTTTGTCGTGGGTCGCGTGTTGGTGGATGTATAAGGAGTCGCAAGGAGAGACTGTGATCCAATCCGCCGAAATCAATCACCTCACCGACGGGCAACTCCTCGCCCAATATGCCGCGGCCAAAGATGCGGACGTTTTCCGCGTACTCGTCGAGCGCCACCTGAACTGGGTCTACGGAACCGCCCACCGCCTCACCCGGGATGCCACACTCGCCGACGACGTCGCCGTGGACTCAAGATAGTTATGGTTCTTGGGGAGGCAAAGGAGGGAAAGGACCAAGGACTTGGCGGCAATGTATTTTGGCCAAATCGAAAGCCTTTTTTATTACCTCTTCGGTGCGTCGAAGCTCGTATCGCATCGACTGAATTTCTACATGTCCTGGATCGTTAAGATCATTCACGACGACATCGATCCCGTTCGCTCGCAAATCGCCGACTCGTACAACGCCGACGAAGTCCAGCCGACCAGGTTTGCTTCCAACGATGACCTCTGGTGCTCGAAACTTTGCTCGAAATAGGGACAAGCCCGTGACATCATTTTTCTGCGGTCGGAAAGCATCAGGGGATGGCTTGTCATCTACCGCGGAATCAAAATACTCAGGTAATATGCGCCGGTAAAGTAGCTCATCGTCGTTGATGACATCATCGGCATTCGACATGCGATGATATTAAGCTCACGGAAGGTATTGTGCTAGACATTGAACTGGGTGCGCTTTAGCTCGTTATTCTGGAATTCCAAGAATTCCATCGTCCCATCCGGAAGCACCTCGAGTGTTCGATAGGCTTCCCCGTACTTCCACTCGAACACAACGCCTTCGTCGGCGCTCGGCGCACAACGGAACGGCATTGGGCAACTATCCATCTTCAATCGAACGGCAATATCAGCCGCCGCGACAATGGCCTCGTACGTAGGAGGAGAAAAGTCTTCCGCCTCGAGTCCCTCGGGCTGGGTGCCCCACTGGTGGAGGGTACGCAAAATCGTATCCCAATCTTTAGACTCAGACTGAACACTTGCAAGAATGGCGTTGTCGGCGGCGCCAGTGTCCACAACAAGCCGAAGGTTCGGCGTCGATTCAATTGGCGGCGAATTCCGCGTTCTCTTCAGGGCAAGTGCGCTCACTGCGTCCTCCTCCACACCTTGTGAGCTTCATCGGATGTAAGGTCCGCAAAGCTCTGCACGATTATAGCATGCCCCAGGTTCAAGCCGGCGTCCAAGGAATTCCCTCCTTTTTCATTTATCGGCCCGCGAGCCGTCAACTTAAGGGCTATTAGCTCTCTAGATTCGGGGGGAGCAGTCTTGCCATGTTGGACTTCGACATGAAGCCGTCCTTGCTTCGGTTCAATTTCAAAGTGCCAACTGCCATTGAAGCTTTCAAATTTGGGCTTCGGTGAATCTGTCGACAGTACAAATTGAGAACGACGGAAGAGACGAGGCCAATCTTCGGGGCTCTCCCACACGGAGCCCCGCGGAAGATGGTTAACGTACGTCACCTCCCACTGAATGAGTTTCGGTTCCCCGGCCCCTTCACTCTTGAGAAAATCAAAGAAAACCTTAGTACAGCCGTCAAAAGCCGGCTTTATCGCGCTGAAGCGAGGGTAGTTTTTCTGCTCTCCTTGCGCGAGCCAGTTATACGAAAGCCTCCCATTTTCGACCTGTATCATTCTGGATTTGTCGGCGGAACGAAGCTGAAGGCGCGATGAGGGATCTTGGCCAATCCGGAATTGAAACATGGGGGGCCAGGAAAAAGGCGATCCCTCGAAAGTCTCAATCTGTGGCGCGGTCGGAGGTGCATCAGCGGTTAAAGGGTAATCGGCTCGAACAAGGTACCAGAACGCGCCAAGTTTGGCATTTGTCAGGCATCTAAGCGGATCAAACTGAACACTTAGAATTGTTTCGACGACAGGGGGGTTGTCGAAGGCTGGTAGCGTCGTGACGGTCGACGGGTCGCTTACGGTGGCCATAGACCCAAATGATGGCGGTTTAGCCCATGACTGTCAACGGTGCCGAGCAAGAGAGGCTGCGCATGGATTCAATCCAGCAAGATTGCGCGACCCTCCGAAACCCCTCTCCTTACCCCCGCAAATCGGACTCATCCAGCAGATAAAACCCATCCTCCCCCAGCACCGTCGCCGCCAGCGACGGATTATCCACATGCACCACGATGGAGGGGCGGATTTTTTCGGAGGTGATGAGGGCGTAGCAGTAGTGGATGTCGATTTCGGCGGAGAGGAGGGCCTTGGAGATTTTGGCGAGGCCGTCGCCGGAGGGGGGCATTTCGACGGCGACGAGATCGCAGATGGTGAAGCGGTAGTTGGACTCGACGAGTTCTTTTGCGGCGGCGTCGGTGTCGTTGAAGACGAAGCGGACGATGGCGCAATCGAAGCCCTGGATGACGGCAAGGGCGAGGATGCGCACCTTCGTCGAATCGAACGTCGAGAGCAACTGGGAGAGGGCTCCGATTCGGTTTTCCGTAAAAACGGACACCTGCCGCACACTGGGAACATCGCGGCCACGGTCTACCTTCGGTTTTTCTCGGACGGTCGGCATTGCCTTAACTTTACCAGATACCACCCCGTTTGGGGAGGGACCAGCCTCCTGCCAATAGTTGGCCCCGGCGCTCCAAGCGCGGAGCGGTTACGGCCGAAAAAGAGCCATTCGGTTGATTGCGGTTGGATTGCCCGGAGGTGAGCCCACCCTCACGGCAGTTGGACCCTTCCCCAATGCGGGAACGTGATATCCAACTGATCATCCAAAGGAACCCTGTTGGCGATCTGCCCCCCTATCCAGAGCACAGAGACCATGGCGAGACAGACTGCAGCAATCGCTGTCGCACGAAAAGCGCTCCTGGCGGACGAAAACAGGCACGCCAATCCAAAAGCCCAAACCCAGAAAAGATCCGCCGTCCAGCGCGCCCCATATGCGTTGCCAAGACTCCAGAAGCTCCAACTGCCATAGAGGAGGACCGTGACGACAATCAGCACAAGGCAGGAAAACGCCACAAAGCGCAGCGACGCAGCACCGGCGGCAAGAAACGGCGTCAATAACCCCAGCACCGCGAGAATCACGACCGGATGCCACAGCAAGAATCCCTTTTGCGTGCTGAAGAGAAACAGCATCAGATTGGCTGCGTTGAATGCAAATCCCTCGTGATTCGCGGCGTATCCATTGAAATACCAGACGCCATAAAGCGAATGCCAGATCGATGCTTGAAACAGGATCAACGGGAGCATGCCGAGTATCGCCATCCCCATGCGGAAGAAGCTTTTTCGATTCATCAGGTGAACAGGATTGATTCTTCCGTTGGAAATAAGGAGGAGAACCGACGGAATGAGAATCAACACATTCAAAGTCCGCGTGCATATTGCTATCGATGCAAAGATGCCCCAGGCAAACGAAAACCAGGCATCCGGCCGGGAGCGACCGGCCCTGATTGCACACCAGTAAGCGAGGCAAATTGCCGACATGCTCACCCCATGCGCCATCCCCGGGCTCTTCCAACTGTAGGCGAACGCACTTGTACCGAGCCAGGCCAAAGCGACCGCACAAGCGCTCGATCGCGCATCGGTCAGTAAGCGAAGACCATCATAGGCCGCCCAGATTCCCGCGATGCACCACAGGTAAACGCCAATCCATGCACATTGGACCACCAGCGGCGCCAAGGCCCCCATCCCCGCTTGCGACGTGGATCTGCTGAGGAATTCGCCCGTGGCCATTGCCGGAAATACCGCAGCGCTCCAACCGATTGGATATTTGTTAAGAACGACGCTGCCCCCTCCATTGCCCGGTCTTTTGATGATGGGAAATAAGGGATTCCCGGCCAGCTGATTTGTGGGATCACAATCGTGGTCGTCCAACCAGGATTGTGCCCATGCATAATAGCCCGAATCATCCGCCCTATTTGGTTTCGGCACGGCCTTGAACAGGTTCAGTACTTGCAGAGCGACCAAAAAGATAATCTGCAAAACGATTAACCAGCGCCAAGATGAGCCCTTCAATGGCAAAGCCGTCCCCTTCGCTTGAATCAGTGAATTCAACAATCTTTGCGCCAGGATATTTGAAAGTAATCTTCGACACCGCAATAGAATTGGTCAATCGAAATCATGCAGAATTAAACAAGAATGCATCTTAATAGCACTAATCTAATACATAAGACAATGTATTTGCGCGCCTTATGGTGAATAGCGCCATCCGTAGTCTTCTGCGAGGATGGTGTTTGTTCAACCCGCCGCCTCCTCAAAACCTTCCCCCCTTAACCCATTCCGCACTCGCACCGTATACTCCGATCCATGGTCAAACCCTCCGGCTATCGACGCGCCACCGGCGAACCCGCCGACCCCCAACCCGCCAACTCCCGCGGCTGGCCGCGCTACTTGTTGGTCCCCGCCTTTGCCGTCCTCACCGGGGCCTGCGTCTACCTCGTCGCGGGCAACCGGGCCGTCGATGTTTTTCAAACCTGGCTCCACGGCCTCTTGGTTCTGCCGCTGGTTATCAGCGCCGCCATGCTCGGCATCGCCCTCACCCAATTCTTCACAAAGACCGGCGCATTCGCCGACTCCCCCTGGCCCGACCTCTTCCGCCTCATCCTCTCCATCGCCCTCGGCCTCGGTGCCTTCGCCTTCGCCACCCTCGTCTTCGGCGCTCTCCACCTCCTGAACCCTCCATGGCTCCCGCTGCTGCTCATGGGCCTCGCCGTCGCCATCGGCATCGTCCCGACGCGCAATTTTCTCAACCGCTTCGACTGGTCCCCGATGCGCACTCGCTGCCGGCGCGGCGAATGGATGATCCTCCTGGCCGGCGTCCCCGTCGCCATCCTCCTCATCGCCGTCACGTTCCCGCCGGGCACGCTGTGGGTAAGCGAGGGGCGAGGCTACGACGTGCTCGAGTACCACCTGGAGATGCCGCGGGAATACGGCGACACGAATTCGATCGCGCCTGTCTCGCACAACGTCTATTCCTATCTGCCCGCCAACGTCGAAATGCTCTATCTGCTGCTCATGCAAACTGGCCGCTTCGCGATGGGCTCGGGGGGGGGGAACGGGGGCCCAGTGAGCGGGCCTGACCACCTCTGGGGCGTCTTTCCGGCCCAGATGCTGCACGCTTGTCTCGCGTTGCTGAGCGTCCTGGCCATCGGCACGGCGCCGGTGCGAATGAAAGCGATCGGGCGTATCGCGGCGATGGTCGCCGTGCTCGCCATCCCGTGGACGATCGTCACGGCCTCGCTCGCCTACGACGAATGGGGCATGGTCCTGTACGGCACCCTCGCGCTGGGCCTGGCAATGGGGAACCAGAAGGGTGCAAGCAGCGGTGTGCTTATTGGCGTAATGCTGGGACTGGCGGTCGGCTGCAAGATGACGGCAGGCGTCTTTTTTGCCGCCCCCGTGGCCGTCATTCTGCTTTTGCGCGGCCGATGGAAAGCGACCGCCATCGCCGCCCTGACAGCCCTCGCCCTGTACGCGCCGTGGGCGATTCGCGCCGCCGTCGGCAGCGGTGGAAACCCGCTCTTCCCGCTGGCCGCCAACATCCTGCCGCACGACGGCTGGACGGCCGATCAGGTCGCGCGTTTCAATCGCGGGCACGCCGCACTCGCTGAGGAGCAATCTTTTGGCGGACGGCTAGTAGCGCTCGTTCGAGAGTCGGTCCTGAACGACCAGTGGTCGCCGGGATGGGGCTCCATTTACGTCTGGGCAGGGGAGCGCCCGCCACCTGCGGAAGCCTGGTGGAAACATGTTGGCGTACTGTGGCTGGTTGTCCCGCTCGCCATCGTGCTGGGATTCCTGCGCGGCGTCGGAAGCAGAGCCGGCTCCCGCGGGCGCGAGCTGTCGATATTGTTGCTGGTGCTCGTGTTACAACTGGCGGCGTGGACGTTTCTCACGCATCTGCAATCGCGCTTTCTGCTGCCAATGGTGGTGCCCCTCGCGTGGCTGGTGGGGATCGGAGTCGAGGGCGGAGGGCGCGGCGGCGTCCTGGTTCGAACCCTGCAACTGCTGGTGGCGACCGTGGTTGGTGCGGCGGCGATCTGCACCGTGTTTTTGCTGCTGCCGGAAGTGGGATTGCTCGGCGGCGTACAGAACGTCGGCAAACGGAGGCACGAGCCCCCCCCCATCGGCGAGTTGTATTCCCGTGTGGCTAATGTAGTGGCCGCCGTGGAAAAGCCCGGCCCGCGTCCATCGCTCCCGGAGGGAAAAGTGCTGCTGGAGGGCGATGCGATGCCGCTCTTCTGGGACGGGGAGATTGTGTATAACACCACCTTCGACCAGAACTTACTGGGAGACGCGCTGCGTGCGGGCGGCCCGGAGGGGGCGGCGCGGTGGCTGCGGGAACAGGGGTTCAATTACGTGGTGATCGATTGGAGCGAGGTGAATCGGTTGCGCGGCACGTACGGGTTTGATGAGGCGATTACGCCGGAGGCGATCGACGGTCTTGTGCGAGCGGGGGTGAAGCGGGTGGAGGCGGATGTGCCGGCGGGGATTACGGTTTTGCAGGTAAAGGCGGTGGGGAAGTGAGAGGTTGCCGGCAGGCTTTTAGGGTTGCCAGCGGGAGTTTGTAAGGCGGCGGCTCATGCAGGCCTGGCACATGCAATTTGAGGTATTTGTCTGCTTATGGCAAAGGCCATGTAATCTCCCACCGTCCTCGTCAAACCTATTGAGAACGATATTCAGGTAGGAGAAATCAGCAGCCTCGTAAGCCCGAAAGAGTGCATACGAAACATGGTCGGCAAGCTGAACAATTCTCGAAGCCTTGGAGTCGACAAACAAGGGCACATCGGCGAGGTTTTGAACGACGCCCCACTGAGTGCCGAGCGTTCGGAAATCACGCGTCATGTCCTGCAAGGTCGTTTCATGAGTGCTCTTGTCGAGGATGATGATGCCGCGCTGCTTGTCTCCGAGGTTGTACATGCGTTTAAGCTGAAGATCGAAGCGGTGGCACAGTTCTTCGAAGGCAATCTTCATCGGGTCCGAAGTGGGGTAGGAGGCTTTATGAACAGCGCACCCGAAAGCGTGCGTCGTGTGGTGAGCTAACTGAAGAACCTGCAGCACTTTTTTGATGACATCGCGTCGGGCGGTCTTGTCCATGCCGTTCCACGGTGGAACCCTACCGGAAAAAATCTCCGAGGCGTGGAATTCAACTGATTTGGGATCGGACGGAAGTATTTCGGCAGCGAGTTTATCGAGTTCCTGTGAGATCCAATGGACTTGACGTTCGAATACAGAGATGCCGCCAAGCACCAGATATTCTTCGCGGGTATTCTTAGCTGATCCAGAGTCGTCCAGGTAAAGAAGGTACATGGTGCCAACTAAAATGGAGGGGAATAAAAAAAAATGCAGCCAGGTGGAGCAAGGCTCCAACGGACCGCGATACCGCAGCCCTCCTAACCGCATCTGTATACTAATATCGTCTGCGTGGCATATCAATGTTAATATGCATGGAATTCTTGAATCGTCCGAGAACTCGCTTATCTCACGGGAGCGAACTGCACCTGCCAGTCGACTTCGCCGGTTTCGGTGGGCGTGAACTTCACGCGGACGTGGCCGTTGTCGTCGGAGGTTTCGGGTTTTGCGCCGGTGGTGAGGGTGGCGCCGCTGAGTTTGTATGGGCCGGCGACGATGCGAAGTTCGTAGGGATCGCCGGCGACAACTTTGGATTTGCCTCTGAGCGTGCTGCTGGCGGCATCCCAGGTGACTTCTTCGATGTCGGGGCCGCCCTGGAGCACGTGGCGAGAGGTGCTGACGAGTTGCGGGCGGTCGGCGGATTTGACGAGGCTCAGGACGTGGCAGGCGCCGGGTTTTGTGTCGAAGGACTTGGTGCCGGAGAAGGTGTCGACGAACTGATTCTCCCAGTAATCGAAGCCGACGTAGTTGCCGTCGGCGAGGCTGAGGGCTTTGGTGTCGACGTCGATTCTGGCGGGGGAGTGTTCGTCCCAGTTGAAGAGGCCGACGATGTCGTGGGCGGCTTCGCGGTCGCCGATGTGAGCCTGCCAGGTTCGCGGTTGGTTCTGGCTGAAGAGTTCGAGGGGGCGGGCGGCGTGGGGGACGTTGGGCATGGTGCGTTTGACGATGTCGAGTTTTTCCGGCGGGAGCTTGGCGAGGTCTTCGGAGACGACGTTGAGCTGGCCGGAGATGGCGATGAAGGAGCCCCAGGCGCGGGCTTCGTCGAGTGTGATGGGATCGCGGAGCATGAGGCAGTCGGGGTCGTTCCACCAGACGCGGCCGTTGAGGAAGTATTCGCGGGTGGCGAAGACGGCGGCGCGGGTGGAGATGGAGTCCCAGGAGGCCTTGATGTCGGGGCCGACGCGCATGGCGTCGAGCAGACCGATGGAGCCGGCGAGGGTGCGATGGTTTTGCGCGACGTTGCAGCCGCAGATGAAGACATCATCGCCGGCGGCCTTGCGCAGGGTGCGGAGGCCGGTGCGGTAGGCGGAGATGTTGGTGGCCCCCCCCCGCTCGGTATCGTGGAAGACGGCGTTGCCGTAGTCGTCGGGTTTGTACTGGGGGTTGGGGTAGAGAATGGTGGTGGCGGTGCCGGCCCAGAGGCCGTCGACTTTGAGGTATTTGTAGCCCCATTCGTGGGTGATGCGGGAGATGGTGTCGGAAAGATATTGCTGGGCGGCGGGATTGGTCATGTCGAAGCAGTCGCCGGCCCATTTGACGGCGTAGACTTCGCCGGCGGGGGTTTTGGCGAAGTAGTCGAGGTGGTCGCTGAGGACTTTGGAATCCCAGGCGAAGGGCGTGAGCCAGAGGCCGGCGACGAAGCCGTCGGCGTTGATGTTCCCGGCGGTTTGCTTCATGCCGGCGGGATAAGTGGCCCCCCCCCGCGTGGCGTCGTGGTTGTAGTCGCTGAAATCGCGGCGGGATTTCTGCCAGCCGTCGTCGATCTGGATGAAGTCGAAGCCGTAGTCTTTGAGGTGCTGTTCTTTGGCGAAGTCGGCGAGTGCTTTGAGGTCCTTTTCGTTGGAGGCGTGGGCGTGGTACCAGGTGCAGTAGCCGGACATGACGGGGCGGATGTGGATGTTGTTTTCCTTGGCGTCGGCATCGGCGAGTGCTTCGAGACCGAGGCGGGCGTCGTCGAAGTCTCCGACGGCGGCAATTTCGCTGCGAAAGGTGGTGCCGCTTTCGACCTTGTGTTTGCCGTACTCAGCGCGCGGGGCGATGGACAGCGAGGTTCCGGCGCCCCTGGAGTCGACGAGACCGGAGCCGATTTCCTGGGTGATCCATCCGGTGACAATGCCGGCGCGAGAGGCGGGAGCGACGGCAGCGAGGAAGAAGTAGGAGGTGCTGCGGTCGCCTCCTCCGGGTTTGGTGATGCCTTCGGGGGAGAAGAGGCGGGTGTTGTCGCCGGCGGCGGACATGGAGAAGGTGAAGGGGGTGATGTCTTTGATGATGACGGCGTTGCTGGAGGGATGGACGTCGACGCGGGTGAAGACGAAGGGTGAGCCGGGGACGACCCATATGTGCTGCGTGCCGGCGGCACCTTCGATGTCGATGCCGTCGCCCTGCCCGAGGGGGTCGTTGAGCTGCACCTTTTTGGCGGTGGGGACATCGCCGAGGCCATCCCAGGGTTTCACATGTTCGGCGAAGGGTTTTCCATTGCGTGAGAAGGTGAGTTCCTGGGTGTCGGAGTTGCATTCGACGGTGAGAGATCCCCCGGGTCGGGACTGAATGGTGAGGGTGTCGGCGGCAGCAACGGCGGAGAGGCAGGCGAGCACGAGCAGAAAGGGAATGGAGATTCTCATGCGAAAATCCTCAGAGAAGAAAGGGGCAGGGAAGAGGTGCGACTGTCTGAGAAACGACGACATGAGAGCGCTATTGTGTGCGGCGTGGGAAAAACATGAAAAATCTATGGCGCGTGCCGCCGCGTAAGCGCCGCCGGAGCTTGTTTTCGGCGCGTGTAAAACTCCTCACGACGAGCGAGCGGGAGCGTGCTCGGCGTGAGAGATTTGGGGAGTGGCGGGGGATTTCAGGAAGCGACGTGGGCGGCGACGCCGGGAGTGGCGGCTTTTGGCCGGAAGAGGCGGACGCAGTTGCGGCCCGACATTTTTGAGGCGTAGGAAGCGCGGTCCGCAGCGCTCGTAAGCTGGGCGGGCACGCTGAAGATGCGCGTCCGGTCGGTGCCGGCGATTCCCAGAGATGCGGTGATCTTGAGGACATTGCCCTCGAAGGAAATGCCTTCCGACTCGATGGCCCGGCGGATCTTTTCGGCGGTCTGGGAGGCTGAGGGGGTCTCCGTTTCGGTCAGGACGATGGCAAATTCCTCGCCACCGTAGCGGGCGGCGAGATCGATGCTGCGGCAGGCGGCCTTGAGGACGCGGGCGACGCGGCGCAGCACCTCGTCGCCGGCGGGGTGACCGTAGGTGTCGTTGACCTTTTTGAAATGATCGATATCGAGGAAGAGCAGGGCGAGGGGGCGCTGCAGCCGGTAGGCGCGGGTGAACTGTTCTTCGAGGAATTCGTCGAAGCGTGCGCGGTTGGCAAGTCCGGTGAGCGGGTCGGTGGTGGCGCGGGCCTGGAGGGTTTCGTTTTCCTTCTGGATGGTGCGCACCTGCTGCTGGGACTGGAGGGTCAACTGGACGAGGGCCTGCTGCGCTTCTTCGAGGATCTGGGCGTAGGAGCGGTTGACGCCGATGTTGACCTCGAAGAGTTTGGCGACATCGCGCGTGGAGGAGCCGATCTCCGCGAGAAGCTGTTCCGTTTCTTCGGGAGAGAACTTGAAGCGTTCGGTCATTTCCTTGCGGGCGCGGACGATGTAGGGGGCGGGGTCTGCGGCGGCGAAGACATCACCGATGATGACGCCCACGTGCACGACTTCGACGAGCGGCTTGAGCTCGTGATCATCGTCGGAGGGGGCGTGATGGCAACTGATGGGACGGGCGAGGACCGGGGGAAGCTGCCAGTGACTGGCGAGCATCGTGCCGGTTTCGATGTGGTCGAGGTGGAAGCGGGCCTGGCAGAGGGGCAGGAGATCGTCGTTATCGCCGCGGCAGCGGACGTAGAGTTCGTCGAACTCCGCGCCCAGCACGCGGTGCATCACCAATACGCCGACGTTGGCGAGCAGGCCCGCGAGAAAGGCTTCCTCCTGCTGGACCATCGCCATGTGCTTGGCGAGGACGCGGGCGGCGGCGCCGGAGAAGATGGAGCGCTTCCAGAAGCGCATGTGATCGAATCCGTCGATGGGTTCCTTGGCCTGGAGATTGGTGATGAGGGAGAAGCCGAGGGCGAGGGTTTTGACGGCCTGAAGTCCGAGAATGACCAGCGCATGGGAGATGGTGGAGACCTGTTTCGGAAGGCCGTAGAAGGGGGAGTTGACGGTTTTGAGGATCTTGGTGGAGAGAGCGGGATCGTTGGAGATGAGCTCGGCGATTTCGTTGAGATTGACGTTGTCGCGCCGTGTGAGTTCGAGGGCGCGAATGGCAACGGCGGGGAGGGTGGGGAGCTGGGGGGATGCCATGAGGCGATCTAGCAATTGCTGATTCACCGAATCACCTTACAAATGTGGTTGTCGCCAACCCGGCGACCGGCTTCGCAGATTCGGCTGCGAAGTTGCCCGGAGAGACCCCCCCTTTTTTGAGGGCCCCTGCTGTTAGGTATCGACAAGAAACTCGCGCTACTTTTGCGTGGCGTCCAATACAGGGCAATCCCGCGCAATGGCAGGGGCAGAATGACGCAATCGAGAATAAAGCTGGTGGAGCTACGAGGAGGATTTTGGGGGCGATATCTGGCCGCCGGTCTGCATCCAGCGGGAAATGAGTTCGCCGCGGCTGGAGACGCCGAAGTGGACGTAGAGGGCCTTCACGTAGTCATGGACGGTGTGCACGGAGAGGGACATCTTCAGGGCGACCTGACGCTCGGTGTGGCCGGCGAGGAGGTATTCCAGCGTTTGGCGGAGGCGCGGGGCGAGGGCGGAGGCGCGGGTGAGGCGGTAGGTGGCTTCTTCCGCGTGGTAGATCCAGTCGAGGCTGTTGTGGAGGGTGTCGATGATCGCCCGTTCGCGCGGACCGAAGCGGGACAGGTCGCCCCAACTGCGGAAAGCGCAGAGGACCAGTGCGTCGCCCCGATTGGCGGTCTGGACGATGGAGAAGAGGGAGTCGTCGGTGTTGGCCGGTCGGCGATACTCCTCTATGTGGTGGGAGGCGTACCACTTTTCGTCCGGGACCAGGTCGCTGCGGATGGCGGTGAGGCACTTGGGTCGAGTTTCGAGGAAGCGGTCGATGCAGAGGCGAAAGAAGGGGTCGCGGAACGGGGCGGTGTTGAACTCGCGGAGAAAGACCTGGCGGTGGGCCTCGGACTTGAAGCCGGAGTCGAAGAGGGAAACGACGAGGGGGGTGACGTCGGGGACGACGTTTTTGAGGATGAAGGCGGCGCTGACGGCCGCGGGGAGGACCTGGTTGAGGGAGGCGAGGAGGGTCAGGCGCCAGGTGCGGGGGTCATCTCGCAGGCAGGCGACTTCGCCCGAGATGTGCAGAAGGCGGGTTACATCGGAGATTTCCAGAGAATCGAAGCGTTCGAGGCCAGGTGCGATTGGGGACTGAATCACAGTACTTCCTTATGTTCTCCGGTGGCGTGAGGCGGGCCGACCGGAATCTCTGCTGGTGTCGGTCACGGCGCGGGAGAGCGCCGGGTTGTTACTTCGTCGCCGAGGCCGCCGTTTTGTGGCGGGGAAAAGAACGCAATTCACCGGATATGGGTAGACACCGGTCCAAAAGCGGCGGGGCGGATCGCGGGGAGCCGCCCTGGGTTGTCATCAGTGTGCCCGCAGAAGTTTGCCTATCCCCCTGTTCAGGGGGATCACACGAAGCGCCGGTAATCCTCATCGCGTCGCCTCTGCGGGGCGAGCTCGATCGAGCTCTCACTCTCTTTACGTTGTAAAATATATTGCTTCGCGGTCAAGGAAATGAGGCGGGAACGGGGCGGGGTGCGAACTCCCACACGGTAGCGATAATTTCCTTTTGGAAAATGCGGCGGATCGCGAAATGGGACAACAGGGCCGGATCACGACGCTGTAGCTCGCGGAAGACGTCCGGATAATTTGGTTCGGTAAAGTAACTGGCGACAAATAGGCGCTTTGGGGGAGTGGCCTCCACTTCGCGCAGAGAGCGGAGCAGCATGTCCTCGATGGTCTCGCGGCTGCCGGTGATCGGCAGGTGGGGTTCGGGAGAACGCGGGAGATAGGGGCGAGGCAGGTACCAGGCGAAGACAAAATGCTCCGAGGTCCCCCCCACGGCGAAGAGGGTGTCGGCGGGGTTGAGAGAACGACGGACAACGACGCGCGCCGCGTCGGCGAGCGCGTCCGATACATAATTAAGTCGCCGCTCGTAGTTTCCGAGCTGCAGCCTGAGTTCCTGCGCGGAGAGGGCGAGGAGGAGGAGGAGGAGGATCGGGGCGGCGGTGCGAGGACGGAGAATTTCGATAGAGCGGCATTGCGAGAGCTGGCGGAGGGCATCGATGGCGTAGGCGAGCATGATCGGGAGGAGCGGGGCCCAGAAGCGCGACATATTGAACGGCCAGAGGAGGTAGAGGGCCATGTAGAAGAGGATGTAGACCTCGAGGAAGCGCGTGGGGGAGTTGCTGCGTAGGCCGCGGAGAAAGCGATAGAGCCAGCCGAAGAGGCCGAGCAGGCCGAAGGTTTTACCGATGACGTTGAGGAAGAGATAGGCGGGGGCTTCGCGGAACCAGGGGGTGAAGGCGGCGGCGTAATCGTCGAGGTGGCTGAAGGCGAGGGTGATGACACGGGCGGCGATGGAGGGGAAGTCGTGGAGGGTTCCGTTTTTGGTGATGCCGCGGAGGAGTTGCAGGCCGTAGCTGTTGTCGGAGGAGTTGACGGCGGCGAGGGATTTTTCGGGGGAGATGCGGGTGATGGTGAGCTGGTAGGCGAGGGCGAGGAGGAGGATGAGGACGAGGGGCGGGAGTGAGCGGGCGAAACGGCGAGCGGGCGAAACGGCGCGGGAGGTTGTCGTATTCCTTCCGAAAAGGAGCGGGGCCAGGACGTCGCCGAGCATGGCGGCGATGCAGACGATGCCGGCGCCGCGGATCGCCCAGGCGGCGATGGCGAGGAGGGTGAGCAGGAGTGTTTGCGGAAGACTGCGGTGCCAGTCGCGCCAGCGCAGTCCGAGGGCGAGCCAGGCGAAGGTCACGAGCATGAAGGCCGGCTCGCTGAAGACGAAGAGCGCCCCTTCGAGGACATGCCAGTTGGTGGCGAAGAGGGCGGCGATGAGGACGGCGATCCAGGCGTTTTCTTGTTCGCGCATCTGGAGTTGCGGGTGAGCGCCCTCGCCGAGGTGCCGCAGGAGCCGGCGTGTGAAGGCGTAGACGACGAGGGTGGCGATGGAGAGGAGGAGCACGTTGAGCACGTGCGCGTGAAACACAGTGAGGCCGACGACGCGGCTCCAGCCGGCCAGCAGCAGCGGGTATCCCGGCGGGTAGAAGGTGTCGCGGCCGACGGTTTTTGCGGTCGAAATGCCGTCGCCGTGAAGGAGGCTGTCGGCGAGGAGCAGGTAGGAGAATTCGTCCGGCGCGGCCATGGCGTTGCGGTTGACATCCCACCGGCCGAGATCGTTGCGATGCACGAGCGTCGTGAGGGGGACGAGAGCGAGAAGGAAAACCAGGAGCCAGCGGAGTACGCGCATGCGAGCATCCTATAGGGGCCCGCGAACGGGTGCGAGGGGGCAAGTTGCGGCGGGCCGGAAGATATCTGTGCGCACGGATGGAAAAATCCCGCGCGAGAGGCCGGAATTTTGAACATTTTTTATCCCTGCCCGGGTCGATGGTTAGCGTTATGTTCGGTCACGTTTGTGCGCACAAACCCGGCGCAACTGTCCTGTTTATGGAGAGCCACTTCGAACGGCTCACACGATCCCTGTCAGGAGATAACAATGACGGATGCAACACTCACGCTGGCGTCGTTCGGCGATCCGACTCTGGCGAGCGATGACCTTCTGGCGCGGCTTGCCTGGCTGCGGGATGTCGTGCGGCCGCGGCTGGAGCGCTATCTCGGCTATTACCGCAATCCGACGAGCGAACTGGCGGCGGTTCTTCCCTGTGCGGCACGAACGAGCTTCGCGATTCGGCCCTTCCGGCAATACCAGGAGCTCGGGCTGCCGGCGCGCATCACCGGGTTCCGCCGCGCGGCGGATGGACTGGCGGTTCCGACCGGCTCCATCGAGGTGCAGCGCAAGGAAGTGGTGATCGAAAACGACATCGGCTGGCGGATCAACACGCTGGTCGATTTTGCGGCCGGTCGCATGCCGGCGATCACCAGCACGGCCAAAGATTCCGCAACACGACAACGCCTCACCGCGATCATCGGCGCGATTCTCGATTCCGCCGGCGGCGTCCAATTGCTGCAGGAACTGGTGCTGCACGGCGCGATCAGAGGCTCCGCGTGGGTGCACCTGCGGCCGACGGCGGAATTGCTGCGCCGCCTCGCCACCCGCGCCGCGGCCGCTTTGAATCAGGCAAACACATCAAGCGTGTCAGATGCGGATATTTCCGCACTGAATGAGGAGGTGGGAGAAGCCCCTGACGGCAGCGGGCCGGAGAATGCACCGGCCGATCCGGACAATGCGTCCACCGCGGGCCCGGCGAGCATCGGCGATTCATCACTGGATGTCGCACGCTGGCTCCAATTCGAGGTGATCGACGCCGGACGTCTCTGCCCGCTGCCGTACGTGGGGGATACCGCTTCATCCGAAGAGGGGCCGGCGTATGTGGCGCTGCTGCGGCTGTTGCCGGAGCAGGCGAGTCTTTCGGCGCGCAACGGCGTGCGGTTTCTCGACCGGGTCTGGTCGTGGTTCGGCCGGCCGCTGTCGCTCACGGTGAATCCGCAGGAGTTTTCGTTCGATCTCTTCGGCGGGACGCACTGGCAGCGTTATGAGCACGGGCTGTTGCTGGAAGAAGGGCCAAACCTGCTGGGCGTGCTGCCGTTCGTGCGGTATGAGAATCAGAGCGATCCCTCGGCGGGGACGCGGGTCGGGGCGCTGGGGAGCGAGGCGATCGACAGCGGCTTTTCGGATGTCGAACCGCTGATCGGACTGCAGGACGAGCTCAACACGCGGCTGAGCGATCGGGCGTATCGCGTGACGATGACCAGCTTTCAAATGTTCCTGGGGCGCGGCATCGAGGAATTCACGAAGCGGCCCGTCGGCCCGGGGCAGATGTGGGCGACGGAGAACCTGCAGGCGAGCGTGCAGGCGTTCGGCGGCGATGCGACGACGCCAAGCGAAGACTCGCACATCAACGAGATTCGGGAAGCGCTGGACAAGATCAGCGGTGTGACGCCGATCGCGGCTGGAGTGATCCGCGACAAGCTGGGGCACCTGACGAGTGCGGTGGCGCTGCGTCTGACGCTGATTGCGCTGCTGGCCAGAACGGAGCGCAAGCGTGCGGAACTGACGCGGACGCTTTCGCGGGTGATCGAGCGTGCGCTGGGGATTCTCGATCGCGCCGGGCTGGTGGCGAGCGCGCCGGAGGATCGCGGCATCGACGTGAACTGGCCGTCCGCACTTCCCGAGAGCGACATGGATCATCTGCAGGAGGCGCAGGTGAAGCTGGCGCTGGGCGTGCCGCGGTCGGTGATTCTGAGCGAGCTTGGTTATGCCGAAGTGCTGCCGGAGGTGGCAACGCCATCCAGGACGACATCTCCCTCATCAACAACAGCGGATTAACCGGCGTGGGCGGAAGCGAGGCGTGCGTTCGATCGAACCGGAGCACGACCGACATCGCGTTAAAGCACTCTGCGCGCTCGTGACGACGCACGCCCCGCCCATGGCCTCATTTCGAATCATCACAACAGGCGGGGGCGTTCCCCGATTCCAACAAGTCCTTTTGCAAAGGAGGTGTCCCATGAGCGAAGAACAGAAGCCCGAGGCGCCGAAGTGGCCCGCACAGGAGCCGCAGGCCATTGCGCCGCCGGTGACGCAGGCAACTCTGGCGAATGCCGCGGCCCGCGCAGCGGCGAGTAACTCGCGGCGCGATCTTGTCCATTACCTGCGGCTGCGGCGCAAACCCGCCTGATATTCCCGACCCATTGTTGAATCGAAAACTTCATTGTTCCAACGAGGAGACCCTTTATGGCTTTCACTGGCAAATGCACGTACACGGCCGGCACGACGATCCCCGAAGTGGCGGAGGATGTGGGGGATCTGGTGAGCATCCTCTCACCGCACGAGACGCCGCTGCTCGATGCACTCGGCGATCCGCTGCACGCGGCGACGAGCACGCGGCACGAATGGCTCGATGATGAGCTGCTGCCGAATTTCGACAACATCTCCCAGCCTGGGCTGAACGATTCGGGCCTGAACACGGCGTCCGTCACCGTGGCCAACGGCGGGCGCTTCCGCGTCGGCGATCAGGTCCAGGGAGAGGCGAAGCACGAGGTGATGTTCGTCTCCGCGGTGGCGGGCAACACGCTCACGCTCGTGCGCGGCTACGGCGGCAGCACGAAGCAGGCGCTCGTCGACGGGCTCAAGCTGCGCATTCTCGGCAACGCGGCGCTCGAAGGGGCGGATGCGGACGCCGCCCGATTCACGGTCCGCACGCGCCGGAGCAACTACACGCAGATCTTTTCCGCGGCAGTGCAGGTGAGCGGAACGGAGGCGGCCGTGCGGCAGATCGCCGTCGACGACGAAATGGACTACCAGAAAACCAATCGGCTGCGAGAACTGCTGCGCGACCTGGAGAACACGGCGATCAACGGCGTGGCCCCGAGTAGCAATCCGCAGGGCTCCGCGACGGTGCGGCGCACGATGCAGGGGATCATCGGGAACCTTGCGACGAACGTGCTTGCACCCGGCGCCACGTACGTGCCGCTGGATGCGGACCTCAGCGAAGGGCACATCAATGGAGCGCTGCGTACGATCTGGGAGATCTCCGGCAACAAGCCGGACCTGATCGTCTGCGGCGGCGGGCAGAAGCGGCGCATCAACGCGTTCATCCAGACCAACCAGCGTTTCGCCCCGGACAGCGAAGTGTTCAAGAACACGGTGAGCACCTACGAGAGCGACTTCGGCGTCTGCCGCGTGGTGCTTTCGCGCTACGTGCCGGCCGACACGGTGCTGTTCCTCGATTCGTCGCGCATCAGCGTGCTGCCGCTGGCGGGGCGCAGCTTCCAGTTCAAACCGCTCGCCTCCACCGGCGATTACGAAAGCGGCGAAGTGCTGGGCGAGTACACCGTCGAATTGCGCAATGAAAAGGGCCACGGCGTGTTGAGCGGATTGACTGTCTGAGGACCGGAATGGAGCGGCCGCGCCCCGGCGGCGCGGCCGCTCGTTTTGGAGATGGAGGTGTTCCGTGTATTTCTGCCAGGATGTTGATCTGATGGCGTGGGAGCCGGGAATCTTTTTCGAGACCGCGTTCGCGCACCAGATGATCGTGAAGGAGGCGGCGGGGACGCTCGCGGGGACGGCGCTGGTGCTGACCAGCGGATCGCTTGCGCCGGTGCTGCCGGGGATGGTGGCGCAGGTCGCGCTTGCCGACGCATCGCTGACGCAGTTGCTGGAAGTGGTGGCGGTGGCGGATTCGACGCATGCGACGCTGAGCGCGCTGCGCGGGCGGAGCAGCGAACCGGTGATGCCTCCCCTGACCGGCGGATCGGTGAAGGTGTCGGTGGTGACGTTTCAGCCGCAGATTGCCGCGGTGGGTGATGCGCTGCTGGCGCTCGTGGGGATCGCCAGCGATCGCGATACGGATCCCACTCCCGCGTCCACCGGTCTCTGCGGGTTCCGCAATGCGGCGGTCTTTGGAGCGCTTGCGGCGATTTACCGCACGCTGGTGGATGCCAAGAGCGCCACGAACATCACCTTCAGCAAACGGAGTTTCTACGAAGGCCTGGCCCAATCGTCGCGGCAGACGCTGGGCGCCACGATCGATTTTGACGGCGACGGCGTGCCCGACAGACGCATTCTCTCCGGCGTGCACACGCTTCGCCGCGTGTAACCGCACCGACAAGCACAAACGAAAGGAGGAGTTATGTGGACGTTCACCTGGCTCGCAACTGCCCTCGCGCAGGCGGCGACGCCCGACGTGACCAACGTCGCACAACTGGGAGTTTCCGGACTGATGGGCGCCCTATGGTGGTGGGAGCGGAAGTACTCGCGGCAGCGCGAGGACGAGTTGACCGAGGCACACAAGGAAATCCTGAACCAGCGCGAACATCTGCAGGCGCTGCTCGATGTTCTGGAGGGGAACACGAAGGTCATCAGTCAGTTCACGGCCGTGCAGGAGGAGATCCTGCGGGTGATGCAATGCCGCGATGGGGCACCGGGCTCTCACGGCGCCGTGTCACCCGCGGTCATTTCACCGCCAGCGTGATCTGGTCAGAAAGGTTTTCGCCGTTGGGCAGCCTGAATTCCGCGGAGAGGACGAATTTTCCGTGATCGCTACCCACGGCTGTGGCATCCGGGGTCAGCTTAAACACATAGGTGCGGGTGATGGCATCCCAGTGGGCGCGATTGTCATCCGGCGTGGCGAGGCTCACGGACCACATGCCGATGCGCCGTCCCTTGTGCTCGAGGGCGATGGGGTCGTAAGCGAAGAGCACGAACTGCGCCTCGCCGACACCCTTGCCGGCATCGCCGAACTGGTCTGTGAACTCGAGCCGCGCTTCCACGGCGAAGGGCGAGGTCACAGCGCGCGAGAGGGGATGCAGCCGCATCCTGACCGGCGTGAACATGTCCATGCCGGCGCCACTGAGTTTTCCGCCGCCTTTTCCGGGCGGCTGGCAGCCGGCAAGGACTGAAAGGAGGAGGACGGATGAAATAGGCAATCGCGCACGCATGGCGGAGATAGTATTGCGGGACCCGCCATTTCGACAAGGCTCTTCCGCAGGGATTTCGGGAACTCTTAATCAGGAGAAGGAGAGATGAAAAAGGTGCGGTTTATGATTCACGGGGCCGCGGCATTATTGGTCGCGGCCACCCTGGTTGCCTGCGGCGTGCCGCGCGAGGCCGGGAGCATCGCCGCGCAACACGCAGCAGCGGCGACGATGCCGGCCGACGACGCCGCCGTCGAGCAGCGCTTGCAGCAGGAAGCCGCGGCATGGGCGGCGCTGAGCCAGTTGCTCAAGAAGCAGGAGTTCGGCGGCATCACCGGCGTTGATGCGGGGTTCGTCCAGCTCATCGATCAGACCGCCGCTCTCGCCAAGCGCGACGGCGACATCGTCGCGAACGGCCAGGATAACGCCGCCCTGAACCGCCAGTCGCTGCAGCGCTTCAACGACCTCTGGCATCAGGCAGATCAGTACCTCAACCAGTAACTTGAATGAACTCCACATATTTCTCAAACGAAAGGAGTTGAACATGAGCGTGATTGATGACATTCGCCAGGCGATTGCAGATTCGCCGAAACTCGATGCCGGCGTGAAATCGATCGTTTCCGATTTTCTCCAGGCCGCGGGCCCATCGCTGGAAGCGCTGGCTCCCGGGGTGGTGCACAACATCCTGAACAGTTTCGCGACCGGCGATGGTGCCGCCGCCACTGCCGCGGTTACCGAGGCGCTGTCCGAAGACCAGGTCGCCACCACGCTGGGCAGCGTGGAACAGCAGATGCAAGTCGCGGTCGCCGCGCGGGCGGCGCAGGCCGCGGCGGCGCGTGCGACGATGGCGGCCCTGCAGAATGCCGCCCTCACGGTGGTATCGCGTCTGCTGATCTCCGCCCTTTGACAAATGGCTACCCCGCCGGGGTGATGCGGCACCCCGGCATTTTTCCCGTGCTATTCTCGGAACTCCCGTCAAACATCGTGCTTTTCGTTGACGCAAGCCCGGAAAGATGGACGATGGTCCCATTGAGCGCTTTTCACAGTGACGGGGTGCCGCGGTTGGCTATAATGCACCAGGCGACTGAATGAGAGAGCGGTGGAACCGGGTTTGCTTCAGGCTCGTCAGGAGGTTCGCGAATAATGAAGCGTCAACGCAAAGGCAGTCAGACGTTTTTCAACGAAATGGACATCGCCGAGGCGCTCAGGGGATGGGCATTTGAGCCGGGACAGGTCAACGTCCGGCTGATCCGGGGAAATGACGGGAAACCCAAACTACAATTGCGATTGGACCTCGGGCTCCTGCAGATGGAGCTGGAAGGTCGGCCTGATGGAAAGCGTCCGCATCGCGCTGCGACGGAGCTGGAGTTCCATCGCCGCAAGCTCGGCGTTCACTGCAAAAAATACGGTTCTGACGCGGGTTTCAACATCGCTTCGCGCGATTGCCAGGCGCTCCGCGAGGAGTCGGCGATGTTCTATCACCGCTATCTTTCCATGTTCGTTCTCGAGCAGTACGACGCGGTGATCCGCGACACGCAACATAACCTCGACGTGCTGGATTTGTGCGCCCGCTACGGGAAGTCGGAGTACGACCGAGGGTGCCTGGAACAGTACCGTCCGTACATCACGATGATGAACGTGCGGGCGAAGGCGTGCGAGGCGTTGCGGCAGGGATATGTGCAGACGGCGATTGCCTATTTGCGCGGCGGAATCAAGAAAATCGCTCATCTCATGCCTAAAGAAGAGCGAAAGAAACTGCTTCGACAGAGCCATGAAGCGCGGGTGCTTCTGGAAATGTTGAAACAGATTCGCGCCCAGTTGCCGCCGGATCCGCGGGTGCTGCTGGGGCAGAAACTGCAGGAAGCGATTCGTGCGGAGCGGTTTGAAGAAGCCGCCGAGTTGCGCGATCAGCTCAATGCGATGAAGCCGACGATGGCGAATCCGGTATCGCCTGCCTCGCGAGAAGAGGAGCCGACGATCGGGGATGCGGGGATGCCGCCGGCGATGCCGAAGGCGGCGATGCCAAAAGCAGCGAAGCCGCGGAAGCCGCGAAGCAAGAAGCCAAGGAAGGCGGATAGCGATTCGGACGGGGCTTGAGCGATGGAATAATAAGCCGCCTGAAGGCGGAACTCCAACCTACTGACCGCCGCGGTTTTTTTTGGGACCGCGGCGGACTTTTTTTTGCTGCGGGGTCATGGTGGGGCGATTGGTTCCGGCGATGCGATTGGACATTCCGGAGACAATCGCCGCCGTCAAATCCCCGTCGCCTCCACTCTCCCCCCCACCGCGCGGCGGTTCCCCGCCGCCAGATTCCGCCTTCTGCTTGAGCGCCTGAATCTTGTCGCGGATCTCGGCGGCCTTTTCGAATTCGAGATTATTCGCAGCTTCGAGCATCTCCTCCTCGAGTTGGCGGAGGGTCTCGTTGACGTCGTAGAGCTCTTCGGACTGGGCGACCATTTCGCGCGCGGTGCGGCGGGCTTTGAGTTCGACGTCGATGCCGTGGCGGATCGATTTGATGATGGTTTGGGGGGTGATGCCGTGTTCCTTGTTGTACGCTTCCTGGATGCCGCGGCGGCGGTTGGTTTCGTCGATGGCGCGTTGCATGCTCGGGGTGACGGAATCGGCGTAAAGGTAGACCTGGGCGCCGACGTTGCGGGCGCAGCGGCCGATCATCTGGATGAGGGAGGTTTCGGAGCGGAGGAAGCCCTGCTTGTCGGCGTCGAGGATGGCGACCATGGAGACTTCGGGGAGGTCGAGACCTTCGCGGAGGAGGTTGACGCCGATGAGGACGTCGAAGGTGCCTTCGCGGAGTTCGCGGAGGATTTCGACGCGATCGAACGTCTGGATTTCGGAGTGGAGGTATTTGCACCGCAGTCCCGATTCGCCCATGTAGTGGGAGAGGTCTTCGGCGAGGCGCTTGGTGAGGGTGGTGACGAGGGTGCGTTCGCCTTTCTGGGCGCGTTTCTGGGTTTCGATGATGAGATCCTGGACCTGGCCGGTGGCGGGGCGGACTTCGATTTGCGGGTCGACGAGGCCGGTGGGTCGGATGACCTGTTCGACGACTTCGCCGCCGGTGAGGCCGAGCTCAAATTTGCCGGGGGTGGCGGAGACGAAGAGGACCTGGTTCCACATGGCCATGAATTCTTCGAATTTCATGGGGCGGTTGTCGAGTGCGGAGGGGAGACGGAAGCCGTGATCGACGAGGACTTCCTTGCGGTGGCGGTCGCCGGCGTACATGGCGTTGATCTGGGGAATGGTGACGTGGGATTCGTCGATGATGAGGAGGTAATCTTTGGGGAAATAGTCGACGAGGGTATTGGGCTTGGAGCCGGGGGGAGAGCCGGCGAGATGGCGGGAGTAGTTTTCGATGCCGGAGCAGATGCCAGTCTCCTGGAGCATTTCGACGTCGTACTTGGTGCGGGCGAGCAGGCGCTGGGCTTCGAGGAGTTTGCCCTGCATGCGGAGTTCTTTGACGCGCTGGTCAAGCTCGGCGCGGATGTCCGCGACGGCGCGGATGAGGTTGTTTTCGTCGGTGACGTAGTGCTTGGCGGGGTAGATGAAGATTTGAGATTCTTCGGTGAGCAGTTCGCCGGAGATGGGGTTGATGTGCCAGATGTTTTCGATGGAGTCGCCGAACATTTCGACGCGGTAGGCGGTGGTTTCGTAGGCGGGGAAGATTTCGACGACATCGCCGCGGACGCGGAAGGTGCCGCGTTTGAATTCGATGTCGTTGCGGTCGTACTGGAGGTCGACGAGGGCGTGGAGGATGTCTTCGCGAGAGGTGTCGATGCCCTTGGTGATGGAGAGGACTTTCTTTTTGTATTCTTCGGGGGAGCCGAGGCCGAAGATGCAGGAGACGGAGGCGACGACCATGACGTCGCGGCGGGACATGAGGGAGGTGGTGGTGGCGAGGCGGAGGCGGTCGAGGTCATCGTTGCGTGCGGCATCTTTTTCGATGTAGATGTCGCGCTGGGGGATGTAGGCTTCGGGCTGGTAGTAGTCGTAGTAGCTGACGAAGTAGGTGACGGCGTTGTGGGGGAAGACTTCTTTGAATTCTTCGTAGAGCTGGGCGGCGAGGGTTTTGTTGTGGGAGATGACGAGGACAGGGCGGCCGAGGCGTGCGGCGACGTTGGCCATGGTGAAGGTTTTGCCGGAGCCGGTGACGCCCATGAGGATCTGGTGCTTCTTGCCCCCCCCCGGTCCCTCGTTGAAGCCCTTGACGATGGCGTCGATGGCGGCGGGTTGGTCGCCCATGGGTTTGTAGGGGGATTCGATGGTGAAGGGGCGGGTGAACATGCGTGGGGTGCTCCGGTCTGAACTGGGAGGAGCATTATAGGCGGGGAGCCGGACGTAAACACGAAGGCACGAAGACGCGAAGGACGAAGAAAACGACGACGGCACAACGACGGAAAGGGATGACTGATTAGCACGGATGGGCGAATTGCATTGGGGCGAGGGGAGTTTGTTGTTCACTGAACAATGTTGTGTTGTTCAATATTATTGAACAATGGCAATTATTGAACGTGGCCGGTGGCGACGGGAGCGATCAGTGGGGTGCATTGAGGAGATGAGGGGGTGTCAGGGCGTGTTTTGGAGCGAGTGGAAAACGAGGGCAGAGGGCGGGAGTATGTACGTGGGTTGGCAGGGAGGTTGAGGGAGAAAAGCGTTGCGTTGCAACGCCGCTAAACTTTTTGGGATGGAGGAGGGTGAGGGATTTGGGGGTCGCGTTTTCTCCCCGGCCCGAGGGCCGGGGCTAAGCGGGGGCGGGGGGATGTTGTCTCTCGCGATGATTGGTGTCTGATAATTCGTGAATAGCGGGATTTTGCGGGAAATCTTTTGACTGGTTTGGGATTGGGGGTAGTTTTGAGGGAGCAGGAATTAATGCAAATTATTTTCTGTGATGCAGTTGTGGATGGATTATTGACCCCTGTTTTCGGCTGCGAAGTTGCTGGCGGCCTTTTATGGGAGTGATGTGTATGAAGATGATGGTGTTGTTGGCGGCTCTGGGGATGGCGGGGGTGCTGGGGATGGGCACGAGGGCGGTGGAGCGGGAGGTGGCGGGGGTGTACCATAGTTCGTTGATTCCGGTGTGGACGATTGGGGGGGTGCCGATTCCGCGGGAGGGGTTGCCGACGGCGTGAGTGGAGGCGGTAAGATATTGCGAGTTGTGTGGATCCCCCGGTGTTTTTTTTCCGGGGGATTCTTCTTTTGAGGCGTGGGCGCCCTTCGGGCGGGCGGGCAGGATGCCCGCGGTACGACTTCGGGTGGAGCGCGGCAACTTCGGTACGGGCTGTACGTTGATCTTTGGCGCCCCCCCACCCCCCGTGGAGAAGGAATCTCTTGATGAGCGTGTCGCGTGACGGTGGAAACGATTGAACCCAGCATCGCAGAAGGTGAGACAGCGCGGGCGCGGCTTGCGGATGAGACGTATGCGGGGTGGTGGGGATGGGTGCGGTGGTCGCTGGAGTTGGTGGCGCTGTTGGGGATTGCGGGGTTTTTGATTTTTGATCGGGCGCGGCTGTTCCAGGAATTCCTGATCAAGTACATCGATGAGGATCAGGGGATTCAGTGGTATGCGGCGCGGGAATTTTTGCGCGGGCATTTGTGGGAGCCGTGCTTTTTTGGGCAGTCGTACAATTCGAACATTGAGGGGATATTGGCGGCGCCGCTGGTGGCGATGGGAATTCCGTATTTGTATGCGGTGCCGCTGGTGACGGTGGTGCTGGGGGTGTTGCCGTTTGTGTTGATGGGGTGGGTGTCGTGGCGGAGGAGGCAGCCGGTGGTGGCGGCGATTTCGCTGTTGTTGCCGGTGGCGTTTTCGACGCGGTATGGAGTGATCACGGGGATGCCGCGGGGGTTTGTGACGGGGGATGCGTTTGCGATGGTGGCGGCGATTTTGTTTTTGCCGCCGATGGTGAAGGGAGGCGGTGAGGAAGGGGAACGCCAAGACGCCAAGACGCCAAGACTCCAAGACTTTGAGGCAGGAGTCGGCCTATCGCGGGAATCGGCGACAGAATTGGTGCCATCGACGCAAATCAAGATGCTCCGTGTGCTCTTGGCGCCTTGGCGACTTGGCGTCCTGGCGTTCTGGTCTATCTTCAATTATTTGTCATGGAGAGGGGCGGCGACTCGCGCGCGGCGTTCTTACCCGAAGTTGCGGTATTTTTTTGCGGCGTTCACAGCGGTGGTGGCGCTGATGTTCAATCCGAATTGCGCGGTGCTGCTGGCGGCGGTGGCGGTGTATGGGATTTTGACGACCTTCTGGGAGTGGCGGTTCTGGGTGTTCACGGTGCTGGGGCTGGTGGCGGCGGCGCCGTATCCGCTGCTGGTGTATGAGTTTTATTTTGAGTGGCACAAGGACTACCGGCTGTACCAGGTGATTCCGCCGAAGAATTTTGACTGGTCGTGGGCGAACTATCATGCGTTTGTGCGGTCGCTGACGGACCTGGCGTTTCACGATGTGGTGCCGGAGCCGGTGTATCGGGCGGCGCAGGCAGCGGTGAAATGGCTGCGGGTGCATGATCCGCAGGTGTTCACGTTGTGGATGTTGCGGAATCCGGCGCCGATGGCGTTGATGGCGGCGTTTGGGGTGGTGGCGATTCTGCTGCTGATGCGGGTGCGGATCGCGGCGATTCTCGGGGCGGTTGCGGCGACGGCGTTGGTGTTGATTTCGTTTGCGTACAGCCGGATACATGATGGGCGGACGGCGGCGTCGTTTCCGTACTCGCGCATGTTTCTGGCGGTGCCGATATTGTGGGTGTGGCTGCTGATGCTGGTGAATTCGCCGCGGGTGAAGGCGCCGTTGCAGGAGCGGTGGCGGTGGTGGCGATGGTGGATGTGGGCGAAGCGGTGGGTGGTGGGGCCGGCGGCGATCGGGGTGATGTTTGTGTGCGTGTATTGGGCGGGGTCGATGGCGATGTCGAAGAACAGGGTGCTGGTGGATGAGATCACGGAGATCACGGGCAACGCGCAGGTGGCGCGGCCGGTGCCGGTGGAGGAGTTGATGCACATGGCGAAGGAGATTCAGGGGGTGGCGGATCGGGAGCATGTGTCGCTGGTGGTGATCAACGGGTACGACGGGCGGAAGTGGGATTACACGCTGCCGGAGGTGACGACGTGCGAGACGCTGTTTCCGAGTTATGAGCGGCGGACGTGGCGGCTGAAGGAGGAGTGCTATCCGCGGTATGAGAAGATCCTGGTGATGGGGAACATACCGATGCGGCGGAATGCGAGGTATCCGATGAAGATTGTGGGGCGGGATCCGCCGTTAGCGCTGTTTGAGATGAAGGGGCAGTCGGTGGACGGGTTCTGCAGGGAGATGGGGGTTTGGCCGCGGGAGTTTGAGCGGCCGGAGGTGCCGATGGCGGCTGCGCCGGCAAAGCTGGCGGCGACGCGGCCGTGATGGCGGCAAACTGCTTTCGGTGGAACTGCGTCCAGAAGATGACGGTTATTACGCGGCGATCGCCGGGCATCCGATCGACGCAAAAAAAAGAAAGCAGGACGATTGCTGTGGGAGCGAGGCGGCCGTGTCGCGACTTCCGGCCCTGAGTCGGCCGGCCCCCTTCGGATGGATCTGCCCGCTAAACCTCAGGCGAACGACCCCAGCCGCCAAATGGGGGTCCAAAGCAATCGTCCCGAATCAACTATCGACAATCCTCCATCCCAAGTCAAGGAGGGTCCGCAGTTCTCGCTTCATCCCTCTTCATCGCAGGCCGTAGCGGGCCATTTTGCGGTAGAGGGTGCGGAGGGAGATGTGGAGGAGCTGGGCGGCGTGGGGGCGGTCGCCGGCGGATTGGGCGAGGGCTTTTTCGATGGTGGCTTTTTCGGCGGCGTCGAGGTCGATGGTTTGTGTTGTGGTTGCGGCGGCGTTGCGGATGTGCGGGGGGAGGAGTTGGGGGGTGAGCGTGGCGGGTTGCTGGAGGATGAGGAGGGATTCGAGGGTGTTGCGGAGTTCGCGGACGTTGCCGGGCCAGGGGTAACGCTGGAGGGCGGTGAGGGCGGCGGGATCGAGGGTGGGGAGCGGGAGGTTGTGCTCGCGGCAGAGGCGATCGAGGAGGTGTCGTGCGAGGAGTGGGATGTCGGCGGGGCGGTCGCGGAGCGGGGGCATTTGGATGTGGACGACGTTGAGGCGGTAAAAGAGATCGGCGCGGAAGCGTTTTTCATCGACAGCGAGTTGCAGGTCGGCGTTGGTGGCGGCGAGGATGCGGACGTCGGGGGTGCGCTGGCGCGTCGAGCCGATGGGGGTGATGGTGCCGGTTTCGATGACGCGGAGGAGTTTGGATTGGAGGTTGAGGTCGAGTTCGCCGATTTCGTCGATGAGGAGGGTGCCGTTGTGGGCGGCCTCGAAGTAGCCGGTGGTTCTGGCGGTGGCGCCGGTGAAGGCCCCGCGTTCGTGGCCGAAGAGTTCGGATTCGATGAGGGAGGCGGGGACGGCGGCGCAGTTGATGGCGATGAAGGAGCCGGACTTTCGTGGGGAGAGTTCGTGGAGGGCGCGTGCGGCGAGTTCCTTGCCGGTGCCGGACTCGCCGGAGATGAGGACGGTGGATTTGAAGGGGGCGGCGCGGCGGATGGTGTCGAGGACGGCGCGCATTTTTTCGGATTGGCCGATGAGTGTCGTCGTGAGGGGATCGGCGGCGGCGGTATCGGTGGCGGGTGTGGATTGCCACTCGGCGAGTTCGCGTTGTAAGCGGCGGTGTTCGAGGGCGCGTTCGACGATGTCGAGGAGGTCGGGCGGGGCGAAGGGCTTGGTGAGGTAGTCGAAGGCGCCGGATTTCATGGCCTGGATGGCGGTGGCGACGGTGGCGTTGCCGGTGATGAGGAGGACTTCGAGGAGGGGGTGTCGCTGTTTGGCCTGCTGGAGGAGTGCGAGGCCGTCGATGCCGGGCATCCAGAGGTCGGTGATGAGGAGGTCGGTGGTGTCGGAGAGTTGGAGGAGGGCTTCGCGGGCGGAGGGGGCGCGAGCGACCTTGTAGCCGGCGTCGGAGAGGGAGTCGGCGATGGCCTGGAGGACGGAGAGGTCGTCTTCGGCGAGGAGGATGTTGGCGCGAGGCATGGAAGAGAGGGTATAGGGTCTGGGGGCTGGGGTCCAGGGTATGGGGTGTGGGGGTGTGGCCGGGCACGTGATACAATAAGGCAGGTTTCCGTTGGAGGTATTCTATGCCGGAGATTGCAGAGCGCGTTGAAGTTGATCCGCAACGGTGCCACGGGAAGCCGGTGATTAAGGGGACGCGCGTGCTGGTGCGGACGGTGCTGGGCGCTTTGGCGGCGGGAGACAGCCCGGAGCGAGTTGCGGAGGCGTATGCGATTAGTGCGGCAGACGTTCGAGCGGCAATATCGTTCGCCAATCAGTTGGTGGCGGATTGGGATCACGTGACGACTTGAGGGGTGGACGAAAGCGGTGAAATTTCTGATTGATGCCTGTCTGCCGCGCGACTTTGCACCGATGCTCATTGCCAACGGGCACGACGCGTTGGATGTTCGCGACATCGGGATGGTGAAAGCGCCAGACGCCGAAATAGCGGCGAGAGCGATGAAGGACCGGCTGTGCCTCCTGACGGAGGACTGGGGATTTGCGGATATTCGAGCATATCCGCCGGAGCGTTACTTTGGTCTTGTGATCTTCGAAGTGCCCGATAACAGCATCGACGAAAAAGTGATGGCATTACGGAATCTTGTTGGTCGACCTGACGTCGTGCAGGCACTTCCTGGTCGTCTGGCGATTGTGACATCGAAGCGGATTCGATTGCGGCCTCCGTTATAGGGAATGCGAACCGGAGGGTTCGCTGGGGTGAGCCCTGGGCAACGTGATGCGGAACGTTGTGCCCGGGGTGTTTTGTTCGGGGGAGGATTCGTAGAGGATGGTTCCGCCGGCGCCGGAGATGACGCGGCGGACGAGGGTGAGGCCGAGGCCGGAGCCGTTGGGTTTGGTGGAGAAGAAGGGTTCGAAGATGCGTTCGCGGATGTCGGGGGGGATTCCGGGTCCGGAGTCGCGGATGAGGAGGGTGACGGTGGGGGTGGCGGCGGGGTCGGAAGGATCGGAAGGTGTGTCAGCGATGGTGGAGATGGCGAGGGTGCGGGGTTTTTGAGCGGGGAGGTTTTGCAGGGCGTCCTGGGCGTTGGCGGTGAGGTTGAGGATGACCTGGCGCAGTTCGTCGGGGTGGACGTGGACGCGCGGGTCGGCGGGGTCGAGGTGGAGGCTGACGTGGATGCGGCTGCGTTCGAGGGTGGGTCGGAGGAATTCGGTGGCTTCGAGGATGGCGGAGTTGAGGGAGGTGGATTCGGCGGTGGTGTTGCCGATGACCTGGGTGTGGTGGAGGAAGTCGGTGAGCATGTTGTCGAGGCGGCGGATTTCGCGTTCGCAGCGGTCGGTGAGTTGGGTTTGCTTGTCGGATTGATCGGCGATGTTGGTGGTGAGGAGTTGGCGGAGGGCGTGGAGGTTGAAGCGGAGTGCGGTGAGGGGGGAGCGGATTTCGTGGGCGAGGACGGAGGCGAGCATGCCGCGCTCGGTGAGGAGGCTGGTGCGGGCGCGGGCGGTTTGGAGGATTTCGCGGCGGGAGCGTTCGAAGCGTGCGGAGGCGTAGGCGCCGGCCGCGAGGAGCAATGCGAGGCCGATGAGGGAAAAGGCGAAGGCGGCGAGGACGAGCGGCCCCTGGGTCGGCCAGAATTGGGCGGCGATGGCGGATTCGTATCGTGCGAGGCTGAGGTAGGCGAGGGTTTTGTTGCGAAAGGTGATGGGGACGGTGGCTTCGAGAACGCGCGGGTCTGGGGCGGCGGACCATTCGGGAACGGAGAGATGAGAAATGCGAGAGGGTTGTTGTGGATCGAGCGCGGGCCATTTGTTGACGTCGAGGTAGGGCTGATTGTGAGGGCGCGTGTGGGCGAGAATCTGGCCATCTTCGGACCAGAGCATGATGTAGGCGACGGAGGGGTCGAGGCGGGCGGCGGCGGAAAGGTCGCCGAGGAGAGCGGTGTCGGGATCGGCGAGACTGGGGTTGGTGGCGGCGGGCACATGGTTTTGAAGCTGGTCGGTGATGAGGCCGGCGAGCGTGCTGGCCTGGGAAACGAGGTGGGCGTTGGTGGTGGCGCTGTAGGAGCGGGTGATGAGGAAGGCTCCGGCGGCGAGGGAGAGCGCGAGCCAGAGGGGTGCGAGGATGAGCGTCAGTGAACGGGGCATTCCGGCAGGATAAGCGATGCGGGCGTGGCGCGGGAGGGTTATTTGTCGAGGCGGGCCTTGTCGACGTGCTTCTGGCCGACCTGGGGCTCGGTGCCTTTGAGGAGGCGGGAGATGTTGGCGCGGTGGCGGAAGATGATGACGCCGGCGAAGAACCAGGCGATGGTGATCATGGGCAGGAGGTCGGCGGGCGCGAGTTCGGTGTGGAGGCCGGGGGGATTCTTCTGGCTGAGGATGGTGATGGTGCCGGCGAAGGCGGTGGCGGCGATGATCGAAGCGAGGGAGATGTAGCGGTAGACCATGAGGACGAAGATGAAGGTGAGTCCGCCGGCGATACCGCCGCAGGTGTAGAGGGGCCAGAAGCCGAGGGCGACGCCGAGGGAGGTGGCGACGCCCTTGCCGCCCTTGAATTTGAGCCAGATGGGGAAGTTGTGACCGAGGACGCAGGCCGCGGCGGTGAGGAGGGGCGTCCAGGCGGGGAAGGAGCCGGTTTGCGCAAGGTGCGCGGCGAAGAGGACGGGGAAGAATCCTTTGGCGGCATCGAGGAGGAAGGCGTACCAGAAGAATTTTTTGCCGAGGGTGCGGCCGAGGTTGGTGGCGCCGATGTTTTTGGAGCCGACGGTGCGGATGTCGACGCCTTTCGACTTGCCGATGAGCCAGCCGAAGGGAATCGAGCCGAGCAGATACCCGGCGATGGGGAAGAGGACGTAGAGGAGGAGTTGTTCGGTAGTCATGCGGCAGCGGGCTTCCGTGCGAAAAGAAAATTGAACACAGAGAGACGCAGAGGGCACAGAGTTCACAGAGAATACAAGAAAAAAGTGATCTCTGTGAACTCTGTGCTCTCGGTGCAACTCGGTGTCAGTTTTTGCCCGACACATCTTTATAGAGCGCGAGCAGTTTGTCGAGGTACGGACCGGGGAGCATGCCGGTGCTGGCGTTTCGGGCGCGTTCTGCGAGCGCCAATTGCCCGGGTGATCCGGTGGCGGGCAAACCGTCGAGAATGGTGGCCATGGCATCCACTTCGCGCGGATTCGCGACGATGGCGCCGGCGTTGTGCTGCTTGACGAGATATCCGGCGCCGAGGAATTCGGTGGAGATGACGGGGAGTCCGTGGGCGAAGGCTTCGAGGACGACGAGGCCGAAGGAGTCGTAGAACGTGGGGAGGAGGAGCGCGTCGGAGGCGGCGTAGATGGTGTCCATCTCTTTGGTGGGGCCGACGAAGAGGACGCGCGGGGGAACGCCCTGTCGTGCGGCGGCCTCATCGCCGACCCCGAGCGCATTGGCGAGTTCGACGTATTCGCGTGCTTTGCCCAGGCCCACAATCAGGAGCTTCCAGTCGCGAGTTCGCGCGACGGCTTCAATGGCGTAGCGCAGGCCCTTGCGGCGGAAGTCGTGCCCGACGAACGCGGCGACGCGATCCGTGGGCGCGAGCTTGTAATTGCTGCGGAACCACTCGCGGCGTTCCGCCATGACTGCGGGATCAAGCCCCCTGGCCGAAGCGATGCGCGGATTGGGCAGTTCGACGATCTGCTTCGGCGTGATGCCGTAGTTGGCTTTGAGCTGATCGGTCATCATGGCGCAGAGGCTGATGATCTTATGCGGTCCGCCCTCCGCGGGAGGCTGGACGGCGCGTTCTTCGAGGGCGAGGAGCGTGCGCTGTTTGCCGGAAAAACTCAGCATGAGCTGCTTCCATGTTGCCTGCGCCCCGGGATTCCGCTGGGCGATCGCCTGCGTCTGGATTGAAGCGTAAACCCCCGCATGCGGATGATAGATGTCCCCCGCGAAGGCGACCGACATGGAGTGAGCAACGTCGGGACGATTCTGCCGGCACCACGTACGGGCGCGGCGGCCGAAGAGACGGAATCCCAACCCCGAATTGAGCCGCATGCCGCGCAGGCGGTGAACATGCACGCCATCGGGCGCGATGTCCACCGGCGCAGTCCCGCCCGCCTGACGGGAGCGTTCCGCATCGTGACTCGCCCGCTGCGTCGCCTGGCGGTAGCGATTCACGCGCGGCGCCACATCGTGACACACGACGTGCACCTCGTGACCGCGTGCGGCAAGTTCCTTCGCCAGCCAGACCGTGAAGTGCTCGGCCCCGCCGCGCGTGGCGTCGAAATGCTCGATGATCAACGCAACTTTCATGCGGCAATGGTTCCCTTCATACGCCCCCCCCACCACGCCAAAAGCGTATCCGAAAAATCGCTCGATTGCCCGCCCCCGCCCGCCCGCCCACCCCAGGCGGCAACTTCCGCCGGGAGATCGAACTCGAAGTCATGGCTCGTGCCGCGTCACGTCGGCAAATTTGTCCAAATCGGCGTCGAACGATGCCACAGGGTAACCCGCCGCGGCGGCGGTGGACGCGATATAGGCGTCTCCAAAGTCCACATTGGAAGACTGGACGCGGGCCAGCGCGTCGAGAATCCGGTGCGACTCGGACAGATGGAAAGCCGGGGTGTTGAGGACGCTTGCCAACGTCTGGGCCACGACCCGGCGTTGAATCTTGTAGAAGGATTTCAACGTGTAAAAAACTTCCGCCACGGTGACGGCCGAGACATGCAGCACGCATTTCCCGTCGTTGGCCTGCTGAATGAATCGGGCGGCTCGCGGCGAGAGGTCCTTGTGATCGTTGCGCAGGAAGCGAAGGAGAACGTTGGCATCCAGTTGATACGCCGGAACATTCGGCATCCGCTATCCCTTTCGCGCCGCACGGCGCCCCATGGCCTCACGCGCCTTCTCTTTCTCGTCGGGATCGTACGCCATGTCGCCTTTGAGCTTGCCGAAGAAGCTCATGACGTCGGGCAGCGGCCGCATGGTCACCACCCCGTCCTCCGTGACCGCCACCCGAACCTTTCGCTTCCGGCCCAGCTTCAGTGCCGCGCGAACGCTCACCGGCAAGGTCAACTGTCCCTTGCTGGTGATGGTCACATCTTTGTAAATCTCTTGACTCATACGGTTAGTCTACTTTTCTATAAGTAAGAATCAACGGAAAAGCAAGAGAATCGATGGAGGTAAGAGTTTTATCGTACCGAATGACGGCCCGCTTCACTTGTTGGAGGACTTGCCGTCCGCCGCTTCGATGGCCTGCATCACCATTTCCACCGTAATTCCCTTCATGCAGCGGTGGTCGATCGGGCATTTCTTCAACTGGCATGGGCCGCAGGGGACGTCGATATGGACCTGGCGTTCTTTCTCGTAAAACGTTTCGGCCCAGACGGGATCGGTGGGGCCGAAGAGGGTGACGACCGGCACGCCGAGGGCGGCGGCGAAGTGGCGCGGGCCGGTGTCGTTGCAGATCATGAGTGACGAGCGGCGGACGATTTCCTTCAATGCGCCGAGCGAAACGCCCTTGCCGCCGTTGAGCTTCGCCAGCGCGATGATACGCTCGCGCTGCCTGGTGGCCGCAAGAATCGCATCGACGATCGGCAACTCCGCCGGCGAACTCGCGATCAGCACGATCGCATTCCGCTCCGCAACCAACCGATCCGCCACCGCGGCAAACCGCTCCGGCATCCAGCACTTGGAGGAGCCGAAGTTGGCGCCGGGGACGAGGGTGATGAGTGAGGAATTCAGAATTCGGAATTCAGAATTCAGAATGGATTGCGCTTCGGCGCGCTCGGCGTCGGTGATGCCGAGTTGCATGCGGCGGTCGGTGGTGGGGGGGGGGGGAGCGCCGAGGTATTCGGTGAGGCGGAGGTAGTAGTCGATCGTGGGAATGGGTTGAAAGTCGGAGCCGACCGCGGGCCGCTCTTTGCCGCCGCTGATGTCGGTGATGGCTTGTTGCTTGCGCTGGTCGATGGCGTGTTGTTCGGGGGTGCGTTTGACGGGGCGGAGGGTGTCGGTGAGAAGCAGTGCGCGAGCTTCGCGGGCATAACCGAGGCGGCGTTTGGCGCCGATGCGCCGAAGCGTCCATGCGGAGCGGAGGGAATTCGGAAGAAGAACGCCGAGATCAAATCTGTTGGCGCGCAGCACTTTCACGAGGCGGTTCTCGTCGCCTTTTTTCAGGATGTGGATGTGATCGACAAAGGGAAGGCCGGCGAGAACGGGTGCGACGAGGGGGCGGGCGATGGCGTGGATGATCGCTGGCGCGGGGTAGAGCGAGCGCAGAGCGCGGAGGAAAGGGGTGGCCATGACGCCGTCGCCGAGCCAGTTGGGCATGAAGACGAGAATGCGATCGGCGGGAATCTTGGGAGGGATAGACATTTCGGGATTATGCCACAGGTGGATGAATGCGTCATTGAGGCATCGGGTCATCGGGGCAATGAGCAAATCACTGCGCCCCCCAATGAATGGATAACGATCGCAGCAAAAAGGCGGGTAGCCCGGTTCTGAGGAAACCGGGCCACGTGAATGAGGGAGAGAACGCGGGAGGGACGTTTATAATGGGGCAGGCGGGACCAAGAGAAGGCAAATCGTGCCCCGGCTGGCAGGCAACGTCCGAACCTGCCCCGGCCAAGGCGGTGTTGATGGTTGTATTCTGTTGTCAACTCTCAACGCATGGGTCTAAAGCAACACATGTGCCAGAAATATTTACTCCTGACGATACAGGCGGGGCAGAAGGACGGCAGGACCAGCGATAACTGCAGCGGGGGATGAAAACTGGTGCGGGGGGGGGCGCACCGTGTTGGAGCCCTATGGCTGCGGCGGCCCCGGGAAAGGGCACAGACAGATTGTCTTAGCTCGATGACAGACGGATGGACGTGGGAAGTGCGCGCTTTGGCGCGTGATTTTGTGCCACAATGGCAACAACCTTGCCATTTGGTCGATTGGCACGGGGTTTACTTGTGTGCTGGCGTTGGACGAATACAGCGGGCCTGCCGTTGGGATGATTCGCCCGAGAGAAAAACGCGCGAGGCAGTGGAGACTGGTCATGCTGTACTGGGCCGCGGTATTCTTCATCATTGCATTGGTGGCGACGATTCTGGCCATCGGCGGGATAGCCGGGGCGGCAGCTTCGATCGCCCAGGTGCTCTTCATCACTTCCCTTGTGATTTTCGTGGTGTCGCTGCTTCTGGGCATCCCCGGCGGGCGGCGGATGCCATAGACGGCGAGCCTGGCCGTTCGGACGATTGACTCTATATTGAGGCGCCGGGGGGGCGATCCCGTTCGCGAAACTGTTTAGCGCCCTCCCCCCCCCAAAGCGACGTAAATGAGCCACGAAGAACTTGGCGCGGCAAAGCCGCAACCAAAACACGAAGGCACGAAGAGACGAAGGTCCACGAAGAAAACGACGACGACACGACGACGAAGTGGAACCGCAGATAAACACGGATGAACACGGATGTTGGGAACTTGGGTCTAATGAATCTTGTCAGAAAAAGAAGAAGATTCCGGATAGTAATACGGGAGGGCGGGTGGGATTGGAGGTGGATTCGTTTCCGGGCTGCTTGGCTGCAGGCGTCACGTCCCAAGGTGGGCCGACGTCGGCGCGTTACGGGAACATGCGGATGCCGAACTGGACGGTGTCCTGGTATCTTTCGCCCCGCGGCCGGACGTTTGTGTTGAAGCAGATTATCGGTTTCGATCTGCAAGTGGATCGGGAGAATTTCGAAGTCGCGGTTCCGTACTGGGCAATTGTGTCGGTGTTGGTTGCGAGTGCATGGCTGATCGGGCGAAAGTTGGGGATCACATGCGTGCATGGATTCGCGCTCGGGAGCGTTCCTGCTGACGGGCATGCTTAGGGGCCTTTTCTCACCCCTGCCCACGCCGCATTTTTGAGAGCGCGAGCGCGGGGGCATCTCCCGCGCGAAGCACCGGCCGTGTGGTCGAGAGGGAGATAAGCGCTCCCTTACGGTCGCGGTACCAGGGATGTGAGTAAGGGTGAGGACCCTTCCCTGAACGTGACATGCAAGGCAGTTACTGCGAGGAGCGTGAGGCATGAATCGGCGGGAGTTCTTGCGCGTGTCGATGGCGGCGGGGGTGACAGCGGCGACATCACGGTGGGCAGGGGCGGTTGAGGCAGAGGCGGGCGGGGCAGAGGCGGGCGGGGGGCGGATAAAGCCATACGTACTTGGTGCCGATGTTTCGTGGTTGCTGGAGGATGAGGCGGAAGGGGCGACGTATTGGGATCGGGGGGTGCAGAAGGATCTGCTGGCGATTTTGAAGAGCTATGGGTTTAACTGGATTCGGGCGCGGATTTTTGTGAATCCGCATGCGGTGGGGGGATATGCGGCGGGACGGGACCAGGCGTTTTGCGATCTTGAGCATACGAAGAGATTTGCGGCTCGGATCAAAGCGGCGGGGTTGAGTTTTCTGCTGTCGTTTCATTACAGCGACACGTGGGCCGATCCGGCGCACCAGAAGAAGCCGGCGGCGTGGGCGGAGTTGCCCTTTGAGAAGCTCGTGAGCAGGGTGCATGACTGGACGGCGGATGCGCTCAAAGCGCTGAAGAAGAATGGGACGCCGCCGCAGATGGTGTCGGTGGGGAACGAGACGACGCCGGGGATGTTGTGGCCGGATGGGCGGGCGACGGATTTCGATAAGTTTGCGGCGTTGGCGAATGCGGGGTGTATGGCGGTGCGGGATTTCGATAAATCGGTGCTGGTGGCGCTGCACAATGACCGGGGGTGGGACAATCTGGGGGTGCGGTGGTGGGTGGATCATTTTCTGAAGCGGAAGACGGCGTTCGATGTGCTGGGGCTGTCGTGTTATGAGGAGCATCGGGCGGGGGATTGGAAGCGGAATTTTGATGACCTGGCGGTGCGGTATCCGGAGTTGTCGCTGGTGGCGATGGAGTATTCGTATCGGAAGCGGTATTTGAATGATGCGGTGTTTGGGGCGCCCAATGGGAAGGGGTTGGGGTCGTTCATCTGGGAGCCGACGCGGTGGAAGGAGGCGATTTTCGATCATGAGGGGGTGAATGCGGGGAATGATTTTGGGAATCGGGCGCATCTGGCGGCGAGCACGTTGCCGGCGCTTGATGCGTCGGATCAGCCGGTGTATCGGCCAGCGGTGGAGCCGGAGGCGGGGAGCGCGACGCGGCCGGCGGGGGCGGCGGCGACGGGGCCTGCGACGCGGAGGGGGCGGACGCGTGGAGGGAAGTATGAGACGAATTCGTATATTCTGGCGTATCCGGAGATGGCGAAGGCGTATGGGGTGAGGGCGTGAGGAGTGGTCGGGGTCAGTGTTGACACGCGCTTGTGCCGAAACTATATTTGCTTAGACGCATATATGAAGACGATGGCGACGACAGTTTCGGTGGACAAGATGTTTCGGGCGTTTTCCGATCGGACGCGGCTGCGCATTTTGAATCTGCTGCGCGGGGGGGAGATTTGCGTGTGCGATATTGTGGCGGTGCTGGATGCGCCGCAGCCGCTGGTGTCGCGGCATCTGGCGTACCTGCGGCGCGCGGGGCTGGTGCGGGCGCGGAAGGAGGGGTTGTGGATGCATTATCGGTTGGCGCCGGCGGGGTCGGAGTTTCACAAGAGCCTGTTGAATTGTCTCGCGTGCTGTTTTACGGATGTGCCGGAGCTGGCGAAGGATGGGAAGCGGCTTAAGGCGCGGGGTTGCGCAGGGCGTTGCGATGATGAGGGTGGGTGCTGTGGGTGACGCTTTTTTTGTGGAAATATATGCGTGTTGGCGTATGCAGTTGGAGCGAATATGGCTGAGAAATTAAAGGTGATGTTTCTTTGTACGGGGAATTCGTGCCGGAGCCAGATGGCGGAGGGGTGGGCGCGGGCGCTGAAGGGGGATTTGATAGAGGCGTATTCGGCGGGGGTGGAGCCGCACGGGATGAATGCGCGGGCGATGCAGGTGATGCGGGAGGCGGGCGTGGAGATCTCTTCGCAGCGCTCGAAGCACGTCGATGAACTGGCCAACATTCGCTTCCACTATGTCGTCACCGTGTGCGATCACGCGCATGAAACCTGTCCGCTCTTTCATGCCGCCACGAAGGTTGTGCATGTTGGGTTTGAGGATCCGCCGGCGCTGGCGAAGGGGGCGGCGAGTGAGGAGGAGGCGCTGGGGCATTACCGGCGTGTGCGGGATGAGATCAAGGCGTTTGTGGCGACGCTGCCGGCGGGGCTGGAGGGGCGATGATGGCGATGGTTCGAAAATGCGCGGCGGAGGCGATCGGTACATTCGCGCTGGTATTTGCCGGGACCGGGGCGGTGGTCGCGGATCGGGTGTCGGGAGGGCAGGTGACGCATGTGGGGGTAGCGATCACATGGGGGCTGGTGGTGATGGCGATGGCGTATGCATTGGGGGATGTGTCGGGGGCGCATCTCAATCCTGCGGTGACGCTGGGGTTCTGGTTGTCGAAGCGGCTGCCGGGACGATGCGTCGGGACGTATGTATTGAGCCAGGCGGCGGGGGCATTTGCGGCGAGCGGGTTGTTGCGGGTTATTTTCGGGGATGTGGCGTTTCTTGGGGCGACATTGCCGGCGGGGTCGTGGTGGCAGTCTTTCGTTCTGGAGATTGTGCTGACGGCGGGGCTGATGTTTGTGATTTTGTGCGTATCGACGGGGCCGAAGGAAGTGGGGGTGATGGCGGGGATTGCGGTGGGGGGCGTGGTGGGACTGGAGGCGATGTTCGCGGGGCCGATCTGCGGGGCGTCGATGAATCCGATTCGGTCGATGGCGCCGGCGGTGGTGTCGGGGCATCTGGATTTTTTGTGGATCTACCTCAGTGCGCCGGTGATCGGGGCGGCGGCGGCGGTGCCTTGCTGGGCGGTGACGCGGGGAGCGGGCGCTGGTGCCCATGATCAGGAGGTGTTGAATGACTGACATCCGGGAAGTGGTGAAATCGAAGTATGGCGCGGTCGCGGCGAGCGGCCTGACGAATGCGCATGGCGCGGTGCAGGCGATCGCGGAGGCGTTTGGCTACAGTGCGGATGAACTGGCGTCGATTCCGGCGGCGGCGAACATGGGTTTGTCGTGCGGGAATCCGGTTGCGACGGCGAATCTGCGGCCGGGGGAGGTGGTCGTCGACCTGGGCTCCGGCGGCGGGCTGGATGTGTTTCTCGCGGCGAAGAAGGTGGGGCCGACGGGCAAGGCGATCGGCATCGACATGACGCCGGAGATGCTGGCCCGGGCGCGGAAGGCGGCGGCTGATGATGGATACACGAACGTCGAGTTCCACCGTGCGACGATCGACAAGCTTCCGCTTCCGGACAATTCCGTGGACTGCGTGATCAGCAATTGTGTGATCAATCTTGCCCCCGACAAGAATGCGGTGTTCCGCGAGATTTTCCGCGTGCTCAAGCCGGGCGGGCGGGTGGCGGTGAGCGATATTGCGCTGAAGAAGGCGTTGCCGGCGGAACTGGCGAAGAGCGTGATGGCGCTGGTGGGGTGCATTGCGGGAGCGATAGCGATTGCGGACTATCGCGTGGGGCTGGAGCGGGCGGGGTTTTCGCAGGTGGTGGTGGTGGACAGCGGGGCGGATCTGAATGCATATGGGAAGCTGACGGGGCAGTCGGCGTGTTGCTCGCCGCCGATGGAGAAGAAGAAGTCAGTGTCGTTGTCGGTGCAGGAGGAGCCGTGCTGCGGGCCGAGCTGCTGTTCGCCGGCGGAGGGTTCGACCGGGCTTCACGACGATCTGGCGGAGATATTGAGCCGGTATGATGTGAACGCGTACGCCGCGAGCGTGAAGGTTTACGCGATCAAGCCGGCGTGAGCGGTTGGGATTCCTGCGCGCGCTTTTATCGCGGGGCGGGATCGCTACAATACCAGCCACTCGACGCTGGAGCTTTTAGCTGATGACGCAGGAATGGATCACGCCAATCCCCTCGGCGGTGTTTTTTACCAAGGGGGTGGGGAAGCACAAATATCGGCCGCAATCGCTGGAGCTGGCGATGCGCCACGCGGGGATTGAGAAGTACAACCTGGTGCAGGTCTCGGGCATCCTTCCTGGACAGTGCAAGATCATCACGGTGCAGCAGGGGATACACCGCCTGACGCCCGGGCAGGTGGTGTTCGGGAACATGTCGGAGTCATCGACGGACGAACCGAACCGGCTGCTGTGCGCGGGTCTGGGGGTCGCGATGCCGGTGAAGGACCAATATGGTTACATCTCGGAGCACCATGGCTACGGGATGACGGAAGAGCGCATCGGCGACTTCGTGGAAGACATGGCCGCGACGATGCTCGCCACGACGCTGGGCATTGAGTTCGACCCGGCGAAGAACTACGACGAGCGGAAGGAAATTTACCGGATGTCGGGGAATATCGTGCGGACGCGCAACATCGTGCAGACGGCGGAAGGGGACAAGAATGGGCTGTGGACGACGGTGATCGCGGCGGCGGTCTTCATCATCTAGTCGATTTGTGAATATTTGTGGGTGATGGGGAGGCGGGTTTTGCGCCGATAGAAGATACGTATGTCGTTCATGGATCAAAGTTCGGTTGATGCGCTTCTCGCGCAAGTGCAGGCGGAGGCGGAAGCTGTGGCATCCGGCGCCACCCCGGCCGACGCCGGCGCGGTGAGCCGGGCGGCGGAGCACGCCGCGGCAGTTGCCAACGAAATCGCGGGTGGGGCTCCCAGCGCCGGGCATTCTGTTTCCGCGGAGCTTCCGGATACTCCCGAGGTTCACCGCCTGCTGGCAATCGAAGTGCCGGTGATCGTGCGTCTGGGCATGCGGCGGCTAACGGTCGGCGAAGTGATGCGGCTGGGGGTCGGAGCGATCATCGAGTTCAACAAATCCGCGGAGGAAGAACTCGACCTGCTCGCGAATAACAAGGAAATCGGGAAGGGGCATGCGGTGAAGGTTGGCGAGAACTTTGGCGTCAAGATCAGCAGCATCGGCACGGTCAAGGAAACGATCCGAAAGCTGGGCGGCGGTTGAGTCGTCGGGGGCGAGGGCCGGGGGGGGGAGGGAATCAGGACTGGGACTACAAAAACGAGCTCGATTGGCGGATACTATTCAGGCAGGGTTCTGTGTGTTGTATTCTGTATTGAGGATCCCTTCATGATCATCGGCGTTCCCAAGGAAACCAAACCGGACGAATATCGCATCGGCATGATTCCCGGCGGGGTGGAGATCCTCGTGCGGGGCGGACACACCGTGCTGGTCGAGAAGCACGGCGGCGTGGGCAGCGGGATTTCGGATGAAGAGTACATCAATGTCGGAGCGAAAATTGTTGACACCGCCGCCGAGGTGTGGAAACGGGCCGAACTGATCGTGAAGGTCAAGGAGCCTCTTTCCGCGGAATGGCCGCTGATGCAAACCGGGCAGATCGTCCTGACGTACTTTCATTTCGCCGCGGATCGCAAGTTGATTCAGGCGTGTCTCGATACAGGGATCGTTGCGGTGGCGTATGAGACGATCAAGGACCGCAACGGGCGTCTGCCGTGCCTGACGCCGATGAGCGAAGTCGCGGGGAAGATGAGCATTCAGGAGGGGGCGAAGTACCTGGAGAAGCCGATGATGGGGCGTGGGATTCTGCTGGGCGGCGTGCCGGGGGTTGCGCCGGCGAATGTGGTGGTGCTGGGAGCGGGCGTGGTGGGACACAATGCGGCGAAGGTGGCGGCGGGGCTGGGGGCGAACGTGACGATCATGGACATCAATTTGGATCGCCTGCGGTATCTGGATGATGTGATGCCGGCGAATGTGCACACGGTCTATTCGGATCCGCTCACAGTGCGGGAAGCGTTGCGCGATGCCGACCTGGTCATCGGCGCGGTGCTCATTCCCGGGGCACGGGCGCCGCGGTTGGTCAGGCGCGAGGATTTGAAATCGATGAAGAACGGCAGCGTGATCGTGGATGTGGCCATCGATCAGGGGGGCTGCGTGGAAACCGCGAAGCCGACGACGCACAAGGATCCCACCTATATTGTGGACGGGGTCGTGCACTACTGCGTGACGAACATGCCGGGCGCCGTTGGCCGAACCAGCACATTTGCCTTGTGCAATGCGACCGCTCCTTACGCCAAAGCCATCGCGGAGCATGGCTGGGACAAGGCGGCCTCCCTCGACGCGGGTCTCGCGGAAGGGCTGAACCTGCGTGGCGGGCGTATTTCGCACGAGCAGGTTCGGCGTTTCTGGGAAGGCGATTGAGCGGGTTCTCGCGAATTCCCATTGCTTTTATCCAATCGCTGTAGTGCGCGAATGCTGCGCTCTCTTTCGGGAGTGCGCCAGGTTCAGATACGCGGCAAGTCGCATTTTTTGCGATGCGACTGTATGCGCCGGCAGGTCGGTTCATACTGCGTGGATTTTATTAGCATTTCGCTAGCACGATGCGATTGCCTGAACATGATCTTCAATCATTCAGAGCGCAATCGCCATTTCTTTTGCGTTATGCCCGGTTGCCCCTGTACCCCATTTTGACCATCTTCAGCATTTGAAAGTTAGCGCGTTATTAACCGAATCGAAATCTTTCAAGCTCTTCCTTGTGCGATTATCTCCGCCTCTCATTCACGGAGCCTTCATTTTTTTTAATCGTTATTACGGAGAGCGCGGATGCGACTCAAACCGAAGGGATTCACCCTCATCGAGCTGCTGGTGGTGGTGGCGATCATTGCGTTGCTGATTGCGATTTTGATCCCGAGCCTTGCAGCCTCTCGTGAGCGCGCTCGCACGACGGTGTGCCAGACTCGTATGCGTGCGTGGGGGCAAGGCTTCCACATGTATGCCGCTGACAACAACCAGTCGTTGCCCCTCGATGGTTTTGATGGGACGACAACCTCGCCCATCGGCGTTTGGAACGATACGTTCCTCTGGTTCAATGGCCTCACCGTCTACATGGGCACCGGCAGCATGACTTACGACCAGTTGTGGCAAAACTCCACCGTTTCGCATCCCTTGCCAAAAGCCGGCGATAACAGCATGTTTGTCTGCCCCTCAGCATTCGAAGCGCTAGGCGCTCCGGGCATCGGCAGCGACATCATGACCCCGACCAACGTCAATTACCCCCAGGGCTATTTCGAAATCTATGGCTGGGACAATTTCGCCGGCGGCCGGAGTCATGGCACTTGGCGCGCCATGCTGCTCTGTTATGGCATGAACTCGCAATTGCGTCAGCTCACCTGCAACAGTTGGCAAGATTACCCCGGTGTTCCGGACCCGCCCCCATTCACGCCATACAACAACGACATCAAGAAAATGACCCAGCTTAATCCGTCGGACAAGGTCCCTCTTCTGGCGGAAAAACGAATCAGCACTAATGAACTCGACCCCAGCATGTCCAACTACAATCTTCTAGTCACCAAGAATCTGGGGCAGTCGAAGGTGACCGCCAACCGATTTGGCGCTCGTCACAAGAAGGGCGGCAACATCGTCTTCGCCGACGGTCACGTCGAATGGTTTTCCAACAGTTCGCTCAATACTGGAACGGGCCTGAATAAGGCGCTCGATTACAACATTCCTAACCTCGTCATCTGGCATCCCACTCAGTGATCGCTGGGCTCTCATCGCGTCTTTTTCCTGGGATCAGAGTTGGCGTGAAATTTGAGACGATCCCCTGTGAATCAAGCGTTTACGCGCAGAAGCAATTGCTTCGCCACGGCGCAATCGCACCACGCCGACAACGGCAGCTTCGCTCATTGAAGCTTAGCGCGAAATGTGCGCATTCCAAAAATTTCTGAGCAACACTTTTAACTCGCTTCGTTTTTCGAATGGACCCACAACTTAATCCAAAGTGAAGTGGGGCAAGAACAAGTCGTCCTGATTTTGAAAGGTATCCCGTGAAAGATCGCAACTTCAAAAGCGCGTCCTCTGTCGCCGTCGCCGTCGCTCTGTCCTTTGCTGTGCGTGGCGCTTTCGCCGGTTCAAGCGCAGCTTACACGGGAGGCACCTATACGCAGGATTTCAACTCCCTCTATACGCCGTCGGTTGGTCCCGTTCTGAATCTGGAGGATGTCGGCTCTCTGGTGCAGATTGGACCGCAAACCGTTGGAAGTTCCCCCATTGATCTCACCGGTCCCTCCAATGACGGTCCCCCGGCCACCATCGCGGCCCTCTCCAGCATGACCGGCTGGTATGCCACGAGCTTTGGCGGCAACAGCAATCCGCTCAATTACAACGTCAACGATGGTTCCAGCAGCAGCGTTGCTCTGACCGCCTATTACAACCCCAATGATCCCAAGAACCAGGTCGGCACAAGCCCCAATCTGGCGCTCGGCGCTCTGAGTGCTTCGGGCTCCGGCAACGTCGTGTACGGCGTCCGCCTGGTGAACAACAGCAACACCACATACAACGCCATTTCTCTCTCTTACACCGGTGAGCTTTTCCATCAGGACTTGAATACCAAGACCCTCACGTTCGGCTACCAGATCGATCCGACGGGCACTGCCGACATCCCGCTCGCCAACAACACCTCCTTCGGCGCACTAGACGTCGGCGGCTTCACCGCCGGCGCCGCCAGCGCCACCTTCCAGACGAAAAACCTCAGCGTCACGAACCTCACACTCACTTCCAACTGGGCCCCCGGTCAGGCAATCTGGCTGACCTGGCAATCGGGTGTCGGCGGCGGTGGTCAGGGCCTCGCCATTGATGACCTCTCCTTCAGCGCCTCGCATCAGGCCAGCGCCCCGGTGCTCACCTGGGCCCACGTGGGCAGCGGCAATTGGAACACCTCTGATACCAACTGGAGCGGTAGCAGTACTATCTTCGCCAACGGCAACGACGTCGTCTTCGGCAGTTCCGCATCCAACAGCACCATCTCGGTCGATCCCGCCGGCGTTACCGCACACGCTTCGGTTACTGTGAATAGTCCCAACGCCACCACCTACACGTTCACCGGCGGGCCCATCGGCGGCAGCGCCGTCGCTTTCATCGTCAGCGGCAATGGCACCGTCCAGTTCACGGCGCCCAACACGTATGGCCTTGGCACCAACATCACCGGCGGGACACTCATCGTCGACAACAACAACGAACTCGGCGCCAGCGCCGCCGCACTCAACCTCCAGGGCGGCACCCTGAAACTCGCCGCCGACTTCACCGGCGCCAATCGCAGCCTGGTTGTCAGCTCCGCTGGAGGCACCATCAACCTGGGCGGATTCAACGCCTCCTTCGGCGCCAGTTCCGGTTCCACCCCCGTGATCCACGGCAATCTCACCGTCACCGGCGGCGGCAATCTCAACCTCGGCATTCAGCCCGGCTTCGGCAACAGCGCCAATCCCGCCGGCGCGCTCATCATTGATTCCGGGAGTAACGTCACCCTCGTTGGCAACGGCCGCGGCAGCGCCACCGACATGTATGCCGGAGGCGTCTTCAACGGCAACCTTATTCTCAACACCACCGCCGCCGGTGCCCGCTTCAATTTCGATTCCGTCGGCGCCAACAGCAATTCGAAAATCACCGGCACCGGCAAAATCATCATCATGAACGGCAGCCAGTGGCACGACACCACCTCCGTCACCGTCGCCGGACAAACCGTCAACGCCTGGTCCTTCAACAGCAACACCAGCGGAGTCGGTGGCAGCACCGGCGAAGGCGTCATCATATCAAATACGTCCGGCCAGTTCGCAGGCGAAATTGACGCCGATATCTATATCAACCCTCTCGCCGATTCCGACCCCGTCGGGCATCCCTTTACGCCGTTGAACGTTGCCACCGCAAACTTCACCGGAACCGTCAACCCCAACTCGAATTCCTTCGGTCTTGTTCTCGGCGCTACGAAGAAAGGCACTGCCGGCCATGGTACCACGTTCTCCAACATGGTCATCTACGGCAACATCACTGGCCATGCCGACATCAACTTAGGCAACGACTACGCCAGCGGCGGCAGCGGCGACGTCACCCTCATGTCCACCCACAATGACTGGCACGGCGCGACCATGATCAACGGCGGCGGCGCTCTCTACATCGGCGTTCCCGACGCTCTCCCGACCGACACCGACATCGTCTTCGGCAGCTTCTCGGGTGCCGGCGCCGGTTCAGTCGATCTCTCCGGTCACAATCAGCACGTCCAATCCATTGAAGTCGGTGCCGCCAGCAACGCGCCTCAGGCGAACGTCATCAACAACAGCGGCGCCGCCAACGCCACGCTCTTCATCACGGGTAACGTGACCCCCTTCTATCCCTTCGACGCGCAGCTCAACGACGGCGGGCAGGCCGCGGACGGCTCCAACGGCACCCATACCCTCGCCCTCGCCAAAACCGGCTCCTCCACCCTCGTCCTCGGCGAATACCAGTACGCCGGCTCCGAATCCAACAGTAGCTACACTGGCGGCACCACGATCAGCGGCGGCACCATCCAAATCGGATTCGATGGCGCCCTCGGCGGAGCCGCCGGAAGCCTCACCCTCGATGGCGGCACCCTCTCCGTCCAGAACCCACAGTTCATCGGCGACGCCACCGGTGCCGAATCCACTGTCTCCTTCTCCAGCAGCCGCCTCATCACTGTCACCTCCAACGGCGGCACCATCCTCAATCCTTCTTTCCAGGCAACCCTCCAGGTCTCCAACGCCACCGTCACCCTCGTTGAACCCATGACCCTTACCGGCAACGGCGGCTACAACTGGGGCGGCAAACTCCAGTACTCGGGCGCTGCCAACAGCAGCCTGACCATCAACGGCGGCACCGGTGCGGTCAGCCTCTCCGGCGTTCCGGCCGTCCAGGCCAATGCCGGCTCGAACGTCTTCGTCGGCGGTTCGACGGACCCCTTCACTGACTCCGCGGACAACACCAAGCACGTCGCCATCGTCAGCAACGGCCTCGTGGACTTCACCACCGGCGCCAAGGCCGTCGCGGGCATCTCCGGCACCGGTACCGTCCAGGTCGACGCCGGCGCCACCCTGACCTCCGATGGCGCGAAGGTCGGCACGCTTGTCGTCAATGGCACCCACATCATCCGTGCCAACGCCACCTCCGCCGGCACCAGCCTCGTCAGCTCTCTCACCATCGCCGGCAGCACCGGCAACTGGACGGGTCACCTCGACCTCTCCGGCACCAAGCTCGTCGTCGAAGCCGCGGTCAGCAAGCCCGCCGTGATCGCCACCCTGCAGAATCAGGCCGCTTATGGCGTCACCCACACCGCCGGCATCACCAGCACCGGCATGCCCGCCAACTTTGGCCTCGCCGTGATGGACAACGCCGTCCTCGGCAAGACCTCCTTCGGTGGTGTCGCGGTCGACTCCAGCAGCGTTCTTGTCTCGCAGGAACTCCTCGGCGACTCGAATGCCGACGGCCACGTCGATCTCACCGACCTCTCCACCGTCCTCAACAACTTCGGCACCGCGACGCTCGCCTGGACCTCCGGCAACTTCGACGGCGCTTCGACCATCGACCTCACCGACCTGTCGGCGGTGCTCAACAACTTCGGCCTCAGCAACCCCAGCGCCTCGTCGGAAACGGCGTCCGGCGGCGCCACTCCGGCGACAGCCGTCCCGGAACCGACCTCCCTCGCTCTCATGGGCATCGGCGCTGTCGCCCTGCTCCGTCGCCGCAAGCAGATCTAAGATCTACCTCGCAAATCACTCCTTCATTCGCACCCCTGCGGCATTCGCAGGGGTGCTTTTTTTTGTCGACACATGATGAACACGGGCGGTTTGCTCACGTATGAATGCGGAGAGGCTCATCAGTCGGAGAGCCACATGTTCGAGGCACTCGCCGTTACCGCTCTCTTGACGAACTCCATCCACCCTTCATCGCCACGATGTGGATTCCGCCCATCGGCGGCCACTACGTTGCGGTGCTCGAAGTCACGTCCGATTGCGTTATCGTGGGCGATCCCCTCTCCGGCCGCGGCAAATGGGACCGCCATGAATTCGAGCAGGACTGGAAAGGCGCCGCCCACGAAATCTCGCGCGATCCGTGTCTGTCAACCGCGCCGCGCCATTCGTGGGAAGCGCATGCTCGGCAGGAGGAACGTTTCCATCAGCCCGAGCCTGCACCACGCTCCCGCACGCACGACCCCATCTTGACTTGCCCACCCCACTGTTTATGATCGCCGTTGTGGATTTTTTCTCGGGGCACAACCAATGCTGACACTTCTCGCATCCTCTCTCGCTCAGATTAAAACGCTCGATTCCACGACGCCGCGCATTCCCGATCCCCCTTCTACCGCCACCACCTGGATGATCGTCTCCGTCCTCGTCGTCGCCATACTGATCATTGCCTTCAAAACCGCTCGGCGCAATCACCAGGTCATAGAAAAATGACGGCACGCCCCGCACTCGCGGGGCGTCTCTCGCTTCTTCTTGTCTTCTCTTCTGGAGGGTCCCTCATGGCCAGGTGGATCGTCGCAGGTCTCATCGTCCTCAATGCCATCCTCGGCATCGGCGTTTATATGCATCTCGGCGGCGAACGGTCGGCCTACGCCCAGATTGGCGGCGTCGGGCGCGATTTCGTCAGCGTCGCCGGCTATCTCAACAACGACTCCATCGTCTATGTCCTCGAGCCCAGCAGCGGCAGGCTGATCGCCATCAAAGCCAGCATGGCCGACCGCCAGCTCACCCCGCTCGCCAGCCGCATCATCACTGAAGACCTTCGCCGTACCCGCTGATTGTCGCTGCTCGTTGACCTGAACCCTCATTCGCACCTCCGGGTGCGGGAGAATCTCAAATGAAAACCAATACATCCGTTCTCATTGCAACGCTCACCCTCACCGCCATCATCCTCGGCGTGATCCTCCTCGCTTCCCCCTCGCGCGACGCCCAGGCCACCATGATCACCAATCAGCCCAACCTTACGATGATCACCTGCGGCATCTCCGGCGGCGGCGATGAAATGCTCATCATCGAGGACAAGAGCTCCGGCCGCATGATTGCTTACCGTCTCAACGGCAACAACTTCGAACTCATCGGAACCCAGAACCTCACCCAGCTCTTCGGCAACCCGTTGCCCGGCCGCTGATCCTCCTTCCTTTCGGGTCGTCACAGATTGATAACGCTGCGCATTCCCGCGCAGCGTTTTTCTTGTGACTCCGCGGATCCAACTGCATGCCGCCCGAGCAGCTTGCGGCCCCGTGCAAACCCAGTCGCGCCAGCCGCATTTTCCCGATTCGACATTTTGTCCATCGCGCCTACTATTGATCAACATCAATACAGGAGGCCCGCATGAACGCGACCTATGTGACAGACGATCAGGACCACATCCCGCAGCAGCCCACCCCCGTCATCCCCGATGCCGAACTCATGGACGCTTATTCCAGGGCGGTCATCGGCGCCGTGAAAAAAGTCGGCCCCGCCGTAGTGCACATCTTTGTGCGCACGTCCGAAGGCGGACGCCCACGCGGCGGTTCCGGCTCCGGCGTCATCTTCACCCCCGACGGCTTCATCCTGACCAACTCCCACGTCGTCCACAACGCATGGCAAATCCGCGTCGCCCTGCAGGATGGACGCGAAGTCGGCGCACGCCTCATCGGTGAAGATCCGCACACCGACCTCGCCGTCATCCGCATCGATGCCCCCGATCTTGCAGCGGCGGAACTCGGCGATTCGACCGGTCTGCAGCCTGGGCAACTTGTGATTGCCATCGGCAACCCGCTGGGGTTCCAGGCGACCGTGACGGCGGGCGTCGTCTCGGCGGTCGGCAGAACCTTCCGTTCGCAGAGCGGCCGGCTCATCGACAACGTCGTGCAGACCGATGCGGCGCTCAATCCCGGCAACTCGGGCGGACCGCTGGTGGATTCGGCGGGACGCGTCGTCGGCATCAACACGGCGGTGATCGCGATGGCCCAGGGCCTTTGCTTCGCGGTGCCGGTGAATACCGCGAAGTGGGTGGCATCGCAGGTGATGACCACCGGCAGGGTCTCCCGCAGCTACATCGGCGTCATGGCGCAGACGGTGCCGATTCCCCGGAGACTTGTCCGGTTCTGGAAGCTCGAGCACAAGAGTGGCGCATTGGTCGCAGGCATCGAGGAAGGAAGTCCGGCGGAGCGGGCGGGCCTCGAAGAAGGCGACATTCTCCTCACCTTCGCCGGAACGATTGTGAAGGACATTGATGAGCTGCATCGACTGCTGACCGCGGAGCGCATTGGATCGCCGACGCCGATCACGCTGCTGCGGCGGTATGACCGGCTCGATCTGGAGATCACTCCCGCCGAAGCGAAATAACAAGGTTTGCAGGCAATCTGCGGATGAACGCAAGTCCAGGCGGCTCGCGTTCATCCGCTCATGCCTAAGGCCCTGCGTGGCTGGGAATACGCGGATATCAGGATGATGCAGCAGGGGGCGAATCCGGGTATGGTAGGGGGCGAAGAGAACGATCATTTTTACAGCGGAAGTATGCAATGAGCGATGCGAACACTCCTGGGAGCGGCGGAAGTGGGAAGCAGGAGAATCCCGGGGAGATGCAGCGGATCGCGCACTCGCCGATGAGCGCCCGGGTGCCGGAGAAGGTTGCGCGCGGGGTGCTGGCGACGGCGTTTCTGTCCTATTTTGGTCCGCAGGAGTTCGTGATCGATTTTCTGCAGTTGATCGGTCGTCCGCCGCAACTCGCGGCGCGGATCGTCATGACGCCGGCGGTGGCGGAGCAGTTCATTCATGTGCTGAAGGAAAACCTGACACGCTACACGGCGAACTATGGGCCGCCGCCGACGATTCCGAAGAATCCCAACGACAAGCCTCGGACGGCGCAGGAGATTTACGACGACTTGAAGCTCCCGGACGATCAGCTCTCGGGCGTGTACGCGAATGCCGTGCTGGTGGGACATACGCCGGCGGAATTTGGAATGGATTTCATCACGAGTTTCTTTCCGACGGCAGCCGTGTGCGCGCGGGTGTACCTCTCGGCGCCGCGGATTCCGCAGTTGATCGAGACGCTGAGCGGATTGGTGGCGCAATATCACAAGCAGCGTAGTCCGGGGCCGAATGTGAATCCGGGTGGTGGGGGCGGTGGGGGGGGGCAGGGCGGGACCGGGTACGGGACGGCGCCGGGGATACCGGGGTTTCCAACGCCGCCGAGCAACTGATTCCTTTTGGAAGGAGTAGTGAACATGTTTGGTGGCCTGCTGGGGTTGGTGATCTTCATTCTCGACATTGTCGCCATTGTCGATGTCATCCGTAGCCGCAAACCCACGGCGTACGTGGCGCTATGGATCATTACTGATCCTGGTGCTCCCGCTCCTGGGAATGTTGCTTTACTTCCTGATCGGGAAGAAAAGCGCCGGGGTGTAAGCGGTTCCGTTTCGCCGGCGCGGCGTGCGTATAATGCCGGTGTGGTTTTCATGTGATCGAAGGAATCTCAACAGTTGAATCAGGACAAACGTACAGAGCTTTCAGTTCAGGCCGAGAAGGCGATTCTTGTGAGTGTGATCTTGCCGGACTCCTCGGCGGATCCGCGCGATCCGCTGGGGGAGCTGGCCAGTCTGGCGAAGACAGCGGGGGCGGAGGTGGTGGCGCGGGTGGTGCAGCACCGGACGCGGATCGATCCTTCCACGTACATCGGGGCGGGAAAGGCGGAGGAGATCAAGGGGCTGGCGCAGATGCACAAGGCGGATGTGGTGATCTTTGATCACGACATGTCGCCGAACCAGTTGCGCGACCTGGAAAAGATCATCGATAGGAAGATCCTGGATCGCAGCGAGCTGATCCTGGATATTTTTGCGACTCGGGCGCGGACGCACGAGGCCCAACTGCAGGTGGCGCTGGCACAGCTTGAGTACACCTATCCGCGCCTCCGGCACATGTGGAGCCACCTCGAGCGCGTCAGCAGCGGGGCGGGGGCGGGCGTGGGGGCGCGCGGTCCGGGTGAAATGCAGTTGGAAATCGACCGGCGTATCGTCCGCGAAAAGGTGGCGGACCTGAAGCACCGCATCCGCGAAGTGCAGGATCGCAAGAGCCGCGAGGTGAAGGAGCGCAAGCGCCAGCACTTCACGATTTCGCTCGTCGGCTACACGAACGCCGGCAAGAGCACGATGTTCAACACCCTGACGGGGGACAGCACGTTTGTCGAGGACAAGCTGTTTGCAACGCTGGATACGAAGACGCGGCGGTGGCATCTGGGCGGGGCGCATTCGGCGCTGGTGAGCGATACCGTCGGGTTTGTGCGGGATTTGCCGCACCATCTGGTCGCGAGCTTCAAGGCGACGCTGGAAGAGGCGACGCATGCGGACATGCTTTTGCTGGTGCTGGATGTGAGTCATGCCCATGCGCAGCAGCAACTCACGACGGTCGTGCAGGTGTTGCGGGACATCGGCTGCTCGGAATTGCCGACGCTCTTGGTGCTGAACAAGATTGATGCGGTTGAGAACAAGGATGATCTTGCGTTCTGGAAGAGCATGTTTCCCGAGGCTCTGCCGGCGTCGGCGAAGGAGGGGGAGGGGATCGTGCACCTGACGGAGGTGGTGCGGGACCAGATGCTGGGGCGGACGCTGAAGGCGACGGTGGCGGTCCCGCTGTCGGATCCGAAGGGGATCACGTTTATCGAGAAGTTTTCGGAGGTGGTGGAGCGGGATTATGAGTCGGCGCCCGGGAGCGTGAAGCTGGGGGTGGAGATGTCGCAGCGGATCATGGACCAGCTGGCGAACAATGTGCCGAGCGCGAAAGTGCTGAAGGTCGCGGGGACCAAGGCGGTGAAGGGGGCGAACGGGGCGTGGCGGGTGCGGACGAAGCGGATCAAGGATCTGATTCCAGAAGGGATGCTGGAGGGGAAGGAGATGACGGAGCGGGCGGAGGCGCTGGGGGTTCCGAACGCCGAGGGGACGCGAGTGAAGGGGGCGGGGTTGACGATCGGGAAGAAGAAGCTGGTGGGATGAGTTTTCGGCAAATGGGCCAGCACTCGCGGGAAGTCGTTATAATGTGACTATGCATACACTGATTGAACAGCATCTCGCTGAGATTGCGGAAGTGTGCCGGCACCACGGGGTGAAGCAACTTCAATTGTTCGGGTCGGCGGCGCGCGGCGATTTTGATCCGGCAACAAGCGATTTCGATTTTTTTGTGGAATTTATCGACTATAAGAGTCCGACGATTGCCGATCAATGGTTCGGCATCCAGGAGGATCTGGAGAAGCTCCTAGGGCGGCCAGTCGACCTGACGAGTCTGCGGGCGGTGAAAAACCCGTACTTCCTCGAAGTTGCGAATCGGCACAAGGTGACGCTGTATGCGGCTTGAAGAGAAGAAGCTACTCCAAGACATGATGGATTCTGCCGAAGCGATTGCGACGTTTATCAAGGGCAAGACCTTCGAGGATATGCAACAAGACCAGCTTCTTCGGTCCGCGATTTACTACCAATTTGTCATTGTCGGCGAAGCACTCTGTCAACTGCGCGTGTATGACAACGATCTCGTGGAAAGAATTTCAGAAAGTCCGCGCATTATTGGATTTCGGAATCAGGTGGTACATGGGTACTCCCGAATGGATGACGAAATCACATGGCGAATCATCCAGACAAAGCTTCCTGTTTTGAGAGAGGAACTGACGCGGCTTCTTTCGCAATGATTGCCGCTTAGGCTGCACGGTTCATACGGTCCATATGGCGACACCTTCCGACAGACCCCGTCTACGGTTGACGCGCGAGCAGCGCCTGCGCGGCTACGGCCGATTCGACGTTCTCTACAAAACGGGCAAAAAGCGCGTCGCACATCCGCTCATGGTCTTTTCGATGCGGCGGGAGGACAACGGAGCGGCGAAGCTCGGAATTTCGATCGGGCGGCGGTGCGGGAACGCAGTCGAGCGGAATCTGATCAAGCGGCGACTGCGCGAGGCGTTTCGGCTGATGCAGCATGACGTGCCTCCGGGCGTGGATTACCTGGCGGTGGTCAAGCCCCACAAGGCGCTCGAGGTCACGGCGTACCAGTCGCGGTTGCGGCAGTTGCTGCAGTAGGGAAGAGGGGGCGCTGAGCAACGGCGGCCGGGTTTCGTGGCGCCGGGCTTCCAGTATGATCTTTCGGGCTGTCACCATTCTTGAAAAGGGATGAGCATGATTGCAGTGGTTCAACGCGTGAGTCGCGGAGAGGTGACGGTCGGAGAAGAGACTGTCGGACAGATCGGGCAGGGGCTGGTCGTGCTGGCATCGGTGCATGCGGATGATACGGATGCAGACGTTGAGTGGACGGCGAATAAACTGGCGACCATGCGGATTTTTTCCAATGGCGACAAGTATTTCGACCTCGACGTCCAGCAGGTGAAGGGGGCGATTCTGCTGGTAAGCAATTTCACGGTCGCGGCGGATACGCGGTCGGGACGGCGGCCGAGTTTGAGCGCCGCGGCGCCGCCGGAAATGGGGCGAAAAGTCTTTGATGATCTCGTGGCGCGCGTGCGTGGGCTCGGCGTGGCGGTGGAGACGGGGCGGTTTGGCGCGGAGATGAAGGTGGAGATCGACAATGCCGGGCCGGTGACGTTCATCGTCGACAGCCGCGAAGCCCGGAAGGCGTAGGGCAATCCGATGCACGTGGAGCAGGTCCCGAAGTTCCCTGGCGTGGGCGCGAGGAGGATGGAAACGCGCCAGTTGCGACTCATTATCATTTGCGGAAAAGGCGCCAAATCGGCGTGAATGGCTTGAACGGCCGCTCCGCACACCGCTACGCTGCAGGGGTGCTTTCTCTCCTTTGCGAGTGTGATGCCCCCATGACTGTCAGTGCTCCCCCAGCGCAGAATGTGGATGAATCGAAACCTGCCGCCGCATCGAATTTCAACCTGGGCGTGCAAAGGGAATCGTGGTGGGAGGCGCACGGACAACTTGCGTGCGCGCTGGCGGCGGGGGTGATGCTGGTCGCCGCGAAGGTGGTGGGGTGGACGTCGGGTCCGGCGGTGGCTGTGGATGTGCTGGTGGGCGTGGCGTTCGTGCTGGGGCTTTATTTTGGCTCGATCGCGTGCCTCGCGTCGCTGCGCGAGAAGAAGCTCGACATCAATCTGCTGATGGTGCTCGGGGCGATCCTCGCGATTTTTGTCGGGTCGGCGACGGAAGGGGCGTTGCTGCTGTTTCTCTTCACGCTGTCGGGCGCGCTGGAACATTATGCGATGCAGCGCACCCATGCGGCGCTGGAATCGCTGACGAAGCTGTTTCCCAAGGAAGCGACGGTGATTGGTCCCGACGGGGCGCAGCGGCTGGTGAAACTGGAGGAGCTGCGGCTGGGGGATCGCGTGCTGATCAAGCCGGGCGAGAACGTGCCCGCG
>DATKPA010000016.1:0-23217 GCA_035524355.1 Phycisphaerae bacterium | reverse complement strand
CCCCCCCCCCTTGCCCGTGCGTACGTTTTATCGTACGCTATGATCATGGATACGATATCGGCAACGAAAGCGCGTTCTCAGTTGTACAGCCTTGTGGACGAGGCGTCCCATGAGCCGGTGTTAATCACCGGAAAGCGGAACAATGCGGTTCTGATCTCACAGGATGATTGGAACGCCATCCAGGAGACGTTGTATCTATTGTCGATCCCGGGGATGCGGGAATCGATTCGGGAGGGTCTTGCGACTCCGGTTGGGAAATGCAAATCGGAGCTGCGCTGGTGACCTGGCGGCTCGTTTACACCCGGCAGGCAGAAAAGGACGCGAAAAAACTCTCTGCGTCAAATCTCAAGGCGAAAGCGCAGGCTTCATTGGCCGTTCTGGAGAAGAATCCCTACCAGACACCGCCGCCGTTTGAGAAACTAATGGGGGATTTAGAAGGGGCGTATTCGCGGCGGATCAATATACAGCATCGCATCGTGTATCAGGTGCTGGAAAAGGTGCGGACTGTGAAGGTGATCCGGATGTGGACGCATTTTGAGTGAACGCAGACTTGGGGGCTATCTGGCCGGGGATGTGATCTCTCCCACCCGCTTGCGTGCCAGTGCCACGGCTGCGGCGTTCACGTCGCATCCAAAATATCGACGTTCGAGCATTTTGGCCGCCACCAGCGTGGTCCCGCTCCCACAAAAGAAATCCCCGACCAAGCCCCCCTTGGGACAGAGGGCTGTGATCAGGCGGGTCAGCAATTCGACGGGCTTTTGGGTCGGGTAGCCCGTGCGCTCCGTCGCCATCGGGTTGAGCGCGGGAATGATCAGCACATCATCGGGATTCTTATGCGTATCGGTCGCCTTGATGCGTGCTCCCGTTGCACACTGGGCCCGCTTCATGGCCTTTGGCGTGCGGGGAATCGCGATCGACTTGCCGTCGAAATAGAAGCCTGGGCCGTTGGAATAGAAGAGGATGGTGTCGTGCTTGCGGGAGAAGCGGCCCTTTGAGGCGCCGCCGGTCTGGTAGTGCCAGATCAATTCGTTCTGGAAGTTCTCCTCGCGGAAGATTTCATCGCACATGACCTTGGCGTAGTGGACGGCATGCCAGTCGAGGTGGAGAAGGAAGTTGCCGTTGGGTTTAAGGAGGCGGCGCATCGCCAGGAGGCGGGGTTCGAGCCAGGCGAGGTATTGTTTGCGGTCGTTGCGGTTCCCTACGTCGGAAAGCCAGCGGTCGGTGAATTTGAGCGTTTCTCGCGCAGAATCGGCCTGCTCCTGGGCCAGAGACTCGAGCGCTTTCCCATTTCCCCGAAGGCCCCGCGCGGCCCCGACAAAATCCCTCTTCGTGAAAAACGGCGGATCCGCGTAGATCAGGTCAAAAGTCCCCCCCGCCAGCGTCGGGGCTACCGCCAAGCAATCCCCCTCAATGAGGGAAGGCATCGACGCCGCCCCCACCTCAGCCATAACTCCATGGCCAGCAGTCGTTTCAGTACTATTCATCGACAGATTATCGCCCAAACCGGCCATGCTGTCCATTTTTTCTTGTGGATGAGGTGGGCTTAGCCGTATCTTACTAACGACCGTCCCCCCCTTGGGTCTAATTGGCGACCTTCCACAGAACCCGGCGTCTTCGTGATGCAGGACGAGGCAGAGTGCAATCCCGTTTAGGCACGGAGAATGTTCACTGTCATGGAGGTCTTTGCGAGGAGAAGCAGTGTCTCAGTTGAACGTACGCGTTGGCCCCCCCCCGCTCCGAGTTGTTCGGGATAGTCTGGCTCGCCTGCTGGACGTTTCCTGGTACGACGTCGCGCTCAAGAGCGGACTGGTCTGCCTGTACGTCGGTATCCTCTGGGCGGCCTACGCCACCGGTTCCATGTTCAACCCTTTCAGAGGGCTCCACAACTCCCGCATCGGCGGGTTCGTCATGACCTTCGGCGCCGGTTATTCGTCGCTCATGCTCTTCGTCACCCTCGGCCGCGCCCTTCTCGTCATGGCCTATCGGCCCATGAAGTCCCTCTCGGATGAGGATCTCCCCTCCGTCACCGTCATTATTCCGGCCTATAACGAAGGGCCGGACGTCGCCAAGTCCATCGACTCCATCGCCCGCTCGCACTATCCCCGCGAAAAGATGCAGATCATCGCCATCGACGATGGCTCCAAGGATGACACCTGGCACCACATGGAACTCGCGGCCAAACGGCACCCCGACATTGTCTGCGCCATCCGCATGGACAAGAACGGCGGCAAGCGGCAGGGTCTTCGGGTCGGATTCGCCCTCGCTGCCGGTGATGTCCTCGTCACCATGGATTCCGACTCCGTCGTCGCCCGCGATTCGCTCCGCTCTCTCGTCACCCCGATCGCCAAGGACCCCCGCATCGGCGCTGTTGCCGGCAACGTGAAGGTTCAGAACCGCTCAGCCGGCATTCTCCCCCGCATGATGCGTGCCAGCTTCGTCCTCGCCTTCGACTTCACCCGCGCATATCAGAGCAAGATTCGCTCGGTCCTCTGCACCCCAGGCGCCTTCTCGGCCTATCGCCGGAGTGCGGTGGAGGCAGTGCTGAGCGATTGGAACAACCAGTCGTGGATGGGCAAACCGTCGACGATTGCTGAGGATCGTGCGCTTACGAACCTCATCCTCCGCGAAGGCCACGAAATCGTCTTCCAGAGCGATGCCGTCGTCTGGACCAACGTCCCCAACACCTACAAGCAGATGGCCCGCATGTACCAGCGCTGGGAGCGCGGCAACGTGCGTGAAAACCTCACGTATCTGGGCTTCTGCTGGAAACCGTTCCGCAAACGCTACTGGGCCCACGCCAACGTTGAAGCCCTTCTGAACATGGGCGAAATGATCTTCCCCTACGTCCTCATCGCCACCTCCCTCGTCTACGGCATCCTCAACCCGTTCTTCATGCTGCAGTATCTCGCCTACGTCGTCATCTTCGGCAGCATCATGCAGTCCTACTACTGGATGAAGGAACGCAACACCGACTGCATCTATGGCGTCCTCTACAATCTCTTCTGGTTCACCTGCTTCTGGTGGGTCGTTCCGTACTCGATCCTGACCGCCAACAACGGCTCCTGGATGACTCGCAGCGTCTCGGCAGCCCAGAGCAACGGCACGTTCGGCGAGCCCGAGCAAGCAATGTCCACCCCCCAGCGCCTCGCCGCCTGAAACATCCGGCACGGGCGGCGCAAGCGGATTGTTCCCGATCTGCGCCCCCCCCCGGTCCCGCTTTGCCGCTCAATCGCCGGCAATCCCTACAATCCATATAGGAATTATAGACAATCAGGCGATCTGCTAAGTGATTTTCTTCAAATCATTTACAATTCACGTCTTTTCCTCTCTCCAAAAACCAGAGACAAAAACACCCCCCATCCGGTATAGTGTGCGTCTCGACCCCATCCACACGGGACGCACATGAGCATCGTCGCCAAGAACATCACCAAACGCTTCGGCAATTTCACCGCGCTCGACGATGTCACACTCGAGGCGCCCGGTGGAAAGCTCGTGGCGCTGCTCGGACCATCCGGGTCGGGAAAAACGACGTTGCTGCGCATCATCGCGGGGCTGGAGTTCGCAGATTCCGGGCGGGTGCTGTTTGAGGGGGAGGATGCGACGGAACTATCGGCGCGGCATCGGGATGTCGGGTTTGTGTTTCAGCATTACGCGCTCTTCCGCCACATGTCGATCTTCGAGAACATTGCCTTTCCGCTGCGCGTGCGGAAGAAGAGCAAGGAGATCATCGATCAGAAAGTGAACGAATTGCTGGAACTGGTGCAGCTCGATGGAATGGGGAAACGATATCCGACGCAGCTCTCGGGTGGTCAGCGGCAGCGCATCGCACTGGCGCGGGCGCTGGCGGCCGAGCCAAAGGTGCTCCTGCTCGATGAACCGTTTGGAGCGCTCGACGCCAAGGTGCGTAAGGAACTGCGACGGTGGCTGCGCAAACTCCATGATGATAAACATCTCACGAGTCTATTCGTCACCCACGACCAGGAAGAAGCGCTGGAAGTGGCGGACGAAGTTGTGATTTTCAACAAGGGGAGAGTGGAGCAGGTTGGGACGCCCGATGAGGTCTACAATCGGCCGGCGAGTCCATTCGTGCTGGGATTTCTGGGGCACGTGAATATTTTTCATGGCCGGATGCAGGATGGGACGGCGCAGTTTGCGGACGGGACCATTGCGGATCGTCGGGGAGAATCGGTGCGCGAAGGGGCGATTGCAGCGTATGTCCGGCCCCACGAGATCGATCTGGTGCCTGCCGGGGAAGAGGCTGAATTGAACGGGAACGGGGCGCTGGCACGGATTACCTGGGTGCATCGGGTGGGTGCGACGGTGAAGGTGGAGGTGGAGGTGGAGGGGAACGGGCAGATCGTGGTGGCGGAGATGCCGCGGGAGAAGTATCTGCAGTTGTCGCTGGAGCGGGGGCAGCGCGTGATGGCCGTGCCGCGGGATGTGCGTATTTTTTCGACGGACTATCAAATCTAGCTTTGACTGAGTCAGTGATTCAGGGGGCGTGTGGAGGTGGGGAACGAGGCGAGGAATCGTACGTAGTTCTACGGTTGCCGTTAGGATTTGCATACGGCTATGCTCAGGCTCATGAAACCGATTGCCACTTATGCTGAAACGTCGACCGGCGCGACGCTGCAATGTCCGAAGTGTCAGGCGCCTATGGAACTGGTTACCTACGAGGGCATTACGATCGATCGGTGCACGCAGTGCCGGGGGATGTGGTTCGATGCGAACGAGCAGAAGTCGCTGAAGGAGCACAAGGGATCGGAATCGGTAGACATCGGCGATCCGCAGGTGGGGCGGAAGATGGACAAGATCACCGATATCAGTTGTCCGCGATGCGGGGTGGCGATGATTCGGATGGTTCACGTCGATCAGCAATCGACGGATTACGAGGCGTGTCCGAGTTGTTACGGGATATTTCTGGACGCGGGGGAATTTCGGAACCTGAAGGATTGCAGCATGTCGGAGTATCTGGCGGGGTTGCTGGAACCGTATAAGAAGAAGTAACGGGCGGGGCTTGGTTCAGATGGGAGTGGCCCGCGGCGTTTGAGCCGTGGGCTTTTTTGTTTTTGCCTGCTGTTTATCGGTGGATGCGTTTCAGCGGAACTCCGAACGAGGGTGTCATGCGGGGGAAAATGCGTAGAATCTTGGCGATGGAAGGCAGTTTGGAACAGCTCATCAATCGGGCGATGCTTCGCGATCAGTGGCGTTTTCGGCAGCAGGCGCGCGGCGGAGCGGGCGTGCATCATCGGGCGCACGCATCGGCGATGCCGGACTTGATGGGGAGGATTGAGCAGTCGATTCGTGTTCGGGAGGCGCGGGAGAAGGATCGTCCGGTGCCGGAGTTTCCGCCGGAATTGCCCGTCTCGGAGAAGCGCGGGGAGATTGCGGAGGCGATTGCGAAGAACCAGGTGGTGGTGATTTGCGGGGAGACGGGATCGGGGAAGACGACGCAGTTGCCGAAGATTTGCCTGGCGCTGGGGCGGGGCGTCGCGGGCATGATCGGGCACACGCAGCCGCGGCGGATCGCGGCGCGGTCGGTGGCCGCGCGCATTGCGGAGGAGCTGCACACCAGGGTCGGAGAACACGTCGCCTATAAAATCCGTTTCTCCGACAACGTCTCGGATCGCACGTTCATCAAGCTGATGACCGACGGCATCCTGCTCGCCGAGACGCAGAACGACCGGTTCCTGAATGCTTACGACACGATCATCATTGATGAGGCGCACGAGCGCTCGCTGAACATCGACTTTCTGCTGGGCTACTTGAAGCAGCTACTGCCGAAGCGGCCGGATTTGAAGGTGATCATTACGTCGGCGACGATCGATCCGCAGAGTTTCTCGCGGCATTTCAGCGATTGCCCGATCGTGATGGTGAGCGGGCGCACGTATCCGGTGGAGGTGCGGTACCGCGATCCGCATACGCCGAAGATGGTGGAGGTGGAGGAGGACGGGACGCGCGAGGAACTGGAGGAGCTGGACGAGGACGAGCCGGACATGCTGCGGGCGATTGTGGATGGGGTGGATGAAATCATGGCCGCGGGCTCGGGCACGGCGGGGGGAGACGTCCTGATATTTTTGTCGGGCGAGCGGGAGATTCGGGAGACGGCGGGGGAACTGGAGTCGCGGCTGGGGAACCGAGTGGAGATTTTACCGCTGTTTGCGAGGCTGAGCGCGGAAGAGCAGCAGCGGGTGTTTGTGCCGGCGAAGAAGCGGCGGATTGTGCTGTCGACGAACGTGGCGGAGACGTCGCTGACGGTGCCGGGGATCAAGTACGTGATTGATCCGGGGCTGGCCCGGATTTCGCGATATTCGCCGCGGTCGAAGGTGCAGAGGCTGCCGATAGAGCCGGTGTCGCAGGCGTCGGCGAATCAGCGGACGGGTCGATGCGGGCGTGTGGCCGCGGGGATTTGCATACGGCTGTACTCGGAGGAGAACTTTCAGGCGCGGCCGCTGTTCACGGAGCCGGAGATTTTGCGCACGAATCTGGCGGCGGTGATTCTGCAGATGAAGTCGCTGCGGCTGGGGCCGATCGAGGAGTTTCCGTTTTTGCAGCCGCCCAACGCGCGGCTGATTGCGGATGGGTATCAGACGCTGCTGGAGCTTGGGGCGGTGGACAAGCAATTGCAATTGACGCCGCTGGGGCAGCAATTGGCGCGATTGCCGATCGATCCGCGCATCGCGCGCATTGTGGTGGCGGGGCAGAGCGAAGGGGTGGAGCGGGAGGTCCTGATCATCGCGGCGGCACTGAGCGTGCAGGACTCACGGGAGCGGCCGCTCGACAAGCAGCAGGCGGCGGATGCGGCGCATGCGGAGTTTCGCGATGAAACGTCGGACTTCCTTTCTTATCTGAAATTGTGGTCGTGGTATCACGAGCAGGCGAAGCGATTGTCGACGAACAAGCTGCGGCGCGCCTGCCAGGAGCGGTTTCTCTCGTATACACGGATGCGTGAGTGGCACGATGTGCATGCGCAGTTGGAGGAATTGCTCGAGGAAATGCGCAATGAGCGGAGAGAAGAGGCGCGGCGGGAGCCGGTGATATACCATCGCCCGCGGCCGCTGCCGCCCCGGCCGACACCCAGGAAATAACCACTTCGAATGCGCGCATCACTCATCGGGAAAAATGAGCGATTTCAGCACCGGCTGTTCGGGGGCCACCAGAAGGCGTTCCGCATCTTCGGGGGTCAGGGGCGAAGCAAACGGGTATCCCTGGGCGTAATCGCAGTCGAGCGCGAGGATCATCGCGGCCTGCTCCTGGTTCTCCACGCCCTCCGCAACGACCTGCATTTTGAGGCTGTGTGCGAGATGAACGATTGCGTTGATGATGGCTGCATAATCGCGGCGCCCGACCATCGTGCTAATGAAGGAGCGATCGATCTTCAGGCAATTCAGCGGCAGGGCGTGCAGGCATTTCAGAGTACAATAGCCGGTGCCGAAATCGTCCATGTGCAAGCCTAGTCCCAGCGCCCGGAGCTGAAGCAGGACGGCCCGGGTGTGTTCAGCGTTGTCCATGACCATGCTTTCGGTGAACTCGAGGTTGATCGCGCTCCCGGGAATTTGGAATTCATCGAGGATCCCGCGAACATTGGAAACGAAGCAGGGCTCCGCGAGCTGGCGGCGAGAGACGTTCACGCTCACGGAGATGTCTTTGGCGACAGAGCCGAGCTTGCGCCACCTCGAGATCTGCCGGCACGCCTCGCGGAGCACCCAGAAGCCCAGCGGAACGATGAATTCCGTTTTCTCGGCCAGGGAGATCAAGCTGATCGGACCGACGATACCGCGCGTCGAATGCTTCCAGCACACCAGCGATTCGAAGCCGACGATCCTGCCGGTCTGCACGCTGTAAATGGGCTGATACACCGGGCGAAGGTCGTTCCGTTCGACGGCGCGGTGCAGGTCGCTCTCCAGCGTCAGGCGGCTCATGGCCTGCTCCTGCATGCTCTTGTCGAAGATGACATATCGGCCCTTGCCGGCGGCCTTGGCGCTGTACATGGCGGAGTCTGCGTCGCGCAGCATTTCCTCGGGCCGCTCGTAGCCGAAATCGGTCGTCGTGACGCCGATGCTCGCGGTGGATTGAACCTGGTGCCCCTTGAAGACGTAGGGAACGGCGAGCGTCCGCAGGAGCCGCTCCACGAACTCCTTGATTTCCCAATCGTTGCCGGCCTTTTCCAGAAGGATAACGAACTCGTCACCGCCAAGGCGCGCGGCCATTGCTTCGTGGCCGTTGATGCGGCAGCCGGCGAGTACGCGCTTCAGTCGCTCGGCGATTTGCACCAGCAGGCGATCGCCGATCTCATGTCCGAGACTGTCGTTGACGATCTTGAAACGATCGAAATCGAGGAACATGAGCGCCGACCTCACCGGATTCGGACCCTTCGCGCGGGCAATGGCCGCGGCGAGTCTCTCCTGGATCTGCATGCGATTCGGGAGCCCGGTGAGGCGATCGTTCATGGCGAGATGCTTCAGCTCCCGCGTGCGGTCATGCACCATCTTCTCGAGTTCTTCGAGCTTCAGTTGCGACTGCCGCTTGAGCTGCCATTTTTCCGTGAGTGCGGTTGCAAGCTGGCACACTTCAATTCGATCGAACGGCTTCTTGAGGATGAGGACCCGATCGTTCTTGCCGATGCGCCGCGTCATCTCCTCCCAGGAATAGTCAGAGTAGGCAGTGCACACCACCACCTGAATCTCCGGGTCTTCCTTGAAAAGATGTTCGAGGGTTTCGAGGCCGTCCCAGCCGGGAGGCATCCGCATGTCAACGAACGCGAGCGCGTACGGATGCCCGGTGCGGCGCGCGGACTTCACCAGTTCATACCCTTCCTGGCCCTGCATCGCGGAATCGACTTCGAACGAAACACCTGCGTCTGAAGGTTCCGGTTCACCGAAAAGGGCGGCATCCGCGGCCGCGAGGCTCGATAGCTCCACGCTTCCCTTCAGCGTTTTCCGAAAATCGGTGTGGATAGCGTCACTGTCGTCAATGATCAGTATGCGGCGATTTTCATTGTTCGTTTGAGTGGTCATGGTGCAACAACCTCCTTGCATGCGGGAAGCGTAAGCACAAACACTGCCCCCTGGTCCAAACCCGGACTGCTCGCTTCGAGGCTTCCACCAAGACGTTTGGCAGTGTTGGCCGCGGAATGCAATCCGAACCCGTGGCCGTTCGCCTTGGTGGTGAACCCGTGACTGAAAATGCGATTCAGGTTTTGCGGATCGATGCCGACGCCGTTGTCCGCGACGTGGATCGTGAAGAATTCACTGTCGCCGCGGGTCACTTTTGCGGCGCGGATGTTGATGCGCTTGTCCGGATTTTTCGCCGCCCGCACAGACTGGCAGGCGTTTGCGATCAGATTGGTGAGAATCTGCAGCAGCGCATGCCTGTCGCTGATGACGGCCAGCGACGGCGGACAGTTCAGATCGATCTTCTCGGCCATAGCGCCGGACGTCGCAGTGCTGATGCGGACGGCATCCTCGATCACCCCGGCGAGATTGAGCGCTTCCAGAATCCGCCTCGATTGCGCGAACGATTGCTGAACGCGGACGATTTCCTTGATGTGATCGACGTGTTTCAACAGTACGCCGAGCTCGGTCAGAATTGACTCCTCATCGCTCTTGAGCACCGAGGCGACGGCATTGAAGTAACCCGGAAGCTGTTTTCCCCGCGGGTCGGAGGTGACGTACGCACCGAGGTCTTCCGCATGCCGCTTCATCAGTTCCACGGCGCGGATCAGCTTTTTGACGGGCGAGTTGCGAATCTTGTCGGTAATAAGCCCGGCGGCCACGTTCACGCTGTTGAGCACGTTGCCGACGTTATGGAGCACGCCCGTGGCCACTTCGGCCATGCCGGCGTGCCGCGAGAGTTCGAGAAGCCGGCGGTGGAGTTCTTCGCGCTCGGCCTCCGCCTTCCGACGCTGGGTCACATCGATGGACACCGCCAGGCCGCTCACGATCTTTCCGGTTTCATCACATTGCGCAACGGCGGATACTTCCACCGCGATCGCCTGCCCATTCCTTGTGATGTATTCCAGCGGCACGTTGCTGATGCGGCCCACGCCGTGGAATTCGGGCATCACGACGTCCCTCATGTATTGGCGCGCCGCTTCGCTGAAGAATTGCAGAACCGACTGCCCTTCCACCTCCTCGCGCGAATAGCCCATGCAGTTCAACCAGTAATCGGAAACGTGCACGACGATGTTGTTCATGTCGAAGGAATGGAGCATCACCGGCGTGTTGTGATACAGAATGCGGTGACGTTCCTCCGATTCGGCGAGCGCTCGCTGCGCCTGCTTCATCTCGGTGATGTCGTGGTTAATGCCCGCAAGGCCGATGATTCCTCCCTCCGGGCCCTGGAGCGGAATTTTTGTCGTCAGCTTCCAGCGATGATTCCCCTTCCGGTCGATCGTCGCTTCTTCATCCTGAAAGATGGTTCCCTGTCGCACCACCCTGGCTTCGTCGGCAAGGTACTTCTCGGCAAGGCAGGGCGGGAAGAAATCGCGGTCGGTCTTACCGACGCACGCTTCCGGAGGCAGCCCGAGGTTTCTCGCGTGGGCGACGTTGTTGATCACCACGCGACTCTCGGTGTCCTTGATGAACAGGTAATCGGGAAGCGCATCAATCAGGCGCCGCAGCAGCGCGGCCTGGCGCATCTCCGGGCTTTCGAGGTCGAAGGTGAATGCAAGGAGCGGCGGCTTGATGCTGATCGCCGACGCGCACGCCATCACGCGCAACATCGTCCCATCGGCGCGGCGGATCGTGAGGTTTGCCCGGCGATCGTGAATTCCCGTGGATTCTTCGCGGTGAAGCGCAATCGCTTCGGACGCGAATTCGGCGGCCACCCCTTCCAGCAGAGAAATCACGGAGCGCCCGACGAGCTCCGAGCCGCCCTGGCCGAAGAACCCCTGCGCCCCCCCGCTGCACCCGGCAATCCTGCCGTCAGGGCCCACGAGAATCACGAGCGACGGCACGTCAGCGCTTGAGCCGGTTCCGCTGGTGTTTCCAATCTCATGCATGCTTATATTTATCCATTCACTACTGTCTATACGTCATCGACAAAACGAATGGCTTCACTTGATGAACTGCAAACAATCGGAAACTTATGCCGCCTCGCACTCCTGGAGCGGCCGTCGGAAATGCGCCTGGACAGCCATCACGCTGCCCGCCCTTACGTATAATTGATCATCGGCTCACTCAGCGAAGTGGTTTAGGGCGTATTTGACCCGGACAAAAACAATTGAACCTGCTGCAAGACTTCAACTTATGAGCGACAAACCGCCGCGGTCCCCTTACAATCGAAGAAAAGACTGCCCCGAAAAGGTGATCCGATGAATACCCTCACGTTCAGTCGGGATGCGCTCCGAGAACTCGATCGGCGGGCAGTCGAGGAATTTCACATTCCGATTCTGGTGCTCATGGAAAACGCGGGGCGGGCCGTTGCCGAGACGACGCTCCGGCACCTGCACAAAAACCCGCGGCGGGCGCTCGTCCTGGCCGGACAGGGAAATAATGGCGGCGATGGACTCGTCGCGGCCCGTCATCTCCATAACGCGGGGATCGTGGTCTCCATCCTGCTGCTGGCCGAACGTGACTATTACCGTGATGCGGCGGCAACACAACTGGCGATCGTCGATGCGATGAATATGCACGCCGAGTCCCTCTCGTCCGATCATGCGGAGCTGCGGGACTGGCTGGTCGATTCCAATACCGGCGACGTGCTGATCGATGGACTTTTCGGAACGGGACTTTCCCGGACCGTCGAGGGGCTGGCTGCGGACGTGATTCGGGCCGCCAATGCATCCAGGCGGACGATCATTGCGATCGATATTCCATCGGGTCTGGACGCGGAGACCGGTCAGCCGCTGGGAGTGGCGATCCGCGCCGCGGAGACGGTGTCGTTCTGCGGACTCAAGCGCGGTTTTGCGCAGGCCCAGGGCTATACGGGGAAGGTGACCGTCGCCGACATCGGGGCGCCGCGGGAATTGCTCCTGCAACTGGCGGCAAAATAAAAAGTGCCCGGAAGGGTCCGGGCGCTCGTGGTTCACATCAGCAGGGTGGCACACTGGCCGATTCAGATGCCCGCGTCGATCGCGCTGCGGGCCGCCAGTTCCTGCGCAAACTGCGGGTTGTAACGGCTGTTCGGCACGGGCAACCGCTTGTTCTGCGATTTCGGCGGCCGCTTCGCCAGGATCGCCAGGGCAACGGCGAATACGACAAGATTGCCGATCAGAATCCAGAACGGTGCATATGACAGGTGATAGTCGCGCTGCAGGAACACGACCAGCCCCGTGATCAGCAACGTCGCCAGCGACATCGGAATCATCCCCCGCCACGCAAGGTTCATGAGCTGGTCGAAGCGAAACCGCGGCAACGTCCAGCGGATCCACATGTAGAAGAAGATGAACGCGACGACCTTGCCCCAGAAGACGGCGAACTTGATGAGGACGTCGATCCAGTTGCCAACCGCGGGTTGGTCGAGGCCGCCGGCAGCGTTGCGGTAGATGAGATGATCGATCCAGGGGAGATGCCAGCCGCCAAGGAAAAGGGAGACCATCACGGCCGAACCCGTGATCATGGCGGCGTATTCGGCAAGAAAGAAAAGAGCGAACTTCATCGACGAGTACTCGGTGTGATATCCGCCCACGAGTTCCGATTCGCACTCCGCCAGATCGAACGGCGTGCGGTTGGCTTCGGCAAAGATGGCGACGGTGAAGATCAGGGCCGCCACCGGCTGCGAGAATATGTTCCACTTGGGAATAACCCCGAGCCAGTAATGGGCCTGCGCTTCGACCATCGTTTCGAGATTGAGCGTCCCCACGTACAGCAGCACCGCCATCAGCGACAGCGAGAGCGGCACCTCATAGGAGAGCATTTGCGCAGCCGCACGAAGTCCGCCGAGGAACGAATATTTTGATCCGGACGCCCAGCCCCCCAGCACCACGCCGTAAGTCGCCAGCCCCGCCGTCGCCACCACAAAGAGAACGCCGATGGACGCATTCGAGACCATGAACGGAAAGTCCGCCGGAAATTGCCAGAGCCCCAGAACCGACGATCCTTTTTCCAGTATCCCCCCCCATGGAATCACGGCAAAACCGCACATCGAAGGCGTAAGGATCGCCACCGGCGCCAGCAGAAACAGAAACTTGTCCGCGTTCTGCGGAATGAACTCTTCCTTCAAAATGAACTTCACGCCGTCGGCGATCGGCTGCAGCAGCCCCTTCGGACCCACCCGGTTCGGGCCAATGCGATCCTGCATCCACGCCGCCGTCTTCCGTTCCAGCAGGATCAGGTACGCAATGACCCCCAGCATCATGTTCATGATGATGATGGCGAGCACGACCTTCGCAATCAATGATCCGATGTCATCCATAATCGAGGCGACTCCGTTCAAATACCGGCAGACGCCCAGTGTAGCGGAACGCCCCACAAGGGCAAGAACGCCAGGCGCCCGAGTCCCGCCTTCACGCGGTTCCCCCGCGAGCCGTTTTGCATTTCACGCTGACCTCGGCTATATAATGCCTTTCCCAAGCCGAGGCCACCCTAGTGTCCGCGCTGATCGTTATTCCCGCCCGTTACGCCTCCTCTCGATTCCCCGGAAAACCTCTCGCCAAAGAGACCGGCAAGTTCCTCATCCAGCACGTGGTTGAGCAGACCTGGCGCGTTGACCTTGCTTCCCAGGTCGTTGTCGCGACCGACGACCAGCGCATTTTCGACGCCGTACGCTCGTTCGGCGGAACCCCCCTGATGACCTCGGACCAGCACCAGTCCGGGACCGACCGCATCGCCGAAGTCATCCAGAAGCCCCAATACGCCGGCGCCGACATCATCGTCAACGTGCAGGGCGACGAACCGGAAATCGATCCCGCCCTCGTCAATCACCTGATCCGGGTACTCCAGCGCAACCCAGCGGCGGACCTCGCCACTGCCGCCACCCCGTTTCATGATGCGAACGATGTCGCCAATCCCAACATGGTGAAAGTCGTCACCGATGCCAATAACTTCGCGCTCTATTTCTCCCGTTCCGTGATTCCCCATAATCGCGACGGCGGACCCGCGGGAATTCCGTATTTGAAACATCTGGGGCTGTACGCCTACCGCCGCAACGCTTTGCTCGCGCTCGCCGATGCGCCCCCCTGCGACATTGAGACGCTCGAAAAGCTCGAACAGCTTCGCGCGCTTTACCTTGGCATGAAAATTCACGTAACGATTACCAGCACCGCCCCCCACGGAATTGATACGCCTGAGGATTACGCGGCGTTTATTGCACGCTACAATGAAGGAATTGAAAGCGGCAATCCTTCCCCAAAAACCTCGGATTCCGGACCCAGTAACCATTGAGAGGATGCAATGGCAGACGACCTTAATGAACTTCTTGCTTCCGTCGGTCACACCAGCGACGAAACGGAATTCTACTCCCCCATTCCCCAGGGCTACGTACCCGGAAAAACCAAGTACGTCGTCGTCCTCGGAACCGTCATGTCCGGGCTCGGCAAGGGCATCTTCGCCTCCTCGCTCGCCAAAATCCTCAAGGACAAAGGTCTCAAGGTCGCCCCCATCAAAATGGAAGGCTACCTCAACCTCGACTCCGGCACACTCAACCCCTTCCGCCACGGAGAAGTCTTCGTCCTCGACGACGGCATGGAAACCGACATGGACCTCGGCACCTACGAACGCATGCTTAACGAAAACCTCGGCCGCCGCAATTTCACCACCTCCGGACAGATCTTCACCCGCGTCCTCGACCGCGAACGCCACGGCGGTTACCTCGGCCGCGATGTCCAGATGATTCCCCACGTCACTGGCGAAGTGAAAAACCTCCTCCGCGAACTCGCCGCCAAGTCCCAGGCCGACGTCGTCTTCATCGAAGTCGGCGGCACCGTCGGCGATTACGAAAACGGCTACTTCATCGAAGCCCTCCGCGAAATGGCCTACGAAGAAGGCGACGACAGCGTCTGCGTCGTCGCCCTTACCTACGTCATGGAACCCAAATCTCTCGGCGAGCAAAAATCGAAAGCCGCCCAGCTTGGCCTCCGCCAGGTCATGCAGGCCGGCCTCGTCCCCCACATCATCGCCTGCCGCTGCCCCAGCCCCGTCAACGACAAAGTCCGCCAGAAGATCTCCATGTTCTCCAACGTGCCCCTCTCGCGAGTCTTCTCCATGCACGATGTGGAAAGCATCTATCTCGTCCCCGAAATGCTCCGCGAAGCCGGCATGGATCGCGAAGTGCTCACCCTGCTCAAACTCCACGACCGCGTCAACCAGCGCGCCGAAGACAACGCCCGACGCAAGTGGGTGAGATTCGTCGACGACCTCCTCGCCCCCAAGGAAAAAACCATCACCATCGGCGTCACCGGAAAGTACACCGCCATCCGCGACGCCTACGCCTCCATCGACAAGGCCCTCGAACACTGCTCCGCCCACGCCAACTGCAAAGTGAACATCGAATGGATCGACACCGGCGAAATGTGGCCCGCTGACGTCATCGACCCCGAAGTCCGCAAACGCTACGTCGCCGACCGCCTCCGCGGTCTCCACGGCATCATCGTCCCCGGCGGCTTCGGCAACCGCGGCGTCGAAGGCAAAATCGAAGTCGTCCGCTACGCCCGCGAAAACAAAATCCCCTTCCTCGGCATCTGCCTCGGATTGCAGATGGCCGTCGTCGAATACGCCCGCAACGTCTGCAAGCTCGAAGACGCCAACTCCACCGAATTCTCCCCTCGCTGCAAAAATCCCGTCATCGACATCCTCCCCGAACAAAAGAAAATCGAAGGCCTCGGCGGAAACATGCGCCTCGGTGCCAAAGACATCGACCTCACCCCCAACTCCCTCATCTCACGCCTCTACGACAACAACACCACCAAGCGACTCCGCTTCCGCCACCGCTACGAAGTCGACCCCAAGTACATCGAAACCCTCACCGCCAACGGCCTCATCTTCTCCGGCCGCCACCCCACACAACCCATCATGCAGATGCTCGAACTCCCCCAATCCCAGCACCCCTACTTCGTCGGCACACAGGCCCACCCCTGCCTCACCAGCCGCCCACTCAACCCCGACGGAATGTTCCTCGGCCTCGTCAAAGCCGCACTCGCCCGCGCCTACAACCAGGGCACTCTCGTCGACGGCGTCCCGGCCCCAAAAACCAACGGCACCTCCCCCACGCCCCCCATCCCCACCCCCGCCATGGCCATGACCGGAAAATAAGCCCACGCTGCTTGCCCGAATGTTACAATTGCCTTGGAACTTGAGGGCTGTTATGACAACCACCACCCACGGCATGACCGTCGACGACCTCTGGGATATGCGCCCGGACGGCAATCGTCACGAACTCGTTCGCGGAGAACTGCGCACCATGGCCCCCAGCGGAAGCGAACATGTCGGCATCATCTTTAACATTTCCACACCGCTACACCAGTTTGTTAAGGTTCACAAACTAGGCCGTGTCATTGGTGCTGAAGGCGGCTGCATCATTGGCCGCAATCCCGATACCGTCCGCGCTCCCGACGTCGCCTTCGTCCGCGCCGATCGTCTTCCCAACGGCCGCCTTCCCAAACAATTCTTCCCCGGCGCTCCGGATCTCGCCGTCGAAGTCATGTCCCCCTCCGACACCGCCGAAGAACTCGACGAAAAAATCCAGGACTGGCTTGCCGCCGGCACACGCATGGCCTGGGTCGTCAACCCCAAATCCCAAACCGTCACCATTTACGACTCCCCCTCCACCTTCCGCATCCTGCACATCGACGACTCCATCACCGGCGGCGAACTCCTCCCCGGCTTCACTCTCCCCGTCCGCGAAATCTTCGAGTGATCCTCACCGCGACCCCAACGGTATCGCCATCCCCGCCGCCTGCCTGCATATCGACCCAAACTGCTCCAGCGTCCGCCCCATCGAGTGCCGCTCGCGCATCAGTTGCTGCCCCCGCCGCGCAATCCCCGCCGCCTTCGCCCGATCCCGCGTCAATTCCAGCAGCACATCACGCCACGCCTCCGGCGTCTGCGGCCCAACCACCCGGCACGTCTGCCCATCAATCAAATAATCAGCCCCATGATTCGGACACGTCACAATCGACAGCCCACGCGCCATCGCCTCCAGCGTCCGATACTGCACCCGCGTCGTCGGCAAAATGTGAATGTACAAATCCCCATGCAACAACAACGGCTCCGCATCCTGCTGGAACGGCACAAAACTCAGATGCTCCAGCAGCTTCATCTTCTCCGCCATCTGCCAGATCGGATACTCCTCCTTCCCCGTGTCGTACGCGAACAGCAGAAACTCCTGCCCCTCATCCGCTAACATCCGACAAGCGCGCATCAACGCCTCATACGCCGCGCGATTCGACAGCGGATCGAGCGACACCAAACACGGCATCTGCCCCTCCACGTCATAACACGCCAGCGTTTCATCCGAGTAAACCCCCGGATGCACCACCGTCATCGGTATCTGCGAACTCTCCGGAATCCGCGACGCTATCGCCTGCGAACTCGCCACCACATGCCGCACCGTCGGCAGCTTCATCGTCGGCGTAAACAACTCCGACGCATCCCAGCACCACACGACCATCGGCATCGCCGGCACACTCTGCGAAAACAACTGCAACGGTGCCGGATCGGCGCAACCCCACGCCACAATCACATCCGCCGGCTCATCGCCCAACTCGCGCGCCACGGAATTCAGCCGCAGCCGCTGCAAAACCGGAATCCGCTCCCACCCCGTCCACCGATAAGTCAGCACGCGCGACCCCAGCGTCGGCAAGGCCGAAAGATCCAGCCCCTGCGGCGCGATAAACGTCACCTTCTGCCCCTCCGCCTTCAGCCCCATCACCAGGTGCCGCACAAACGACGCCTCGCGCGAAAGCATCGCCGCATCCACCCAGAACGCCACATCCATGACACTCTGATCGCTGTAGGAATTGGGCGGATTCTGCGTCAAAACTAGCTCCAAAACACCGGCACGAAATGTCTTCCCCGTCCCGCGCCCGCCGGCCGCGATTGATTCTACACACATTGTTGTGCTTCCGCCCGATATAATTCATAAGATCATCAAATTGAGCGGACAATATGAAACATATCCATCGACCGTCCGTTCAGCCTTTCGACCGGTTTGCGAGCCGCACCCCCGGACACCCGGGCCCTGAAACTGCTCGCAGGAGCGCCGCATGACCCTTCTCGACGCCCCCCCGCCCGCACCCGCCCCGAAGCCCTCGGGCACGCCCCCCGCGCGCCTCCCCTCCGCCTTCAACGACATCATCGAACGCCTCGACCACGTCGGCGCCCGCTTCCGCCTCGCCGCCGTCATCCGCGGCCTCGCGAAGTTTCTGCTGATCGTGCTGCCGATCACAACGCTCGGACTCTTCCTCACCGGTTACTTCTCTCTCCCCACTTGGCTCAACATCGCAATGCTCGCACTCCTCATCGCCACATGGGTGATCGGCTACATCGCCCACGTGCACCGCCCCGTCTTCCATCGCCCCACCTACGCCGAAATCGCCCGCCTCATCGAACAAAACGCCGCCCAAACCGGCATTCCACTCAACAACGAACTCATCAACGCCGTCCTCCTCGCCAACGACTTCGAAAACGCCGAAACCAAATCCGCCAAAGGCACGGCTTGGATCCCACAGGTCCTGCGCTCCATTCAGGCCCGCACCCACGAACTCCCGCTCGAAAACGCCGTCCAATGGAACCGCGTCCGCAACATCACCTTCGCCGCCCTCGGCATCGTCATCCTCTGCGGCGCCATCATCGCCTCCATGCGCACCACCTTCGCCCACGGCCTCGCCGTCCTCGGCCGCCCCAACTCCTTCGTCCCCGTCGAAGGCACCATCCGCATCCTCAACGTCCAGCCCGGAAACGACACCGTCCTCGCCGGCCAGTCCCTCAACTTCCTCGTCACCGTCGATTCCCCTCAGAAGAAGCTCGTCGACGCCAGGCTCGCCATCACCTTCAAGTCCGGCAAATCCACCACCCTCCCCATGACCCCCTTCGGCTCCGACAATTCCCAATATCGTTACCAACTTGCCGCCGCCGCCGAAGATCTCGACTACGTCATCACCGTCGGCGACACCCAGTCCGACCGCTATCACATCGCCGTGCTCCCGCAGATCCATCTCACCTCGCTCAACCTCGAAGCCACCCCCCCACCGTACACGGGCCGCGACAAAACCGTCATCGCGATGACAGGAAAAGACGCCACCGCAACCAGGGGCTCCCTCGAAGTACCCGCAGGTTCGATGCTGAACATCTCCGCCACCCTCGACATCCCCGTCCGCGAAGTCCTCGCCGACATCGCCGGCAGCCAGCCCCTCACGCTCGCCTCCTCCGCCGACGACAAACTCTTCACCACCTCCATGCTCCTCACCAACTCCTTCAAATACGCCCTCCGCATCAACGACAACCAGCGCCGCACCCTCCGCCGCTTCCCCGACTCCTCCGCTCAGTCCTCAGCACTCAGTCCTGAGGACTCGTTTACGATCACCGCCACCCCCGACGAGCCCCCCACCATCGCCGTCACCAACCCCGCAAAAGACACAGACGCCATGCCCGGCAACCAGCTTCCCCTCTCCGCCCAGGCCGCCGACGACTACGGCCTCACCCAGATCTCCCTCGAAATCGCCAAAAACGACGACAAGGAATTCCACCAACTCAAATCCTGGCCCATCCCCCCCGCAAAAGACGGCAAACCCTCCCGCGCCGCCACCATCAACCACACCCTCGACCTCCCCGCCACCGATTACAAACTCGGCGACACCCTCCGCTACCGCTTCGTCGCCACCGACAACCGCGACCTCAAATCCCTCGACCCAGCCATGGGCCCCCAATCCACCCCCGGCCAGGTCTTCACCATCACCTTCAACGACACCGCCGCCGCCGCTGCAAAGAGTTCCAAGCTCTGGGACGAACTCCGCACCCAGCTCACCAAGCTGCTCGAAAAACAAGTCGCCCTCCGCAAGTCCGCCGCCGACCTCACCGCCACCATCACCCTCCCCCAGGTGCAAAAAATCACCGCCCCCATCTCCGACGGCCAAAAATCCCTCCGCACCGACATGACCGCCCTGGCGAAAGATTTCCCCTTCGAACCCTCCATGAAACTCGTCCAAAAATCCTTGCAAGTGCTCGCCATCGAAGACGCAACCAGCGCCGTCGACCGCAGCGCCGACATCCTCCTCCTCTCCGACACCCAGCAAAAATCGCTCACCCCCCTCGCCACCAAACTCCGCCAGCACCAATCCCGCATCATCGACGTCCTCCAATCCCTCCTCGCCATCGCCAACTCTGACGAAAACCACATCGCCAAGGAAGGCGACAACGAAGGCGCAGACCTCCCCAACGATCCCAAAGACGCTTGGAAAAAACTCTCCGAAGACCTCAAAGAATTCGAAAAAGACCAGAAAGCCGTCATCGACGCCAGCGCCGATCTCGCCAAGAAACCCAAGGATGAATACGACCAGAACGATCAGAAGAAAATCGCCGACCTCAAGGCCGTCGAAGACAAGTGGGAAAAATTCCTCAACAACCGCCTCGTCGACATGTCCAAAATCGCCGAGCAGGATCAAGCGAACGCGAGCCTCCTCGACGAAATGGTCCAGATGAAAGTCGAACTCGCCGCCGCCGCCAACGCCCTCGACCAGAAAGCCACCCAGATCGCCACCCCCCTCGAAGAGAACGGCCTCGAAAACGCCAAGGCCCTCGACACCCACATCGAACGCATGCTCATGCAAACCCCCGATCACACCCAATGGCAAATGGAAGAACCCGTCACCCAGAACGACCCCGCCATGGCCGAACTCCCCACCCAGCTCCAGGACATGATCGGCGACCTCATGGACAAACAGGAAGACCTCACCGACGACATGGAATCCACCGCCTCCAAATTCGCCGACTCCCTCAACAAAGGCGCCGGCTGGGACGCCGCCGACGGCCCCATCTCCAACATGTCCGCGCAAGGCGTCACTGGCAACCAGATGCCCAAAAACATGGAAATCCAGGGCCGCTCCGGCGAAGGCCGCGAAGGCCGCTCCTCCGGTGAATTCGTCGGCCAGTCCGCCGAAGGCAAAGGCGGCCGCGAAACCCCCACCCGCATGACCAACGACCCCTTCTCCTCCGGCCAGGTGCAGGACAAATCCCAGCAACCCGCGGGCGGCGCCACCGGCGGCGGCAAAAAAGGCGGCTTCGGCGGCGAAGGCCTCGAAGGCCAGGCCCCCGACGACGACCGCAACATCACCCAACGCCTCCAGGGCCAGCAAGCCCAACTACGCAACCAATCCGAACGCCTCTCCCTCCAGATGCACGCCGCCGGCTTCAACAATTTCAAACTCATCGAAGCCAACGTCCTCATGAAAAAATCCGAAGACGCCCTCAAGCAATACAACTACCAGACCGCCCTCTACTACCAGCAGCAAGCCGTCCAATCCCTCAACACCGCCAAAGTCCTCGCCTCCGGCCAAGTCCACGTCATCGCCGACACCTCCCCCACCGCCACCGAAAAATCCCAAAAAGACGTCGAAAACGCCCTCAACGGCGCGGGGGGGGCCCTCCCCAAAGGCTACTCCGACCCCGTCAAAGCCTACTTCCAAAAACTCTCCAACACCGACAACTAACCCACTCACATCTCTCTGGCATGGGCACGAGCGTGTGGCATGGGCATCCTGCCCATGACGGCCCGCAGGCCGTATTCGTAACACGGGCGTCCCCGCCCGCATCGGCCCGCAGGCCGTCCCGAAATAGCGCAATGAATCCCAGTGAAGTTCACTCCCCGTCACACGATCGCCGCCACTGCCTGAAACATCCTCTGCGCCTAACCCCCACCTCCCCGAAAAATCCCCCTCCTCAAATTCGCACCATCTCGGATCGTGCCCAAACCGCCCCGTTGTAAACTTCACATCCGCCCAACAAAGCAACTTCTCCGCCGCCCGCACAAAACAACCAAACTCAATCCCACAACAATCCTTTTGACAACCCAACACCATTTCTATAGTTTGCAACCAAACGCCCAGTTTCCCCGCACACGTTGTGCGGATAACGGCACAAGAGAACGATAGTTAGACAGCACCGGCCGATCGACAATGGTCAACAATATGCATCCAGCGCGGGTCGCGGCCTTAATCTTCGAGCTCGTCGCCGAAGTCGGTTTGGATATCGAATCACCGTATCGCGAAGAGTTGGAGTTGAATCCCCCGCTGAACGTCGACGAGTTCACTGACGCAGTGCTGTTCGCGGATTATCGTGGGCGTCCCGTTCGCCCGGCGCTTCGGAGTCAGGTAAGGGCCCGCGTCTTGAAGCACTTTCGTGACGCTAAGCAAGAAGGTGCCGTATAACCGAACACTGCGTTGGACCGGGGCCACGACGGTCCTTGTGATTCGAACGCTGGTCGACGGCCTCTCCGTTGAATGTCGGTCCGTAATGCAGCACAGGGCGATCCCCTTCTGAAAGCGATTGCCGTCCTGAGTGTCGCCACTTGTTTTATTCGTTCGCCGACCAAGACCCAACACGATCGCCCGAAGTTAAATCCCGCAGACCGTAACCTTCCGCCAATAGGAGCAACCCCCCATGCCCCGAATCACCATCGCCGCCTTCAAACCCAAACCCCACCGCGAACCCGAACTCCTCGCCGTCCTCGCCGACCGCCTCCCCCTCCTCCGCCGCCTCGGCCTCGCCACCCAGCGCGACCACATCCTCATGCGCTCCCGCGACGGCACCATCCTCGAAGTCTCCGAATGGCTCAGCGACGAAGCCATCGAAAAAGCCCACCAAACCCCCGAAGTCCTCGCCCTCTGGACCCGCTTCGACGCCTGCTGCACCTACATCAAACTCGACACCCTCCCCGAATCCCACGAAGACTTCGCAACCTTCGACGCGATCTGAACACGCACCGGCGGCAATGCCGCATGTGCCCACAAAAACGCATTGCATCTCCTCCTTCCAAAACACATCTGCGCGCACAAATATTTCACCACTACCGCCCACCCAAAATTTCCCAAAAATCTTACGCCTCACCGCACCCACACTTACATCCCTCCCCTGCCAACCCGTGCGCAAAAACCGGGCGCCGCTGCCCCTATATGGAGGCCCACATGCACATCATCACCGCTTGTACCGCGACCATCAGGGAGCGCACTTCTCCCGTCCCCTCCACCGGTACTCTCCCCCGCGCATGCAACGCCAACCAATCCGCACCCCGTTACGCACCCCTCCCCGCCCACCTGCACCCCATTGCACCCAACCCCCCCCCACA
>DATKPA010000015.1:0-61224 GCA_035524355.1 Phycisphaerae bacterium | reverse complement strand
AGTTTCTGACGAAGGCGTTGTCGAAGAATCCGGGGGGGGGGACGGGGATTGCGGTGCACAATCTGATGGGGGAGGCGTTGATTGAGGCGGGGCGGGAATCGGACTCGCGGATTTATCTGGAAGAGGCGCTGAAGGAGCATCCGGAGAATGGGGAGTCGCTGCAGATCCTGGCGGAAAGTTTTGTGCATGGGCCGTTCCGGAAGTATCTGCAGGCGTACAAGCCGCTGACGGCGGAGACGAGTGCGGATCTTTGCGGGAGCATCGAGGAGGAGTTGGGAAACCTGGAGAAGCTGCCGGCGTCGGCGCGGAACGAGGTGGCGGAGGCGGAGCTGCATCACCTGTGCTACACGATTCGGAGTGAGCGGAAGAAGCGTGCGGAAGCGGCGTTGAATGCGGCGGAGACCTCGCGGGATTCGGCGGCGCTTTCGAATGCGCAGAAGGAACTGGCGACGTTGAAGGAGCCGGTGTCTGCGGAGGAGGAGGAATCGCTGGCGCTGCTGCGATCGGCGTTGGAGAGGGAGCCGAAGAACGCGCGTGGGGCGAGCCTGTTGGCGCAGTATGAATACGAGGATCGTCATTATCCGGAGGCGCTGGCGGTTTATGAGCAGCGGAAGAGAGTGGGGGACTGTCCGCAGGAACTGGTGCTGACGACGGCGAACGTGCTGATTGCGGACAGCGTGCGGCAGCCGGACCACGACAGGCGGATTGCGGATGCACAGAAGGTGCTGGAGGCGTACCTGGCGGATCATCCGAAGGATGCGCGGATACTGGTGGCGCTCGGGCAGGTGATGCTGGAGCAGAACCTGATAGCGGATGCGAACAAGAAGGCGGATCGGGCGAATGCGGAGGCTCCGGGGGATCTGGACGCGCAGATTCTTCTGATCAACTGCCGGTTGCGGGAGAAGAAGACGGCGGATGCGCTGGCGTTGATCACGCCGCTGACGAATGCGCATTCGAACGTGCCGCAGATCTGGTATCTGTTGGGGCTGGCGGATTCGGACTCGGGGGATTTTCGCGGGGCGGAGGATGCGTTTCGGAAGTCGCTGGCGTTGAATCCGGGTTTTCTGCCGGCGCGGCGATCGCTGCTGTCGAACGAGATTCGGTCGGGGAACAACGCGGCGGCGGTACTGTTGGCGTCGGAGGTGCTGCGGGATGATCGGTATTACATGCCGGCGTGGTCGGTGACGGTGGAGAGTTTGCAGAAGCAGGGACAGGCGGATCGCGCGCGGGCGTTGCTGACGAATCTGGCGAATGATCCGGAATTCCCGAAGGAGAACAAGGCGGATCTGGTGCGGATGCTGGTGGAAGCGGGTGCGGCGTGCGTGGCGGAGCAGGTGCTGGCGACGCTGCCGGCGAATGAGAATGCGATGCTGCAGTTGAAGGCGTCGGTGGCGGCGGCGGCGGGGGATGATGCGAATGCACGGGAGTTAATGGTGAAGGCGCTGGCGGGGGATCCGACGAATGCGGAACTGCGGCTGCAGTATGCGGCGATGCTGTTGAATGCGAACCTGCGGGCGGATGCGCGGGCGCAATTCGATCAATTGAGCAAGGAGAAGTTGACGGCGGATGAGTCGCTGCAGTTGGCGCGGGGATACCTGGCGTTGCGGCTGCCGGAGGAATCGGCGGCGATCACGACGCAACTGCTGGCGGAGCAGTCGAAGAATGTGGAGGCGTTGTCGCTGAACGAGCGGGCGGAGCAGATGCAGTCGGGCGGGTTGGCGGCGAAGGGCGGAGGGGATTGGAATTCGGCGACGCAGCCGAGCTCGCTGGCGAATGTAGGTACGGATCAGGCGACAGTGGGCGACACGGTCCGACTCGGGCTGGCGGCGCTGGATCAGAAGAATTACACGCAGGCGCTGTCGCTGGCGCGGGCGGGGATTGCGAGGGATGGCGCGAATGCGGGGTTGCACCAGATTGCGGCGCGGGCGCTGGCGGGGCTGGGGCAATATGACCAGGCGGTGGAAGAGGTGGCGGCGGCGGCGAACACGCAGCCGGACTCGACTTCGTCGTTTTCTGTTTTTGTCGGGCTGTTTCCGACGGCGGATGAGGCGGCGAAGGGGCTGGCGTATGCGGGGCGGCTGCTGTCGATCAATCCGGCGCTGGGGGACTGGGCGATGGGGCGGCTGGCGGAGACTTCGGGTCAGGCGGATTTGGCGCTGCGGTATTACAACGACGGGATCAACAGCGCGAACCGCACGACGGATCCGACGGCAGCGAAGGAGGTGCTGTATGGGGCGGTGTTGACTCTGCATGCGGCACGGAAGGATGCTGCGGCGATCAAGAAGGCGGCGGAGCAGTTTGCGGGGGATTCGACATTTGCAGTGAGTGCGCGGCTGGCGGCGACGAGCAGTCTGCTGGCGGTGGGTGATCGCGCGGGGGCGGAGGAGGAATTGGGGCGGGCGACGGATGTGTTGAATGATGGCAATGCGCCGGCGCGGGTTGCGCTGGCGGTGGCTCAGAGCTGGATGACGCTGGGGAATACGGATCGGGCGGAGGCGTTGATTCAGAAACAGGTGGAAGGCGGGAATAAGGATCCGGAACTTCTGGCGACCTATGCGGGGTTGCTGCGGCGGACGGATCCGACGAAGGCGCTGGGGATCGTGCAGGAATTGGTGAAGCAGGATCCATCAAATCCGCAGTTCCGGGTGATGCTGGCGGAGGCGCAGGCGACGTGCGGGGAGGATGCGGCGGCGTTTCGGACACTGGATGATGCGGGGTCGATGGGGGAGACGGGGCGGCAACTGGCGACGGCGGGGCGGCTGCGGCTGCTGATTTCGCTGGGGTTGCTGAATGCGGCGGCGGATGAACTGTCCACGCATCAGACGGCGACGACCCCCCCCCCCTCCCCCGTCCCCCAGGATGATTATGCGTCGATGCTGGCGATCGGGCAGGCGTGGGCGGAGGTGCATCGGCCGGGGGAGGCGCGGAAGAGTCTGGCGGCGATTCCGACATATGCGGCGGAGTATGGTGCGGCTCAGGTGTCGCTGGCGTCGCTGGATGTGGATGAGGGGCGCGCGGATGCGGCGGTGAAGACGCTGGAGAAGCTGCAGGCGGTGTGGCCGAATGCGGCGGCGATTCCGCTGTATCGCGCGTATGTGCGGGTGGGGGCACCGCAGGCGGCGCTGGAATTGGCGCGGTCGCTGCGGAACTTGGCGCCGGTGAATTCGGCGCCGTGGCGGACAGCGACGCTGTACGCGGCGGCGGCGGCGCGGGAGGGGCGGCAGTATGGGGATGCAGTGGATTTGCTGAATTCGCTGGATGACGCGGCGCGGAAGGGGGCGGCGCTGGATTTGAGCCTGCTGCAGATTCTGGAGGGGAAGGGGGAGGATGCGGTGAAGAGTGCGGCGAATTTGAGCGATGCGGCGCCGGCGTACAACAGGAGGACGCTGCAGATTCTGGCGGCTGGCGGGCGGGCGGGTGACAGGCTGCTTTCGGAGGGGATGCCTTCGACGGTGTACGCGGCGCTGGCGGCGATGACGCCGGCGGAGCGGCGTGCGGGGATGGCCCCCCCTCACCCCCTGGCGGTGAAAAGGAATCCGAATGTGCTGGCGGGGGATGTGGCGAATGTGCTGGCGGAGGTGGGCGAGGGCGTGGAATCTTCGGGGAAGTTGCAGCAGTTGGCGCTGGCGGCGCGGTTGAATGAGGCGGGGTGGAGCACGAGTGCGCTGGAGGTGCTGGATCGATTGGATAAGGAGACGGGGGATCGGGTGCTGACGGGGTCGCTGGTGGAGAGAGTGCGGGCGCTTGAAGCGATGAAGCGGGAGGAGGAGGCGAAGAGGGTGCTGGGGGAGTTGGCTTCGCGTGTTGATTCGCCGAATGCGGGGCCGACGGTTCGGGTTGTGCTGGCGGAAGCGGCGGCGAAGGAGGAGCGGTATGCGGACGCGCTGAAGCTGCTGGAGCCGCTGGCGGGGCTGAATCGGCCGGGCATTCTGACGACGATTGCGACGATGCAGGAGAAGCTGGGGCGGCTGGACGAGGCGATTGCGATTCATCGGCAGATTCGGAAGCTGGATCCGGGGAACGTGCTGGCGGCGAACAATCTGGCGTACACGCTGGCGGCGGCGCGGCCGGAGGATAAGGCGGCGCTGTCGGAGGCGCGAAAGGAGATTCAGTTTGCGATTGACCAGACGAGTGGGGGCGGTCGGGTGATTCCGGCGTTTCAGGATACGCTGGGGTGGATTGAGATTCTGTCGGGGGAGGCGGCGGAGGGGACGCAGCGGATCGCGCGGGTGATGCCGGCGCTGCGGCTGGATCCGGCGGTGCATTATCACCTGGGGATGGGGTATGCGAAGATCGGGCAGGGGGAAATGGCGCGGCTGCATTTGCAGGATGTGCAGTTTCTGGCGCCGGCGAAGCAAGCGATTCCGGAGTTGCCGATGGCGACGGCGGCGTTGAAGTCGCTATCGACGGCGTCGGAGAATTGATCGTCGGTTTTGGGGGCGGGAGCACATTCCGGCGATGCCATGGCCTGCTTTGTAAGGGGGTCAGGCGGCGCCGTGTTCGTCGAGGTTTTCGCCGCTGAGGGACATTTTGAAGCTGAGCTGTTCGAGCTGGACGGCGAGGTCAACGCCCTGGACGCTGACGTCGGGGGGTACGGAGACGGAGAGGGGGGCGAAGTTGAGGATTCCGCGGATGCCGGCGGCGACGAGTCTGTCAGCGACGGCCTGAGCGGCTTCGCCGGGGACGCTCATGATGGCGAGTTTGATGTTCTGTGCGGCGGCGATTTCGGCGAGGTTGTCCATGGATTCGATGGTGAGTTCGCCAAAGGCGTGGCCGACTTTGTTGGGGTCGGCGTCGAAGATAGCGGCGAGTCGGAAGCCTTTTCGGAGGAAGCCGCGGTAGGCGATGAGTGCGCGGCCGAGGTTACCGGCGCCGACGAGGAGGACGTTCCAGACCTTGTCGGTGCCGAGGATTTTGCGGAGCTGTGCGATGAGTTCATCGACGCGGTAGCCGATGCCGGGGTGGCCGAACTGACCGAAGTAGGCGAGGTCTTTGCGGACCTGAGCGTCGGTGTATCCGAGGGCGTCGCCGAGTTGTTTGGAGGAGATGGTGTTTTTGTCGGATTTCTGGAGGGTTTCGAGCTGGCGCAGGTAGAAGCTGAGGCGGTGGACGGCGGGAGTCGGGATGTCCTCAAATTTCATCGGTTCACCCTGGCTCTGGAAACCGCCGTCGGGCTGTGAAGGCGGGGCTTGGCGCAATGTAGAATCCCGGGTGCGGAGCGTCAAGCAAAACGTGGAAAATGGCGGGATGCGATGTGGCGGGCGCAGGCGAGGCGATATACGCTTTCGCTTGTTATGGAACAGCGAGTGGTGCATCGTCCGCGGGTATTGATGGTGGTGGGGGTGTTGCTGCTGGTGGTGGTGCAGGGGCTGCATTTTGCGCATGTGCTGGGGGTTGGCGGGGGGAGTGTTTTGGAGAGGATTGAGGAGTTCATCCGGGCGAATGTTACGCCGCTGGCGTGGTGCGCGTATCTGGTGTTTCTGGCGGGGCTGTTGTCGTTTCTGGATGGGGTGTCGTATCTGGGGCGGTATCGGAATCGGTTGGCGACGTGCTGGCTGTGGTCGGTACCGGCGTGGTGTTATTTTGACTGGATGAATTTTTATTACATGCGGGATCCGGTGACGGGGTTGCGGGCGTGGGAGTATGTGAATTTGCCGGAGGATTTCGTTGCGCGGCTGGTGGGGTATCTGGTGGCGTTTGGGGCGATAGCACCGGGGATGTTTTTGACGGCGGAGGTTTTGCAGCGGATGGGGATGTGGCGGGTGGGAAAGCACAAAACGCAAAACGCAAAACACAAAACACAAAACTGGGTATTGCCTGTTTGTGTGTTTGTGCTGGGGTTGGTGTTGGCGCCGATTCCGATTGTGGTGGGCGGGCCGTCGTCGAATCTGGCGATATGGGTGGGGACGTGGGCGTTGCTGGATCCGATTAACCTGATGATGGGGCGGCCGTCGATATTGGGGGATTGGCTGGAGTTGCGGTTCGGGCGATTTTTGTCGTTGTTTGCGGCGGGGTTGATATGCGGGTTTTTGTGGGAGTTCTGGAATTACTGGTCGTTTACGAAGTGGATTTATCATTTGCCGTTTTTGGGGAGGCTGGAGGGTTATCGGTATTTTGAGATGCCGGTGCTGGGGTTGATTGGGTTTCCGGCGTTTGCGTTGGAGACGTGGGCGATGTGGCAGACGACGCTGTTGGTGTTGTCGTGGTTTGTGGAGGGGGAGGGCGAGGGGGATCGGACGGTGAAGGTGCATGCGTGCGTCTGAAATGACGAATGACGAAGCACGAATGACGAATGATGGAATGACGAAACGGGTTTAACCACAGAGGACACAGAGGGCACAGAGGAGCGTGGGGAGGGAATCGTTGCTTATTTGCCGGTGAGATGGCGGACGTATTTGACGAGTTGCCAGAGCGCGGGGACGAAGAGCGACATCAGGATCAGGATGATGGCGATGACGACGATGAGTTCGAGCAAGGTGAAGCCGCGCTTGCGCATGGGGCACCTTTGACATGTGGTTTGTCTCCCGCATAGACGGAGCGGAGAGGCAATTTTTTCAGAGGCCGGCATTTCCGAAGTGGACGAGCTGGATGCCCTTCTGGTGCAAGCGGTTGCGGACAGCGGGGTTGCAGAGGGCATTCATTTCGGTGAGGCGTTCTTGGAGGAGGCGGGTGTCGGCGGGGGTGATGTCGGCGATGTAGCCGGGGTGGACCATGACTTCGACGAGGCCTTTGGGGAGGTGGTCGATGAGGCGTTGCCAGACTAGGTCGTTGGTGCGGCCGGTGGTGGCGAGGCCGAAGAACCAGTCGGTGGTGTGGAGGCCTGCGGCGTGGGCTTTCTGGGAGAGTTGGCGGGCGAAGCGGACCTGGATGCGGTAGGGGAGTGGGAGAGGTCCGGTGCCGGGGATGGGGATTTCGCGGGCGCAGCGGATCCAGCGGATGCCGGTGTCGAGGCAGGCGCGGAGGAGGGGATCGTGCAGCCAGGGGAGGTGGCAGACGTGCTTGTGGGAATCGACGTGGGTGGGTTTGAGTCCGCGGGTGAGGGCGTAGTTGATCTGAGCGCGGAGTTCATCGGCGGCTTCCTGGCGGGCGGCGGGGGAGCGGAGTTTCCAGAAGAGTTTGGGGAGGGAGCGGAAGAGATGGCCGGTGTGGTCGGTGATGCGGCGGCAGGGGGTGAGGGGCCGGCCCTGGGTGAGATTGAGGTGGATGCCGACGCCGAGGGAGGGGGTTTGAGCGGCGAGATCGATGGCGCGGTCGCGGTCGGGCATGTTGGTCATGAGGGTGGTGGAGGTGAGAATGCCATCGCGGTGGGAGCGGAGGATGCCGTCGGTGACCTCGCGGGAGAAGCCGAAGTCGTCTGCGTTCACGATCAGTCTGGTCATTCCGCGGAGTATATACGGGTCAGGTGCGGACGCCCATGCGTGGGATAGGGTGGCGTGCTGCAATGGGGCTCCCAACTGAAACTCGCGCGGAGCACGCCGTTGATGTTCAGGTTTTCAATGTCCGTGAATTGAGGGAGGTTGGCGGTGTTGAATGGGTGCAATGTGTTATATGCACGAGTCGCGACGACGCAAGCGATGTCGTGGGCACAATCGTTGTGCGAGAGATTGAGATGGTGACGATTGATAAACATTTTGCAAGAATCCGCTGGGATTCGGTCAACGGAAAAATTGCGCCTTTCGGGGGTTGGTGACGCGTGGTAAAAAGAGAGTGGTCTGGGAGAATGAACCGATGAAATGTCCGAAATGCCAAGCGACGTTGTATCACATGCCGATTGAGGGGCACGAGATCGAGCGGTGCCCGCGATGCGAGGGGTTGTGGTTTGATTTGCGCGAGCACGAGCATTTGAAAGAAATTCCGCACAGCGCTGAGTCGATCGATTGTGCGCCGGCGGAGAAGGGGATGGAGTATAACAAGATTCGGAATTATCCGTGTCCGGCGTGCGGTGGCGGGATGGTGGCGATGGTGATTGCGGAACAGCCGCAGATTCAGATCGAGCAGTGTTCGGTCTGCGGCGGGGCGTTTTTTGATGCGGGGGAGTTTACGGATTATCAGCGATTCACGCTGGGGGAGCGGATCAAGTTGTTTTTTTCGACGTTCACGCAGAAGCGTCGGCGGGCGTGAGTTGGGCGCGGGTGCATGAGCGAATCGGCGGACGTTTTGGGGTGTGGTTTTTCGAAAGGCTTTGCATCGCCTGCGCGAGGGGCGGGTAATGGGAAGGAAAGGGTAGTGGGCCGGCGCTTACGCTACGGGTTCTGTAGTTGATGATTCCGTCATTCGTTCGTTGGGCGCGGGGGTTCAACTTTTGCGTGGTCGGTGTTGCGAAGACGCGTTATGATTGGCGATGTAGCGAAACCCGAATCCATCCAGGCGATCAGACGATGGCCGAAACTCACACAGTTGCGACAGGGGAATCCGTGCCGTTTATTGCGGCGCCGCGCGGGTTCACGTGGCAGAAGATCTGGAATGACGGGAACAATGCGGATTTGAAGCAGAAGCGGGGCGATCCGGACATATTGCTGGCGGGGGATTCGCTGTTTATTCCGGACGTGGAGTTGCGGGAGGAATCGCGAGCGACGGGGTCACAGTACAAGTTTAAGAAGAAGGTGCCGAAGGCGAAGTTTGTGATGGTGCTGCGGCGGGTTCCGGCGGGGAAGAAGGGCGGGGTGGAGAATCCGACTGCGGACTTTTCGAACTACCAGGATGCGGACCCGGCGCCGCCGGATGATGAGGCGGCATCGAACGTGCCGTATTATTTTTATGCGGATGGGGTGCTTATCGACCAGGGAAATACGGACGGGAATGGGAAGTTGACGGTGCAGCTCTCGCCGACGGCGCAGAACGGGCGGGTCATCTATAATCGCGGGACAGCGCAGGAAGTGGTGATGGAACTGGGGTTTCGGCAGATGGATCCGCTGTCGGAAGTTTCGGGGGTCTGCAAGCGGCTGTACAACCTGGGGTTTCCTTGCCCGACGGATTCGGCGGAGGTGACGGTTGATGTGCAGATGGCGCTGCAGGCGTTCCAGAAGAAGTACAAGCTCACCGTTACGGGAAAGATTGATGATGCGACGCGCGGCAAGTTGAAGGAAGTCTACGGCGGATAAAGTCCGGCGGCACCGGAGTCAGTGAACCCAATGGCAGCGACAAAAATCAGAATCAGGTTCACCGGCGTGGCGGTGATGGACGGCGTGAACCTCAAGAGCCCGGAGGACTGGAAATTTCAGGCATCGGTGAAGCGCGCCTCGAACAACAGCACGACGGCGCTTGGGGATGCGACGGCACTCTTCGAATTCAAGAAGGACAACACGTACAACGAGATCGGGTGGGAGGCTTCGTTTGACCTGACCGGTGCGGACTCTCAGTTTGAGATCAGCGTGCAGGGGACGTCGGATACGGCGCCGCCGAAGGACCTGGGGAAGGTGAAAGCGACGCTGCTGACGCCGATCCTGCACAATTACAACCTGACGCTGACGTCCACGAAGAATATTTTTGTGGCGTACCTTGCGGTGTTCATGACGGCGCAGACGGAGTCGTGGACCGAGGGGATCACGACGATCTTGCAGAATCCGGACTCGAAGACATTTAACACTATTTTGGACCAGATGCAGGCGCAGGCGGTGCATATTTGTCCGGTGATTCCGGTGCCGTGGGCGACGGGGATTCCGCCGCTGCCGCGGGGTGTGCAGCATTTGACGGCGTCGCCGCAGGAGGATTTGTCGATCATGCCGGGGACGACCAGCCTGAATGCACTGGTGAATCCATCGGTGATACCGGTGCTGGATCCGAACGACAAGGATTTCCCGAACAAGTGGGCACGGATTCGCGTGACGCAGTTCTGGCCGGCGAACCTGGATACGGACAAGCTGATCTGGCGGGCGGCGACGTCGAACATCAAGTTCTGGAGCGGCGGGGCGGCGAAGACGGAGGTGAAGGGCGGGGTGGAGGTGGCGGCGTATGGGGAGCTTGGCGGCGATAACGATGAAATGGGTCAGATCACGCTGCATTCGGACCGCGACGGGACGCCGAAGCTGGCGACGTTCCGGGCGTGGGTGGGGAAGCCGAAGTATATCTGGACGCGCGCGAATATTTTCAAGGGGACGCCGCCGCCGGCAGGGCCGCCGGGTCCTGATCCTTCGGTGACGGGGGATCAGATTGCGACGCAGATCGGGTACAACAACATCATCCTGTGGCAAGCGGGCGTGCAGATGGCGATGGACACCGATCAGACGACGTATGGGGGGGCGGCGTATCAGCAGCCGGGGGTGTTTCAGGTGACGACGGATGCGAAGAACGTTGTGAACGTGCCGAGCAATGGTGAGATGCTGGCGCCGCTGTTGAATGCGCGGGTGGGGGTGTTCAACGTGGCATACATTTACAGCGCGGCTAATTTTCCGACGTTGAATGGGATGGCGACGGATCGGCTGCTTTCGGATCCGGAGGGGACGGTGAATCTGGATGGGGGGCCGAGCACTTCGTGGCTGCGTCCGACGGGAGTGTTTCCGGATGATGACGGGGTGAAGATCACGATGAAACGGATGGGGCCGTCGGACAAGCGGAGCGATGCGCCGGCGGGAGTTTGTGAGGCGGGGGCGAATGATAAGTTGTGTGGATGCATCATGACGGAGCGCGGGGCGCTGGCGGCCGGGAGCCTGACGCTAGCACACGAGCTTTGTCATGTGCTGGGATTGCATCACCGCGGGAGCGGTGGGGGGGAGACGACGTCATCGTACGACAGTGTGAATCACCAGGCGGGTCCGTTGAAGGGACGCGGGCATCCGTGGAATGAGAATCTGCTGACGTATGGGCCGAACACGCGGCGGCAGGATCTGGATTTGATCCAGGCGATGGTGATTCGGAGCAGCAAGCTGTGCAAGAGCGATCCGCCGCCACCGCCACCGCCGAAGCCAATTCCGACGGCGTATGTGCCGACGAAGGACGACAAGATTCTTCTGCAGTCGTATTTGGTGGGCAAGACGCCGGGGCTGAAGCACAGCGGGTATGACCTCGGGGCGTACGGTCCGGATGGCGATGGGATTGATGGCATCATCGGCGAGAAGACGAAGGCGGCGATCAAGCAGTTCCAGGCGGATCACGGCGGCCTGGTGAAAGACGGCATTTACGGGCCCAAGACGCGGGCTGCGTTTGATAACGAGATCAACGGCACCTGATTTCACGCGCGGCGCGAAGCTGCGAGAGAAGAAGCGGTCATGAAGGAAGAACAGAAGAAGATTCTGCTGACGTCGAAGAACGCGACGGAAGTGAAGCGTGCGGCGGTGGCGGCGGCTGCGAGCGATTCGGACGCGGATATCCAGATGCTCGGGGATCTGCTGGCGACGCTCGAATTCCTGAACCGGCTGGATAGCGCGCAGGATTATCGCGATACGTACACCGGCTTGCGGCTGGCGCAGGTGGTGAACACGCTCGCGGACAATCGTCGGCCGGCGACGGACAAGGTGCTGCTGTCGCTGATCGATGCGAAGGATTACCAGGCGAATTTTCTGCGGATTCAGATTCTGATTCATGCGCTGGCGGCGATCAGGCCTTCGCCGCCGGCCGCGATTATTTACTGGGACAAGATGAGCGTGGGGGGGAGCCTGGTTGCGTTCGATGTGGTGGCGGCGCTGGTGGAGAACGAGAGTGCGCCGGCGATGTCGCTCTTCGAGAAGAAGCTGGTGGATCCGAAGCACGATTTGAATCTGAAGAGCGCGTGGCTGTACCAGTTGGTTCTGCCGAAGCGGAACGATGAGCCGTTGTTGATTGCGTGCGAGCATGTGCTGAAGGGGAGCGCTGCGGGGCCGGAGGTGCAGATATTTATTGTGGAGGCGTTGTTCGATTACAAGCCGGAGACGTGGTATCGGGGGTGCTCGCCGGTGAAGCCGCCGGTGCGGCTGGCGGCGACTCGGGAGGCGAAGGATGTGATGGTGAGCATCGGGGAATATGCGTTAGCGAACCTGAAGCTGGCGCCGGATTTGAAGTTGAAAGTGGAAGCGGCGCTGAAGGAAGTTCGCCGGTGAGGGGGCTGGGGCCGATTCGAAGGGGGGGAAATCGGGGAATCGCTCTTTTTGCGTCGCCATTGTCCTTTTACCCTCGCTTCGGCTAAAATCCTCTGGCTCGGCCGGATGCCAGAGTGGACTAATGGGGCGGATTGCAAATCCGTTTGTCGCGGGTTCGAATCCCGCTCCGGCCTGTTTTCCCTTTCACCTCATGGACGCTGCATGGCCGATCGCCCGCGCATCCTGTGGCTTCAAACACAGCCAGAGCATTATTTCAACCGGATGATGGATGACCTCGCATCGTTGGGGACATGCGAATATATCGCGGCGTTTTCATCCAAAGGGCCGGGTTGGTACAAAGAGTGCCCAACTCCGCGACAGGTGCAATCCGTTTTTCTGCGGCCTCGGCAAGGTCTGGATAAACAGTCCCCGAACATGACCCGCCGGTATCACGAAGATTGGCGGGCCGATCTTTATCCATTGCACTTTGATGCCGCCATCGTTGCAGGATACGGCCTGCGCACCCACCGGGAGGTAATTCGCGATTGTCACCGACGGGGAATACCGGTGGCAATGTTCTCGGATTCCAATTTGCGGAGTCAGCGCGGGCGGTCATGGAAAGTCCGCCTGAAACGTGCGGTGAAGCGCCGGCTGTTGGGAAGCCTGATTGCGGATGTGGACTTATTGCTGACGGCCAATCATCTAGGAGTGGCTTATTGGCGTTACTTTGGCGCGCCTGCGTCGAAGATCGTGGTCTGTCCGTATTATGCGGATTACGCTCGAGTGGAGGCGGCTCGAAGGACACCTCGGGAAATGGTGCTGGCGGCGCATGGCCTTGCGGCTGACGCACGCTATCTTTATACGGCTGCGCGCCTGGTATCAGCCAAAGGGCTGCACCTGATCATCGAGGCATTCGGGCGTTCGCATCTGCCGAAGCGGGGCTATCACTACCTGCTAGCGGGCGTGGGACCGCTTGAAGAATCGCTGAAGAGGCAGGCGGGATCGCTTCTTGGCAAGAGCATTCATTTCTTGGGTTTCCAACAGCCGAGCGAAAACTTGGCGCTGATAGCGCACGCGGACTTGTTTGTGTTGCCCTCCATTTATGAACCGCACGGGATTGTCGTGCACGAATCGCTCGCCGCGGGAACACCGGTGCTGGCAAGCGACGTATGCGGCGCGGCGTACGATCTGGTGACGCCGGGTCTGAGCGGCGAATTATTTCGATCGGGCGATGTCGCGGATTTAACCCTTAAATTGGAACGAGTGGTGGGTGATCCGGGACAGGCGGACGCTCTGCGTGCCACCAGCCGGGCCGAATTCGAACGATGGTTTGCGGAGTATTCACCGATCTTGGTGACGGAAAGGGCAGTGGACCGTCTATTGGCCAGCCGACCCGGGAGTTCGAAGGCGTGAACAAGAGAAGGCTCATTTTTTTTCTGAAGACCGTAGTGCTCGCGGCGATCCTTGGGGGCGTCGGGCGGGTCATCTTCAATGCATGGAGCGATGCGGCTCAAAAGGCCGGCAACGCCCATGTCCGCTTGAGCCTGAGCAGCATCGATTGGCGTTATGGTGCGATCGCTGTCGCGGGTTTCTGTGGGGTGATGCTGATCAGCGGATCGGTGTGGCGGTGGCTGGCATGGAGAATGGGCGATCGTTCGCCGACAGGGCGGCTGCTCGCGGCGTACACCTTTAGCCAGATGGGGAAGTACATCCCGGGAAAGATTGTGTTGTTGCTGATGCGTATTGAGCGGGCTGGACGATTCGGAATGTCCGCTGGCGTGTGCACGCTTTCGACACTCCTCGAGAACGCGCTTTACATGATCAGCGGCGGAATCGTGGGCATGCTGGCGATAGATCCTGTGCTCAAACTGCTTTCTCCGCGCATCCAGCCTTTCGTGTGGCCATTGGCGATCCTCGTGGTGATTGGGCTTGCGATCGTTTGCCAGCCCGCCATTTTTTATCGTGGCGTGGGCGTCTTGCTGAAACGGATGCAGCGTCCGCCCGTCGCGCCAGAGCATCGGCTGGGGGCAGGCACGCTGGTTCTCGGCGTCGCCGGATTTGTGCCGTGCTGGATCTGCGGGGGATTGGCGCTTTGGGCGACGACCTGCAGCCTCCAGCCGATTCCCATTGGCGGGGCCTTGTGGTTCGCCGGTGCGTTTTCACTTTCGGCGATCATCGGCATGGCCAGTCCTCTGCCGGGCGGTGCGGGTGTACGGGAAGCGGTGCTGGGATCGGCGGTGCTGCTGCAACTGATGCCTCTCGTCGGGCATGATCAGGCGGTGCTGGACGCTTCGTTGGTGGCCGTATTGCAGCGGGTATTCCAGGTCCTGGCAGAGCTTGTACTGGGGGCATCTGGCGCCGCGCTGACGGCCCGGCGTTCTCCCACGGCCTGCCGAGTGCTAGAAGAACAGCCTACGCCGGGCTAACGTGTTCGAGCGCCTGAGCGATTCGCGCCGCCGTGGCCGACCACGCAAAGCCATGAACCCGCGTTTTTCCCCGGCGCCGCAATTCCTCAGCGTGAGCGGAGTCGGTTAAGACTCGACCGAGGCGATCAATCAATGCCGTTAAATTATCCATCGGCACAAAATCAGCCGCATCGCTGCAAACTTCGGGCATTGCGCAGCAATCTGTGGTCACCACCGGTGTGCCGAAGGACATCGCTTCGATGGCGGGCACTCCGAAAGACTCGCAAACGCTCATCAACACAAAACAGCGAGCGGAAGCGAAGAGTTCGTCAATCCGATGCCGGCTGACGCGGCCTTCGATGTGGACCTGTGCCGATACGCCCAGACTTTTCGCAAGGCTTTCTAATTCATGGCGGTACGTTTCTTCCACGTGGCCAGCGATGTGGTATTGCAAGTCTCTCAAGCCTGGACGGCGATGCAACTCAGGCATGGCGCGAATGACCAAATCCTGACGCTTGTAGGGACCGACGTTGCTGATGGTGACCATCCTCAAAGGACGAAGGGGGTAATCCATCGCCTCCGGTGCTTTAGCGCGTGCCAGCAAATCGGCGGATAACCCGTTATAAAAGACCTCTCCACGTTTTGGAGTAATTTGGAGTCGTGCAATCATCAGGTCGCGGAGGTAAGCGCTAGTCCACCCCACATAGGCGGCGCGGGAGAATGACGCAGCCAATGCCCTTCTTTTTACCCAGGCGCTCACCCGGTCGCGGAGCCCGCGCGTCCAAGCTTCGGGTCGAAAGGGCCAGGGATCCTGGCAGTGGGCAAGAGTCGGGACGGGCATGCCGCGGATGGCCATGCCATTGAGCTGCAAAACGGCATCGACCCGCTTAGTCCGCACAAACTCGATCAGACCTCGACGCTCATAACGGGCCCGAGCCATCAAGCCTTTGGCCGCTTCGGGCGCCCACAACAACTGACAATTGGTGGGTACTTCTTCGCGCTTTGCTTCTTCGTGGAGTCGGTTTCCCGTGACTGCGGCAAGCGTAATGGTCCAATCGGGACGCGCCCGCGCAAGCTCTCGCCACAATTCAACCCCCACCGTGTAGCCGCCCCCTGATCCCATGGACAGTCCGTTGACGAGTATGTGACGGGCTCGCGGCTTCGTTAATGTCGACGATGACGCACTCATCTTTCCACGACCTCTTCCTGAAGAAAGCTCATGTCCGGCTTCTCAGTGGGGGGCGTACTCAACATGTTTTCAATACCGGTCTTGCGAATCTTAAGCGCGTTGACGTAGCGCTCAAAGTCATTTCTGTCCGGATTTACGTAGGCCTGACCGGTCTGGGGATTGGTGATGACTGGGTACATCTTATCCACCCATACGTAGGTGGTGGCGATGGCCTTGTCGTATGCGCCCAGCGCATGCTTGAACGGTTCCTTGTCCTTTTCCGTCATCTTCCGGCCGCCGTTGTTCCAGTTCACGAGTGCGTTGAAAAGTTCATTCTCCGCGAGGGCGATATCGCGATAGGATTCCGTTTCGGCAACGTGATTGACGTGCACGCTCTTGTTCTGCGGGTATTTGATCATGTCCTTTTGGAACAGATCGACTGCCTTGGGGGCGATCATGTCGATGTTGCGGTAGCAGAGGCGAATCTCTTCCACCTTGTTGTTGAAAAGCATCGGGTCGAAAAACTTCGACGTGGAATCAAGCGGGTTCTGATCGGGATTCGTGGGGGAATCGCTGAACATCCGCATCATTGTCTCGCCGGAATAATAGAGATCATCGCGGCACCAGAGCCGGAGGCACATCGGGGGCCAGCCGTCGACGATGTTTGCGCCGACGGTAGTGGTCGGCCCGGCGGCGAGGGAGCGTTTGAACTCCACGTATCCAAAGTAGAACGGGCTGAGGCCGTAGGGAAATTCGACGGGCTCGGAAGGGGCCTTGTTGTCCTTGCGGAATTCGAACAGCCAGGGATCGGTGATCTGGACACCGTGACCCTTCACACCGGCCTTGTTGCGCATTTCCTGGATGTTGAATGGCGACCGATTGGCGAAATCGCGGACCAGTCGGAGCGCTTCGGTGGCATCGGTTTTCTCGTCTGGTTTGATAGTGTCGAGTTTGTAGAGGCTGGCGAGGTCATCGCGCCAATGGGCGCGGAAAAAGATGCGTTCAAAAGCGCCGCCGAGCTTGAGGAAGTAAAGGTTTCCTTCTTCATCAATGAGGTCGGGATTATCGGGGTTGTACTGCTCGCCCTTGTAGAGGTAGCTCATGCCGTCGAGGATCCACTTGTACTTGGAGTCCTCGGAGTGCCACTGGGCGGAGAGGTTGTAGGCCTGATTCCAGGAGTGGAAGACGTAGATGCTGACGAAGTAAGGCTCAATGGCGCCGATGATGTCGTACTTGGTTTCCAGGTCCATCCACTTGCGGTCCTCCTTGTCGTTTTCGGCCTGATACCAGAGGACCGTCGCGAGAAGTCCGCGGAACCCCCCCAGCGTGAGGCGGGGGAAGTTGATGGCAAGTGCGCGGAGCGACGCCTCCGGCTCTTCAATCATGGCGGCGCGTCTCGAAGAGAGGACCGGCTGAAGGAGCATCGCCGCCGAAAGAAGAACGGCGCCCACGGCGGACGCAAGCACCTGGTCTCGCCGCGCTTTGGAACGGAGGTATCGCAAGTCGCTGGCGACGCGCGAGTCAGCGGCTGCGCGCGACGATGGCGTGGAAGAAGAGGGCGGGGCGGGTGGGAGAGGGGCGGCGGGCATCAACCGAGCTCCTGTTTGCGGAACAGCAAGTAGCCGAGGGCGATGAAGGGAATCGCGTAAGCGAGTGTCCAGAGCATGTCGGCCCCAAGCGATGACAGCGGCGTGTTGCGGAGTTCCGAGATGAATCGCAGGGAGTCATACCGCGTGTAGTCGGGAATCAGGGAGTGGATAAAGCCGAGCATGTACCAGACTGCCTCGGTGAAGGAATCGAAGAACTTTTCGACGCCGGTCTTGTCGCCGTAGTGGGTGTAGCCGAGCGCCGCCAGGCCGCCGGAGTTGGGCAGGCTGGTGATGAAGTCGGCGATGAAACCGAAGATGAGACAGGTGAACGAGGCGAACATGGCGACCGGCCAGCCCAGGCGGACGGACCAGGCAACGCTGATGACGATCAGCAGGGCGACTTCGCAGAAAATGATCAGCTCGCTCTTGAACACGTTGAGCATGAAGGAAGAGGGGGGCTGATCGATGCGGACGGAGCTTTCGCCGAGGGCGATCCAGTGTCCCTGCGTGGGGCAGGTGATCACAACGACCAGGTCGCCGCGCTTGGCGGGATTCGAGTCTCCCAGCAAGCTGGCGGGAAGCTTTACCTGCGTGATGCGCTTTTCAATCACGGGGAAGGCCGGCGTCTCGGTGTGCTGCTGTTTGGCGTCGTCGTTGTAGGCGTCGATCTGTGCCAGGGTGTCGACGCTGTAATTGTCCATCTTGTCGGTATCGAAGGCGAGGGACAGGGTGAAATTGCCGTCGGCATCGACCGGAATGTCCTTCAGGTCCTTGGCGGCGAAGCGGAACATCGCCGCCTCCAGCGGCGGGTGGCCGTTGATGAAGGAGTCGCCATATTCGCGGAGTTCGCGTTTGTCCGGCCCGGCGATTTCCTGCATGTCGTGGCGTTCAAAGCCCCGCATAATCGGATGCTGCAGGGGGAGGATGGCGTAATTCGCGCTGTAGAACGGAATCGCCATCACGTTGTAGTCGGTCGGATTGACGGGCGTGCCGGCGGGAGTGCCATCCCGGATGCCGAGGAACACGCCAAAGGTGGAGCAGGACACCGTCAGTTCCACGGGGCCGAGATCGGTGCCCGCGGCCGGCTCTTTGCTGGGGTCATCCTGGGCAGTGAAGAGGTCTTCGGGATGATCGACGACCCAGGTGCCGTGGCCGGTGGAGTCGAGAATGACGGTCTTTTCCTTGATGCGTGCATCCGTGGGGGAGAGCCGGGCACCGACGCGCTGGGCGCTCACTTCGATCTGGATGCGCTGGGGCGGGTTCTGGATGTAAGGGATGACGTCGAAGTTGAATTCGAAGTAGGGATGCATCGGGGCGCCGATAGGCGTGACGAGGGCGAGCGTGGGCGCGGAAAGCCGCGTGAAGTGGTAGGTTGCCTTTTCTGAACTGCCGCCCTTGAGGTAGCGGGCGCCCGTGGTCTTGTCGTAGCCGCCCATGATGGACATGTTCTGCGGCGGGACGGTGATGTAGTTGTAAGCGAAGAGCGACCCTTCTTCAGCGAGCCGGCGCTTGTCTTCGGGGGGCGGGAGCGCCTGCTTGGTTCCTTCGTGGGCGCGGTAATCTTCCTCGGCGAGCTGATAAGCGGCGGCGGCATCCTTGCGGACCTGATAATCGCACACATGCAGAACGAGCCAGGAGGCAACTCCCATGACGGCGAGGAGTCCCAGCGCCATCGTGCAGAAGCCCACCATCTTGCCGACGAGAATTTCGAGTCGCGAGAGCGGCTTGCTGGCGTTGGTGATGATGATTTTGCGCTCCCGTTCGCGCGGGAGGCTGACGCAGGCGAGGACCCACATCATCATGAGCATCATCCATTCCTGCGCGGTGAGCAGGATGCGGATGTAGAGTGGGAAACGGTCGGACTCGTCGTAGGGTCGCACCACCAGAATCAGGAGCACCGATACGATGAGCCAGAGGATGGGGAGCATCCAGACGCGAGCCGCCCAGGATTCGATGATGGTCGTTCTTCCCACCGCCCAGATGCGGCTGATGCCGGTGCCCATGCCGCGCACGGGTCGCCGCACGAGCATGAACAGGTCGCGATAGGCCAGCAGAAGGAATCCAAAGAGCAGCAGGCCGATGATGGAGTAGGCAATAATAGTGCTGAGCGGCATCCGTCATTTCCCCCCGTCGTTGCGCTCGGAGGCTCGCTTTTCCAGCACGAGCCGCTTGAAGAGATCCTCGAGCCGGCTCCGTTCGACGCCCGGTTCGATCTCCGTAATTCCCGCTTCCTGCATGACCGCGACGAGTTTCTTCTGCACGTCGAGCGGCACGTTTCGCCCCTTGACGGTGAAGACATCCCGCACGTCGAGCAGATCGTTGACCGACCCTTCCACTTCGATCTTGCCGCGGTAGAGGATGCAGACGCGATCACAGACATCTTCCACGTCCGCGAGATTGTGGCTGGAGAGGAGCACCGTCTTGCCGGCGTTTTTCAGCTCCTTGATGAGGTTTTTCATCTCGAGCGTGCCGAGCGGATCGAGACCGGAGGTGGGTTCGTCGAGGATCACGAGGTCCGGGTCATTGAGCAGCGCCTGGGCGAGACCGACGCGGCGCGCCTGGCCCTTCGAGTAAGTGCCGATGCGGCGCCGACGCACGGCGGGATCGAGTCCGACGAAATCGAGGTAATAATCGATCGCGCGTCGGCGCTGGGCGTGATTCATGTTGAACAGCCGGGCGTAGAAATCGAGCGTCTGCTTCGCGTTGAGGAAGCGGTAGAGGTACGTTTCTTCGGGAAGGTAGCCGATCGAACGGCGGCTGATCTGGTCCCCCGCGCTCTTTCCGAGCACTTCGGCCACGCCGGTCGTGGGGTTAATGAGGCCCAGCAGAAGCTTGATGGTGGTGGTCTTTCCCGAGCCGTTCGGTCCGAGCAGGCCGTAAATCTCTCCGCGATTGACGGTGAGATTCAAATCCTGAAGCGCGGTGACGCGCTGGTTCGACCAGAATCCAGGGTAGATTTTCGTGAGATTCCGCGTCTCGATCGCCGGAATGCGCGTGGGCGCGGCTGTAGTGGCCGTGGGCGAGGGGGTCGGCGGGGGGGCTTCGATTGGCATTACCTGCTCCAATGGGTACGGCTGAGAGGACATGCTGGGCTCTCATCCTATTTGTTTGTCTGCACCTGTCCAGCGTCGAACGTCGGGGGATCGATCGTCAGGATCGTCTTCTGGCCCGGCTGTACGAACAAGATGCGCTTGGCGTTGGTCGAGACGCTCTTGGCGGCTTCTGCAAACACATTCCAACGCGTCACGTCCGGGGCCTTCTGATACTGGGCATACACCTGCGAGAAGCGATTCGCTTCGCCCTGCGCTTCATCCGTGACCTGCTTGGCGTAGGCCTCGGCATCTCGGAGCATTGTTTCACGCTGCGAGGTTGCCTGCGTCTTTGCAGCTTCCGCACGGCTCTGGGCCGCGAATCGGGCGCCATCAGCCTCCGACTTCGAACGCAGCACACTCTGAAATGCGTCATTGACCATCTGATACTGCGGCCAGCGCGTCCCGGTCACGTCGACCTTCTGCACCTGGATCCCCAACTCCCGCACGCGCTTCGATGTCGGATCGCTCAGATCCGGATCGGGAATCTGCATCGCCTTCTGAATCGCATTCTGCAGGATGAGGAAGACCTTGTCGCTTCCCTCGAAGAGGACATTGTCGATCGGAATATGCGCCAACTGCCGCACCATCGCATGCTGCACGACCTGCTGCAGCAGCGCCTCGCGGCCGTCGGTAATCTGGCCGGTGGTGGCGGCGCCGGCGGTCAGCATCGCCTCCGATTCGTGCGACACGCTCATGATCCATGCTTCGGGATCGTCGATCTGGTACGTCACCGCAATGGACATATGCACGACGTTCTTGTCCGACGTGATCAGGTACGGATCGAACAGCGCACTGAGCCATTCCGGCGTCACGTTCGGATTCTCCCGCATCAGGTCGCGCTTGAAGTCTGCGTATTCCTCCTGCGGAGCAAAAAAGGCATTCACCGTCAGCGTGCGCGTCTGCTGCACCGGAATCATGAAGACCTGATCGATTGGCCACGGAATGTGGTAGTGCAGGCCCTGCTCGACGAGCATCGCCTTTCCGCCCTCGCCGGTGCCGAGAAATGCTCCGAGGCGCTCCACCACCGCGACTTCATCCGCCTTGACCTTGTAAAAGCCGGAGAGGAGCCACACCGCGGTCGCCGCGGCCACAAAAAACAGCAGCACGTGATGCGCCTTGCCCCAGCGCGATCCTCCGTCAGTGTCAACCGACACCGGAAGCGCAAGATCCGACCGCGGTTCAGACGGCGGGGAAGGAGGAGGGCCTTCGGGAAAAGAGGTGGTCATATTGAGTAATCCTCGCGGCCTGAAGTCGGCCGCCGCTTTGTTTCGTTCGTCATCGTCACTTGGCAATGCTGATCGGCTGGGATGGGCTTGCCGGGGCCGCGGCGCCTTGCTGCGTGGCGGTATTCGTCGGAGCCGTGAACAGCGACTTGAGCCAGTCCGCATCCGTCGGAAGCACAAGGTACGTGTTCTTCGCCAGCGAGGTCTTCACGAATTCCATGCTCTTCCAATACTCGTAAAAATCGCGCGCTGCCGGAGACTCCTGCACGCCGGCTAGAATTTCCAGCGCCTTGCGGTCCCCTTCACCCCGGATTTCACCGGCCTTCTTCTGCGCCTCGGAGCGGATCTTTATCGCATCGTTCTCACCCGCGGCAACGATTGCCTTCGCATCGCTGTCGCCCTGGCTCTTGTAGGCCGCCGCCTGCTTGTAGCGCTCGGCCGACATGCGGGCGTACACCGCGTTCGCATTCGCCGGCGGAAACGCCATTCGCGAGAAGCCGATCTGAACGATTTCCAACCCCTGGTCCTTCACCCCCGGCGTCCTGCGTCCCGGAGCCGACGCGTCGGGCGACCCGTTCGACGCTTCATCCGCCACTTCCTTCTCGATCTCATCCGTGTGGATCTTCGAGTCATCCACATTGAAAATCTCTTCCAGCTTGTGGCTCGCCAGTTTCGCCTGGATCAGCCCGCCGATCTTCTGTTCCATGATCTGCTTGGCCCGGGTGTCGCTGCCGGTCGTCGTGCGATAGAACTTCACCGGATCGACGATCCGCCAAGCCGAGTAAGCCCTCACGCTGATTGAATCGCCTCCGGAAGTCACCACTTCCTGCAGCGGGGTCGTGTCCATGTGCAGCCGCGTATCCACGCGAATCACGCTGTCCGTCGGCAGCTTGAAGTACCAGTTGTACATGATCCGCGTCTGCTGATCCTGCTCGATGATGTGCCCGAACCGGTCCAGCAGGACATACTCGTACGGCTTCCGCACAAACGTGCACAGCACCAGAAAAACGATCACCAGCACAATCGCGGTGAACAACCCAATCACAGTCCTACGCATCTTCAATTCCTCGTTCCATTTCGGAACCGTCAATTCTTCCAACTTTCAGCTACTGACTTCCAACTTGATTCACTGCCCGGGCGGCCGCGGCACAAACGGATTATTCCCCGTCTGATACAACTGCACATCTCCGACCCGCCGATCCAACACCACCTTGTTCACCGGCGCCAGCACATCCTGCAGGCTCCGGTACTTCGTCTGAATCTTCGCCAGTTTCTCCAGCAGATCCCTTTTGTCCGGCTCCAGGGCTTGCATCCCGCCGAGCATGCTGGTCATTTGGCCAGCCTCCGCCTCCGCCGTGCCGATCCGGTCCGCCTGATACCCTTCCGCTTCACTGATTGCACTGGCCGCGTCTCCCTGCGCCAGCGTCGTCGACGTGACCTGAATCCCCATCGCCTGGTTGCGACGCATGTCCGCGAATTCGCGCTGCGACACGACATCTTCAAACTGGCTGGCCGGTCCAAGCCGCCGGCCGTCCGGCGCCGTCGCATCGGCCACATCATGCCCGCGCGGCGGATGCAAATCCTTGATCGTCAGATCCTCAATCACGATTCCGCTGTCGACCGCATCCAGCTTATCCTGCAGAACCCGCTGGCAGTGCTGCTCCACTTCCAGACGCCCGTTCAACATGATGTTGTCCAGGCTGTGCGTCGCCATCGCCCGCGTCACCGCGAAATAGGCACATTGCCGAACTAACTCGTCGTACACTGGCAGCGCCTGCGTTCCTTCGCTGCTCTTCTCGAAGAAATCACTGTGCGACAGATGCGTGTAGAACTTCGCCGGATCCCCCACGCGCCACAGAATCGCGACGTACGTTTCGAGCAATTGCGGCGAACCCGTGTCCCCCGTCACGAACTGCGTCTGCACCTGCTGCTCGGTCGTCGGCTCCGGACCGGCCGTCCAGAATTCGAAGGGAATCTTGTCCATCCCCGGCAATTCGTGCAGTTCCACGCCGACGTGCGCATCCTGCAGCGCCCCCGTCGGGATCCGGAATAAATTATCGATGGGCCAGGGGAACGTGATGTGCAATCCCGGCTGAAGCAGCGAATCGGCTCCGAGCGTCACCTTCCCATCCGCCTGCTTCACAATGTCCGCCGAGCCCAGACGCTCCAGCACAGCCACTTCTCCGGGTCGCACCACCCGGAAGCAATCCGCCGCCAGACCAATCACGATCACCGCGACAATCGCACGCGGCATCATGCGGGCGATCACGCCGCGTTCCTCCGTCGACCCCGCCAGACCCACGCTCTGCGCAAAGATCATCTTCAGCCCGTTCAGCCAGAACGAACTCAGCATCGGCACCAGCGGCAGCGCCTGCAGATCGATCGCTTCCTGGTCCAGTTCGTCGATTGCGGAGTAAGTGCGGAGCCCGTTTACAAACAGCTCAAGCCCCTGCAGCAGCAGGAGGAACGCCACAATGCCCCCTGCAATTTCGGCCGCATACGTCATGCGCAGGTAGGCGAGCACCGTGGCCGCGCCGACCGCGATCATGCCGGTGATGCCGATCGTGAAGTTGCTGTTGACCGCCTCCCCGTAACCAACCGTCTGCCGCGTGATGCGCGTCACCCAGTACAGGATCGCATACAGCACCGCCGCCCCAAGGCCGATCACCAGGCCGAGTTCATCCACCGCCACCGGCTTGTCGAAACTTCCGGCGATCGGGAACGGCTTGTCCGGATTGGCGCCCGCCCAACTGATCGTGTTCCATATCAAACTCCACGAAATCACCACCGACAGGGACACCAGCACGATCGCCGTGATGATCACCAGCAGACGCTGAAATCCCGTGTCGATCGTTTTGACTTCGCTTTCGGTCGACGTGCCGACAGTTTCACCGCCGCGGTCGTCCCCCATGCTCATGCGGAAGCCGATTCCCAGCCCATCCCGCGGACCACCGCGCGTGCTGACGGGAGCGTCCTCGAGCTCCTCCGCCTGCCGCGCCAGACGCAGCCCATACCCCGCCAGCCCCACGACGAGTGCCTGCCCCAGCGCCATCATCATCCCCGCCCAGAACGGCGTCGTGTCATACTTGATTCCGCCCGCCAGCAGAATCGCGGCAATTGCCAGCAATCCCGCCAACGCCGCCCATGCCAATGTTTCCGCTCTTCTCATTGCTTACTCAATTAATCCCAAAAATGATCACTGCAGTAGAAGTGATTCAATGATTTCCACATCTTCCCTATACAGATCCGCGTGACGCCTTGCCTTTCTCACACCGATTGCAGCCGCGTAAACTTCGGCGCGACGAACGCGGCCTCACTCTTTCTGCGTGGTTCAGGAGGCATCTCCTCGGGCTCGACGGCCGTCACCGGAATCGTCCGCCGATAGGATCCGCCCGCCAGCCGCACCGAATTCAGGGCGATCATCACGATACCCGCCAGATGCACCAGTGCCGCCACCGCCGGAGCGCCCTTTCCAAAAACATTCAACGCCCCGCCCGCCACCAGCGCTTCCGCCAATCCCGCGAAGACCAGCGAAAAGAGCAGGTTCTGATAAATCGCCGAGCGTGTCCGCTTCGCCAGGTAAATCAGCAGCGGCACACGCGTCAGATCATCCTTCAGCAGCACCGCATCCGCAGCCTCCACGGCCACGTCGGTCCCGCGCACGCCCATCGCTACGCCGACCGTTGCCGTTGTCAGTGATGGCGCATCGTTGATCCCGTCGCCCACCATGCACACCCCCTTGCCGCCGCGCTGCAGGTTGCGCACGATGTCCACCTTCTCGCCGGGCAGCAGCTCCGCGAACACTTCATCGCATCCCACCGCCCGCGCTACCAGTTCCGCCGTGCGCTTACGGTCGCCGGTCAACATCGCCACGCGCCGGATTCCCAGCTCCCGCAGACGCTTGATCGTCTTGATCGCCTCCGGCCGGATTTCATCGGTGAGATGAATCGCTCCCATCAGCTTCCCATCATGCATCACGTACACCGGAACCACCGGCAACTGCTCGTCTTCATCCCCCAATTGCGTCGCAAGGACCGCAAATTCCGGCGGCACAATCTTCGTCGACCCCGCGATCGCCGGCTTCCCGTCCACCACCGCCTGAATGCCCAACCCATCGAGCACCTGCATGTCCGCCGCTTCCGATGCCACAATCCCCTTCCCCTTGGCGTGCGTCACGATGCTCTTCGCCAGCGGGTGGCTGCTGCGCTGCTCGATTGTCGCCGCAAGCCGCAGCAATTCCACCTGGGTAACCCCCTCTGCCGGCTTCACGCTGCGCACGACGAATTTCCCGGTCGTCAGCGTTCCGGTCTTGTCGAACACCACCGTCTGCAGCGATGCCGATGCCTCCACAAACGGCCCGGCCTTCACCTGCATGCCGGAGCGGCTCGCCCGCGCCAGCGCCACCACGATCGCCAGCGGACTCGCCAGCAGCATCGCGCACGGACATCCGACCACCCACATCGTCACCATCCGCACCGGATCTTTCGTGACGATCCACACCAGCACGGAGGCGACAAGAATAATCGGCGTGTAGAACGCAAAAAACTTGTCCGCGGCCCGAATGATCCGCGGCTGAAACTGCTGCGCCCGGCGCACCAGCGCGATCGTCTGCCCCAGCGCCGAATGTTCGCCCACCCGCTCCACCAGAATTTCCGCTGATCCTGTCAAATTAATCGTCCCCGCCAGCATATCCATCCCCACGCCCTTCTCCACCGGCATCGACTCCCCCGTCACCGAACTTTCATCTACGTTCGTCATCCCGCTGGTCAGCTTTCCATCCGCGGCAATCCGCTCCCCCGGCTGCACGACCAGCGTGTCGCCCATCCGAAGCTCCTCCACACCCACCACCAGGTCACTCCCGCCACGCCGCACGCGCGCGTGCTTGGGCGCCAGCTTCTGCAGTTCCAGCACGGCCTTCCGCGCCGATTCCGTCGCCACCCCCTCGATCAGGGCGCCGATCTGCAGAATCAGCGCCACCAGCCCCGCCTCCACATACCACCCGAGACTTACCGCCCCGAGAATGCTCATGGCGACAAGCTCGTTCACATTCGTCTGGCCCTTTGACAATCCCTTGATCGCGCTCCAGATGATCGGACCGCCCGCAATGGCCGTCGCAATCAGCCCTAAGATCTTCGCTACACCCTCCTCCAGTCCAATCCAGGAAGCCCCCATGGCGAGCGCCAGGCACGCGATGCTCACGGGCAGCAGCACGGTCAATTGAAAATCCAACCCCACGCCGGAATGGGAGTGCCCCTCGTCCCCGTGGTCGTGCCCGCAGGCGCAAGCGATCCCGTGATCGTGATCGTGCGCCTTCCGCGGGTTCAGCACGGCCGGCGCGCTCACTGGGGTAAATGTTCCGACGCCATTGGTCGCCTGCAGGGGCTGCACAGGCACAAACGACGATTTCTGCTCTTGAGTCACGAAATCCACCTCAAGCTGCGGCCAAAAATGCAAAGAACGATATTCGTACCAGAATCCGGTGCTTCTGCCAAGCCCATGCGTCAGCTTGGGGAAATGCCGGAGATCATTGAAATTGCGATACTTACGCACGATCGCCGTCCGGCGGCGCACAGTTGCGAAACGGTGCCGGAATAATGCTACGCTCCCGGCCCCCAAAAGTTCGGTCGCAGCGCCTAAATCTTTTCGATCTGAATCTGTTGCAGCGATTCTTTCAGCAATGCCTGATCGATTTCGTCGAGCTTTTCCGACATGGCTCGTGCGGTCGCCAGGGCGAGTGCGGTCGCCAAGGATTGCTGCGCGCTGCGGCCGGCGACCATTTCGGAAACAAACCCCGCCAGAAGATGGTCACCGCATCCCACCGTCCGCCGCGGCGCACCGCCATCCCCCCCAACACGCCCCACGCGCCCGCTGTATGCCACCGCCCCTCCCTCGGTTGTCAGCAGAACGGCCCCGAGGGGTCCGCGCGTCACGAGGACGTTTTTCGCATTTTTCAATAATGGCGATGCCGCATCACGGATCGAAGCCGCTGTGTTTGGGACCTCCACTCCGAGCAGTTGCCGCAACTCCTCCAGGTTCGGCTTGAGCAGCCAGATCCCGTGCTCTGCCGCGGCGCGCAGAGGATCCCCGCTCGAATCCACTGCCACCCGTGCGCCAGTGGCGGCGCATTTATCGAGGAGTGTGCCAAAATAGTCTGCGCTGAGCCCTTCGCAGAGGGAGCCGGAAAAAATCGCCACATCGCCGGGCTTGAGCTCGTGCATCACCTTCTGCTCGAGGAGCGCGGTCTCGTCGCGGGTTACAGCGAACCCCTTGTCGCGCAGGTGGGTCTCGATGCGGCGTTTTGGGTCCAGAATGGTAATGTTCTCGCGGGTCTTGCCGGTGACTTCGACGAACCGGCAGAGCACCCGGCCGGGACCTGTGGACATCAACTGCTCGTGAAAGAATTCGAGTTCAGTACTTCCGACGAATCCGGAGGCGATGGAATCGGTTCCGAGCTGAGCGAGGGCCCGGTTCACGTTCGCCGCTTTTCCGGCTGCGAGAAGCGCCCGCTGGGAAGCCTGCTGATGCCCCCCGATATGAAAGTCCGGGCACTCGATGATTCGATCTATTGCCGGGTTGAATCCGATTGCGACGATGGCCATAACGTTGCACTCACGCCGAAGACATTTTAATAGTTTATAGCCGGGGAAGCGGGAAGACCAAAACAATCCGGACATTTGCAGTTGAAGAGAGCGTATGCGCCCGGTGCGGGTTTATATTTTGACGCGATAGAGGCGGAGGGCGTTGAGGACGACGGTGAGGCTGGAGAACATCATGGCGGCGGCGGCGATTCCCGGGGAGAGGATGTTGAGCATGGCCAGGGGGATGGCGGCGACGTTGTAGGCGAAGGCCCAGAAGAGGTTCTGGCGGATGATGCGGAGGGTGCGGCGGGAGAGTTCGAGAGTGGAAGGGACAGCCATGAGGCGGTTGGATGTGAGCAGGACGTCACCGGCGCTTTTGGCGAGGTCGGTGCCGGTGGCCATGGCGATGCCGAGATCGGCGGCTGCGAGGGCAGGGGCGTCGTTGACGCCGTCGCCGAGGAAGGCGACGCCGCGTTCGGTTACTTTTTTGATCTTTCCCTCGTAGGCACCGGGTAGATCTTTCCAGTTGGCCATTTCCAATTTCAATTGTTCCACGGCGGCGGCCTTGCCTTCGGGTTTGACGCCTGCCTGGATGAAGTCGATGGGGAGATTCTTGAGGACGCCGCGGACAGCGACATCGGAATCGCCGCTGATGACGCCGACCTTGAGGCCCATCGCTTTGAGGCGTGCGAGGGTTTCGGGGGCGTCAGGGCGGAGGGTATCGCGGAGGACGAATTTACCGATGACGGATTTGGGCTGCTGGTTGCCGATTTCGGCGAGGAATACGCGTGAGTCGCCGTCGGTGTTGTCCACGGAGAGGCCGAGGGAGGTTAAAAACGCGGCGCTGCCGGCGGCGAACTCGCTGCCGTCTTCGAAGAGTGCGCGGACGCCGCCGCCGGGGACGGAGTTGAAGTTGACGGGATGGCGGAGGGAGAGGCCGTTGTCGTGTGCGTGGCGGACGATTCCTTTGGCGAGGGGGTGATCGGAGAATTGTTCGATGCTGGCAGCGATTTCGAGGAGTTCGAGTTGGCGGCGCGGGGGATCGGCGAGGGATATGATGGCAATCACTTCGAGGGTGCCGGTGGTAAGGGTGCCGGTTTTGTCGAAGACGACTGCGCCGATTTTGCGGCCGGACTCGAGTGCGGAGGCCTTGGTGAAGAGGATGCCCATGCGAGCGGCGCGGCCGAGTGCGACGGTGACGGCGGTGGGGGTGGCGAGACCCATGGCGCAGGGGCAGGCGATGACGATGGTGGCGATGGTGGTGAGGAGGGCGGTTTGCCACCCCCCCCCGTTATGGCCGGTGATCATCCAGAGGGCGAAGTTGAGGAGGCCGAGGGCGAGGACGATGGGGACGAAGATACCGGCGACGCGGTCGGCGAGTTTCTGGATGCCGGTTTTGCTGGATTGAGCGGCGTTGACGAGTTCGAGGATTCTGGCGACGGTGGAGGTGGCGGCGGTGGAGGTGGCGCGGATGACGATGCGGCCGTCGGCGAGGGTGGAGCCGCCGGGAAGGACGTGGAGTCCTGAGTCTTGAGTCCTGAGTCCTGAGTCTGGGTTGTTGGGGAGGGCACATTCCGGCGATAGCATCGCCGGCTTTATTGGGGGCGTGTTGAGTTCGACGGGGAGGGATTCGCCGGTGACGATGGAGAGGTCGAGTGAGCCGGCGCCTTCGAGGAGTGTGCCGTCGACGGGGAGTTGCTGGTGGGCGAGGATTTGGAGGTGGTCGCCGATTTGGATTTGTTCGGCGGGGATGGTTTCTGTGGTCCCGTCGGATTTGATGCGGGTGGCGGTGGGGGAGGTCTGGTGGGCGAGATTGGCGACGGCGGAGGCGGCGCGTTTTTTGGCGCGGGCTTCGAGGTATTTGCCGAGGGTGACGAGGACGACGATGGCGACGGCGGCGTGGAATTCGAGGTGTGGCATGCTGAATGCTGAATGCTGAATGCTGAATTGGAAGAGGGCGATGGCGACCATGATGGTGGAGTAGAGGTAGGCGGTGCCGGAGCCGAGGGCGACGAGGGTGTCCATATCGGCAGCGCCGCGGCGGATCATTCGTGCGGCGCCGGCGAAGAAGGGGGAACCGGTGTAGATGAGGATGGCGGTGGTGAGGACGAGTTGTGCGACGGAGAAGGCGATGAGTCCTTGATCGGAGTGGAAGTTCATGAGGCGGGGCATGGCGAGGTCGATGAGGAGAACTGGGATTCCGGCGAGGATGCCGAACCAGAGGCGATGCCAGGCGATGCCGCTGGCCTTCTCGCCTTTTTCTTCGATGTCTTTGATGGTTTTAGCGGAGAGGTTTTCGAGGATTCGGGCGTGGTAGCCGGCGTTTTCGACGGATTGGACGAGGGAGGCGAGGTCTGGGGAGCCTTCGATCTGGGCCATTCCGGTGGTGAGGTTGACGGCGGCGCTGGTGACGCCGGCGGCGGTGCGGAGGGCCTTGTCGACGCGTGCGGCACAGGAGCCGCAGTGCATGCCTTCGATGTGGAGAGCGATCATGGGGGGCCTCGTGGGTGACGGAGTCTGGATGTTTAATGATATGCGCGGAGAGGTGGGCATGGAACGGAATGACGAATGACGAATCAAATTCCAACGATCAATGTCGGAATGACCAAACGGGGCTGGGTGGGGGTGCGATGTGTTTTTGCGAGTCCATGGGGCATGCTTCTGACCACCGAGGTTGTGGCAGAAGCGTGGCATCAGCGAGCGGCTGGCATTTGACTTTTCCGCGGAAAATCAATCTTTGCGTGGAGCTTTCTTGCGTTTTGCCAGTGTCGGGCCGGGTCCATCGTGCTCAAGTGCAATCAGAAGGAGAGGAAGAGATTCCGCCCCTGCTTCAGTGACGTGTCTTTCGGCGTCGGACATGCAGGGAGCGCGATCAGTAAGAAAGCGGCTGAGTCTATCGCTTGGAACAACGAGAATGCCGACATCGATCGATCCCTTTGTTATGGCTTTTCGCAGATGGATGATGTCCATGACAATGAGATCGCTTCGCGCGGAGAATTGCACCTCAACGCCAACGCACACCCTGGTTCCGTTTGCCCGGTGACACTTGACCCAATCCACATCGCCGGATTTTGTAATCGTCCACCCACCCGCTCGTTCAAAAGCCTCGTCGATCATGACGCGAACGGCGGCGCCGCCATTTTTGTCTTTTTCTTCAAGAACCCGAAGTTCGAAGCCGGTGAGAAGCCTGTGCAGTTCATCCAGCAGCCCGTGAAGTCCCAGCCGCTCGATTTTTTCCATCACTCCGTTGTACGGCTTCTCCTGAACGATCTTGGGCATGCGGTTCTCGATAGAAGACAGACAATAGGTTTTCCGGAGGCGCGTTCTGCAGAAGAAGGGGATACTTCGCCTCGAAGCGGGACAAAATCGCATCAGAGGTGACGAGTTCGGAGCCAATCCAGTGGCGTCCGCGTTCCTGCGCGGCCTCAAATGTCGATCCGCCGCCACCAAATGGGTCTAAAACGACATCTCCGGGATTCGTGGCGATATCAAAGCAGCGGCCGGATATCATCGGCTTGAGCTCATTGATATGCCAGCGGGATTTGAATTTTCCGTGTCGCGCCGGAGCAGTGTCTTCCCAGAAGTCTGTCAGGTTAATTCCCAATGGATTTAGATACTTACGATGTCCGCCGTAGTCTTTGATGTCGCCGTCACAGTGGCGGCACTTAGGAATGGGAAGACGTACGTGGTTGAAGGTTTTGGGGTCGCCCTTACAAAAATAAAGCAAGCAGTAATGAGCGGGATAAAGCTTGCGACCACGCGGGAAAGTTCCCTTCATCGTAAGCGCGATCCAATGCCGAAAAATCAGGCCGCGCTGCTCCAGATGATGGGCAAAGTGGAAGCCCCATTGCGGAAGTATGTAGATAAAAAATGAGCCGCCCGGTTTCAGAACGCGCACGCAGTCATCGATCCATTTGAAACACCACTCGAGGTAGTGCTCGCGAGCAAGGTCGTCCTTATCGGCTCCCCTTCCGTAATCTTTGGCCAAGTTAAAAGGTGGGTCCGCAAAGACGCAGTCGATGGCTTCGTCTTTGACGTGAGCGAGCAGGTTGAGGCAATCGCCAGCATAAAGAACTCCGAGGTCGGTCGCGAACACTCGCTTGAGCGGAGGAACGCGGCGGTCAGGAGCTTTTTCCATGTGAATCATGGTGTTATGAATACCGGCGTCGAGATCGCAAGTCAATGGGCATGTTAGGAATTTTTCAGGGGGCGTGGAAGGAGTGCGTATAGACTGCAGTGCTGTTCAGGGGTGATGGCAGAGCGGTTTAGGGATGGGGGTTCGTAAGGGAGTGAGGGAGGGGATGCAAGTGCTACATGCGCGGGTCGCGACGACGCAAGCGTGGGTGGGGCACATTTGTTGAATGTGAATTGGGTGGTGGGAGAGGGATTAGCTGATGGGGGCATCGGCTCCACTTACTTGCTGGGTTCAAGGATACGGGCGTGGTAGCCGGCGTTTTCGACGGATTGGACGAGGGAGGCGAGGTCTGGGGAGCCTTCGATCTGGGCCATTCCGGTGGTGAGGTTGACGGCGGCGCTGGTGACGCCGGGGACGGTGCGGAGGGCCTTGTCGACGCGTGCGGCGCAGGAGCCGCAGTGCATGCCTTCTATGTGGAGGGAAGTCATTTTTTGGGGTCTCGCGGGGTGCGGTATTGTCCACATCATCATATGCGACATCCGGGGAAAAGTTGATCATGGATTTATGGGGAGAGAGTCGATAGTTTCGTTTTGAGGGGCACCGAGGTTGCGATGGGATATGGCATCGAATTCCTGATGGCGCTGATCATTCTGCTGAATGGCGCGCGGACGGACCTGCTCGATATGTTGCCGACGGCGGCGTATTGGGAGGCGAAGCGGGTGACGGTGTCGGAGGCGCAGTTGGAGCGGGATGCGGGTCCGGACGAGGAGAATGGGGCGATTGATTCGCTGGTGGCGGATCTGGCGTCGCCGGAGTTCAGGGTGCGGGATGGGGCGAAGAAGTCGCTGAAGGGGATGGGGCCGTCGATATTGCCGCAGTTGGAGGGGGCATTGAACTCGAAGACGCCGGAGGTGAGGGCGGCGGCGGTGGAGATTGCGCGGGAGTTTGAGGCGAGGACGAAGGAGCGGGCGGTGCGGCGGTTGATGGCGATTCGGACGCTGGGGGAGCGGAGGGAGAAGGGGGCGTTGGCGCTGCTAAAATCGCTGGAGGAGTCGAAGGAGATGTTTGTGGCGGAGTATGCGGCGCGGGCGGTGGCGCGGATTGAGGGGAGGGAGTGGGAAGCGCCGGACAGGTCGGCGTCGATTCGCGGTGATTTACAGTTGCTGCCGCGGCATGCGGGGATTGTGGGTCAGACGACGGGGTTGGCGTCGGCGCCGATCACGCTGGAGACGCTGCTCAATGCGACGGGAGTGCCGGGGAATGGCGAGGCGATTTCGCAGGGGACGAGCACGCTGCTGCGGATAGTGGAGCGGACGGGGAACGTGCGGATCGACGGGCTGACGTTTGCGCTTTCGGAGGATGCGGGGGAGACTTCGGGATGGGAGATTGTGATGCTGCGGGGGCAGTTTGATGCGGCGGCGCTGCTGGCGTCGGCGCGAGCGCTGGCGCATCCGGCGGATGGGAACGTCAGGTATTCGAATGAGCTGGGGATTCGGGTGGTGCAGACGGATGTGGATACGCAGATCATGTTTCCGTCCGATCAGCTGGCGATCGTGGTGATGGCGGATGAGGATAAGGATCGGATTGCGCGGATGATTGCGATGGTCTATGCGCTGCGGGCGGGGCATGGGACGATGACGACGGACAAGGAAGTGGCGGGGATGCTGAAGGGGGTGGATACGACGGCGCCGCTGTGGCTGACGGGGAGGCTGAACGCGGAGGAGAAGAAGGCGAAGCTGCTCGGAGGCGTCGATTCGTTTGCGCTGGGGGGGAAGCGCGAGAAGGATTCGTTGAGCGTGAGCCTGCGTGCGGAGGGAGAGGACGGCGAGAAGCTCAAGGTCTCGGCGGAAGAGCTCAATACGGAGATTCAATGGGGGAAGCAGACGCTTCCGCAGACGGCGTCGCTGGCGCCGATTGGTGGATTCCTGAGGACGGTGCGTGTGCAGAGCGCGGGGAGATCGGCGACGGTTTCGGGGGAAATTCGACCTGACTTGCCGAACGCGCTTCTGGTGAATTTTCTGCCGCTGCTGGAGTTGAAGGTTCCGAGCGACGACGCGGGGAATGGGGCGGGGCAGCCGATTGCTGTGCCGGGGCAGTGAAGACGTGTGAATGGCCACGAAAGGCACGAAAGACACGAAAACTTTTTTTGGAAATTGAGGCCGCCGCTCGGCGGCTGCGATGGGCTTTCGGGGCGTGAAAAGATCCTGGGCGGATGGCAGGGTCGGCGGATATTTTCTAGGGGGTGTTTTTCGAGAGGTGGTTGCATCGCCTGCGCGAGGAGCGGCTTTTATCGGGTGCGAGGGTTGTGGGCCGGCGCTTGCGCTACGGGTTCCCTTTTGCGGTTTCGCAGATTTAGTGCTCACCCCTATATTGCGCGGCCAAGGCCGCTCTTATCATCCTCTCAACTCCGCCGCTTGTGTTTGGATCGCCTGGCGGACTAGGATGTGGGACTCTTTCGTCTTTTTCATCAGCGAGATTGTCTCTGAATGTTCGCAGAGGTTATCAATCCCTTTTCTCCGACGGCGTGGCTGAACTGGTTCCTGATCCATTTCACCTATGTAGCCCTGGTGTTGGTGCTGGTCATCGCGAGTTGCGGTCTGCCGCTGCCGGAAGACATTCCGCTGATCACCGGAGGCTATCTCTGCAGTCCGCACGGGGCGATTGCGAAGGCCAACCTTGAGGATCTGGACAACGACGGGAAGCCGGACCATCGGCGGCGTCAGGTTCCGGATCTATACCTGATGATGCTGGCGGGGATGATTGGGGTGCTGGCGGGGGATTCGATCGTCTTTTCGATTGGCCGGCGGGGGATTAAGTCGAACAACGTGGTGTCTCGGCACCTTCGGAAGGTGATGCATTCGAGGCGTCGGGAGAAGGTGGAGAGGCATTTTGCGAAGCATGGGAATCTGACGGTATTCGCGGGGCGGTTTCTTCCGGGCGCGCGTTCGTTGATCTTCGCCTTTGCGGGCCTCTCCCGGATGTCGTACGTGCGTTTCGTGCTGATTGACGGGCTGGCGGCGGCGATCTCGGTCCCGACGTTCGTGTACCTGGGCTATCACTTCGCCAGCCGGCTGAATGTGCTTTTTGACTTTATCGCGAGCGTCAAGCACATCATCATCCCGTGCGTGCTGGTGCTGCTCGCCGGCGCGGGGCTGCTGTATTACCTCCGCCGCCGCCGCGTCATGGGAGCGCCGACGCCTCCGCTGATGCCGTGACGATTCCCACCTTGACACCCGCCTTGCGGTCCTCTAAAAGCATCAAAACTCCCGTACCAGCCCGGAGCACGTGTGAACCCCCTAGAGACACTTGGTGAACGCGGCATTGCCGGCGTGGAAGCGCTGGGCAACTACACGCGATTCGTCGGCAACATTCTGTACTGGTTTTGTCGCGGTCCGGGAAAGTTCGCGCGTCGCCAGCTCTACCTGCAGATGTTCGAGATCGGGACGCTGTCGATACCAGTCGTGATGATCACGGGGGCGTTCATCGGGATGGTGCTGGCGATCGAGGCGTTTCCGCAGTTTCAGGCGCTCGGTCTGGAGAATCACATCGGTTCGGTGATCAACATTTCGGTCGTGAAGCAGATCGGGCCGGTGCTCACGGGGGTGATGCTTGCGGGGCGCGTTGGGGGGGCGTTGACGGCGGAGCTGGGCACGATGAAGGTGACGGAGCAGATTGACGCCCTGCGGGCGATGGCGACGGATCCGATTCGGGTGTTGGTTCTTCCGCGGTTTCTGGCGTGCCTGATCATGATGGGGCCGCTGACGATTTTTTCCGACGCGGTGGGCATGGCGGGGGGATGGTTCATGGCGGTGCATGTATCGGGCGTGGACAACGCGCAGTACTGGGAATTCACGCGGCAGTCGATCGATCTGTACACGATCAATACGGGGTTCATCAAGGGGATTTTCTTCGGGTCGGCGATTGCGTCGATTTCGTGTTACAAGGGGTTCAACTGCGGCGCCGGCGCGCAGGGCGTGGGGCGTGCGTGCACGGAGGCGTTCGTCGCCTCGTTTGTCACGATCCTGGTCATGAACTTCTTCATCGCGATGGCCATGAATTCCCTGTATACGCAGCTCTGGCCCAATACGGGCAGCATTTTCTGAGAATCAAGAGTGGGTCATCGCATGGTTCCGCGGCGCCGCGATGTAGTGGTTCCGGCTGCTCCTGCCTATAATCCTCAGCAAGTTCATATGGAATTTTCTGATGACAGCGCCCGCCATTCATCCTGCACCTGTTGCCAACGTGAGCGGCTGCCCCACGCACGTCCGCCTGGAGAACGTCCACAAAAGCTTCGACAAACTCGTCGTGCTCGACGGGGTCACGCTGAATATCCCCGAGCGCGAGTCGGTCGTCGTGATCGGCCCCTCCGGCACGGGCAAGTCCGTTCTCCTCAAGCACATCATCGGGCTCCTGCGTCCGGACAAGGGCGAGGTGTATTTCCGCGACAGGCGCATCGACGGCCTGGGCGAGCGCGAACTTCAGCCGATCCGCAAGCGTTTCGGGTTTCTTTTCCAGCAGTCGGCGCTGTTCGATTCGTTGACCGTTTTTGAGAACGTCGCGTTCCCGCTGCGGGAGCACACGACCTGTTCGGAATCGGCAATCAGAGACCGCGTCGCGCAAAAACTGGCGATGGTGGGACTCGACGGCACGCAGAACAAAATGCCTGTGGAACTCTCCGGCGGGATGCGCAAACGGGTCGCGCTGGCCCGGGCCATTGCGCTTGATCCGGAGGTGGTGCTCTACGATGAGCCGACGACGGGACTCGATCCGATTCGCGCTGACGTGATCAATGAGCTGATCCTGAAATTGAACGATGAACTGCATGTGACGTCGGTGGTGGTGACGCACGATATGGCGTCGGCGTTCAAGGTGGCGGACCGGATGATCATGCTGTCGAACGGCAAGGTGATCGCGGAGGGGAAGCCGGATGATTTTCGGCACAGCCAGAACGAAGAGGTGGAGCGGTTTGTGCAGGGGAAGGCGACGCCGGAGGAGTTGGCGGCGCTGCATCGGAAGCCGAGATAGAACACGCGCGGCAAGGAGCCCGGTATTGCGGCCACCTATTACGCGGGGCGTTGCCCCCGGCTATTAAAATCTTCGGATTTCAGCCGAAAATGCGAGCTGGTACGTGACGGTGATTTCCCATTGCCGTTCGTTCGTTTTACCATCTGATCATGCTACTTGCTCTCCTGATTCTCTCGAGCCTTGCGGCGATCTTCTGGCTCTTCGTGCAACTGCTTCCCGCCCAGCGGCAGTCCGCGAAGTTTGTGTACAACGTCGGCGATTCTCCGGCGAAGCTCAACGGGCTCTTTCCCGGGGATGACGTCACGGCTGAATACGCGGGGGATCCGGCGGTGGGGGAGTGGCCATCGGTGACGGTGATTGTGCCTGGCCGGAACGAGGGGCATATTCTGCCGACGACGCTGGGTTCGATCTGCGAGATGGATTATCCGAACGTCCGCATTGTGTTCATCGACGATCAATCCACCGACAACACGCGCGAGGTCACCGACAAGCTGATCCTCAGGCATCAAAATCTGCGGATCATTCACAACACCAGGCCGCCGGAGGATGGGTGGATCGGGAAGACGTGGGCGGTGCATCAGGCGGAGCCGTACATGCATGATTCGGAGTATCTGCTGTTCACCGATTCGGACCTGGTGTTTCATCCGCAGTGCCTGACGCAGATGATCCGTCTGGCGCTGCATCGCCGGACGGATATTGCGTCGTGCCTGCCATCGCTGGAGTATCACTCGCTGGGCGAATTGCTGGGCATTCTCCCGGCGATGGTGCTGATTAATCTGCGGCTGTCGCTGTATGCGAGCAACAATCCGCGGCGGCCGGAGGCGCTGGTGGCGGGGGGATTCATGCTCGCCAGGCGGACGAGTTACGAATCGCTCGGCGGGCATGCCGCGGTGCGCGGGCAGGTGATTGAGGACATAGCGCTGGGAAAAACAGCCAAGTCGAAGGGCTTCCGGATCTTCACCGCCTGCACGCAGACGCTCTTCACCGCGCGGATGTACGAAGGCTCCCTCGACGCCTACCGCGGGCTCAAGAAGAACGCCTATGCCGGCATCAACTACAACCCGCTGCTCATCGCGCCGACGCTGATCGTTTTCATGGTCGCCGGCATTCTGGTGCCGTTTTACCTGCTGCTGGGACTGTTCTTCTGGATCACGATGCCGGGCGTGCTCACTTTTGCGCTGGCGCTCACGGCCATTCTCGCCGGCGTGTTCCTGCTCAACGCCGGGGGGCAGGGTGCGGCCATTTTAGGCGTTCCGAAGCGTGTCGCGCTGTGGCTGCCGGCAGGCTTTGCGTTTTACTTTGCAGTGCTGATTGGCTCGATCAAGGACTTCTATACGGGCGGAAATGAGTGGGCGGGGCGGAAGATCGCGTCTCGGAAGGTGCAGTCGCTGGCGGACGTGGTGAATGACAAATGACGAATGACAAATGACGAATCAAATTCCAATGACCAATGTTTGAATGTTCAAAACGCCCGGCATCGGTGCGATTGGTTATTGATTCATTGGTCATTTGAGCATTGACTTGTCATTTGTCATTCGTCATTCATCAGAGGTGCCAGTCGGGGGTTGTGGAATCGAGGACGGCTCGCCAGATTCGGCCGACGACGGTTGTTCGCCGCATTTCGATTTCCCCGCGGCCGGTCATTCCGTCCGCGAGAAATCCCGTCCAATCCGTCGGCAACTGGATGATGACGGTGCTGCGGCGATTGGTGGATTTCACGTCGCCGTGGGCATCCGCCTTCACGTCGACATCGCCCTTGCTCGTGCTCGCCAGCGCGGGGTGAAGCAGTTGATCGGAGACGGTGGAACTGACGCGCGTCACGCTTGCATACACCGTCTTGTCGGGATTCGCCCAGAGCCTGATCCGCACCGGCATTCCCGGTTGCACCATGGCCGCCTGCTGCTGGGGCAGACTGATTCGCGCCTCGAGTTCATCGGTACGGATGACGCGGCAAATCTTCAGCCCCGCGGGCACGTAATTCCCCACGATTCGCCGGAGGGAGGCCTCCTTCACGATCACGCCGTCGACGGGCGCCCGCAGCGTCAGATCGCTGACACGTCCCTTGATGAGCGCGATCTGCTGGTCGTACGCGGCGATGGCTTTCTTTGCGGCATCGATGGCGCCGGCCTGATTCCTGTCGGCGGCGTCGCGCGCCTTGATGGCTTCCTGCTCGCGCCGGCTCATCGCCTGATCGAGAAGTGTCTGGAGTGAGGGATCGCTGAGCGTCAGAATCGGATCGCCGGCATGCACCAGGTCCCCGGTGTCATGGTCGACCTTCTCCACATACCCCGGCGTACTGACAAAGACCGGTTCATCCTGCTGGCTCAAGACCACCAGCGGTTCGCGGATCGCAAACCGCCATGGCATGAGCGCGATCATCACGAGCACAGCCACGCCGGCGATCGCCGCGCCGCCCATGTAGGTCAGACGCTTCTTGATGTCCCATCGCTGCTTCCAGAGGAACTGCATCGTTTTGCCGAGCGGCCAGAGCACGGTGAGCGCGACGTAGATCACGGCGAGGAAAATGCCGATCGGGCCGAGGCCGTACTGATCGAAAAAGTAGCAGAGAAGGGTGATCACGCCGAACACCACGAACCAGCGATAGACAGCGCTGGCGATGGCGTAGGTGACGAGCCACTTCGCGCGTTTCTGATCCGGCGGCATCTCGGGCTTCATCCCGAGCAGATACTTCTGCAGGTAGCAGCCGACGAGCTGCCGGCCCTTGGTCATGAGGTTGGGGATTTCGAGGAGGTCGGCGAGGAAGTAGTAGCCGTCGTAACGGAGGAGGGGGTTGGCGTTGAAGAAGAGGGTGGCGACGGAGCAGGAGATCATGACGTTGAGCGCGATCTGGTTCAGGAGTCCGTCGGTGGGGGTATAGAGCCAGACGAAGGTTGCGAGTGCGGCGATGACGAGTTCGACGACGATTCCGCCGGCGTTGATCCAGAGGCGTGCAGCGCGCGAGGGGATCATCCAGGCGTCGCTGGTGTCGCAGTAAAAGCTGGGGGTGATGATGAAGAGCATCACCCCCATGTTCGAGACTTCGCCGCCGAAATGTTTCGCCGCGAGCCCGTGGCCGAACTCGTGGAACACCTTGGTCACGATGAAGACGCAATAGAGCACGAAGAGGTTCTGCATGCTCAGGAGGTTGTAGGGCAGATGGGCGAGGCGGTCCGTGCTCATGAGCACGTTCCAGAGCGCCAGGAGGACGAGCAGAATCGAAACGACCCCCGTCGCGGGATGGAAGATCACCTTGCCGATGGTGTTGTCCATCGCTTCGAGGAGGCGATCGGGATGGAAGACCGGGATCTTGAAGAAGAGGAAATTCTGCGCAAGTTCCAGCACTCGGCGCCGTTTGGCCGCGCTGCGCCGTTTGGTCAGCCACTCCGCATGTCCGAGCCCCTCGCCGACGAGCAGGTGGGCTTCATGGAGCATGCCGACAAACCGCAGCACATCCTGCACGGTGAGCTGCGTTTCAGGGAACTGCTGCTGCAGGACGCCAAGCAGGTCACGCGCCGTGCGCTTCCCGTCAAACTGCTTGATGAGGAAATGCTCGACGGGTTGCAGCCGGAAATACCTGAGCGTCACCGGGTCTTTGATCACAAAACAAAGCTGGCCGTAGAAAAGCTGCGGACTGATGAGCAAATCCGCGCGCAACGGCGAAATCCCCCGATCCGCCGGCTCCGCCCCAACCGCCACCCGATACTCTTTGGCTTCTTCTCGCCGCATCACTCACTCACCAGCCCAATAAAACCACAGAGGACACAGAGAGCACAGAGACGTCCCAGATTAAATCATTTCCATCTTTCATTCGTTCGTCGTCCCTCTGTGAACTCTGTGTCCTGTGTGGTTAATTCCGTCTTCGTGACCTTCGTCTCTTCGTGACTCCGTGTTTACGTCGTCGTCCGTCGTGATCAGAAGAACAGCGTCATGCGCAGCAGCCGCATCGGTCCGCGCAACCATTGCGTCGCCAGCGCCTTCTTCCCCAAATGGATCTTCGCCCGGCCCGTGAAACCGCTCATGCGCAGATCGTTCGGCAGGCTCGCCGGGTCGAGCTTCACCAGCAGCCGGAACACGTTCGCATTATTCTCCTGCTGCGACGCCGGCAACAACGTCGCAATTCCCTTCGCGTGCACCACGTATCTCTGGTCGGGCCAGGGACGCAAAATGTATTCAATCTCAATCCCCTGGTCGGGCCGGCCGTCGGAAATCGCGGTGCGGGTCGCCTTTTCCAGCGCTCCGCGCACTGCCGCCACCTCGCTCTCGGGCACATCAACGACCAGCTCCCAATCCGAAAAGCTCGCGATGTCCATCAGGGGTTCGCTCTTCTTCGGCGTGCTCCAGCGTTTCTGCTCCACGTTCTCCGTCAGCACCGTCCCTTCGATCGGACTCCACACGGTGCACTGATCGATCTCATTGTCCAGCAGCCTGATCTGCTGATTCTCCTCATCCAGCTCGTTCTGCGCCACGCCGATCTTGGGCAAATCTCCCTTTCGCTGCGCATCCCTCAGCTCCGCCTGTATCGCGCCCACCTTCCCCATCGCCTCCGCCTTCTGGGCGATCAGATTCGTCGAATCAAACCGCACCAGGGGCTTGACCGGCTCGCCCGTGGGGGTCCGCTGATCCCGGGTGAACACATGCTCGCCCGCCCGCACCGGCACGTCGATCAGCCGCTCTTCCATCGGCGCCACGATCGACAGTTGCGCGCTCGGCCGGATCTGGCAATCCGCCTTGATCGAAAAATCAAACGGAAATACCGCGATAACCGTGATCAGCACCACGGCCAGCCCGGCGAGCGCCAGCGTCATGGTGCGCTTCGTTCCCGCCGGCTGCCGCCAGAGGGCACGAATCATGTGGAACATTTTCAGGAAGGGCAGGGATTCAATCTCGGTCGCGTTCGCAACGCTTCCCGCGCAGAGTCGTCCGACTTCATTGAGCAGATTGACGTGCGTCTGCGCCTGTTCGCTGGTCTGGTACTCCACGAGCATCACGCCCAGCACGGGCGATGCCGGATCGTCGCTCTTGATTGGAGCCGCAAGGAAGGCGTTGAAATCCGTCGCCTCAAAATAGGCCGCCGCCGCATCCTGGAGCACCGGATCGCTGACGAGTTGCTGCGTCGCCTCGCGATCGAGCACCACCGGCGCCTGGCGATCGCGCACATAATCGAAGATCAGCCGCTGCACCTGGAAGACGTGCGCCCGTTTGTTGGGCTCATCCACGTTGGAGACCGCCACCACCCGCTTGCGCATGCGCGGATAGAGCTCGACCGTCACGCGATCCGCCTCCATCACGTCGCGTGCCAGGTTCGAAATATCCACCGCCACCTGCCCGACGAAGAGATGTTTGTGCACCTGCTCGGCGAAACGCACGAGTTTGCTGCTGGTGCCGCGGTCCTTCTCGATCAACTGCAGGTGCCGCTCCGCCAGCGACTGCTCCACCGCCCCGGCCATGCGGATCAGAAAATTCAGGTACGTGCGATGCAACCCCGCATCATTCATCGGCGGCGGGGGCACCGCCATCATCAGCACCATCGCCACTTTGCCATGCAGTTTCATCGGCACGTACAGCAGCTCGAAGGGCGATGGATTCTGCGGCGCATCCACCGCGTCCTGTTCCAGAAAAAACGCCGGCACAATCAGGGGCTTCGCCTCCCGCGCACACCGCCGCACCGCCGTCATCACCCCCGTCACCACCTTTTCCCCATTCATCAGTTGGATCTGGGCGAGCTGATGTTCCAGCACCAGCTCGGGCCGCTCGGGATGCTCCGTTACCCACACCCCGGCCCCTCCCGCCTTGAGGGCCTCCCCACTGATCCGCACCATCTCGGCCAGCAGTTGATCGCTCTCCGGCTTGCCCTCAATGATTTTCCCCAGCGACGCGATCGCCTGCTGCAGAACGCTCGCCAAATCGGAATTCGGCAAAGTCACGGTCAACGACATCATCCACCTGCGTGCTTGCGGAAAAAACGCGGCCAGTACGGCCGGTCCTCCATGTTATCGGTACATACAAGGGCCCACTTAACCAACCGGCAGCAGCCCGCCAAAAGTTCCCTCCCATTCCAACAGTTGCGAAAATGCGGAAACAACGGACGGAAATCTCATCCCGCCCGCACGCATCCCGCAGCGCCAAAAAAGGTAATCGCGAACTATAGAATCCCCGCCCCAGCGAAGAAAGCGCAGCCCATCTGGGCTCGGAGTTCCGCCTTCATGCGGTTTCATCCAGTCAGGCGGAACGCCGACCGCCGCCTAAACGCGCGACTCCGAACCGAGGAGTCTTTCCACGCTCCGCACCTTGTCCTCCATCGTCTGCTCCCGATCTGTCCGCGTCCCCACCTTGATGCTCGTCGTAATCCGCGGCGCGCCCATCTCGTGCACCACCTCGTGGCACTTCTTGATCGCCGCAAACACCGCATCCCACTCCCCCTCGATATTCGTCCCATACGCATGCAACTGAATCTTCAACCCCGCGTCCCTCAGCACGCGCTCGCACGCCGCCACATGCTTGCTCACGCTCACGCCAACCCCCATCGGTACCACACACAAATCCGCAATCACCTTCATGATGACCTCCAGAAAACCGCAAGCCGCCATCTTACTGGATTTGCCCGCAATACTCCGAAGAGCATTCCGTCTGCGCAAGAAAAGAGCCCGCAGCTCGCGCCACAGGCTCTCAAAAACATCAAATTCCTTCGTGGTCCTTCGTGCCTTCGTGCTCTTCGTGTTTAACGTCGTCGTCGTCGGCGGCGTGGGGGGGGGGACTCACATCCCCCGATTCAACGCCTCGAGATGCTTGGCAAAATGCTCCGTCAGCACTTCAGTAAACGTCCCCGCATTCTCCGCCAGCACTTTCCGCACCGCCGCACCGAGATGCGCATCCGTCAGCGTGCTCCCGAACGTGCAATGCAGAATCTGCCGCCCCGGCTGCGTGAACCCCTTCCCCGGCTTCACATCTTCCCACAGTTCCAGATAGAACCGCTCGAGGGCCTTGGACTCCTTGATGTCGCTCGGCGCCGGAACGCCGCCAACCGTCGCACTGACATGATAAGTCGCCTTGTCCACATCGTAATGCGCCCGGCCAAAATCGATCACCTCGCGGAACAGCTTTTCATCGTGCCGGGCGATCACGCGCAGCATCTCGAGATAACTCGTCCCCGCCGTCTTCACATGCCAGCGCCCCTTGGTCGTCCGCGCAAACGTCTCATAGATCGAAAGCTTGTCCGACCCGGAGTGCAAACTCAGCTTGTACGGTCCAAGCTGCTCCATCACCGCCACGTGGTCCGCCAGGCTCTTCGTAAACGCCGCCACATCCCCCTTGTAATCCACCCCCTTCTCAAAATCCCCGATGTACCGCGGCGCCAGGCTTACCAGCTTCATCCCGCGCTGCAGCACCTGCTCCGCAATGATCCAGTGCTCCGCCAGCGTCGTCGGCTGCGGCGTCTCATCCACCGACAGCTCAATCTCGTATTTCTTCCCCGCCTTCGCATGCACCGCATCAATGTGCTGCGCCATTTTCACCGCACGGTTGATCGCCCGCCCATACTTCACCGCCGCACGCATCACCGCATCTTCGTTCAGGTCGATCACCGTCCCCGTCGGCAACACCACCCGCTTCCCCCGATACGTGTCAAACCACGTCACCTGCTCCCGCACCGCCGCAAACTTCTCCTGCAACTCCCCGCGGCTGTAATCGTCCGTCCGCGGATCCACATCATCCGACGGATCGATCGTAAAAAACGTGAACCCCGCCGCCGCCGTCCGGTCCACATCCTCCGGCACCTTCAAATGGTCCGCGTCCGCCCCGTGCTCCCCGAAATATTCCCCGCGCGCCATTCCCTTGAGCGCATCGCCCATCACCTGCTCCGGCGTCCGCTGCGTCCGCGTCATCTCCCGGATGCTCTGCTGCGCGAAGATCGGCTTGATCCCCTTCCCCGCCTTCTTCAACGCCGCGACATGCCCTGGCGTCGCCAACCCCGTTCGATCGCCGAATCCAAAACTTGCCGCCAATCCCAAAACGCTCGGTACCGGAACACTCGCCATGTCATCCTCCAGTCAGAAAAATCCTTCCCCAGTGTCTCGCTTCTCAGGCCGTCCCGAAAGCGGTTTTTCAGAATTCATAACTCAGAATTCAGAATTTACACCATCGCATCTGCTTCAATTTCAATCAACGCTTCGCCATCAATCAGCTTCGCCACCTCGACGATCGTCGTCGCCGGCCGAATTTCGCCGAACACCGACCCGTGCACCGCCGCCACCTTCTCCCACTGCGAGACGTCCGTCACATACATCCGCGTCCGCACCACGTCCGTGATCTTCCCGCCCAGCGCCTCGATCGCCCCGGAGATGATCTCCAGCGACCGCTTCGCCTGCGCCCCCACGTCCGGCGTGTACGTCTTGTCCGCGTTGATCCCCACCGTCCCCGTCACAAAAATCATGTTCCCCTTCCGCACCGCCCGCGAATACCCCATCTTCGGCTCCCACGCCGACCCCGTCGATACCGTCTTCGCTCCATTCCGCTCCGCCACGCTGTACGTCGGCAACTGCGACATGATCAATTCCCCATATCAAAAGTACGTTCAACCCGAAACGAACCCCCAATCATAAAGCACCCCGCCCCCTTTGGCGAGAACCCCGCGCCCTCAATGCCCCCCGCGCATAGAAAAACCGCACTCGCTCACTCAGGGACACACCTCCGGTAGGGCAATATAACGTATAAAACAGACCGTTTTACAACAGCAGAAGCTCCATTGTCCCAAGGCTCGCGCCATGCGGTTTTCTGAATTCAGTCCTGCTGAATTCGCTGTTTTTCGCGACCACCTCCTGCACTTATTCGTGCGGTTGCGTTTCTCACCCATAATTATCGATTGGACCCTCCCCACTTACAACCACTTTTTCGAATTTCCATGCATTTAGGCAAATCCCTTATCCGCAACTCCAATGCCCTCCCCAGGTTGAGCCGCCCTCACGTCCAAGATTCCAATCCGCCTTGCGATTAAAATAACTCCAAAAAAATCTGGCACAAACGCTCCCGCGCTGTAGCCCCGCGCGCGACTTGCGAATTCCGCAGCTACTTGCGAAGAGGCCCCAGCGCAGAGAATCAGCCGGACCCTCGGAAGGGCCGGCTGAAAGGACGCTTCGAATCGCCCTCAAAGGGCGTTTAACAGTGCTCGATGTCCCTTGCATGGGGCAGCAAGAGACATCGCCAAAGCCTACTGACGCGACGGATGAGCGAAAGGACGTTCGCCCGTCATGGCGTTCACGGCCTGCTCATAAGTGCATCCATGCCGGGATGCATATTCGAGCGACGCCTGGTGGAGTTTCCATCGATCATCCGGCACATGATTGACGGCTTTGCTTGCACTAACGGGGTCATTGCCGGTGGGCGGCGTTCGCACCTCGTCCCCAACAGATTTACGCCATTCGAATTCGATAGCGTTGCGGAACTGATCGGGCGGAAGGTCTGCCTTGACCCCCATCAGGTTCGAGAGGAATACTCCCCAATCTGCAGGTAAAGCGCTCATTCTCATGGGTGGTCTCCAAGTCTGATCCAAAGATAAGAGGAAACGGCCGCTGTTACGCACAGAGGCCTATCTCACGTTAAAAACCGTCAATGACCTCGATCATGTGCTTAAGCAGTTGCTCCATGCAGCGCTCGACGTGAGCGCCCCGAGCGTCATTGTGCCGCGTCGGGGAATTGGTCATATTGTGATTCACGAGGCGCATGCGAATTTCGCTTAAGTATTCGAGCCGCGACTGCGCTTTGATCACCTCCGGATGGAGCGTGATGATGCTGTCGTGCTCGCCAACGCCGCCCAATCCAGCCTTTTGGTGGTCAAGGTGGTGGCCGACTTTTGTCTCGTCATAGCCAAGCGAAAGAATCTGGCTCCGAATCCTGTCCCTCGTTTCTTGTAGCGCGGCCCGCGACGCCTCATGCAGCTTTACCGACTCAGAGGAAAGTTGCTTCAACACGGACGCCAGTTCCTGCCGCATCGCGACTTCCTGTTGGAAGAGCTTCATTAACTTCCAGGGGGTCTTCTTCAGCTCCTCCAGCTTCCCAAAATCGAAGCTGTCGATGATGGCGTCGCGGATGGATTTACGCTCGGCGGCGAGCGCAGAATATTTCTCAAGGTGACCGTCCAAATTCACACATAATTGCTTATACCGGTCCCGGATGGCCTCGGGAAAATCCGCGTCCAGGTCAGGCGGTACGTAATAGTGCGCCTCCGGATTGATGTGCTCCTTTGAGATTTGATTACCGTGAAGGTGCTCAGCGAGGTCGGGGTTCATAGTCATTGAGACATTCCTTTGCAAAGTCGGCAGCCAGGCGACGCGCCGGGCGATATTTCGCGGTTTCTGCCCTTGAAGAGTTGTCGGCAAATGGCGCGGGACACGGAGCACACGTTTCCTTCCCAACGGCGAGGAAGGGCCGCAAGGGACGGGGCAAGATGATTCCCCGTTCGATTTTCAGCCTCCGTGCTCGCGCGCGAGCACGGAACTGTTGAGGAAGGAGTCCCATCGAAAAGCCGGCCGCGCTCTTCTGGACTGGGAGGACCCTCATCGCCCATGCGTAAGCGTGTACTCCGTGCTTGCCGCCCATGAGTCTCATCTGCCCCCCCGTGGCGCAAACCTGTGGTAATTGGCTTTCATGAAATCGATGGTGGCGTTCTGACCGCCTTCCAGGAGCTGGCGCATGTGGGCATCAGTTGCCGGGATGGCGGCGATCACAGCGCCGCCCGAGGGCGAGGATGCGGCAGATGATGGGGCAGCTCCCGCCGCCGCCGAGCTGCCCAGCGCCGCTGCCGTGGAGCGTCCGAGGTCCGAGACCGACATGCCGCTATTGATCGCGCGGAGAAGCGGCAGAACGCCCGGTCGCCAGACGGCGTCCCGTTTAACGACGAACTCTCCTTTGGTGAGCATGCCGAGGACCGAGTCGATGTTCGGCCCCCAGGGGCCGCCGCCGACGACATCGCCGGCGGCGTAACGTCCGATCAGGCCTCCGCTGTTGGCGAAGGCTGCGCCGCCGCCGGGCATGGACACTTCACCGGGCGATCCGGCGAGCGGCCCTGCCCCGGGCCCGCTAAACATTCCTCCGATCCCCGCCGTGATACCCTTCAATATTGGAGACAAGAGGGCCTCGAAGGCCGCTTTCGCCTCCATCTTGGCGATGTCGTCGAGGATGCTGATCGCCATATCGCGAAACGCCCCACCGACGCTCTTTGTGCCCGTAACGATCTCTCCGAAGGCGTTGGCGAATCCGTCCGCCATGTCGTGAACAACCTTGTCGCCGATCTGCGCCTGCGTTTGCACATTGTCGGCCATCTCCTGCGCACCTTGGTTCACTCCGTCCAGGAAGCTCCCGTTGATTGCCTTCCGTTTTTCCGCCGTCGTCTTATCCAGGGCAACGAGCGCGTCGTTGTACTGCTGCTCTGAAATCAGCCCCTGGTCCTGGAATTCCTGGCGGAGCTGCTCGGCCTGTCTTTCGTAATCAATCTGGATTTGCAGGAGCTGGGCGTCCGTGCTTTGGTGATTCGCCACCAACGTGGCAAGCTGGACCTGCTCGCCGGCTTGGTGCTGCTGCAGTGAGAGCTGGCGGAGCTGCTCATCCATCTGCTGCCGGCGTTGAACTATCAGTTGATCGAACTGCTCCTGGTTGATCTCTTTTTTGACGAGCGCTTCATGAAAGTTCGCGACGTCTTGGTCGTAGCTGGTCTGGGCGTTCGCGACCTCCCGCGCCATCCCCGTCACAAGCTGCGCGTTCAGCTCGTCCTGCTTGATCAGCTTTTCGCTGTTGGCTTTGTCGAGGGCGGCGAGCTCATCATCGAGAGTTTTCTGGAGCTTTGCCTTCTCCTGATCGTAGAGCCCGGGGGGGAGCGGGTTATACCGCTGGACCTGGTCGAGTTGCTTAACGCCCGCATCATATTTTTGCTGAGGCGTCTGCGCGTTCTTGATCAACTGCGAACGTTCTTGCGTGAGCCTCGCGTCTTCCGCCTCGATTTGTCTGCTGATGCCATCTACAAGCTTTTGTGCCTCATCCCAATTGGATTTGAAATCTTCGGCGAGCTTCTTTATCTCCTCACTGGCGAATGCGGCGGCGGCTTGCTTTCTGATGCCGGCGATTGCCCTATCCGTCAGCTGCTGGGAGTGCGCGAGCTCGTTCTCTACGTCCTCCGAGAGGCTTTTGTATGCCTTCTCAATGGTGTCAATTTGGCTCTGTATCTGCCCGACATTGATGAGCGGATTTCCGAGCGACTGGCGAAGAGCGGGCAACGTGTCGAAGCCAATCTCTTTCTTTCGCTGATCGAAGCGGCTGTAAATATCCCGCCGGCGGGAGCCCTCGTCTGCAATTTGCTGGTCGATTGCGGAATGGACGGGATCGCCGCTGTCCTTTTGCAGCGCGGCTTGATCATCGAATTTTTGGATCATTTCCGAAGCCTGGAGGTGGGATTCCTGGACCACCTCTGCCGCATTCTTGATGTCGCGCGCGGCTTCCTTCCAACCCTCTGCCGTCCTCTTCGCCTTCTCAGCGGCAACTTCTTCCGCATAGCTGACACCCGTGATGGCGTCTTTAATGGAGAGCAGCCCCTGTGATATCTGCCCGGCTACGGGAACCTTGAGCAGGAGTCCCTCGAAGAACTCCGACCCCGATATCTCGCCCTTCCGCCATTTGACGCTCAGGTCGTCGATTTCCTTCCCGAGTTTTTCAAACGCGTTGGCGGCCAGCGAGAGTGCGAGAATTGGTCCCGATCCAGCAAGCAGACGCAATGTGCCGCCGAGTTCGGAACTCCTGCCCAAGCTGGCGTTCAATCCCTGCACGAGGGATGGACTGGACCCGGCGGCGGCTTGTTGCGTCTGCAGCAAGGCAGCGGTGGCACCTTCGGCCGATGCCGCCGTAGCGTTCAAGCCTGCAACTGCTGATTTAGAGAAGGATTCGGCGGCGGCCTTGTCGGCCTTAAACTCGTCAGCGGTTCCCTTCAGCGCGACGTTGAGAATGCCAACCTCACCCACGACTCCACCGATCTTCGCCTGAGCCTGTTCCGCCCCAGGCATCGACAGGGCGCTGTTGATGTCCCCGCCCAGGCTCACGGTGAGGGATTGCAGCTTTTCGATCGATCCCTGCGCTGCCTGCAGAATCTCCTCTCCAGCCTGCTTGAACTGAAGGAGGATCTCGATTGTTTTCTGCGTGTCAGCCATCAGCCATGTCTCCAACATTGAGCGATCAAGGGCGAAACGTTATCCCGCGAGCGATGCCAACTGCTGCAAATTCCGCTGCATCGATTCCATGATCTCCCGAACGGCTTGACCGCCGTCCAGGACGCGCCGTTGCGCCGCGAGCGGGTCGCGGCCGCTGAGGTCTTTGACCTCCGGCAGCGCCGACGTGGGGCATCCCTCCAGCTCTTCGCCATATTGCGAGTCAAGCGTCCCGTCATAGTGCGAGAGCACGTACAACGACCGGCCGCCGGCGCGTTGTTCGATGAAGCCGGCAACGACGATCGCCATTTCGCCGGATGCTTTGTCCAGGACAGCAGCGCCGACGGGGAACCGCTGAACCCGGCGATTACTTGATTTGATCTTCCTCACGATAAGTCTCCAAAAAAGAATCCGTTCATATTCGCCGTCTATTGGCCGTCGCCTCAGCCAGCGGCCGCACACGGCGTCCGAAGCGTTTCTTCGACGCGACGGAACATCGTGAAGCCCAACCGCTCGCGCTGAATTCGCCGCAGAAATTCCGCATCGACCGGGTTGCCCTTCGATGCCACTTCCGCCATCTCCACCAATCGCCTGGCGATGCGCAGGCATCCCATTCCCGGATCGTTTGCCAGGGAGAGCAGATACCCGTGAGCATCGGACGTGAGCCGCACTTTCGACGCGGCAAAGACCCGGCGGATATCTTCGATGGTGTAGAGCCGGCTATGGCCGCCGTCGCCTCCGCCCTCCGCAATCTCCGTGAGATTCAGCCACCACGCGACGCGGCTGTAGATTTGGCAGAGAGGATCGTGCCCGTCGCGGTATCCCTTGAGGATGTAGTCGGCGATGGAACCATTCCCCGCCCAAAGCATCGGGCATTCAGTGCTGTCGTGAATGTCCCGTAGCACGTGCAGCGCCGCGTCATTTGCACGGCCGCAAAGCTTGTGGACCTCATCAACCATCACGAGGCGTTCGGTGCCTTTGAGAGCGCCGACAATCTGCCGGAATAGTTGCGAGCCGTTGAGCTTCAAACCGCCCATGCGAAGGCCGTCGGCGAGCGTCTCCAAGACAGAGCGCACAGACTTCCCCGAGCTGTCGATCGACACAAACACTGAGCCGGGGATTTCGCCGCGAATCGCTTTGAGAGTCATCGTCTTCCCGCATCCGGGTGGGCCGTGAACGATGCCGATGCTGGTCGTTTTCCGAACCCAGTTGGCGATGCCGTAGATTTGCTCGGCCACGCCGGTCTTGACGAATCCCGCCGGCTTTGGCGCGGCGAGCCGCATGATTTGCGCTTCGAGCCATTTGTCGATGCGCCGGATGTGCGGTTCAACGTCGGCCCCGTAGCTCCCGGAGATCACCTGCGAGAGGGTCGTCGGCGATGTTGCCATCGACCTTGCCGCCCACTCGGCAGATTTCCCGGTGTGCTCCAGGTACTTTTTGAGCCGGTCGAGGACCGCCTCTTTCAGCTCGTCCGTGAGCGTCTGATCATCCTTGATCACAGAAAACTCCTGTACTATGCGAGCATCCTGCACGAGTCGTTTGAGAATGTCGCCATCGTCAACGGGCATTACTGCTCTCCTCCGAATGCGTCGCCGGCAGGCTCGTCATTGAGCGCCGTCAGCAGCGAAAGTGAAGGTGCCTGCGCAGTCCGTTGACACAGATTCAATTCGTCGTTTGCGAGCTGCAGTAAATCGAGACCTTCGGCCCCCGCCGCCAGCCGCATCGCCGGCACCTGAAGGGCTCTTTGAGCCCGCTCCAAATGCTCATCGATCGGCGTTCGAATCGGACGAATGGAGGGCGGAACGGGATCGGGCGCGGCGTTTTGTGCTTGTTCATGGGCGCGGCGGGAGGCTGCGCGCAACACGCGATCCGTCAGATCGTCCGACATGCGAAGGCGAGCTTCGTTGTAGGCGAGTTTAGCCTTGGTGTCGCGGCGCTTCTCGGCAATCGCCGCGTTCAGAACTTCGCGGGTTGCGTTCGCCGGAACCCGTTGATTGGCGGGCGCGACGCACACGAAGCGGCCGTCCAGCATCCAGACCGTGACGCGCGACACGTCGGCCGGGTCCATGCGGAGCGTGACCTTCTGCCCCAGCAGCGGGCGAAGCGCCGGCTCGTATTTGCCGTAGCGCAGGCCGTCGAACACAACGCCGTTTTGTGTGACCTTCACCGGGCGAGAGGACTTCTGCAGCAGGAAATCCAGATGCGCCTCGGGCGCGGTGCGTTTCTCCGGAAGCAACCGGTCGAAGACGGCCGCCGGTGTTTCGCCATCAACGCCGTCGCCGGTGTGCGGCTTCTGGTTGTGGTCGCTTTCAACCCACTCGGCGAAAGCAGCGGTGAACTCCTCCAGCGTGGGCGCTTGGCCCTTGTCCAGGCGGTCCTGCAGGCCTTCCGGGCGATTCTCCGGCTTGTTGCCGCAATACGTCGGCCAGGTCTTACCGAACCGGCCCTCCAGCGTGCCGAAGAAGCGTTCGCAGGGCTTGGATTGGCCGTGATACTTCTCGACGTTGTGCGGTTTGATGGTGAGGAGCGCGAACGCGCCAGTGACTATCTCGCGATCAATTCTCGTGTGTCGTTCGCGCTTCGTGCGCCCGTGTAAGGCGAAGGAATCAAAGTCCTTTCCATTATCGACGGCGCATTCTTTCGGAACGCCGTGCGACTTCACGGCGCGATGCAACGCCAGGAGGATGCAATCGGTGTTCGGATCGCTCGCATACACCGCCCATCCTACGATCTTCCGAGAACGGCAATCCTGCCACACCGTCAACCACGGCCGGGCATGCCGCCGCTTCACTTCCCCGGTGTTCAGATTCGCACGCTCACCGGGTAGCTGCACCATCACGTCAAATTCATGGTGGTCGCTGTTCCAAAGGTCATTCGGAAGCAGGCCCGAGTAATCGCGTTCGATGTAGGTTTCCGCCTGATCGGTGAACGCCTTTTTCCCAGCGCGGCGATAGATCGCCACGCAAGGGTTGACGTGCCGGCGAATGTACCGATCGACCGTCCCGAGCGACCACACGTGCCACCCCTTCTCAATCGCCTCATCCTTCGCCATGTCGTAGCAAAGTTGCACGCTGGGCCGGTTCGGATTGCGCCACAATCGCGCGGCGAGTGTGAGCATGGGGTCTTCCAGGTCGTGCTTGTCCTTGCGCTTCCACCGCCCATCCATCAGCCCCGTGTTCCCCTGGGACCGGTACCGCTTCCGCCACGCGTAGAGCGTCTTGTCGTCAATCGCGACGCCCGATTCGGCTTGGACGCGGCCAATAAACGCCGCCGTGGCCCGTTCGATCGTCCCGCCGCTCCGGATCGCGTCGCTGCAGGCAGCCTCCCACGCGTGATAAATTTCCACGCGCCGGGCGTATTCCTTACGCTGGCTTTCGGTGAGCGAGCGGATATCCGCCGGCAACTGCTCCGGGAACTTGATCCGGGCAAGGGCCGGATCGGCATCCTCCCGCACCACCCAACGCGGTTTCCCGCCTCCTGGCGGCGTTTCCAGGCGTGCCAATGACCGGCAGGCCCATTTTGAGGAACAGAGGCTTAAAACCCATCTCTCGCTGGCGTTCATCCGCTCGGCGGCGGTCTTCACGTCAATCCACACCACGCCGCGAGGGGCCGGCGGCGGATTGGAACCGAGAGATTGGGTTGTTAGACTGCTCATCGTCTTGATCCAAAGCCCCGTCGCTCCGTCCAGGGAGAGGCGGGGCTGTTTTGTTAGGCGGCGGCCAATTTGAATTCGAGGTTCGCATCCAGAATGCGCCGACGCTCGGCAACCGGCGTCGCTTCCCACTCTGCCAGCGCAGCGGCGGCGAGACGACGGGCCTCGGCCAGCCAACCCGGCCCCTTCCGTTCCGGCAAAAAATGCGCATCGAATCTACACATCGCCATCATCAGCGACGTGTGGGGATTCAGGCCGTAAAAGACCATCGGAAACAATTCGCTCGCGAGTTTGATTGCGCTGTTGTCTTTCCCAGACATAGAGCCTCCGTTTGAATCAGTGCCTCTGGAACCGTCGCACGTGCTGACGGCTCAGCGTTTCGTCTCTTTGTCAGTCATGGCGAGAAGAGCGCCCGCGAAGATCGTCAACTGTGTAGCGATCTCCTGGAGCTGCCGTCTTTGCTCGATTAAGCCGGACGTTCTGCCTTGCGCGAGCTGCAGTTCGATGCGCTCAATCACGGCGTCGATGCCCACCGGCACCGGCGCACCGGTAGCCGAATGCAGCGCACGAGCCAGACGCTTTTCGCATCGGTCGAGAGCGCTCCGCAGGCGGGCGAAGTCCTCGTAGTCCTCAGCCACCATCTTCAGCAGCGTCGAATCGTCGGGCCGGTCGTTCGCAGGCAACCGCCTCGCCTTCCGGATTCCCGCTCTCAATTTTGCAGCTTCAGTGTTCACGTGCGCTCCGTTCATCAATGCCGACCGCCACGGCGGCGATGAAATTTCGCGCCGCCGAGGCTGTCAAAACGTTTGGTTTGTAGCTGGTTGAGCGGTATCCACGCCCGAGTCATCAGGGCCTTGATTTCGTGGACGAGGCCCACGATCCGCGACCGCTGGTGGTGTGCCGAATTCTGCAGTGTTTCGAGAATGAGCAGCGCATCGACTTTGATCCGCTGCAACGCGTCGCCCACAATCTGCGTCTGCTGTTCCAACGTGGCCTCTTGAGGAGGCTGGACGGGAGCCGCTGTTGATTCGCCGCCCATCGACCGATTGGAAGTACGGGCGCTGACCGACTGCCAAACCTGAATTGCCGAATCAATCCACCCATCCCCGGCAAATCGCGATAATTCGCGGCTCTCCGAGAAAAGCAGGTAAACGCGGCAGATTCCGACAGCCGGATTCACCCACGGAACGCCAGAGAGCATCGCCTCGGCGGCGCCCTCTTCGTGCTGTTGCTCCACCGCCTTGCGGGCGCCGGACCGGATCGCATTTGCCAGTCCCACATACAGACGGAACGATTCAAGAACCCACGCGGCCTCGGCCTCGCTCACGTAAATGGTGATGGTCTCGGTGGGCGTGTTGGGACGATCTGCCGGGTCCAACACGGTCTCCGCCATCATGCGCGCCGACGCGACGAAGGCAGCTTCCGCGTCCTCCGACGCCTCCGTTATCCGCTGGTAAAAGTCGCAAAACACCTCGAAAATCGAGAGGAGTGATTCATCGCGGTATGCCTTCCCGCCCGCTCCGCAGACGCTGGCGTGCATCGCGCATGCGCGATCGATGATCTGCACGTCATCACCGTAAAGCGGGATCTCCACGGCCGTCGGCGTTGTGCATTGGTCCATTCGCGTCATCTGCTATCTCCCGGATACTGAGCCGCCGCCGCTGGCGGATGCAGCTTGTATTTCCTAATCTCCAGCCGGAAAGATTGCCCCTCCACCGCCCCCGTGCGAGCAATTCCTACGATGTGCACGGGGGCACCCGGCGTTTGCGGGTCCGTGATACCCCTGCCCAATGCGTCGGAGATAATCTCGTCCCCGTCTGCGACGCGGCCGCCGGCAGTGACCTTGCAGAATCCGATAATCGCAACGGCTACGAGGAGATTATTTCTTTCCTCAACCTCGCGATGCATGACATCCACGCAATCGCCGCCGACCTTGTTTTGTACGCGCACCTTCCCGCCCCGAAGTGCGACGAATCGCCCCTCCTCGATATGCGAAGTTTCCGGCCGAAATAACACCGTGAGGGCTCGCGCCGAGCATCTGATGGAAGAATCGGAGTTCATCTTTCCCCTCCCCGGATCTCCGGGTGAACGAGGCGATACCGGCCTAGCTCCACGCGGACGTTTTTTCCTTCAACGCCGCCAGTCCGGGCGACGCCTTGAATGTGCACGATTGATCCGGGACTTTGCGGGTCTTTGATCGCCCGGCCCTCGCGATCGCTGATCACCTCATCCCCCGCCCGCACCTGTCCCCCCGCTTCGACGGTGGAGAATCCGAGGATCTCCACAACCACGCCGAGATTTCCCTGCCCCCGCGTGCTCTTTGTGGAAACGCCAATGCATTCGCCCCCCTGGACGCTCTGAACCGCCGCCCCATCCTCCGTCATCGCCAGGAACCGATGCAACTCCGTCCAGACCTTCGCGGCCTTGTACCGGGTCACGATGGCCTGACCCGCAATGAGCAGATCGCAGAGAGGAGTTTGCACGTTTTTTCAGCCTTTTACGAAGTTTTTGCAGATGTCCGACGGCGCGAAGTTTTCGAAGTCGACGGGGCGGTTGAAGCGCGATGTTCATCAAGAAACACGCCCACGAACCGGTAGATACTGGTTTTCGAAGGGATGGTTTTGCCCTGCTTTCCCGCCTCTGCCGCAAGCCAGTTCCAGGCATTTTTCACGGGACCGCCGACTGTCAACCGCTCGCAGAATTCGCGTAGCAAGGGCTCCGGAAGCGCCAAACAGGTGAACCGACGATCCGACCCGCCCCGAAGGCGAATGCGTTCCAAGGTCAAATCGATGGGAGACGGCAGGGGCGCGACAGCGGCGGCGTTGGTTGAGGTCGCTGGCGATGAAACAGAAACGCGCGACATGATCAGGGCCGAAAGCTCACCAATGAGAGCGGCCTTTTCTCGCGCCGGTAGATCGACGCCCGCCGCCATGTTGAAGGCGATGGCGACGGCCGTTGCATGCACGTTTTCAGAGGGTTGGAAGAGCGTTTGAACTGGCGTTGTGGACTGGAATCCGGTCAAATCGGCTGCCATTGGCGCGATGCTCGTACCGGGTCCGGGCGGCGGGAAGTCCGCGGAATCGTCAGCCAAAAATTCGAGCGAAACATTCAACGCCCGAGCGAGCTTCAGCGCCTTATCGAGGCGCGGGATGTAGCCCCTTCCGATGTAGTCGTTGACCGCATTCGTAGGCAGGCCCGCTTCCCTGGCGACCTTCGCCTTGTTCACCCCGACTGTCAGACGCTTCAATTTTTCAGCGAATTTCATGCGATGCTCCGATGTGGAGAAGGTCAGGCGGCGGACTGAGCCGGGGATTCGGTTCGAACTGCCGGCCACATTTTTTGGTCATCAATGAGCCACGCCACATCGACTTCCAGGGCGCGGGCGAGTTTGACGATGGTGTCGACTGTCGGCATCGAATGCCGCGCTAACATGCTGTTCAGAGTGGTCGCAGGAAGCCCCGCTTTTCGGCTTACTGCCGAGCGATTTGCTGTTTCTGTGAGGCGCTCAAGTTTCTCATGCAGTGTCATGACCCGACTCCCAGCACTTGCGGAAATGCCAAAATGCACGTTCGTGCTCTTAAGAACTGTATCGTCGTTTTAAACGCTGGTCAATACTTTTTGAGCCGGTTTGTGCGCAAATGAGCTTCCACCCCGCCTTAGTGGCGTTATATTGAGGGTATGAAATTCTCCGAAAAGTTGGAGCGACTTACGGCTGGAATGCGAAGAGCCGAGTTTGCGCGCGACGCGGGCGTTAAGCCCAGTGTGCTGAACAACTACATAAATCGTGGTTCAGAACCGATGGGTTTGGCGGCATTCAAACTCGCGAGAAAGCTGAAGGTATCGCTGGAGTGGCTGTTGGACGATGGAAAGGATTGGCCGCCACCAGCCCCGCCACAGGCGCCGACGGCTGCCGACCTCTCCGATGATGCTTTAATGTTCGAGGTCGCGAAACGCGTGCGCCTCGCGGAACTCGACCTTTTAAAATGGCTGGACGTGGCTGAGAAGATTGATTGGAAAGCAGCTCAAAGCGCGTTGGAAAAATGGACTGAAGGCGAACCGATGCCAGCAGATCTTCGAGAAGCCGCCGCCGTCGTAGTGGGCATGCACAATGCGACACCCGACGCGATGGAACGTTTCAATCCGTCTTTTTTTTGTCGCCTGTTTCACTCCCGGTTGCCCGGCTCAAACCTCCCATTGGAGGCGTTCGATGCGCTGTGGGACCGGAATCACGAAATCGTTGCCGATCGGGCGTTTATGCGTGTGGGGCACAGGTTGCTTGAATTCGTGAGCCGGCATCAAAGAGACAAATTGTTCCGACCTGGATCGAACTGGTCGCTCGCGGCAGAACGTGCGTGGCACGGGCCAGCGGCGATTTCATTGCCTGGCGATGCGCCGCCAAGTGCAGAAAAAGAGCCTGATTCCTCACCCAAATCACGCAAGAAAAAATAAGTACGCTTCAAAGCTTCTGGAGAAGGACATGAACATCTCCACCCGGATTTTGTTCGCCTTACTGGTGTGTGTCGGCTTCGGTGGTTGTGCAAACAGCATGCGCTCCACAGTGGCTCCCCTCTATCAAGACAAAGTCTCCCCAGTGGAGAAGATCGGCGTTGGCGGGCCGGGAGCCTCGGGAGCCGTCCAGGCATTCATTGCGAAGGGTTACAGCACGTTGGACCTCGGGGCCGCTGTCGATGATGTGATTGCCAGAGGTCGCAAGGAGGGGCTGCCCTTCGTGGCGATCGTGGATTCGGTGGACACATCGCAAGCGGTGTGGGACGGCTTCTATACCTTTTCGATGCGAGTGAGCGACACAAAATCCGGCTTGGTTGTCTGGTCGAACAGCTCAACATACGGACGCGGAGGAATCTTGATCGACGCGCAGGGGACGGCGAAGGACGCGTATCACGACATGGTGGAGGACTTTGCAAAGAAGTTCCCACCAACGAGTTCTCCCGTTGCCTCAAGGTAGGACGAGGTCCGGCAGCGGTGCCGGCGAACCGGCAGAAGTTGCGCTACTGCCGATAAGCTACGCAAAAAGAAATCGACCGCCGCCCATTTACTTCGGATGCTACTTCGGAATGCGGATGCTTTTCCCGCTTGGCGCTATCAAAAATGGAGGCGCACAGGCGCGACGGCCCAAAATTCCTCAGCTACATGCGAAGCGCCATAAGTGCTGATATTTCGCACGGCCTGTGTGCACAAGCCTCACATTCTCAAAGGCTTAAACGCGTCCCCCGCCTAAACCCACCCAAACCCACCCAGTCTCGCATCTCTCTTGATAAATGACACGCGCCGCAGCACCCAATTCCTAATACACTAATAACCAATACACGAATAGCGATTCACTATGAACCCACTCCAACAAGCCCTCACCCTCCACCAGTCCGGCAACCCCGCCGCCGCCATCCCCCTCTATCATCAATTCCTCACGCAAAACCCCAATCACGATCCCACCCACTACAACCTCGCCCTCGCCCACCTCCAGCTCGGCAACCCCGCCGCCGCCATCCCCCACTTCCAGACCGTCCTCTCCCTCGCCCCCCACTACATGCTCGCCCACGCCAACCTCGGCTACGCCTACCTCCTCACCGACCAGCTCGACAATGCCATCACCACCCTCAACCACGCCATCACCCTCGCCCCCAACATCAGCAAACTCCACCTCCACCTCGCACACGCCCACAAAGCCCGCGGAGAACTCACTGAAGCCCTCACCCACTACCGCCGCGCCATCCAACTAGACCCCTCCGACCCCGCCCCCCAAAGCAGCCTCCTCTACTCCCTCTACTACCACCCCGACTCCACCCCCGAATCCATCTACAACGAGCACGCCGCCTGGGCGAAGAGATTGCCCATTGCCCATTGCCAATTGCCGACCGAAGAATCGCCCGATCAATTGGCAATTGGCAATCGGCAATCGGCAATGCCCTGCCGCCTCCGCATCGCCTACCTCGGCTCCAACTTCAACAACCACTGCCAATCCCTCTTCACCTACCCCCTCCTCTCCCACCACAACCACGAGCAATTCGAAATCTTCATCTACTCCAGCACCGCCCGCCCCGACGACATCACCGACAAACTCCGCCCGTTCGCCGACCACTGGCTCGACGTCGCCCACCTCACCGACGACCAGCTCGCCGCCCAAATCCGCACCGACCACATCGACATCCTCATCGACCTCACCATGCACATGGCCGACAACCGCCTCCGCGTCCTCGCCCAAAAACCCGCCCCCCTCCAACTCACCTGGCTCGCCTACCCCGGCACCACCGGCCTCCCTCAAATCGACTACCGCCTCACCGACCCCCACCTCGATCCAGTGCCCAATGCCGATTGCCCATTGCCAATTGAGCAATCCCCCAATCAATCGGCAATCGGCAATCGGCAATCGGCAATCTACTCCGAAACCTCCCTCCCCCTCCCAAACACCTTCTGGTGCTACAACCCCCTGACAACAGAACCGTCAGTCAACGCCCTCCCCGCCCTCACCAACAACCACATCACCTTCGCCTGCCTCAACAACTTCTGCAAAATCACACAGCCCACCCTCCACCTCTGGTCCCAAGTCCTCCACGCCCTCCCCACCTCCCGCATGCTCATCCTCGCCCCCGAAGGCTCCGCCCGCACCCGCGTACTCAACCAACTTGCCATCGATCCCGCCCGCATCACCTTCCTCAACCGCCAACCGCGCCAGCAATATCTCGAACTCTACCACCGCATCGACCTTTGCCTCGACACCTTCCCCTACAACGGACACACCACCTCCCTCGACGCCTGCTGGATGGGCGTCCCCGTGATAACGCTCGCCGGTGGGGGGGGGCAAACCGCCGTCTCCCGCGCCGGCCTCAGTCAACTCACCAACCTCAATCTGCCCGAACTCATCGCCCACTCCCCCCAAGAATTCGTCGAAATCGCAAAATCGTTCACCCACGATCTCCCCCGCCTCGCCCACCTCCGCTCCACCCTCCGCGAACGCATGCAAAACTCCCCCCTCATGAACGCCCCCCAGTTCACGCGCGACATCGAATCCCTCTATCGCCGCGCCTGGTTGGAGTTCCGCCTTCTATGAGTAGGCGGTCCTTGTCAAGTCACCATTTGCAGTTTCAAAAGTCCACGGCCGAGTCGGTTCATCCTTCTATAGCGGCTCAATGGCCGATTATGGTTTCGGAGGCAGCGGAGGCGTGTTCTT
>DATKPA010000014.1:0-14601 GCA_035524355.1 Phycisphaerae bacterium | reverse complement strand
TCTTTGAAGTAAATTCCCGCACTGGGCGACCGATCATCGTGAAATGGGCATTTGCACGCGCGCCCCCGGAATTGCACCCCGGCGGATTCAAGTTCCTTACGCAACGCGGATTCGTCGGCTTTGAGTGAGGCGAGGTTAATCACGGCGTCACCTCCTCATCCGCGCCCCACACAGCCTCGGCGTCCTCCTCTGTTGGCGGACGCGTGGAGCCTTTCAGTGGGTCAGGCCAGGCGTCGAGTGCAGTTTCCGCGGTGAGGTTTTCCTGTTCCGTGTCCCATCGCGCCTGATTCAGCCAAACGAGCGGCGCGGGAATGAACCGCCCCTGGTCCCTTGTCCAATCCGGGGAGCGTTTCGAGGCCTCAACGATGCCAACGATGTGATCGGCGATCGCTTCGCAATTCTGGCGCCCCCAAACTTTCGCGCAGGCGCTCCGCGATGTCTTTCGGGGGTGTGCGGGCCATGCCTGCCAGAATCTGAGGAAACCCGGAGGAAGGATCGACGTCGTTTTGGGATTATGGCTTTTCGGTTGGGCGCCAAGCTGGGGGTGGGGGGTGTAAGAGTCTGGTGTCTGGAGTCTGGTGTCTGGAGTCTGGCTTGGTTCACGCTTTTTGCACGCTTCGTGCTCTTCGTCCGCGCACGCTTCGTGCTCATTTGGCGCACGCTTCGTGCTCAGGACGTGGCCGCTTCGTTCACGCTTACGGGCCTCTCGCTCCTGCGCGATTCGTTGATTCGTTTCCGCTATAAGTGTAGCCTTTTTAATCTCTTCGTCGCATCGCTTGTTGTGCCAGCCATCGGCCTCAAGGGTGAAAAACTCCTCAAGAATGGTCCGAACCGCCGTCCTCTCTTCTTTCGTTCTCGCGACGATCAGCTTCTCCACCATCCTCAAATCGGCGGGCAAACTTTTTTCCTCCGCGTAATACTTCCGGATCAGCCGGGAGTAAGCCGCGTCCTCCACGAATGAGAGGTGACGAGTGGCCTGGTCATAGTCGCCGATGTGGTGTTTGTAGAAGTTCACTCGCTCTCCCCCATCTGCGCCCGCTGCATCGCTTCGAGTTTTTGCAAGTCAGAAAGTACCCGCTGGCGCCGGCGCTCAAAATTTGCCGAATGCCACGCTTCAGGCGGCGTCGGCGGGCAGATGGCGGAATCCTTCCACCGCCGCACTGTCCGCCCCCACAATCGCAGCTCTTCTGGTGTCATGCCGGACTCGACTGCGCGAATGGCCTGAGCGAGGCCGCGGGCGAATCCGCAACGGAAGCCGCGGCGGCGAATGCGCCGGAATTTGAATTCGAGTTGTGCTGCGGATTTCATGCCTCGCCCCTTTCCAACCTCTCCCGTAGTTTGAAATTGATTGTGCAGAAACCCACGTACGCGGTGGCAAGAAGGAACTTCATTTCATCAATCGATAGATCCGCCGGCTTGCCGTTTGGCTTTATCACCCCCCAAACCCTCGCCAGGGAAGCGCGGCCTTCCGGAGTCGCGTTCAGTTGCCACATTTCATCAATAATTAGCGCGAGGTCTTGATCGAATCCGGCCATCGCGCGAGCGCGAAGCCCCGACCTGCCGTCAGAATTGTCTTGTGCGCCGTCCGTGGCATCGTTTAACATGCTTTTGCGTCCTGTTTTAATGCCGGCTCTGCCTCGCCCGTGGAGCTGGCTTTTTTTATTTGAAGAATTCAATCACGTTTTCCAGGGGAAGGCGTCGCCGCTGCGGTTTCGGAGGAGGCGAGGATGACCGCCGCCGCTCGAACTCCTCCAACGCCCCGGGCGGGATGACCCAGCGCGGGCGCCCCCGCGGATTTGTGGCGATGTTGACGGCGCGGATTTCTCCCGCTGTGATCCACCTGAGAACCTTGTCGGGGGAAACGCCGTAGCGCTCGGCGAGCTTCGGGGGTGTCAATGCTTCAGCCACGCGCCACCGCCTTCCCGCGGGGCATGGTGCCGACGCTTATAGGTATGCCGAGTCGTCTCAAATTCCGCTGCGCCTCGCGACTGCGGGCGGCGTCGCCGTCTCGGATGGCCTGCGCAAGGACCGCGCCCCAGTACACAGGGTTGTTTTTGGGTTCGGACGGGGATGATGCCATTGTCGGCCTCCACATGGGTCGTTTACCCATAGGCCGATTCGGGAATTACCCGGGAATTAAAAAATGCAAGTATCTGCCAAAGAAAGGTTTAGAAAAATGAGTATCGGGAATTACGCGGGAATTATTTTCGTTTCGGACGGCCAACACGCTCGCGGTAGTGATTCTCGTTCTCATCGATCCATGACTTCACAGTCTTCGGATCCGCGCAAACCTTTCTTGCCAGTGCTGTGATGTCATCCTTCATCGACGGATGCTTCACAAGAATCGCGATTAGGGTCGCCTTTCTGGCCTCGCTATCCACCTTCGGCATGCGACCGCGCCGCTTGGTCGTATTCAACGGGGCCACTTCTTCGTCGACCGGAGCGCCGGCGGGGGAATATATTGCCAATCGCAATGCGAGCTCTTTTGCACCGATGTAAAGGCGCTGAAGCTGCATTGAAAAATTCCTGCGCTCCTCTCTGGTCTCCGCAAGAAGCATCGCCCTCCACCAGTCAACCTGTCCCTCTTCGATGCCCGCTTCCTCACGTCTGCGAGCGTTCCACCGTTGATCGTATTCGCCGGCTAGTTTCATAAGGTCCTCGAGTTCCTGCTCGATCTCGCGCACTCCCTCTGCTGTCATCCCCGAGCGGCGCATCGCCTCGCGTCCGTGCTTGAAGTCCGACGTCATTTCCTCGATTCCCCACCGGAGCGGCTTCGGTTCCGACTCCGCCGAGCGAAGTGCCTGACCCGCCCATGTATTCAGTTCGTCCACTAAAGATTGAACGGTCAAAGATTTCATCTTGCACCTACTTTCATCGCGGGGCTCGGGGCAATCTCCGGTGTAGGTGAGACCGTTAATTGCCCCGAGCGTTGCCGGTGATCAGCCGGCCATCCTGTTGGTTCGTATTCTACTGATTTGCCGGCGTTTTGCCGCGCTCTTCATAGAGGTTCGTGTACGCGCATCCCGTCAGTCTTTCGGCCTTAAACAGTAACCCTGAAACTTCGTCGCGAAGTTCCCGGGTGTCGAGGCCCGAGATCGCATTTGTTCGGATGACCTGCCCTTCGATGGCCACAACGATCTCCGCGTCTTTTTCGGAGGGGCTTGGGAAATAATCTCCAACCATCGCAGCGAGTTGGCTGCACAGTTCGTGGAATCTTTGGAGGTCCATCGGGGCGCCTTCACCTTGTGGCGCCGGCGATATGGCGATTGGCGGCGCGCCCAGGACTTCGGCAACCTCGATTTCCTCAAGACTCGCGGAGGAAGAGCCCTCCGGAGACGACAACAGTACCTCGGAGTTGCCGATTGCCGTCACGCACATGCCTTCATCATCCTGGCCGCCTGATACGCGAACCGTGATGCCAACGCGTATCAGGTCCGGCCTCTCCGAACCCTTCCACCAGTTGACGCGCACCCGGTCATCCGCCGCAGTGTTGGGCGATGTGCTCCTGTAGAACCGCAGCGGAGCGTAGCGGTCCAACCCCGCCGCGATTTGATCGGAAAGCGAATCCAACAGCGGCGATCTCATATGTTCAAGGTCCAACGCCACGTCCGCAATTGGCAGCGTGCATAAATCGCCTTCAAAATCGACCGTATCCACGGCCTGGCCCCGCACGCCAAGGACGATGTAGAGGAGGTCATCATCGCGTTTAAGTATTCGCCCCAACTTGATTTCTGGCGGAGGCGCCGTCGCGGCTGGTGAATCCGCTGGCGCGGGCATCTCCGATTCCTTCTGTGTTCTCATTTCGGGCTTTTGTACGTGTACTTTCCCATTGGGGCTCATAACAGCAAACTCCTTTGAAATGTTGCGGCGGGCGAAGTCTGGCGGAAGACGTTTCGGCTAGGCTCCCCGCCCGGATTCGAGTATCCCGCGTGATGCCGATCATGCGGGCGGTTTTGTTTTTGGCTGTCGCCTCAATCCACACGAAGTCATCGTCTTGAAGTTGTTACTGTGTGGACGTAATATATACGTCGTGCCTGTACTACAGTCAAGACGGATTACGGTAGGAACGTTATGGAGGTAGCATGTTGGGGTCACGTTTCAAGAGGGAGCCTCGGGCGATGGCAAAATGGACAGATCACCGCGAAGCCGTGCGCGAAACACTTCGGCGTCGAAAGAAAAGCATATATTGGCTTCATGCACAACTTTCCGCCCATATGAGCCGAAGCCTGTTGTACGATTACCTCCGCGGTGACGTGGGCATCAGCATGGAAGTGCAGGCTAAAATCAACAAAGCCCTCAGCCTGCGCTTCACCGATGAATGATCCGCTCCATCCTGTTCATGCACCATCGGCTTCAAGAAACGCCGACGTGAGCAAATCCCCCGGCGCCATGCCATCCCTGCCCCTGTTGAGTGAATGCGAAACCCCGGCGAGCTTGGCGAGTTCCCCCTCAGAATCCAATCCATCGATTTCCGACGACGTCGCGAAACGCCACGCCTTGGGCAAATGTGTAAGCCGGCGGGGACGTGGCGGGGTCACGCTTGACCCTTCCCGGCGTCCACCTCCGCACCGAATAGCCACTTCCGCACGTGATCCGCGATCGACTTTAGCCTTGTATCCTCCTCCGCATCCTTTGACCAATGCTGATAGTGTCCGCGCACGTGGGAATCGACGTGTCCCATCACGCGGTCAACTGCAGCTTGGTCCTTCGCGCCGCTCGCGATCGATTCGAATGTGTGGCGAAGTGAATAGAAGTTGCGACCCTCACGTTTGATCCCCTTCGCCCGTAGCAGTTTCCCGAACGCCAGCGCGACCGAATCGCGGTTGTTCTTTCCATCCTGCCTCACGAATCGGCGTGACTGGTGGGTGAGGAAGACGGCGTTTGCGTCGGCCGGGTCCTCGGGCCGATACCGCGGCTTCCCGGCATTGTCCCCAACCGTCAACACCTCTCCTCGTCGCTTCATTACCAACCGCAGCGCCTTCACGGTTTCCGGCCAGAGCGCCGCGCGCCGATCAATCGAGGTCTTCGGCCTCGGATAGTCGAGAATGCCGGCGTCGAGGTCCAAGTGGTTGATGTTCATCTCGGAAATATCGCTGTTCCCCAGGCCGCAATTGATCCCGAGCAAGATCATCGCGCGCATCTGGGGGGCCGTGGCTTTGAGCAGAGTACGCACGTCCTCGCGGGAGAAGAGGCGTTTCGGCTTCGATGCCTTGTCGGCCCGAATGACCTTCGCGCTGGGCTTTTTGAAGTCCGGCCCGAATGCCACCGGCTTGTCGATGAGGGCGGCGTCGTAGGCGTATTTGAACAGCGTACGCACCCGCTGGATTTCGTTCGAGCGCGTCACCGGCGCCCATGTCCGCATCGTGTGCACGAACTTTGAAAAGTCGGCGGGGCCGAGGTTGGCAACGGCTGGAGTCTTGCCGATGCAACCGATCACGCGATCACACGTCTCGTGATAGTCCCTGAAACTGCGTTCGGTGAGGTCGCGGGTTTCGACGGCGCGCTTCTTGGCAGTGAGGAAGGCATTGATGGCATCGAGGATGGTCAACTGCCCCTTGGCGTCTTTCGGCTCACGGCCGGCCATGAGATCATCGCGCTGTTCGAGCCATTTGTTCAGAGCCCCGTCGGCGTCCTCCCACTGTCCGAAGTATCGCGTCTTTCCGAGGACCTTCTTTGCCCACCGTCCGGTATCGTGGGGGAAGAGCGGGAAGTCGGGGTAGGGCTTGGCGGGTTTCACGCGCGGGGGCTTTTTGGTATCGTTCTGCATGCCGATACTCCTCATGCGGCGGGTGTCAGCGGGTGTCAGAGCCCGCGTCGGCCGCCAAGTGTTGAGTGTTCGCTGGGGCGTCGGGTGGTGCGTTTCTTGGCCGGAATCGCCACCTGACACCCCCCTGACAACTGAAAATAGGGTATCTGGTGTCAAATCGGGTGTCAACATGACGTAGGCACCCGCCAATGGCGCGATAAAATGCCTTGTTTTTCAGTGTTTCGCCGATGTAGCTCAATGGCAGAGCAACGGTTTTGTAAACCGTAGGTTGCGGGTTCGACTCCCACCATCGGCTTTTCGGAGAGGGGGGGGCAGTGGGTTCTGCCGTCCTCTTCATGAAGCACGGCCTCCACACTTACTGATCGCTGCAATCGCCACAAATTAACACACGCCGCCGATGAAGGGTTCGCGGGGAAAACCGCAGAAACTCCAAAGATTTTATTTTTCACATCCACGTCGCTGCGCAACCGGGCCACCCGCGGCGCCGCCCGCTCACGCTCTTTATGGGACACCTCCAAACTGCCTAAAAAAATTGTGCACTGTTAAGAAATGTATGTGAACTTAGAGATCGAAGCGGACGATGATTCAGGCAATCGTTAGCGCTATTTGCCTCGATGGGCAAGACGCCTGGAGCGTTCCAGGTCGCGCAAAGTGGAAACCTGAGCTGTTTTTCGGAGAAAGCGTATGAAGAACCATTCCCCAGTCAGCCGCCGTGGCTTCACCCTCGTCGAAATCCTGATCGTCGTGATCATCCTCGGCATTCTGGCCGCGATCGTGATCCCACAGTTCACGAACGCCTCCAACGATGCCCGCAACAACTCTGTTGCCTCGACCCTCCAGACGATGCGCAGCCAGATCGAACTCTTCAAAATCCAGCACGCCGACACCCCGCCCGATCCCACCGGCTTTATCACTGTCATGACCGGCAAGACCAACCCCACTGACCTCACGGCCACCGCCGCCACCGGTACCCTTGGACCGTATCTCCAGACCTTCCCGACCAACCCCGTCAACGGCTTCAGCACCGTTGCGAACACGGCTGGCACTGCGGCTGGCTGGATCTACACCGTCACCAATGGCCAGTACACCGTCTCCGCAACCAACACCACCGGCACTGCAGCCCTGACCTACTAACCAGTTTCCACTTTCTATCTGGAACAGATGGGCCGAGATCTCCTCTCGGCCCATCTTTTATTTTTGCCGCGCTTTTCTTCCCGCCCCGCCGACCTGCATCACTTCTTCCCCGTCGATTCCAGCCGCTTCTCCGCCTCGCGCTTCCCGATCCCCCGTATCGCAATCAGGTTCGCCAGTTGCCGCCTTCTCGGTCTCGACTTCCCCGACTCCCAGTTATAAATCGTCAGCCCCGACACCCCCACCAGCCTCCCGAAGTCCTTCGCCGACAACTCCAGCCGCGCCCGATGCGATCGCAATCCATCCGCCCGGAACCGCGTATTCGACTGCGGCTCCTCCACGCTCCCCGCGCTGCTCGCCTGCGAGACGCTATGTCTCTCCACGTACGCCAGCCGGGTCGTCAGCGTCTTCACCAGCCGCTTCAGCGCGGCAATATCACGCCGATAGTGCGCCGTGGCACGCTTCGTGCTACTCGTCTGGGCGCGAATTTCACGCCGCGCAAGACGGCGGATGTGTTCGTTTAGCGAAGGCAGAATGTTTGGCATGGGTCTTTTTCCTCCTCAATTTTCGCATAGCTTAACCTGCCGCCATATGCACGGCCAGCAATAAGTTACGCGAATAGGTTTTCCGCCTATGCCGCGCACGAATTAGGAATATCCGATGTATCCCCTGACGCCTTCGCCGCCGCCTCTTTTCCAATCCTATTATCACCTGCAGCCGAGTCTCGCCTTCCGCTCGAAAACGCCTGTTCTGAGGAGTTGCTTGTGATCGCCAATACACGAAATACAGAGCGAAAACGCATCGTCGTCCTCGGCGGCGGCTTCGGCGGTATCTACACCGCACATCACCTCGAAAAAGAATTCTGGAACGACCCCCGCGTCGAAGTGACTCTGGTCAGCCGCAACAACTATTTCCTCATGACACCCCTCCTCTTCGAGGCCGGCACCGGCGTGCTTGAGCCGCGCCACGCCGTCAACCCCATCCGTTCCATGTTCAAAAAGGCCCGCTTCGTCGAAGCCCACGTCGAACGCATCGATTTCGACGCCCGCAAAGTCTTCGCCCGCCATTCCCCTGACAACTACCTCTACGAACTCGATTACGACCAGCTCGTCCTCGCCCTTGGCGGCGTCACCAATCTCTCCCTCATCCCCGGCAGCGAACACGCCCTCCCCTTCAAAACCCTCGCCGACGCCATCTTCCTCCGCAACCGCATCATCGATCTTTTCGAACAGGCCGACGTCGAGGAGGACACCGAGCGCCGACGAAAACTGCTCACCTTCGTCATCATCGGCGGCGGACTCGTCGGCGTCGAACTCATGGGCGAGCTCACCGAATTCATCGAGAGCCTCCTCCGCAGCTACCCGCGCATCCCGCGCAACGTCCCCCGATTCATCCTCATTCAGGCCTCCGACCGCATCATGCCCGAGATGGAAGAGGACCTCGCCGCATTCGCCGCCAAGGTCCTCCAGCAGCGCGGCGTCGAAATCCTGACCCGAACCAGGGTTCAGAAAATCGAGCCCGAAAAAGTCTTCCTCCCCCCCGCCGACACCGGCGTCCACACCGCCGCCGGCGGGGGCGGACGCGAATTGGAAATCGACGCCAAGAGCATCATGCTCTGCGCCGGCATCACGGCCAATCCGTTCGTCGCCAAACTGCCCCTTGAAAAAGGCCGCAATGGCCGCATCCTCGTCGACGGCGCCATGCGCAGCAAAAGCCGCCCCGATGTCTGGGCACTCGGCGATTGCGCCTCCATCCCCGACAAAAACGGCAACCCCTACCCCCCGCTCGCACAGCACGCCCTCCGCGAAGCCCGCGTACTCGCCAAGAACATCGCCGCCGTCGTCCGTAACGAACATCAGCCCGGAGAAACCCCAACCCTCCAACCCTTCGAATACCAGACCCTCGGAATGCTCGCCTCCCTCGGCGGCTACTCCGGCGTCGGACGCGTCCTGCAATTCAAAATCCGCGGCGTCCTCGCCTGGTGGGTCTGGCGCACCTACTACGTCATGCAGATGACCCGCTGGGAACGCCGACTCCGCGTCATCCTCGACTGGACCGTCGCTCTCCTCTTCCGGAACGATATCGTCACGCTCGACCTCTTCGGCGAAGAGCACCCCACCGAAGCCTCCCGCGAAGAAACCATCGCCCCCGAAGAGCACGTCGCCCACATCACCTGACACTCGTTCGGAGTTCCACCTTCGGGCGGTGTCGAACCCCGACGCGGAGCGAATCCCCCTCTGCCATGCACCATTTTGCGTTTTACATTTCCCCCCCGAAACATTAGCCAACTGCGCCACCTTGCGCGATAATCCCACCACACCCCCTTTCCGGAGGAGCGGAAAATATGGCTCTTATCGAAGATCTCAACAAACGCTTCGCCATCGAAGGCGTCGCAGAAATCATCGCCGGCAACGGCGGCCTCCCCGCAGTCGCCGTCAAGGCCCCCAACGGCGCCAACGGCACCATCTACCTCCACGGCGGTCACGTCACCGCCTGGACCCCAGAAGGTGCCGCAGGAGGTGAAGATGTCCTCTGGCTCAGCAAAAAATCCCTCTGGCAGGACGACAAGCCCATCCGCGGCGGCGTCCCCGTCTGCTTCCCCTGGTTCGGACCAAAAAAAGACGACCCCGCGGGGGGGGGCGCCCCCGCCCACGGCACCGCACGCCTCCGCCAGTGGGACCTCGAATCCATCCGGCAAAACTCCGACGGCGTCACCGTCACACTCGCCACCCGCAGCGATGAAGCCACCCGCAAACTCTGGCCCGGCGACAGGACCCTCCGACACCGCGTCACCTTCGGCGCTCAGCTCACCATGCAACTCGAAATCACCAACACCGGTCTCACACCCGTCCACGCCGAAGAAGCTCTCCACTCCTACTTCAGCGTCGGCGACGTCCAACGCATCCGCATCACCGGCCTCGACGGCGTCAACTACATCGACAAAACCGACGGCATGAAGGAAAAGACCCAGCACGGCGACATCTCCATCTCCGCCGAAACCGACCGTGTCTACCTCAACACCACCTCCACCGTCACCATCGACGATCCCGTCAAAGGCCGCAAAATCACCATCACCAAGGAAAACTCCAAAGCCACCGTCGTCTGGAATCCCTGGATCGCCAAGGCCAAAGCCATGGCCGATTTCGGCGATGAAGAATGGCCCCACATGATCTGCGTCGAAACCTGCAACGTCGGCCCCTTCGCCCTCACCATCGACCCCGGTGAATCCCACACCATGACCGCAAAAATCCGCGTCGACCGCGCCTGATCAACACCCGTTCATTGATCTTCACCAAAACAATGTCCCAAACGTTGCCCCAAAGGGGCTCGCGAAAATAGCCAGGGGTGACCGAAGGGAACCCCTGGTAACGATAAATGATGAAAACTCTTTGAGCCCCAACGGGGCGATCGACCATTGCGCCTGAGACATTGAAACCCTGAACATCAATTGCCGCCGGGGTGCCATCCTTCTAACCACTACCTCGGTGGTTAGAAGCATGCCTCATGCGCCTTCACCAACTCCTTGCATCCCTCGCCTGCATCCGTCGTCACCTCTGTGCGTCCTCAGTATCTCTGTGACTCTGTCGTTCAAGTTCTTCTTCGTGTCCTTCGTCTCTTTCGTGGCCATTCATCCGTCCGCTCACCCACGCACAACCTCCGGCGGAGACGGTGGAACAACCGGCGAAACCGGCCCCGCAACCGGAACCATCAACGGCTGCACCGCCTTCCGCTCCCGCACAAAAATCGCAAACACCGCCAGCACCCCCGCCACAAACCACTGCCAGATAATCCCCCACATCGGCGGATACGACTTCTCCGTCCACCAGATATCAATCAGCGCCCCCACCGGACTGAAATTGCCGATCATCCCAAACTTCGGCTCCGGCCCCGAATGATTCGACACGTAAATCATCCGGATCACTTCCAAAAACAGCGGCACGCACCAGATCACCCCCATCGATAGCCCCACCACCAGCACCATCACCCACGGCCGCATCCTCCTCACGAAATACAGCAGCGAATACAGCGTCACCACCGCCGCACCCACCAGCCATGCCGTTGCCGTGAAGCTTTCCTTCGCTATCCCCTTCGTGGCCATCGCTCCCATCGGCAACACCGCTATCGTCCCGATCACCGCCGCCAGAAACACCGCCGTCATCACCACCGACCGTCGACCCCTCTGATGCACGATCAGCGTCCGAATCGGTACGATCGAAATCAGCAACGCCGCAATCAACGAAATGATGATCTGCGGCACATGAAAATCCCCCTCCGACCCCGCTATCCCCGCAAGCCTCACCCGATCCCCCAACGCCATGCTCCAGATCGTCGTCCCGCTCCACGCCAGCAAAAGCAGAAACGCCTGCCGCACCGAAAACGTCGTCGCATACGTCCCCCGATACCGCCGGCACGCCCCCGCAAAAAAAATCGAAAAGAACACCGCCTGGCACACAAACGATGCCGTGTATATCCACTCGTAGCCCGCCGAGCTCCCCCCGAACACGAAGATCGACTGCCCGATGATCGGCCCCGTCAGCAGCGACAACGCCGGCAGAAACACATACACCCAGTACATCACGCACATGCTCGGTACGATCGCCGCAATCAGCACCAGCACCAGATGCCGCATCACAAACGTCCCCACCGCCGCCGCCGACCACACCAGCAACGCAAACGCAAACAGCGTCGCCTGACCGATCGTGATCCGCGAAAGATCCGTCCCCGTAAACGCCGCACAAATGTAGATCAGAATCAGGTTCAGCAGCGCAAACGCAATCGTCTGCGTCGCCGGCCCAATCAGATAACCCGTGATCGCACGCCAGCTCGGCACCGGCATCAGGCGGTGCGATTCGATCATGTGCGAACTCAAGTCCGACCGTATCGCCCCCGACACTCGAAAACTCCCGAACACCACCAGCGAAATCGACTGCGCAATCAGCAGAATGCTCACCCCCACGCTGGTCATCCCATGCCGCGTACCGGTGCTCATGTCCGTGTAGTAATACATCCCCACCGCCGCCAGCACGACAAACAAATACGCGCCGCAGATCGCGACAAGCGATCGCCACCCGCCCCCCATCTCATAGTGCGCCATCCCGATCGCATACGTTCTCGAAGACCCGATCATCATTCCACCGTCTCAAAAAGCCGGCGATGGTATCGCCGGAATCGTCTCAAAAAGCCGGCGATGGCATCGCCGGAATGTGCCTTCGCATCTCAAAGACCCCCGATTCCGCGTGATTCAACGGCGGCGTGCGACACAGTTCCTAATCCACCCGCTTAATCCTGCTCCAAACGCATCGGCCCCAACGGGGCCCGCGAAAATAGCCAGGGGCGGGAACCCCTGGACCAAATGAGAAACAAATCACTGAGCCCCAACAGGGCGATCGACGCCGCATTCCCAACCATTTGCTCCGCGCCAACCACTACGATTAACCGAACCGTCACCGCTTTGCCAGTCCCGTCCGCTCCCAACGGGTGCGTAACAGAATCGGCCGCCACAGAACCCGTAGCGTAAGCGCCGGCCCACTCGCTCGCGAACCAAGAAGCCACCTCCTCGCGCACGCGACGCAAACACCTTCCACACCGCACGCCCCAACCCCTGCCGCCGATTCTCTTACGCACCCGCCCCCAACCCCCGCCGCCTCGAGCGGCGCGGGCCTATGTGCAGCAAGTAAAAAGGAGAAGAAACACGGCGTCACCGCCATCGATCTTCACCATATCAATCTCTCGCCCAACAATTGTGCCCACGCCAACGCTTGCGTCGTCGCGGCTCGTGCACACAACCCATTCCCTCTCAAACACCCCCTCCGCCCCCCAGCCCGCCCGAAAACACCGCACAACAACGTTTGCCCCCCTTCTCTCCGCCCGGTTGATTTCGACCACGCCCGCATGAACAACGGAGCACCGCGTGGTAACGCGGTGGTTTGCCCGCGACCCCACCCAATACCTCGCAAACAGAAAAAGGTTCATCACGAATTTGCGCCGACCGCCCACGCACCCTGTCGGGGCAACAACAGATTTGACCGCCGTTCCCCCTGTCCCCTGCGGCCCGTATCATCAGCCCAATCCCCCCACCTCAAACACCCCCTCCACCCCCAGCCCGCCCGAAAAAACCGCGCAAACATGTTTGACCCCTTTGCCTAGCCCCGAGTTTAGCGGCGTTGCAACGCAACGCTCCGCGAGCGCCCAGCGAGCGCCGAGCCGCGGTAGCGGCGCCGGGAATGTAGCCCACGACGAAGTCGTGGGTGGGTTCGCGTGTCGCAAAATAATCCGAAGCCGCGGTAGCGGCGCTAGAACCGTCCCAGACATTCAACACCTGAAGATCGATAACCGCGTGTGTGCCATGCTCAGGGAAGGGCCCCTGTCCATGCTCAACCGCCGAGAACACGGGTCACGCATCAATCGCGTCCGCTTCGACCGTACGGTGCGGCAATCCCATTGTGCCGGCATGCCGCGCCAACATCGCGCACCGTTAACCGCGGGTCCCCGTCCGGCGCGGATCAGTAGCGACAAGTCATGGTGCAAGATCCGGGCTTCGAAGCGGCCCCACGATCCCGCGGCCGACCTCCAAAGTGTTCAGCACACCAGGCCCGATTGATCCCTGACCCGTTTTCTTGGCCGCAAACATGTTTGCCCCTTTTCTTGGCCTTGACCCTTTTCTTGGCCCGCCGAACGCGTTCGATTTCGTCGGCTGGGTTGACTCGGGAAGGGAGCGGCAGATGCTTGGCCTCGCCCCGGCCGGGCATCTGCCGTCCCCGAAGATTCAGACTCCAGCACCCCGCAGTCATTCCGGGATGATCACCTTCACGTCCGTCGGGTCCAGTTCCCAGAAGCCCGGGGAGGCGCAGCCAATAAACGGCACGAGCAGGAATACCCCGCCGACGATGTCGGCCGTCCCAGTGCCCGATATCTTCTTGTTGATCGCCACGGCTCCCTCCCGCTTCTGATACTCGGCGATGACGGTGTGCTTTTCATTGCGATTCAGCATCACTTCGGCGCTACCGGTGCCCACCTCTTTGCCATCGACGAGGATCCGAGCTTCTTTGTGGCTCGCGGAGATCGTCACTCGCTGCTGAGCCGGCACGAAGCATGAACAGCCGACCCCCGAAACCAGAATCACCGGGCACATTGCAACGACCGTCAACCACCGCTTCATAAAGTCTCCTTCGCCCTGAGGGGCGATCATAGAAGTATTCGCCGGTACGCCCGGCGATGATTACTTAAACTCCAGGATTTTTCGCTGCTCCTCGCCGGTCAGCGGGAGCATATCTAAACTGATAGGAAAGTTGATTTTGATGAGGTGGTGAGGGGTTTACGGGCAGGTGGCGTCCGCGTTGTTTGCGCACAGGTGTTCCTCGCTTGAAAAATGCAGCGGCTGAAACTGCGAGCTTCGATCAGGAGTATGTGGCTGATCTGCAAAGAGTGTTCTGCGACCGCGTTGCCCTTCTCGATTTCGATATCTGAGGAATTTGATGCAGCAGAGTATACAGTGAACTGCGACTCCGTCAATAGAGAGTTTCTTATGAGAACGGAATTTGCCGAAGAAAACGGGTCAGGGATGAATGGCACTTCCATAACTCGTAAATAAAGGCGGAATGGCGGGATAAAGAAAAGCGGGCCTCCCCTCCGATGACGTGAATGGATAACGTCACGAACCGGCAAGGAGGCCCACGATGCGTCAGCCTATCCACGGAAGGATG
>DATKPA010000013.1:0-25715 GCA_035524355.1 Phycisphaerae bacterium | reverse complement strand
TGAATGTGGGGGAGGAAGTGCGTGGGGAGATTCCGCGGTTGTGCGGGGCATTTCTGGGGCAGTTGGAGGAGGAGGGGCGGTTGGGTGGTGGGAGGTTGATGGGGGCTTATGTGGCGGCGCTGGGTGGGGGGGGGGGGGCGTTTTCGGAGGCGGCGTCGGGGAAGAAGAATCCCGAGGTGCGGGCGGGGGCGCGGATTGGGAGGAATGATCCGTGTCCGTGCGGGAGTGGGAAGAAGTATAAGAAGTGTTGCGGAGGGTGAGGGGGACGCTGAGTGGCGAGTTGCGCGTTAACGATGGGAGATATGCGGCCGCGTTTTTTCATCCCAAATCGATTTCGCTCCAGTTATAATCCTTGCCGGTGAGAATCAACGGAGCTGCCGTAATGACTACTGCTGAACTCGAATCTCGCATCACGGCCCTTGAACAGACGGTCGCAGCGCTCAAAGACCAGCTGGAAAAAACACGGGTCGCGGCCCGTATTCAGCGTGGGCTCGATCAGGCGGACCGCGGCCAGGTTTTTCCTGCCCGCGAGGCCCTCGAAAGTCTTCGAATTAAACATAATATCCCGCGCCAATGAACTACACCGTCTCCATCACGCAACAAGCGATCGATGAGCTGGACGCGGCATTTCTTTGGCTTCTCCGCCAAACGGAGCAGCATGCGCCGGCGTGGTACAACCGTGTTCTTGATGCCATCAACTCGCTGGAGCGGCTTCCCACCCGTTGCCCGCTTGCTCCTGAAAACGAGAATCATGACGAGGAAGTGCGTCACCTGATTGTCGGTGATCGCGTTCACGCTTATCGGATTATTTTTGCGATCCGTGGCAAGGAAGTTGTGGTCCTGGACGTACTCCATGGGGCGCGAGAGAGCCGCTAGCGAGGATTGGGCGGAATGATCCGTGTCCGTGCGGGAGTGGGAAGAAGTATAAGAAGTGTTGCGGGGGGTGAGGGGGGAAATGACGATTGCCAAGTTGCCGAAGACGGTGAGAACCGCACTGGGGAAAAAGGGTGCGGCGGCGGCGAAAATCAAGCGGAAGAGGCGAATGACACAATACGAGGCTATTGCTGTCCGAGGAGGCGGTCGTATTCGGAGTGATGTCCGATCCAGAACCAGACGAGATTAGTATTTTCTTCGACTGCGAGAGCGCGATACCTCAGTCCGATTCTTACAGACCAGAAGCGGCCAATCTTTTTGAGTTGAAGAGATGGATGGCGGGGGTCGGCTTTTAGCAAGTCGTAGGCGGAATCGGCTTGTTGTTGCAGGTCCTCGCGCAGGGCGTTGTAGTGTTGCCAAAATCTTGGTGATGCGCGGTGCGTCACAGGTCGGTACACCGTCCATTGTGAAGGTCGCGAAGCGCTTCATCGGCTAGAGAATCCAACTTTCCGGCGGTGACATCATTCTGCAACTGTCGATCCCATTCGGCGGCATCACGTTCTTCGAACCACGCGCGAAGGGTATGGAGTTCTTCCGGAGAGAGTTGTTCGATGGCATGTTCGATGTCGAGGATTCTTTGCATGATGGTATTTTATCGACTGGGAGGTAGCAGTTCTATAGAAAATGGGAGAGGTTGGGTGTTGACGAGACACGCCCAGCGGGGCTCTTGTCTCACTGGGCACCCGATGATGCAATGTGTTATTGCGGGCACATGAGGACGGGTAAAACATCAGGATTGTGTTTTACCCGTGGCACCCGTTGTGGATCGGGGGGTGTTGCAGGTGGGAGGGCACATTCCGGCGATGCCATCGCCGGCTTTGTTTTGGGTTAGAAGATCTTGCGGCGGCGGGCGGGGGGGATGGCGGCGATTTTGCGGTATTTGGCGACGGTGCGTCTTGCGAGTTCGATGCCTTGCTCTTTGAGTTTGACGACGATTTCGTCGTCGGAGAGCGGATTCGCTTTGTCTTCGTTGTCGATGATCTCGCCGAGCTTGGCTTTGACGGCGTCCCAGGACATGGCTTCGCCTTCCGCGTTTTCCGTGCCGCCGGTGAAGAACATGCGGAGGGGGAAGATGCCGCGGGGGGTTTGGATGTATTTTTCGGCGACGGCGCGGGAGACGGTGCCGACGTGGATGCCGAGCTGGTCGGCGACGCCGATCATGGGGAGTGGTTTCATGAACTGGGGGCCGTGCTCGAGGAATTCTTTTTGGGCTTCGACGACGACGCGGAGGACGCGGAGGAGGGTGTTGCGGCGTTGTTCGATGGATTCAATGAGCCAGCGGGCGTTGCGGATGTTGTTGGCGATGAACTCGCGGGTTTTGCCGTCGACGGATTTGGTTTTGGCCATGCGCTTGTAGATTTCGTTGATGTAGAGTCGCGGTGCGTGTTCGTCGGTGAGGCGGCAGGTGTATTCGCCGGTCTCGTCGTCCCGTTCGACGATGGCATCGGGGGAGACTTTGGGGACGGGGGCGTTTTCGAGGAGTGAGCCGGGGCGGGCGTTCAGGTGTTTGAGGAATTCCTTGCCCTGGTTGATCTGGTCGATGGTGAAGCCGCTCTTGCGGGCGATTTGCGGGAGGCGGTTCATTTCAAGGTCGTGGAGGTAGGTGTTGACGAGGACGCGGGGGACGGTGAGGTCGGTTCCCTTGTCGCGTTCCCAGGCGTCGATCTGGAGGAGGAGGCATTCCTGGAGGTTGCGGGCGCAGATGCCGACGGGCTCGAGGCGCAGCTGGAGGACGGGGATGGCATCTTCGATGTCTTTGGCGGTGAGCCCGGCGGGGAGGTGCTGGGCGATGGTTTCGATGGGGTCGCGGATGTAGCCGTCGTCGCCGACCCAGTCGATGACGACGTAGCCAGCGCGGCGGATGCGGTCTTCGACGTCGACCATGTCCCACTGGCGGGTGAGCTCTTCCTGGAGGCTGATGGAGCGGGCGGCGGTGTTGGCCATGGCGTCCATTTTGGCGTCGCGTTCGCCGCTGGAGCGGGAACGGGTGCCGCGGTTGAGCTGGGACCAGTCGGCCTGGTCCTGGACGTATTGTTCGATTTCACGGTCGGAGATTTCGGCCTGCTGCTTGTCTTCGGAGGCCTGGGTGGTTTCGGGGGCGGCGCTGACTTCCTTGGGCATACCGGCGACGGCGGTGAGGTCGGGGGCTTCGTAATCGGATTCTTTGCGTTCGAGGACGGGGTTGGCGGAGAGTTCCTGTTCGATGCGTTCTTCGAGAGCCATGAGGGGAAGCTGGAGGATCTCCATGGACTGAATCATGCGTGGAGCCAGCTTCATCCGCTGTTCCATCCGCATGTGTTGTGACGCGTCTAATCTCATAACCTACCGCTCTTTAGAAGTAAATCCCGAAGATGAGACTACCTTATCTCATCAAGGGTGCAACCGCCGTGCCAGTTCTTAGGCTTATTTCACCAAACATATCCGGTAGCGTTGGACTTAGCAAATCGAATCCGGGTGTTCCCCGCGTGCTTATGAAGTCTAAGCATATCTTAAGATTTTGGCGTGATGGAGCTCAACTGTTCATGCTCTCGCGTGTTATCTGACAGAAGGGGGTGGTGCGCCCCCCCCTTTTTTCAGGAGAATGGCTGGGCCAAGCGTGGGCAGGAGATGCGAGGTTTCTGGTCAGGGGGGTGGCAGGAGGAGCGTGTTCGCTGAAGGGGTCGGACAAAGTTTCTGGATTTCTCTCGGAAGTTTTGCGGGAGGGATCGCAACTACCCTTGGGGGTAAATAATGGATGAGGTGATGCCGTGACGATTTCGCAGACGCCGCTGGCAGTTGCTCGTGAAGCCGGATCACCCTCGCTGCCTTCGGCGGCGTTTGGGCGGACAACGGTGATGGCGATGGACCGGTCGTTGCCGCGGCTGGTGGAGGAGGGGAGGGAGGGTCGGCGGCTGGGGGTGGTTGCGGCGTTCTGGCTGGCGGCGTTTTTTGCGCTGGTGGTGTTTTCGTTCTGGGCGCCGGCGGATGGGGGGGTGGATCAGAATGCGTATTTGGTAGGTGGGCGGATGATCGCGGAGCACGGGACGCCGCGGTATGACCTGCCGAACCCGTTTGCTTATTCGGGGGCGATGTTCATCCGGACAGCGAATGGGGCGTATTATCCGAAGTATCCGTTCGGATTGCCCTTGCTGTATGCGATGGTGTTCTGGATTTTTGGATCGGCAAAGGGGGTGACGCTGGCGTTTGCGATCAGTCCGCTAAGTGCGGTGCTGGCGGTGCTGGGAATGTTTTACCTGGCGCGACAGGTGGCGGGGACTTTTGCGGCGCTGATGGCGGCGGTGCTGCTGGGGAGCAGCCAGTTGATGCTGGCGCTGGCGAATAATCCGAACAGTCATGCGTCGTGTCTGGCGTGCGTGGTGTGGGGGATGTTTCTGCTGGTGCGGTGGTGGCAGACGGGGTCGATTTGGCGCGGGGCGCTGGCGGGGTTTTTGCTGGGGTATGCGTGTTTGATTCGGTACAGCGAGGGGCTGCTGGTGCTGCCGATTGCGGTGGCGACGCTGCATCGGCTGCGCTGGACGCGGCTTGGGTCGTATTTCCGGAATGCGGTGCCGCTGGTGGCGTGGGCGGCGCCGGTAGCGACGTTGCTGATCTTCAATAAGGTGACGCTGGGGACGTGGACGGGGTACGACTCGACGAACGAGAGCGAGTTCGGGGCGGCGTTTACGTGGGCGAAGCTGTCGGGCACGTGGGAGCAGATGCTGCGGACGTTTTATGACACGGGGTTGTTCTTTACGTTCCCACTGGGGATTGCGGGGTTGTTCATGCTGTTCCGGAGGCACTGGATGCTGGCGACGATGATGCTGGCGTGGTTTGTGCCGGGGGTGGCGTTGTATACGGCGTATTATTTTTCACCGGACATGGGGCTGGCGTATGGGCGGTTTTTCCTGACGTTTCTGCCGGCGGCTCTGGTTGGGGTAGCGGTTTGCTTTAAGGATGGGATTCTGGCGGGGGGGATGCAAGGGGCGAGCCGGGCGGTGCGGCCGGCGTTTTCACTGCTGGCGGCGGCGGGGATTGTGACGAGCATCGGGGCGGGGGTGGGGGTGTATCGCGCGGTGGTGGGGATGGAGAATGGGCGGGGCGATGCGCAGGGGCTGGTGCAGGAGTTTCTGAATCGGCAGAACCTGGCGGTGACGGGGCAGGTGTTGCAGCAGAATGTGCCGGACGGTTCGACGGTGTTTGCGGGCGGGGCGGGGATGGGGCCGCGGTCGGATATTAATTACATTCAGTTCGTGGGGGATTGGAATGTGTTCCAGACGAATGCGTTCAGTGGCAACCGGCGGCAGAATTTCTTTGGGCCGTTTGGTGGTGCGGATGCGGCGGCGCCGACGCCGCGGCAGCGTGCGGAGGTGGAGTATGAGAACAATTTGTATCGCAACATGTCCGCGCGGGATCTGCAGGCGGAGCAGGCGAAGGTGATCAACGGGGCGCTGGCGGGGGGGCATCGGGTGTTTGTGGTGTCGAGTGCGGCGGAGGTGTCGAGTTTTCGCCTGGGGCTGCAGGGGCACCGGGAGTGGAAGTTTGTGACGGTGGCGAAGTGGAATGATTTGAGCGAGCCGATGGAGGCGGTGCAGACGCAGGGGCGGTTTGGCGGTCGGCCGAACTTTGGTGGGCCGGGAGGACCGGGGGGCGGGCCAGGAGGGGCGGGAGGATTTGGCGGGCCGGGCGGGGGGCGTCGCGGATTCTTTGGTGGACCGGGCGGGTTCGGTGGGGCGGGTGGCGGTGGTCCGGGGGGGCAGGCGGAGGGAGCGAGTTGGGAGTTGGTGGAGATTCGGAAGGCGGGGTGAGGGTGAGTGCGATGCGCGCACATTGCCCCGCGCCGTCGGCGGGCTTTGGGTGGAGGGTACATGGGGGCGTCAGGCGTCGGGGAGGCGGAGGGTGATGAAGGATTTGCCGCCGAGGGCTGCGTAGGTGCCGACGGACAGCAGCGCGATTGTTGCGAGGATGGCCACGATGGAGGCGGAGCGGTACCAGGCGGTGAAGTCGTAGGTGATGGGGAAGTAGGTGAGGAGGATGTAAGCGTAGATGCAGAAGATCATGGCGACGAGGCCGTGGCGGATGAGGAGGGTGAGGAAGAGGATGGCGATAATGATTTGAACGATCCAACTGAGCCACTCGCCGCTGCCGAAGCGTGCGGTGCCGGCGACAAAGACGGCGATGAAAAGAACGCTGATGAGGGGTTTCTGTCGGAGAAGGAGGCGAAGGACGACGAGGAGGAGGAGCATAAGGAGGCCGTAGAAGAGGGCGATGATGGCGCCGGAGAAGAGTGTGGAGAAGCTGGTGGCGGATTCGAGCATCTGAATGGTGCCGAAGATGCGGGGCATGGGTGCGCGGAGGTCCATCCAGGCGGGGATGAGCTGATCGAGGATGGTGAGGAGAGCGACGACGGTTCCGGCGCAGGTGCCGATGAGAACGTCGCGGCCGACAAGGGGGTCGATCCAGCGGCCTGCGAGCATGCGGCTCCAGGAGATGATGGTTTCTGGCCAGACGCGGCGGACGTGGGGTTCAAGGGCCATGTAGAAGATCCAGACGAGAACGACAGTGAAGACGACGGGGCCCATGCCGTGGGTGAAGAGGCGGAATTCCATGATGAGGTCGGGGACGTGATGGACGCGGAGGAGCCAGGCGATGAAGCCGAAGAAGAAGAATGCGAGTCCCATGCGGCTGGCGCCGGGTCGATCACCGCGGCCGGAGCGGTAACTGCGCATGGCCATGAGTCCGCCGGCGACGAGAAGGAGGATGAGGATGAACGTCTGGACGACGATGCTGCTGTTTCCGAGGCTGAGGAGGGTGGCTTTGTCTTCGGGGAGGGATTCCTCCTTCCATCCGCCGGTGATGGCGAAATAGACGGGTTTTCCGTGGTAGGCGCCGGCTTCGACGTGGAGTTTTTCTTCGGGGGCATCGTCGAAGGAGCCTTCCCAGGCGGCGCGGTAATCCACATAGACGGGCGGGACGCCGGCGGGGTCTGCGGCTTCGAAATGGCCCCGGTCGGGCATGTGAGAGGCGATCAGGAGGGGGGTCCAGTCGGGCGGCGCGATTTCGGTGGCGGTGGGGACGCCAGTGGGGGTGAAGACGTCGATGGCGGAGCCGGTTGCGGGCTGGGTTCCGCCGGAGGGCGTGGAGGAGGGTGCCGGCGGTGCGGGGGCATCGGCGGGCAGGGCGACGAATTCGGAGAGGTATCCCCAGGGGTCGAGCTTCATGAGAATGCCGCCGGGGACGAGGGGAGGATCGTCGGGGCTGACGGCGGAATCGGGTCGCCAGGGGACGATGAGGTCGGGGCTCTGGCGGTACCAGAATGAGATGAGGCCGGGGCGAGGGCGGACGAGGAGATTCCAGCGTTTGAAGCCGCGCTGGGCGGTTTGCAGGTGGTCGACGTGATCGTAATAGCGGGCGTTGACGGTGAAACCGGAGGCGGCGTCGCGGGCTTTGGGGGCGTAGCCGAGGTCGGTGAGGTATTCGCGGGCTTTGTCGGCCAGGACGGCAGGGGGTTTTTCGAGGATGGACTTTTGGACGACGAAGGCCCTGGGGGCGAGCATGATGACGAAGAACATGCAGACGAGGCCGACGATGAGGAAGTTGGTGGCGACGTGTGGGCGAAGACCGATGTGGGCTTCGCCAGCGGCGGCGACGACTTCGGGGCTGGGGGTTTCTCCGGCGGCGAGGATCTCGCGGAGGGGATTGCCACCGGGGAGCGCGGCGGAGACGGCCATGGCGCTGGCGGGGCGATTCTTTGGGTCTTTCTCGAGGCACTTGAGGATGACGCGTTCGACGATGGGGTCGATGTCGTCGATGATTTCGCTGGGGGGTGTGGGTTCTTCGGAACTGTGGAGCTTCTGGTAGTCGCGGAGGGTTTCGCCGCGGAAGGCGCGGCGGCCGGTGAACATTTCGTAGAGGACGAGGCCGACGGAGTAGATGTCGGAGCGGACGGTGACGCCGCGGCCGGAAAGTTGCTCGGGGGACATGTAGGCGGGCGTTCCGGCGCGGAGTGCCGCCGCCCCGTCTTTGCGGAGCTGCTCGGCGGGTGCGGCGAGTCCGAAGTCGGTGATGCGGACGTAACCTCGGCCGTCGATCATGACGTTGGCGGGTTTGAGATCGCGGTGGAGGACGCCGCGGTCGTGTGCGGCGGCGAGGCCGGCGCAGAGTTGGCGGGCGATCTGGAGGGCTTTGTCGTGAGGGACGCGGCCGATGCGGCGGAGGAGCGAGCCGAGGTTCTCGCCGTCGATGTACTCCATGGAGATGAACTGTTCGCCCTGGAATTCGCCGATGTCGAAGACGCGGCAGACGTTGGGATGGGTCACTTGGCGGGCGAGGCGGACTTCGTTTTTGAATCGTTCGAGCCAGGTCTGATCCTGGCCGAAGAGGGCGGGGAGGAACTTGAGGGCGATGGACTGGTTGAGTGTGATATCGTCGGCACGGTAGACCTCGCCCATGCCGCCGCGGCCGAGGAGTTCGATGATGCGGTATCGTCCGGCGACCATTGTGCCGGCCATGAATCGGCCGGCGTCGACGAATCCGGAGTGGGAGGAGGAGAGGGAGGAGGTTGAGGATTCGTCGAGATAGCGGGTGTTGTTCTGGCCGAGGATGTCGGGCTGGGCGTCGGGGTCGTCGATGGGTTGGCCGACTTCGATGCCGGCGTGGGAGAGGATGGCGCTCATGGAGCCGATGGGGGATTCGGGATCGTTGGGCATGATCTGGGTGTCGCGGTGGTGCTCGTGGAGGAGGCTTTCGACTTCGCGGAGGATTTCGGCATCACCTTTGGCGGCGTTTTGGATATAGCTGGTGCGCTCGGCATCCGGCTTGTCGCAGGCGGCGAGGAAGATTTCTTTGACGCGGTTGTATTTATCGGGAGACATTTGGATTTTCGATTTCTGATTTTCCATTTTCGATTGGGGGCTTGGGGCGCGGGTTTCTTCGGGGGGCGCTCCTTTCGGATTCGAGGCGTTGCCTTGCGGTGATTCGGGATGCGGTGATTATTTTCAGGAGTTCGGTGGATTCGATGAAGAGCGGGATCACTCGCGCGGGGGGGAGCAATCGCGATGTGATGATGAGGTCGAGCCAGTATTCGCTCTCATCCATCTCCTCTTCGGCGATGGCGAGTTTGGCGACAAAATCGGCGCGAGAGCGTGCGCGGCAAGCAGCGCGATAGTTGGCGGCAGGAGAGGTGCCGCTGCGGACGAGTTGGTTGGCGATGGCTCGGCCCACGGTGGTATTGGGGAGTTGTCCGCAAAGTTTGAGAATGCGAAGGGAGAAATCGCGGAGGCGGAGTTTAAGGTCGGTTTCGGTCATTCAGGCAAGCAATCGAAAATCGAAAATTGAAAATCGAAAATCATTTTCCGTCTTCATCGCGCAGCTCGCGGCTGAGCCAGGCGCGCGCGAAGGTCCAGTCGCCTTCGACGGTGCGTTTGGAGACGCCGAGGGCTTCGGCGACTTCCTCGACGCTCAAGCCACCGAAGAATCGCAGCTCGACGACTTTTGCCTGCCGCGGATCGAGCGCCGCCAGTCGTTCCAGCGCCTCATCCAGTGCGAGCACGTCCTCATCCTTCTGCGGGGAGAGGGCGACGGCTTCATCGAGGATGACGCGGGCGCGGCCGCCGCCGCGCTTGTCGCGCTGGCGCGAGCGGGCGTGGTCGACGAGGATGCGGCGCATCGCTTGTGCTGCGACGGCGAAGAAGTGGCTGCGGCCCTGCCAGTCGACGCGGGTCTGATCGACCAGCTTCATGTAGGCTTCGTGCACGAGGGCCGTCGGCTGCAGGGTGTGATTGGCGCGTTCCTGCGCGAGGTAATGGCGGGCGAGCGCGCGGAACTCGTCATATACCAGCGGCAGCAATTTGTCCGCGGCGTTCTTGTCGCCATTGCGCATCTGTTCCAAGACGACGGTTACATCTTCCCGAAGTTCGGCCATGGAAGATTCCTGCATGTGTGTAGTCAAAAGCGCTATTATGACGGCGTGGGGGGTAAAACGAAAGGGTGATCACAGCATCGATGAAGTGCGGGATTGCCGGTACTTCATCGATCACGGCCGGGACCGCCGTGCCACGGTAATGATGCGCTCCCAGATTTCCTCGGGGGATTCGGTGCTGCGGGCTTCGATGATGGTTTGGCCGGCGTGGCGCTCTTTTACGTACTCCCACATGCGGCGGGCGATTTCTTCATCTTCGCATTCGCTTTCGAGGCGGCCCGCCTCGTCGTAGGGGTGATCTCGCCACATGTAGACGTTCACCACGCGATCGGCTTTGGCGCGGACCTCGGCATCCATGCGGCCGAATTCGCGGTCGATCTCCTCGAGGTTGGCGAGGTTGCGATAGTGGGAGTAGAAGCCGCCGATGAGGATGGGGGCGTCGGTGATGAGCACTTCGACGTGGCCGACGAAGCAGAGTTGGCGTCGCTGCTGCTCGCGGGTGAGGTTCCATTGGACTTCGCGGGTGATCTCAATGTGCTGGACGACGTACTCCTTGGCGACTTCGGGGCAGATTTCGCAGTAATGGCGGCGGAGTTTTCCGATGACGCCGAGCTGCATCATCTTGACGCTTTTTCCGGAGCACGGGGCACCGTAGAGATGGACGAGGAGGGTGTTCATGGGGCTCCAAAGAAGTCGGAGGTCAGTAGTCAGAAAGGGAGAGCGCCGCACGTTGTCTTCCGACTTCTCACTTCTGTCTTCTGACTTCTCTCAAACAAACATTCCTGCGATGGCGGCGGTCATCCAACTGGCGAGGCAGCCTCCGATCATCGCCCGGAAGGCGAGGGAAGCAAAGTCGGTTTTGCGTTCGGGGGCCATGGGGGTGAATCCGCCGATCTGGATACCGATGCTGACGAAGTTGGCGAAATCGCAGATGGCGTAGGTGGCGAGGATGCTGGCGCGTTCGCTGAGGTAACCGAAGGCGGCGGGTTGCGTGGCGGTGGCGGCGGCTTCGGGAGTCATCCTGGAGAGGCGGAGGAAGCCGAAGAATTCGTTGGTGGCGACCTTGATGCCGAGCACGCCGCCGACGCGCTGGCAGTCGCCCCAGTCGGTGATGCCGATGACCCAGGCGATGGGGCTCAGCAGCCAGCCGAAGATGCGGCCGAGGTCGAGCACGCCGTCGATGTGCAGTTTTTCTCCGATGACGCCGAGGGGCCAGTTGATGAGCGCGACGAGGGCACCGAAGGAAATGAGCATGGCGACGACGTTGAGGAAGAGATAGAGGCCGTCGCGCGTGCCGTTGGCGGTTGCTTCGAGAATGTTGTGCGCGCCGCGGTCGATGGTGAGCGGAAAGTGGGAGCCGGTTTCGGGCTCTTCGGTTTCGGGGCGCATCAGTTTCGCGATGACAAAAGCGGCGGGGGCGCTGAGGACTTCGGCGGCGAGGATGTGCGTGCCGTACCTTTGGCCCATGAGTCCGGTGTAGATGGCGATCATTCCCGCGGCCATGGTGGCGAAGCCGCCGGTCATGAGGGAGTTGAGCTCGGAACGGGTCATGCGGGGGATGTACTGCTTGACGGTGAGGCCGGCCTCGGTCTGGCCGACGAAGATGTTCGCAGCCATGGCCATGGATTCCGCGCCGCTGACTCCCATGGCGTAGGACATGAAGCGTGCGAGGAGCCAGATGATTGTCTGCATCACGCCGAGGAAGTAGAGGATCGCCATGAGTGCCGAGAAGAAGATGATGGTGCAGAGCGCGATGGCGAGGACGAAACCGGTTTTGGCCTGGTCGCTGAGGGGTCCGAAGACGAGGGCGGTGCCGTCGTTGGTCATCTGCAGGAGTTTGGCGACGAGGGCCGTGAGCTGGGCGAAGATCCAGATGCCGGGGTCGGAGCGGAGAATGAACAGCGCGAGCACGACTTGCAGGCCGATGCCCACGAGGACCGTTCGCCAAGGAATTCGCCGCCGATTTCCTGATAAACCCCACGCAATGGAACAGAGGACCGCGACACCCAGCAACGCGCGCAACACCGCCATGCAATTCTCCAGCGCTGCGCTTGCGCGCAGCGAACACCCTCGGCACCACTCGCAATCCCCCCCGGGAACCTCCGACTTGCCACAACAGTGCAACAACTTACACGAACGAACCGGAGCGTCCAGCAAAAATAATGAAAACCCGTGCGCAGATGTGCGAGTGCGATGGCCCGGCCGCAGATTTGCGCGCCGCCTGGCGCCGGTGGGGGGGGGGTCAGGTCGTCAACCAGCAGGCGGCGCGATGCAGGGGATTGCCGCCCTTGGAATCCAGCGGCGGCATCTGGTTGACGCAGCGGGGATCCTTTTCCTTTGCGTACAGCGGACACCGCGGATGAAACGGGCAACCGCTGGGCGGATTGCTCGGGCTGGGCACCTCGCCCCCGAGCACGATACGACCGCTCCCCGCCGCGCCGTTGCCTTTGCCGGGATTCACCTTGGGCACCGCCGACAGCAGTGCCACGGTGTAGGGATGCTTGGGATTCCTGTACAGCTCAGCCGCCTCGGCGATTTCGACGATGTGGCCGAGGTACATCACGGCCACGCGATCGGAAAAATGCTCGACCACGGCAAGGTTGTGCGCGATGAAGAGATAGGACAACTTCAAATCGCGCTGCAGATCCGCGAGCAGGTTGAGGACCTGCGCCTGCACGGAGACATCGAGGGCGCTGACGGGCTCATCGCAGACGATGAACTTCGGTTCCAGCGCGAGCGCCCGCGCGATGCCGATGCGTTGCCGCTGGCCGCCGGAGAACTCGTGTGGATAGCGATTTGCCGCGGCGGCGGGCAATCCCACGCGTTCGAGCAATCCCGCCACCCGTTCCCGCGCATCTTTTTTCTCGACGATTCCATGCACCAGCATCGGCTCGGAGAGAATGCTCCCGACGGTCATGCGCGGATTCAAACTGCCCACCGGGTCCTGAAAGACGATCTGCATCTCGCGGCGGAGGGAACGCATTTCGCGCTGGCCCATGCCGAAGACCGGCTTGCCTTCGAAGTGCACCTCGCCGGAGATCTCCGCCCCGCCAACGGTTCCTTCGAGCAATCGGAGGATCGTCCGGCCGACCGTCGTCTTCCCGCAGCCGGATTCGCCGACGAGCCCCAGCGTCTCCCCCGCCTCCACCACAAAACTCACATCATCCACCGCCCGCACGTGGCCGACGACCGTCCGCATAAATCCCTTGCGGATGGGGAAGTAGGTCCGCAGGTTCCGCACATCGAGGAGGGGCAAGCCGACCTTGCGTGCAGTCGCCGCTGATTCCTTTGCAGTTTCCGTGGTCATCCTTTGTGCGTCCTCTGAGTCTTTTGCTTCTGTGCAACGCGCGGCGATCGAGCCGCCCTTATGCCGGGGTCACGATGGCCTGATCGTGATGCCTGCGAAACGACAATCGGGGTTCGGTCGCTTTGGCCCCTTCATAACCGGGGGCGTTCCAGGTCGCCACCCAATGGCCGCTCTTGACCTCGCGCAATTCCGGCGAGGCTTTCTCCTCCAACTCGCGCACCTTTCCCTGGCATTCCGTGCAGCGTGCGGCGAACCGGCATCCGACGGGATAACGCGTGGCTCCGGGCACCATGCCGGGAATCGTAAAGAGCCGCTCCGTGTGATGGCCGCCGTCGACGCCGAGCTTGGGCACACAGGCGAGCAAGCCCCGGGTGTACGGATGCAACGGATTGGCGAAGAGCTCATAGACGTCGGCGAATTCGACGATTTTTCCCGCATACATCACGGCCACGACGTCCGCATTTTCGGCGACCACTCCCAGATCGTGCGTGATCAGCAGGATGCCCATGCCGGTGGAGTTCTGCAGTTCGCGCAACAGTTCGAGGATCTGCGCCTGGATGGTGACATCCAGGGCCGTCGTCGGTTCGTCGGCAATCAGCACGCTGGGCTCGCAGGCGAGGGCCATGGCGATCATCACGCGTTGCTTCATGCCGCCGGACATCTGGTGCGGGTATTCTTCCAGGCGCCGCCGGGGCTCGGAAATGCCGACGCGCCGCAGCGCTTCCTCCGCGATCTGCACCGCCTTCGCGGTGGAGACCTGCTGATGGAGCAGGATCGCCTCGACAATCTGCTCGCCGATGGTGAAGACGGGGTTGAGGCTGGTCATGGGTTCCTGGAAGATCATGGCGATCTCGCCGCCGCGGATCTGCTGCATTTCTTTTTCGGGCGCGTGGAGGATGTCGGTTCCCTTGTAGCGGATGGTGCCGCCGGGGAAATAGGCCGGCGGGGCCTGCAGCAGCCGCATGATGCTCATCGACGTGACGCTCTTGCCGCAGCCGCTTTCGCCCACGATGGCGAGCGTCTGGTTGCGGAAGAGCGAGAAGGAGACGCCATCGACAGCCCGCGCAATGCCCGCTTCCGTACGAAAGTACGTCTGCAATCCCGAGACTTCCAGCAGCGGTTGGTGGGGAGGAGGGGCGTCAGTCATGCGTCATTCCGTTTTATTGAGGCGGGGATCGATCGCGTCGCGCAATCCTTCGCCGATGATGTTGTACGCGAAAACGGTCAGAAAGATCATCAAACCCGGGGCGATGGCGAGCCACCAGCGGAAGACCTCCGCGGGGTTGCCGGCTTCGTCGAGCATCGATCCCCAGCTCGGTGTGGGCGGTTGCACGCCGACGCCGAGAAACGAGAGGATGGATTCGCTCATGACGGCGCTGGCCACGCCGAAGGTGAAGGACACGATCACCGGCGTGAGACCGTTGGGGAGCATGTGTTTGAAAAGAATGTTGCGGAGGGGCAGGCCCATGGCCTTGGCGGCCGAGACGTAATCGAGCTGGCGGATGCGGAAGAACTCGGCGCGCACGAAGCGGGCGATGCCGGTCCAGCTTGTCACGCCGATGATGACCATGATGATGAAGAGTTGCCGCCCGAACAGCGCGATGAACGTGATGAGGAGGATGAGGGTGGGGATGGCCTCGACGATTTCAACGAACCGCATGCCGAGAATATCCACGACTCCGAAGAAGTAACCCATGAAAGCGCCGTAGACGACGCCGATGATCAACGCGATGACCTGGCTCACGAGCCCGATTTCCAGGACCACGCGGGTGCCCCAGAGCAGCCGCGCGAGGGCATCGCGGCCGTTGCCGTCGGTGCCGAGAATGTGCTCGCCGGAGGGGTACTCGTACACCCGGTCCAGTTCAAGAGGTTCCTGGTCGGCGTATCCCCAGTGAAGCGGCGGGAAGATGGCGTCGGTGATTTTGCCGTCGTGGGCCATCTGGTGATAGTCACGAACGTCGAGGTAGTCCGTCTTGAAGGCAAGCCCGATGGTGCCCAGGCTGGTGATGAGCGTGAGGGCGACGAACCATCGCCACCGGCGGGCGCGGAGTTGTTCGACGGTTCCCTTTGCGCGGCCGATCCGCTGGAAATTGAAGATGTACAGGGCGGCGGCGGCCCCCCAGAGGAGCCATATCAGGTCGATGCGGGTCAGGTTGTGGAAGAGCGGGAATTCACGGTGGCCGCCGATGATTGCCGTGTAGGGGGCCTCGTTCGCCAAGAACGGGACGGCGACGGTGAGCAGGATGATCAGCAGAATCCAGCCCAGCGCCAGGCAGTTCAGGAACCTGCGGCGATAGGCGCGGGCGACGATGGCCCAGTACGACTGCCGAAGGAGGGATGCGCCTTGCGTCGCTTCGGAAACGGCCGCTTCCACAGCGGCCGGCCCTGTTCCCGCGGATATTGGCTGCAATTCACTCATAAGACACCCGCGGATCGGCAACGGCGTAGCAGATATCGGTGATCAGCAGGCAGATCAGCGAGATGATCGAACCGATGAACGCGACGGCCTGAACGATGGGAAGATCGTTGGCGAGAGTGGCATTGAGCATCAGGTCGCCCATGCCCTTGATGGAAAAGATGTGTTCGACCACCACCGACCCGCCGAGCAGTCCGGGGATGATCCCCGCAAAGAGCGTGATCATGGGCAGCAGGCTGTTTCGGAAGACGTGGCGCGTGATGACGATGTGTTCGGGAACGCCCTTGGCGCGGGCGGTCCGCACGTAGTCGAGGCCGAGATTGTCCAGCATGGCGGCACGCTGGATCTTGGAGAGATAGGCGAATCCGGCGTAGCTGAGGCAGAGGACTGGCAGGACGATGTGCCAGACATAATCGCCGGCGTACTGGGTGGACGTCATCCATTCGGTGTTCGTGGAATGAATGCCCGCCGCGGGGAACCAGCCCAGATAGCGGGGGTTTGCGAGGAATCCGACCAGCATCCCGCCGACCCAGATGATCGGGAGTGAAAACAGGCCGAGCGTGAAAAAGTTCCACGACACGTCAAAGAAGCGGCCGCGGCGGACAGCGGCGAGCATGCCGCCCGGAATGGCGATCAGGTAGACGATGGCCGTCGAGAGGATGTTCAGGACGATGGTGACGGGAATGCGTTCCTTGAGCAGTTGCAGCACCGGTTCGTTGTACTGCACGGAATCGCCGAAGTCGCCCGTGAAGGTGTCCTTGAACCAGTAGGTGTATTGCATTGGCAGCGAGATGGTCTTGCCGCTCTTGTCCACCAGGTGGAGGCGCTTTTTGAGGGCGAGTTCGACCGCGGCGCGGGCCTGCTGGTTGCGCATCTGGCCCCCCTCGCCGTAGGCACCGGCGCTGCCTACTCCCGGCGCGAAGCGCACAATGCAGAACAGCAACAGCGTCATGCCGATCAGCGTGGGGATCATGAGCAGAAGACGGCGCAAGAGGTACATCAGCATGCTGCGGCCTCCGTGCAGCCGGGCGTGGCGGAGATTCGGTGTGGCTGTGTGCGGGTCATTTGTACTTCTGGTCTGCCGCGGGAACGTACCAATCGTATTGCGCGATACCGGTCTTGTACGGTTCGGTGTTCTTGAATCGCTTCTGGATGAAGATCCGCGACATGCTCGTGGCTATGAACGTGTACGGCTGCTCGTCGTGGATGAGCGCCTGCCACTTGTGCCAGATCTTCATGCGCTTATCGGTGTCGAGCGTGCGGCGGCCCTGCTCGATAAGCGCGTCCGACTCCTTGTTCCGGAAGCTGATGTAATTGCTGCCCTTGTTCTCAATGCTGGCGCTGTCCCATATCTGGTTGGGGTCTTCTTCGAGCGAGCCCGACCAGCCCATCATGATGGCGTCGAAATCGTGGGCATCCAGCCGCTGGCCGACGATGGCGAACTCGAGCGGGTTGATTTCCACCCGGATGCCGGCGCCGGTGAGCTGTTCCTTGATGTAATTGGCGATGCGGTCCGAGAGCGGATTCCCCGTGCCCATCATCAGGCTGAAGGTGAAGGGCTTCCCGTCCCGTTCCAGCACGCCGTCCGCGCCCGGTTTCCAGCCCGCGCTTGCGAGCAGCGATTTGGCCTTGGCCGGGTCATATGGCCACGGCTCGATGGACTTGTCATCCTGCGGCGAGAGCGGATTGAATGGGCTGGTGATCGGGACGGCCATGTCCTTAAAGAAAGTGTGGATGATCGCCGTGCGATCGATCAGCATCGTCAACGCCTGACGCGTTTCCTTGTCCCCGAACATCGGCTTCATTTCGTTGTAGCCGATGAACATGTATCCGGCATCGGGGCGGAGATACTTGTGCGTCGTGAACTTGCTCATGAACTCCGGGTCGCCGGTGAACTTCACCCACTGGTCCGGGTTCGGGCTGAAAAGGTCCAGTTGGTTGTTCTCGAAATCCTGAAGCGCGGCCTGGGGGTTCTTGATGAATTTCATGATGATCTGATCGTACGTGGGACGTTCCCCCCAATATCTTTCGTTGCGCACATAAACCAGTTGCTGGCCCTTGTCCCAGCTCTGCAGCCTGTACGGCCCGCTGCCCACGAGCATTCCCGAGCGGTTGTTGTATTCTTCGCCCGTTTTGAATTTGTAGGCATGCTCCGGAAGGATGAGCATGCCGCCGACGATTTCGAGCCCTTTGAAGTAGGGTTCCGAAAAATCGAATTCAACCGTGCGGTCGTCTACTTTTTTGACATCCTTGATCAGCTCGAAATAGCCCCGAAGCGGCGCACAATCCACATCGGCGTTCTCAACGGTGTGGTAGGAGAACAGGACATCTTCCGGCCGGATCGGGCTCCCGTCGCTGAAGCAGACGTTGCGGCGAAGCGTGAATGTAATCTTCAGCCCGTCTGCTGATACGTTGTAGCTTTCCGCCAGGAACGGCTCCCAGGCGAACGTCTCCGGGTTCTGCGTAAGCAGGCTCTCCATCACCGGCACCTGGGCCAGTTGGCCGTAATAATCCTTCTCGATAAACGGGGTGACGACTTTGGGCTCGTCGCCAAGGTTGTAGACGAGCCAGTCTCCCGGGGCATAATCGGGTAAATCGTGAGGGTCGCGCGGCGGCTTCGGGGGATCGGGGTAGTAAACGTAGAGGCTCCCATCCGGATTTGTCCGCCGGATGCGACCGGTAGCTTCCTGCGCCGAAGTCCCCGGCGTACCCGCCCGCATCGCAACCCCCTCCCTCAATTGCTTTTCAATTCGCGTCAGCACCCCCAACTGCTCTTTTTGCGCCGTCCCCATCTGCGCCAGTGTCGTTTTCACGTCATTCAGCCGGCTCTCCTGGTAGCCGAACTGATACCCCACCCACACCACCGCTCCTATCACAAACAAAAACAGCACCGCGAACACAAAATCCTTGAACGTAAACCGGCTGTCCATGCGTACTCCATTCACTGCGACTCAAACCTCCTCCGCTCTCACGCACCTTCTTCCCGACCTCTCGTTGCCGCCACCGCGAAAATCTCCCGCATCGTAACCGCTGACTCTCCTCTTTTCTTGTCTGTCCACCCCGCCAAGGTCCTTCTACTGGCCCCTTGGATCCAACGCATCCCGTACGCCATCCCCTACAAAGTTCAGGCACAACAACGCCACGCTCAGCCCCACGCAGGGCCACGCGATCAGCCACCACCGCACATGAATCGGATTCAACGCATCAATCCCCTCGCTCGCCAGATTCCCCCAGCTCGGCAGAGGCTGCTGAATCCCCAGCCCCAGAAAGCTCAAAAACGACTCGCTCAAAATCGCGTTCGGCACCGTCAACGCCCCGTACACCACGATGATCCCCACCAGGTTCGGCATGATGTGCTTCCACAGAATCCGCGACCGGTTCAACCCCATCGCCCGCGCCGCCTCCACAAACGGCTGATCCCGCAGGCTCAACACCTGCCCCCGGATCACCCGCGCCATCGTCAGCCAGCTCACCGCACCGATCCCCACCAGCAACACCACCACATTCGCCGTCTGCTCCGCGATCGCCCCGTTCCACTTCATCCATTTCAGAAAGGCGATCATCGGCGATACCAGCGCCACCCGCATCAGGATGACCAGCAAAATGTACGGCAACCCATACATCACATCCACCACGCGCATCAAAAACGCATCCGTTCGCCCCCCAAAATACCCCGCCACTACCCCCACCCCCGTGCCGATCACGATCGCAATCAGCGCACTCGCCAGTCCGATCGACAGGCTCAGCGCCCCCCCAAGCAAAAACCGCGACATCAAATCCCGCCCCAGCGAATCCGTCCCCATCCAGAACTGCCCGCTCGGCGGCTCAATGACATGCTTCAGCCCCATCTGGTCCGCGTACCGATCGATAGTCCACGGAATTGTCAAAAAGCACGAAAGGATCAGCACCCCCAGCACCACCGCCCCGATCACCGCCAGGCGATTCTTCAAAAACCGCCGCCGCGCCAACCCCCAGGGAGACCGCACCTGCTCCGCGCTTTCGCCCACAACATCTCTCGGTTCAACTGAAATCGCCGTCATGGGCAGGCATCATACGCGCCACTTAGACCTCTGGCCACACGTTCAATGCCACGGATTCACCGGCGGAGGCAGTGCGGGCTGTGTCATTGCGAAGTTCGGCACCTTCATGCCAGGCCGCGTCGCCGCCATCTTTTCAATCTTGGCCTGTGCCTCTTTCCGGGCACGCTCGCTCGCAGCCGCCTGCTCCTGCGCGAGCGCCAGCGTCTTGGCCGTGTTGTAGATCTCCACGTCCGTCGGCCCCGTGGCCATGAGACGGCGGTTCGCATCAAGCGGTGCGCTGCACGCTACCGCGAAGAATTCCCCCGATGGCGAGGTGCACACCGAGTTGACAGTTCCCGTTTCTATGATCGGCCAATTCCGCTGCTCCCCCAGCCACATCAGCTCCGTCATTTGCGAGAGCCCGCAGATCGCTACCAGGTCGGAATTCACCGTCGTCAACTCGCGGCATGGAATACCGTTCATCGGGCTGATTTTCCCCGATTGCAGGTTCCATCGCCACAGCCGTTCCGTGTCCGCCACCAGGATGTCTCCATTCTGCAACCGATAAAGGCCCCGCACGACATTCGACCGATTGTGGTCCCCCTTTGGCCGCTTCCGCACCTGTGTGCGCTGCCAGGTGCTGGTATCCCACAAGATCAGTGACCCGGCCTCATCGCCGGTCACGGCGCCTCCATTGTTCGTCAAAACCACGCTGCGGATCTTCCCGTCCGCCTGCATCCGCTGCACCGGCGCATCCTGCCCGATCTGATACAGCACCAGATCATTCCCCTCCGCGCTCACGAAGTAATTGTCCTTCGACACAAACACCAGGCGGTACACATAATCCGTCTGCGACCACATTCCCTCGATCTCCCCCGTTTCTACGTTCCATGCGATGATCTGCTCATCCGTTCCGCCCGACAGCAGATATTTTCCATCCCACGAAAACGCGACCGTCCAGACCTGCCCCTTGTGCCCCTCCAGCTTCTTGAGTTCCTTCCCCGATGCCACATCCCACACGCGCACTGTCTCGTCCGCCCCGCCCGAAGCGAGCTTCTTCCCGTCCGGTGAAAAACGCACCGACAGCACCCCGTCCGTGTGCCCGGTCAACCGCTTCTCAAGGATTTGTGCTTTCTGCTTTTGGAGCGCCTCAATTCCCTTTCTTTGCAGCTCCGCCTGCCACGCTCGAATCGCCTCCGGTTGCTGCGCCGGTTTCATGTTCGCCAGCGAAGGATGCCGCTGCGTCATCGCCGCCGGCATCGTGGCTACCTGCCCAAACGCCCGCCACAGCGAGCCGCTCATTCCTAGCAGGATCAACACGCACCCCACCACAACCCCCCGCCAGTTGAATCCCTTTGCTCTCATCGGTTGGCTCCAAATGTTTTGCTCGACATCTCGCGCGGCATACGTATATTCTAAACCGCATTTGCGATTCTATGTTCAACGCGTCCATAGCATCAAGGAGCCTCCGCATGCACAATTGCCCGTTTCCCCGCCTCGATATCCTGATTCTCGGCCTCGCCACGTCGTGTCTCTTCGCCCCTGCCGCCTCCGCCCAGACCCGTCCCGCGGATTTCGACCCCTCCCCCATGATCAAACAACTCGCCGACGCCGACGCCGCACAAGGCGCCGCCGTCATTGAAAAACTCACCGTCGAACAGGTCCCCGCCTTCATCGCCTCTTTCGACCCCGACTCCCTCCGCTCCGATGCCCGCGACGCCATCATGCAGTCCATCGCCGAAAAAGTCCGCAAGGCCCGCGATGCCCAATTCGACGCCTTCGAAGCGCTCGACAATGATTGGGATTCCCGCACCGGCCTCCCCACCTACAAAGCCAACGGCGCGCACGATCCCGCCTGGGACAAGCTCGCCGCTGACGCCCTCGAATCCAGCAACAAAATCTCTCGCGCCGCAGCCGCAAAGAAGTTTCGAGCTGCCGTCGACGCCGGCTGCACCGATCCCCTCATCCGCTACTACGACGTCCGACGCAGTCTCGACATGGAAACCATCACCCCCGAAGCCGCCCTCGCCAGATACCGCGCCATCCTTCCGGACCTCGACAAATCCCCCTACACCCCGGCCCGAAAATTCCAGATCCGCATCCGCATCCTCAGCCTGTGCATCAACGAGCTCGCCCACGATCCCCAGACCCGCCCCATCGCCGAAGAAATGTGGAACGGCGCCGTCCATCTCCTCCCCACTCTCGCCTCGGAAATGCCCAGCCCGCTCCTCGTGCGGGAGGCGATCGCCATTCTCCAGAAAGCCGGCACTACGCTCGGCCACGACCGCAAAACCGACTACGACAAAATCAATCCCCACCTCGCCACGCTCCTCCCCAACAGCACCGTCCCCTACGCCTACGCTGCCGAGTTCTACACCAAATGGGCATGGGACGCCCGCGGCGGCGGCTGGGCCAGTTCCGTCACCGAGAAAGGCTGGAAACTCTTCGGCCAGCGGCTTTCCCTCGCCGAAGAAGCCGCCACCAACGGCGCCAACCTTGATCCCCTTGATGGCGAATGCCCCGCAAAAATGATCGCCATCTGCATGGGCAAGAGCTACGACCGCCCAACGATGGAAAAATGGTTCAACCGCGCCATGCTCGCCGACCCGGACAATTACGACGCTTGCCACGCCAAATACTACTTCCTCCTCCCCGAGTGGGGCGGCTCCATCCCCGACGTCCTCGCCTTCGGCCGCGAATGCCTGAAGACCGGCACCGTGCAAAGCCGCATCCCCGTCATCCTCCTCGATATTCACAGCCAGCTTGCCCAGGACTCCGGCCAAAAAGACGCCTACTACGCGCAGCCCGAAGTCTGGAAGGACATCGATGCCGTCTACAAAAAGCTTCTCTTCGACCCCTCCCGCGTCACCACCGACCACAAACAATGGCTCTTCGACCGCGCGAAATACATCAAATATGCCTACACCTGCCATCAATGGCAGACCGTCCTCACTTTGATGGATCAGTACAAGGACGACGTCGACATGCAGGTCTTCGGCGGCAAAACCGTCTACAACTTCTACAAGAAAAAGGCCACCCAGCAGCTCACCAAATCCCCCGTCTGAGCCCCATCGCTCACCCGCGCATCACCTAACAAAAAAGAAAGGGCACCACACCGGCGCCCTTTCAGCATTTAGCATTTAGCATTCAGAATTCAGTGCTCTTTGCCAAGCTCAAACGCCGCATGCACCGCATTGAGCGCCTTATCCGCATCCACCTTGGCAATGATGCACGAAATCCGGATCTCGCTCGTCGAAATATTCTGAATGTTCACCTTCTCGCGCGCCAGCGCCCCGAACATCTTCGCCGCCACCCCCGTCGACTGCTTCATCCCCACGCCCACCACGCTCACCTTCGCCAGGTTCGTATCAAACGTCGCCTGGCCGCCGCCCAGCTCCTTGGCCTGCTTCTCGATCACCGATTTCAGATCCGCCACATCCCCATGCTCCACGGTGAACGAAATATTCGCCGTACCATCCGCCATCACGTTCTGAATGATGTCGTCCACCACCACATGCGCCGCCCCGACCGCTGCAAAAATCTGCGCCACCACCCCCGGCCGGTCCGGCACCTGCTTCAACGTCACCCGCGTCAAATCCTTCTTCAACGCACAACCGCTCACCGCAATGTGTTCCATGGCTTTCGTCTCCGCGACGATCATCGTTCCAGGTTCGTCGGTCTGGGAATGCCGCACGTGTATCGGCACATTGTACTTCTTCGCAAATTCCACCGCCCGCGTCTGCAGCACGCTCGCCCCCACGCTGCTCAGCTCCATCATTTCGTCATAACTGATCTCTTTGATCAGCCGCGCATCCTTCACAATCCGCGGATCGGCCGTGAAAATCCCCGCCACATCCGTGTAGTTTTCGCACACATCCGCCTTCAGCACAGCCCCGATCGCCACCAGCGTCGCATTCGATCCGCCACGCCCCAGCGTCGTGACGTCCCCGCTGGCCGTCACGCCCTGGAACCCCGCCACAATGACAATCTTCCCCTTCTCCAGCTCGGTCAGAATCCGATGCTTGTCGATCTCCTTCACCCGCGCCTTGGAAAAATTCTCATCCGTTATCAGCCCGATCTGCCCGCCCGTAAACGAGATCGCTTGATGCCCCTGCGCCGCCAGCGCCATCGCGATCAGCGCAATCGTCACCTGCTCCCCCGTCGCCAGCAACTGATCCATCTCCCGCTTCGGCGGCTGCCCCGGCGTTTCCCCCCACACCTTTGTCGCCAGTTCCACCAGTTCATCCGTCGTATGCCCCATCGCCGACACCACGACCACCACCTGGTTCCCCGCCCGCTTCGCCGCCACGACCTTCTGCGCCGCCTTATGAATCCGCTCCGGCGTCGCCACCGACGTCCCGCCAAACTTCTGCACGACAATGCCCATAAAACGCTTCTCGTTCCAGATCAATGAAGCGCAGCAGTTTAGGGGAAACAGCAAATTCACGCAAAGCAATCGCGCAATCACAGCGTCCATCGCGTCCATCGGAACCACTCCCCGCAATTCTGAATTCTCGGATTCACTCATTCTGAATTCGCTAACTTGTATTGCTTTCACCCCCACGGCAACAATAATGAACGTACCACAAAAGGAGCCCCACATGATCCGTCACAACCTCATTACCACCCTCCTCACCACCGCCATCCTCGCCGCCGCCCCCCTCGCCCGCGCCGCCGACAAACTCCCCCAAACCGACACCGAGAAAAAAGCCCTCGATTACCTCCTCTCCAAGCAGGGCCCCGACGGCGCCTGGATCCCCCAGCCCGGTCCCGCCATCACCGCCATGGCCGTCAAAGGCCTCCTCCACGGCGGGCACCACATCGACGAACCCGCCATCCGCAAGGCCCTCGCCTACATCAAATCCACCCGCCAGCTCGACGGCGGCTTCTACATCGACTCCAACGCCACCTACAACACCTCCATCACCCTCACCACCCTCGCCTCCCTCCCCGACGACGCCCGCGCCGACTGGTCCGACGCAATCAAGGGCGCCCAGGGATTCCTCATCGCCATCCAGTCCGGCGCCGAAGGCGCTCAAACCGACGACAAAGGCAAACTCGTCACCCCCGAACACCCCTGGTACGGCGGCTGGGGCTACGGCCAGGGCACAAAAGTAAAACCCGGCCGACGCCCCGACCTCTCCAACACCCAGTTCGTCATCGAGGCCCTCCGCACCTCCGGAATCCCCGCCTCCGACGACTCCATCAAAAACGCTCTCATCTTCCTCACCCGCACCCAGGCCTCCGACCAAAACGACCTCGCCTGGGCCAAAGCCCAACCCCACGACGGCGGCTTCATCTACGGCATGGGCTTCAACGCGCAGCACGATTTCTACGGCCAATCCGAAGGACCAGACTCCAAGGACCGCGACGGCAACGATATCCTCACCACCTACGGCTCCATGACCTACGCCGGACTTCGCTCCCTCATCTTCGCCGACCTCAAAAAAGACGACCCCCGCGTCCAGGCCGCCATGCGCTGGATTCGCGGCTCCTACACCCTCGACGTCAACCCCGGCCTCAACAACGCCCAGGGCCTCTACTACTACTACCACACCTTCGCCGCCTGCCTCGACGCCTACGGCGAAGACACCCTCACCGACGCCAAAGGCACCAAGCACAATTGGCGCGATGAATTCAACACCAAGATGACCGCCCTGCAAAAACCCGACGGCTCCTACATCAACGCCGCCAGCCGCTTCATGGAATCCAACCCCGTCCTCGTCACCAGCTACGTCGTCCTCAGCCTCCAAAGCGCCCGCGGCATCAAATAATCATGGCATGGGAATCCTGCCCATGTTGGAGTTCCGCCTTCAGGCGGCAAACGCCAACGCGCAGCGAGGCCTCCCCCTCGCAATCGCGCGCCCACTTCCGCGTTACTCCCCAACCACCTCTGTGCGTCTCTGTGCCCTCTGCGACTCTGTGGTTTCTAACGCCTCCTCATTGTCGAGCCGCCGTCGTCGGAGAAAACCATGCGAAAACCCCTCCTCCTCCCCCTCACCCTCCTCCTCTGCGCCCAATCCACCGCCCCCGCGCCACTCCCCACCCCCGCCCCCCCCTCCGGCAAACTCGGCACCCCCCTCCAACTCCTCGGCCCCGACCTCTCCACCTGGACCTGGTACCAACGCCCCCCCCAAACCCAAC
>DATKPA010000012.1:0-59400 GCA_035524355.1 Phycisphaerae bacterium | reverse complement strand
TTGATACGCTTACACCAGCTCCGAGCAGCCCCGCGCACGTGGTACAATCGCCCTCAGGCCGCAGAACTGACCGTGCCCAAACGGCGAAAAGGTAATTCATAAGAGCGCTTACTTTGGAGGCAGTATGGCTGGCAAATCTCGGCCTGCCAGCGTTGTCCATAGTGGCGCTTGTCGGGCCCGCGCTTGAATCGCCGCCGCATGAGGCGGCGGTAATGCCCCGTGGGTCCGTTGACTCCGGGGCGGCCGCAGGTCGCCGGGATCAGCGAGCGAATCCCCAGTTCCTGGCGGGCCAGGCGATGGTTGTCCTCCGAGTCGTATCCCGCGTCGGCCAGCGCAAACTCCAGGGACATGCGTCTGTCGGCATCGAGCATCAGCGGCACAAAATGCCGGTGATCGGCGCCCACTCCGGTGCTCGCCCTGGCCGCGAGGATCAGGTGCGAGGAGGCCTGCACCGCCAGGGAGAGCTTGGGCAGACGCTTGTTGACCGCGGCACGACGGCGGTTGGCGTCATATTGCTTCTGCTTCCTGGTCTTGGGCTTTTTCCGTGCCTGGCGGGCGGTTTGCCGCTGCCGCTTCTCAAAATGCCGGCTGACATGGTGGGACTCGAGCATGGTCGAATCCAGTGCCGCCGTACGTTCCTTGCGTTGCGCCTTGCCTGGCTGCTGGCCCCTTTTCTTACGGCCGCGTTTTCTTTGGGCCCTTCTTTTTTTTTATTCCGGCGTTGGAGCTTTCGGGCCGTCGCGATGGAGACGTCCAGCATCTTCTCAACCACCCCGGGCTTCACCAGATTCTTGTGCGCCCGACACAACGTATTGTGATCGGGCACCTTCTTGAGGCCGATATCCGCGCACCAGTGCGGGCAGTCCTGCAACAGCGCCACCAGACCGCGATAACTCTTCCTCTGATGCTCACGCAGCACCAGGCAGGCGAACAATTGCGGCCCGGTGAAATCCTTGCGGCTGAACTTCGACTGGTGTTCCTTCACGCATGCCGTCGCCAGCGCATAGGCGGCATTCAACACCGTCCGTGGTGATTTGCAGGTTTCCATCCTGCATGATGTAACTACTCCACATGCGGCGCGCAAATTTCGTGGGCGCAAATTATTTGGGGGGTTGAGACAGAGCACCACCCACCCGCTATTCTGATCTGCCCGATTTCGTATCGCGGCTTGCCGTCAGCCCCCAGTTCTGAATACCGATTACTGAGCCACGTCTGGGCTTCTGCCGCCGACCCGGCGCGGATAGTGTCCCGGAAACCCCAGTGGTTGCTCCGGTCAAAGATGTTCCCAATCCAGATTTCCTCGCTGTTAATATCCTCCGGAATAGGCTCGACCTTGAGGATTTCGACCGTGATCTTCGCCCCTTTCCAACGATCCGCGCACTTTTGAATGACGAATGCAGCGGCCTTCTGGTCGGTCTTCCCCCTGGAAACCATGACGTGCTTGTGGCCCCCGACACTGTAGGTCACCAGCTTCAGGCCGGCCTTGCGCTCGGTCTCCATTTCCTTCAGGAACTCTTCCACCCTCTGCCGTTCACGGTAATTCTGCCATGCCTGGTACCGCTCATCGGGCGTCATTTTGCTGTAGCCGGGAATCGTCCGATCCATCATGTCCCACCAGGCTTGGGTGTAGCGGGCCGGATGAGTCGTCGGTTGGGTGGCAGGATGGGGATCGCCGAAGGCCACCACGGCAAGAGCGGTCACGGAGATGGCCAGAAGACCGATACGGGTACGCATGATGCAGATCCTCGAAGGAGACAGGCCCCTACCATTTACGCAACCGGGGCTCCGGCGGTTTCGGGGTGAATCAAAGACGCATCATGGCTCTTTGCTGCTGATTTGTACTCCAGCTCATAGACCTTCTCCAACTCTTCCAAAGCTTTATCCAGCTTCGCGCTTGGCAGCGTTTTCGAGTCCGCCTGAATATAGAACCGGGCCGTTCGACCGTCCGCATGGGCCAGGAACATACTCACGAGATTCTTATCGATCTCGCCTTCGCCGGTTTTGGCAATCTCCTCGATGCGGGTGGCGCTGGTGTCCCGGAATTGGGCCCAGGTCGCCTCGACGCCGGCCTCTTTCACGAGCCTTTCAAAGGCCTGGGACAGTGCACTGGTCTTACTTTGCGGCCCCTCATGGACAAGAGGGAATCCCTGCTTTGTCACGAAAAGAAGCTCGTCAGCACCGACGTTATCGCGGGCGTCGGCAATGAGGTCGCGGGTGACTTTCCAAAGCTTGATCCGATACTGGACCCCCGTTTTGTTTCGGTGTTTGCAAAGGTAGCCATCAATGAGGTGCGGGTTCTTCAAAAAACGAGCTCAAGCCCTGGCAGGAGCCCATGCGCCGGAACAGGATGCGGAGTTCGTCTGCGCGATGGAGAACGTGCTGACGGTCTACCGGCGCCCCTATTGCCCGGAGAATCCCCAGGTCTGCTTTGATGAAAAGAGCAAGCAACTGGTGGCAGAAACCCGGGTGCCGATTCCCGCGGCGCCGGGCCGGCCGGAGCGACATGATTATGAGTATGTCCGCAACGGCACGGCGAACCTGTTCCTGCTGGTCGAGCCGCTGCGGGGCTGGCGGCATGTGAGCGTGACCAGCCGCCGGACCAAGCTGGACTTCGCCCGGCAGATGAAGGACCTGGTGGACGTGCATTATCCCCAAGCCCGGAAGATCACGCTGGTGATGGACAATCTCAACACGCACAAGATGAGCTGCCTGTACGAAGCGTTTGCCCCGGAGGAAGCACGGCGGATCATCGATCGGATTGAGGTGGTCCACACCCCCAAGCACGGCAGCTGGCTCAACATGGCTGAGTGCGAGCTGAGCGTTCTGAGCAAGCAATGTCTGGAGGACCGCATCGGCGACGAAGCGACCTTGCGTGAGCGGGTGTCCCTCTGGAACGCGGATCGAAACAACCACAGCAAGAAGATCGACTGGCAGTTCGAGATCGCCGACGCCCGCATCAAACTCCGCCGCCTCTACCCGCGGATTCAGATGAAATAACCCGCTAGGAACTGATCCAAAGGATCACCCTCACCCCATTTCTGCCAATTGTTAGTATTGACCGTGTTCGGATTCTGTAAGAACAACTGACACCGGCCAGACGCCCGCCGGGAGCAAAAGCCGTGACGAAATCTACCATAAAGCGACTCACCGAGAAACCGAAGACTTCCCAACCCGATTTTCTGCTGTTCCCTCACCTGGCTCCGTAAACTCAATTCACAGATGAATTCTCCGGCGGCGCTCCTTTCGATTGCGACTGCAGGTCGCACTGGGCGCAAACACGAAGGGGATCAGGTCATGGCAAAGCATCGTCACAGCGCCGAGCGGGTGATCCACAAATTGCGTCAGGCGGACGTGGAACTGGGCAAGGGCCAGAGCGTGGAACAGGCTACCGGTGGCGTAAGGAGTACGGGGGGATGAAGGCGGAAGCGCTCGCGCCGAGCGCCAAGAGCGTCTGGTCGTCGGCGGGCGGTTTGTCGCCAGTGAATGCGGAGACGCCTTGCTGGATCGCCTGGACCGCCGCGCCGGGCGTAACCGGATCTGGCAAAAGGCGCAAAATCTCGTCGAGTCGTTGGACGTCGAAGAATTCACCTGCGGGCGAGCGGGCCTCGGTAATCCCGTCCGTGTAGAAAAGGGCGAGGTCACCGGGCATGAGGCGGACTGCTTCCTCCGTATGCGAGGGGGGATCGGCGAGGATTCCCAATGGAAAGCTTCGAGCCCCCTCCAGCGCTGTGATCGTCCGCTCACGGACGCGAAGCAGCCGTGGCGGGTTGTGCCCGGCGCACGAATAGACGATCGCGCCGGTGGCCGGATCGAAAATGCCGCAGAATGCGGTAATGAATGCGCCTCGCTCCGGCAGGCCCATCGCGCATAATCGACGATCGGCATAATCAAGGAGCGCTGCCGGGCCTCTTATCCGCGCTCGGTCCACTTCGTCGTGCACGATCGAGCGCAGCACGGCCATCAAGACGGCGGCGGCAGCCCCTTTCCCACTCACATCTGCGATCAGCACCCCGAGCTTGCCGTCCGGGAGGAGGCCGACGTCGTAGTAATCGCCGCCGGCGTACCGGGCGGTTCGATAGGAGGCGGCGACGCTGGCATTTTCAAGTGTGGGCAACGATGGCAGCAACCAGCGCTGAACCTTGGCGGCAGCCTCCAACTCGGCGTCCAAAGCGCGGCAGGTTCCTTCCAACTGATTGGCGAGCTTCTGCGTTTCAATTGCGCGGCCAAGTAAGGAGGCGATTGTCGCGAAGGCACAGAGGTCGGTCGTGTTGCAGGCCAGCGGCGCGGCACCAAGCATCACCACCATGCCAGCGATTTTTCCACTTTCAAAGAGCGGAAATGCGATCAGCGAACGGCTTCCTCGCAGCAGGTCGAAGGCCGGATCGGAAGGCGTGGGAGAAATCTCGGTGATCCCGAATTCGCCTGCGTAAAGGATCTCGGCCAGCAGCCCGCCGGTTCGGAGTTCGTCAACGGCAACCACCGAAGTGCTCGATTCCGGCTTCCCGTCGACGTAGTGAACCAGCCGGTATTCTGGAGACGACAAGCCTGCGTTACTGAGCACCAAAGCCCGCTGCACGGAGACCTTCTGGCGGACATGTTCGAAGAACAGGCGAACCAGTTCATCAGGTTCCGTGGATTTGCTGATGTCTTTGAGCAATTGAGTTGTCGAGTGGATGTTCCACATAAGTGTGCCTGCTTCAGGTGACGGGGCAGGGCGCAGCGCGCCAAATCTCCGAGGCGTACTCAGCGATCGTGCGATCACTGGAGAACTTGCCCGAAGCGGCCACATTCAGGATGGCCTTCCGCGTCCACGCGTCGGGATCGGTGTAGAGTTCCCCGAGGCGCTGGTTCGCCTCCAGGTAGGACCTCAAGTCCGCCAGATGCATGTAGTGATCACCGCGAGTCAAAAGGGTGTCGCGCAGAATGTCGAATATGCCTGGTTCCGAACGGTTAAAGTGGCCGGAGAAGATGAGGTCGAGCGCGGCGCGGGTCTCCGGTTCGTTATCGTAATGCCAGTGAGGGTTGTACCAGCCTCGGCTTTCGGCGACCTGTTGCGCGGTCAGACCGAAGAGAAAAAGGTTCTCCTCTCCGGCTTCCTCGGCCATCTCAATGTTCGCGCCGTCCCGCGTTCCGAGGGTGATCGCTCCATTCATCATGAACTTCATGTTGCTGGTGCCGCTGGCCTCGTAACCCGCCGTCGAAATCTGGTTGGAGACGTCCGTGGCGGGAATGATCCGTTCCGCGAGTGTAACGTCGTACTCGGGGAGAAAGACGACCTTGATCCGGCCGCGCGTGATCGGATCGGCATCGATCGTTGCGGCCAGGTTGTTGATGAACTTGATGATGACTTTCGCGAGGTGGTATGCAGGGGCAGCTTTGCCTGCAAAGAAGAAGGTCTGTGGGACCATCTGAACGTGCGGGTTCGCCCGGAGGCGGTTGTAGAGTACCACGATGCGGATGGCGTTCAGCAATTGCCGCTTGTATTCATGGATGCGCTTTACCTGGCAATCGAAGATTGAATCCGGATTCACTTCCTCGCCGCACGTGGCTTTCAACCAGTCGGCGAAGCGTGATTTGGCTTGGCGCTTGGCTTTGCGGAACGTGTTCCGGAAGCCGGCGTTGTCCGCCAGCGGCCGGAGACGGGCGAGTTGGCAGAGGTCTTTTATCCACCCCTCGCCAATGGCCTCGGTAATCGCGGCGGCCATGGGCGGGTTCGCCAGGAGCAGCCAGCGCCGCGGGGTAACGCCGTTGGTCTTGTTGTTGAAGCGATCGGGAAACATCTCGGCGAAGTCGCGGAGAGTCGTGGAGCGGAGGAGTCGCGTATGAATCGCGGAAACGCCGTTGGTGCTGTGGGCACCGACAACCGCAAGGTGGGCCATGCGGACTTGCCTGGCCGGGCCATCCTCGATGAGGCTGACGCGTTGGGCGCGGCCGCCGTCCCCCGGAAACCGCTGACGGACTCCATCGAGCAGCCGGCGGTTGATCTCATAGATGATCTCGAGGTGCCGGGGCAACAGCATCTCGAACCACGCAACGGGCCATTTCTCCAGCGCCTCCGGCAGAAGCGTGTGGTTGGTGTAGGCCAGGGTCCGTTGGGTGATCTCCCACGCTTCGTCCCAGCCGAGGCGCGCATCATCCAGCAAAAGGCGCATGAGTTCCGGCACTGCGAGAGCCGGGTGCGTGTCGTTGAGCTGTATGGCGGCCTTGTCCGGAAGCGCGGCCCAGTCGGAGTTGCAGCGCTGGAAGCGCCCGACGATGTCGGCCAGCGAACAGGCGACGAGGAAGTACTCCTGCACGAAGCGGAGTCCCTGTCCCATACTGGTCGAGTCGTCGGGATAGAGCACGCGCGTCAGGACTTCGGATGCGAGGGTCTGTGCCACCGATCCGACGAAGTCACCGTGGCTGAATGCATGGAAATCAAAGTAGTCCGGCGCTGCGGCGGCCCATAGCCTGAGCGTGTTAATGGTCTTGCCGCCGTAGCCGACGATCGGGCGATCGAAGGGAATGCCGATCAGGCGGGATGGCTTGCCAATGATGGGCTGGAGGGTTCCGCCGCGCACTTCGAACGAGCAATTGAGTGGGACTTCGACTCGTTCGTGCGGACGGGCAATTTCCCAGGGGTCCGACTGACGAAGCCAGTTGTCGGGCTGCTCGCGCTGCCAGCCGTTCTGAATGGTTTGGCGGAAGATGCCGTACTCGTAGCGCAGCCCGTAGCCAACCGCGGGGAGTTGCATCGTGGCCATGGAGTCGAGGAAGCAGGCGGCGAGGCGGCCCAACCCGCCGTTACCCAGGCCGGCATCAGGTTCTTCGTCGAGCAATTGAGGCCAGTCGAGCCCCTTCTGTCGCACCGCATCCCGCACGACCGGGTCGAGCAGGAGGTTCGTCATGTTATTGGCGAGGGATCGGCCGATGAGGAACTCCATCGAAAGATAATAGACATGCTTGGGGTCTTCGCGGTCGTACGTCTGCTGCGTGCGCACCCACCGTTGTGAGAGGACATCGCGCAGGGAGCGGGCGACGGCCTCGAACTGCTCCCGCGGGCAGACAGCGGACGGGCTCAGGATGTTGTCGAAGATCAAGTGCCGCTCGTACAGCGCTTCGGGCGTCCCCGTGAATTGCACAGGGCCGCAACCGTACTGTTGGAGGAGTTCGGTAATATCTTTGGAGCCGCGTGGCGCGTGCACCTCCGCGGGCGTCTCTGTGTTCATCATCTTCCTGCTCATATTTGTGTCCTTTCACGAGCGGGTTTTAATCTTGCCGAGTTGCGACTTACCATGGGCTTTCCGCCCATGGTTTGAGGCCGGGTGGCCGATTTGGCCCGAGGCGGTGTAGGGCCGGTGATGCCTGGTAAATCACGAATCCCGCCGGGGGGAGTTGGATTCGCACCGTTGGCAAACCGTTGCGGTGCTCCACGGTCAAGGTCGCAGGGGGCGGCTCCGACGGTGTGGGTGTGTACCAGAAGAGCCTCTGGAATTCGTCCCCTTCCACGCGCAAGAGCGGCCCGACAGTGGACCAGGCCGCGACGGTCTGAGACGGATCGGTGTTGAATACGACGAGCGTCTCCTGGTCCAGAAAAAGACGCGACCAGCACACCAGCGACCGCATCCGCTGGTCGCCCAGGCGGCGCGGATGGCCAAAATTCACACCGTCGCCGGAGATGCGGTGGAGCACCTGCGAGCCGCGCCGGAGCGTGATCAACTGTTTGCGCAGCGCGGTGAGCGACGCCAGGGCGCGGTACAGGTCGCCCTGTTCGTTAAAAAAATGGCGGCCTTGCGTGCACAGGCCGCCGAATCGGCCCCCGAGCATGTTTTCGCGCAACACCATGTCGGAGTTGCTCACGCGTCCACCACTGTCGAAGCCTTGTTCAGATCCGTAATAGATGCAGGGGATGCCGGCGGTCGTCAGTTGCGCCGCCATCACGTTGAAGGCCAGGTCCCGATAGCGGCTGTCACCACAGAACCGCCGCTTCGCCGTCCATTTGCGAACCTGGTCGTGGTCGTCCACCAAAGTGACCACCTGGTCGCGGTACCACCGATGCTTGCCGCCCTCGGGCTCGTCCAGGCGCCAGTTGCGGAAAATGGAGAAGTAATCGATCGGATCCGCCTCGCCGGTCACCATGCGCTCCAGCTTCCCCGGGATGTCGTCGATCCCCAGGGCCGCATCCAGACCGGTCTTCTCCACCACCTCCAACGCAAGATCGCGCCCGCCCGGCACTTCTCCGACCAGCAGAAACCGCTCCTTCCCGATGCTCTGGGCGAACTCGCGAATCCAGTCGCAGAACGAGCGAAGCGCATCGACGTCCATGTGTCTGGCGGCGTCGATCCGGAAGCCGTCAAGGTCCGCGTAGGCGATCCAGAAACAATAGGCGAGACACAGCCACGCCATCGCCGGAGATGGGCGGCGGTATTGGCCGGCCCAGCGCACGCGAACGTCCAATGTCTTGAGGCCGCCAGCCATGTCTCCTTCGGCATACTCCGGGTAGTGGCCCCAGTTGGTGATATGGCCCTTCCTGAGAAAGAGGTCGCCCCGCTGAAACTCGCGAGGCCAGACGGCGCCATCGGGCCAGGATGCCTCCAGCTTTGCAGCGTCCGCGGGGCTTAGATCATGGGGGATGCCGAAAGGAAGTGTCGGCCGCCCTTCGCGGTCATTGAAGCCGGCCACGGCGTAGGGCATGCCGTCCCAGCGCGGGTCGTTGAACGTGCTCCCAGTCGCCGGATCGTGCGTTGGGTAGCGGTCCGCGTTGTACGAGAAGACATTGCCAGTGTGGTGAGCAATCACATCGAGGATGACGTAAATGCCCTGCTCGTGGGCAGCTCTCACGAAGTCACGGAACTCCTCGCGGGTGCCGAAGTGCGGGTCCACATCGAGAAAGTTCTGTACGCCGTACCCGTGATAGCTCGGTTCAAATGCGACCTGGCGAAACGGCGGACTGATCCACAGCGCCGTAACGCCGAGCCGGCGAAGATAGCCGAGCTTTCCTGTGAGCCCCTTGATCGTGCCGCCCTGCCACCCGCCGCCGGCGCGGAACCAGATGTCGTAGTCGATCTGTGCCTGGCCTTCAGGGCTGTAGAGCGGAGTGCTGCCGGCTTCCACGGGCCGGCCCGAGGCGTCCGCGTAACCCCCTTTCTCCTTTCCGTCCGAGAAGCGGTCCAGCATCAGGAAATAAAGCACCTGGTCCTCCCAGGCGGCCGGCGAGGGGGTGAAAGGACCGCGTGTCAGGGCGGCGAAATCGATATCCATCAGGCTTTTTTCGATGCCGCGGGTCGTTGTTTCGTCGGTGTTCATGGAAGAGCTGCCTCGTTCACATGCGAATAACAAAGGGCCCCCGCCGTTTCCCCCCGTGGAACCCGTACTGGGTGGGAGTGACGGGCATGCGCAGGATGGGTGCGCGCGGCGGGAGGCCCTGGAAAGGACATGGAAAGCAAGAATGACAAAACAGGAGTGGCGCTCGGCGTCGGGCGGGCACGATGCCTGCGACGATCAACCCACGAGCGCCAGTCCGACGCAGGGCCGAATTCATTAGTGAAAGCGTCCACGTAGGCGGTGCCAGAGAAAAGAGTGAGCGAATTCATGTCACTTCCTTTGAAAAGCTTCGGCGCTCACGTCGCCTGGACCAAATGCTCGGAAACACGATCCGCGGGTGCGGGTTCATTCGTAGCCACATGGTCCCAACGAACCAGGTGGAGGTTCTCGACGAAGATCACAAAGAACACGGGGACGATAACGAGAGTGACGAGCGTGGCCACGAGCATGCCCGCGATCTGGACGTAGCACATGGGTTCCCAGAGCGGACCGCCTTCCATGGCCAGCGGGATCAGCCCGCCGACGGTCGCAAGGACCGTCACGAGCACGGGGCGCAATCGCGCCAGGCCTGCATCGACGACGGCTTTCCGCAGCGGCTCGCCCTTGTGGTGCATCTCGTCGATGAAGTCGAAGAGGACGATCACGTGCGAGATGATGAGGCCGGCCAGCGACGCCACACCGAGGAACGCCATGAAGCCGAACGAGGAGTGCATGATGGCCAGACCGACGAGGCCGCCGACGATGCCGAAGGGGACCGCCGCGTACACAAGCAACGGCTGCGTGACCGAGTTGAACTGAACGACCAGCGCGAGATAGATCGCTGAGAACGAGACGATCAGTGCGATACTCAGCGACTTGAACCCTTTCTCCTGCTCGTACTTCTCGCCCCCAAACTCCCAGTGGTAGCCGGCGGGGAAGACGATCTGGTTGTTTCCGGCTTTCGCAGTCGTCGGCGACTGGGCGGGGAGGCTTTGCAGAAGCTGCTGGGTAATCTGGCTGGGCAGCACGCCATTGACGGTGTCGCAGCGGACGGTGATGCACCGCTCATGATCGCGCCGGCGAATCTTGGGGGTGATGATCTGCGGCGTAATCGAGGCGATCTGCCGAAGCGGCGTGCGAACGCCCGTGGCCGAATTGACCACGTTCAGGCTGTAGAGGTCGCCCAGCTCGCTGCGCTCGGAGGGACGCAGACGCAGTGAAATCCCGATGAGCTTGTCCCGTTCCCGAAGCTGGCTGACGGAGAGACCGGAGAGTCCGGTGGCTACGGTTGTGGCGATGTCCTGGTTCGTCAGCCCGCTGAGCGCGGCACGGTCGGAGTCGATGTTGAGCGTCATCTGAAAGATCGGATCGCCCCAGTCGTCGTTGACGTCCATCGTCCCGGGAATCGCACGCATCCGGTTCTTGACTTGCGCTGCAAGTTCACGAAGCGTCTGGACGTCCGGCCCAAAGAGCCGCAGTTGCACGGGGATTCCAATCGGCGGCCCTGTTTCCAGCATCTGCGTCCTGACGCGTGCTTCCGGAATCTGGAGAGGAAGCTCCTCTCTCAGATGGGCCACCACCGATGCAGTCTCCTCCTTGGACGTGGTGTGAACGAGGATCTGCGCGTAGTTGTCGGAGCGCTGCTCGGGTTCGATCGAAAGCCAGAACCGCGGCCCGCCGGCGCCGACGAACGTCGTATAGCTGGCGATGCGCTTTCCTTCGATCGCGTCGATCTTGCGGACCGCCTCCATGGCCACGTCGTGGGTTTTGCGGATCGGCGAACCTTCGGGCAGGTCCAGGTTCACCACGAACACATTGTGCAGGTCCTTCGGGAAGAACGACGTGCCGATCGTCCCGACGACCAGGAGGGCGGCGAGGAGAATCCCCACGGCAATCGTCGCGGCGATGAAGCGGTGAGCAATACACGTCTCCACGAACGCCTTGTACAAACGGGGGAATCCGGATGCGGGCTTGCCGTCAGATCCTTCGAATCCCTTCTGCCCCTTGAGGATGTAGAAACCCAGGAGCGGAGCGAAGGTCCACGCCACGATCATCGAGGCAAGAAGCGAGAACGAAACGACGACCGGGAGAGCGTAGATGAAATCACCGGTCTTGCCCTTGACCAGCAGCAGCGGCAGGAAGGCGACGACGTTTGTCAGCGTGGCATAAAAGACCGCGCGAGCCAGTCGGTGCGGTCCGAGCCATGCCGCCCGTTGCCGCGGTTCACCATGCGCCAGCTCTCTGTTGATGGCATCCGAGGCAACCACGGGTGCGTCGACGAGCAGCCCCAACGCGATGATCAGCGCCGCGATCGACACCTGCTGCAGGTCGATCCCGAAGATCTGCGAGAGCCCGAGCGTAAAGGCGATCGTCACGGGAATGCACACGGCGACCAGGAGGGCGCTGCGCCATTCCATGAACACCACCGCCACGAGAACCACAATCACAATCGCCTCAATCAGGTTCCGGTCGAAACTGTCGATCTTCTCCCGCACCATCTCCGGTTCGTTGCTCGTCCGCTCTACGCCCAGGTCCGGGGGAAGGAGCGGCTTGACGTCTGCAACGGCCTTCGTCAGGTCCCGGTCAAAATAGGCGATGTTCGTCCCCTTGACCTGCCGGATCGAGATGGTCACCGCACGCCTGGTCTGCAGGACGGCATTCTCGGGGATCTTGCCTCCGCCTTCATGCGCCTGTTCGGCGGCGATGGCGGCGGGGTTGTCGCGTGGCACCTTGATCGTCTGGAAGTTCATCACCCCCGATGGGTCCTCGTATCCGCGAGTGATCTCCACCAGGTCCCGCAGGTAGAGCGGGTACCCGTCGGACGACACCGATATCACGGTCTGACCAATCTGCGCGGCGGATTTGTATTCACCCGTCGGCCGCACCACCACGTTCTGATCGGGCAGCTCCACCTGGCCCCCGGGTATGTTGATGTTCCGCTGCTGGATCCGATTGACCAGCGCCAGCGGCGCGACTCCGAACTGATCCAGCCGCTGCCCCGAATACGAGAGCCAAATCCGTTCGTCCTGCGTGCCGACCTCATCGATCTGCGCGACAAACGGGGATTGCTTGAGCCGGTCCCGGATGCGGTCGGCGAAGTCCTTGAGCTCCCGATAAGTGTACTTGTCCCGCGCATTCTTGCGGAGCTGCGATTCCAGGTCGTTCAGGTCGTGAACCCAGAACCCCGGCCAGATGTCCGGATCGAGTTCATCAGCGCCCAGCGCCTCGCGCTTCCATTGGTCGGTCGCGTGTTGAATGTCGGCCCCGGTCTTGCCGGGCGCGAGCGTCACATCCAGCATGCCCGCGCTCGGCGCTTCGACGATTGCAACATCCCTGGCGATCCCCGCTTCCGTCAGCCGCTCCCCCAGCGTGCGACCGACCCGCAACACAAACGAGCGCGCCACCGTGTTCGGATACACCAGCACGCCCGTCCAGCGGTCCCCCGTCGCAGCCGATTCTTTCCGGTACGAGACAATCGAATCGCGGATGTTCTTGGCGCGAAGATGAATCTCCAGATCGGTAAGCGGTGGTGAACTGAGCGTCAGCATCACCGCTACCGAGTCGCCGAAATCCTTGTTAAGCGTCGGGACCGTCGGCAGCCCCCCCGCCGAAGGCAGGTCATGGATCTCGCTGAGTTTTCCACGAATGTCCTGCCACACCAGCTCCGCATTTCTTGTCGATTCAAAGAGCTCGACATAGACGATCGAAATGCCCGGTCGGCTGATCGATTTCACGTGCTCCACGGCTGGATTGTCCGCAACCTTGCGTTCAATCTTCCGCGTGACCTCCTGCTCGACCCTCTCCGCTTCGGCGCCCGGATATGGCGTCACGATCACTCCCGTGACCACCGGAATAATAGGGTCCTGCCGCTGCGGCATGTTCATGTACGCATAGATGCCCCACACGAGCACTGCAATCATCGCGGTCCAGGCGATCGGCCGTTTGCTGACAAAGAGTTCGGAAATATTCATTTGGCCGCCTCCGCTAGCGTTGTCGCTGAATCGGCGTTGTCCTGCATGATCCGAATGAGCGCCCCATCGGTCAGACGCTCCGCCGTGCTCGTCACGATCCGGGAGCCTGCCTGCACCTGGCTCCCGGCGGGAAGGATTTCGATTTCGTTGTTGTACACGCCCCCCACCGATACCTTTTTGGCGCGCACGACATCGCGGCCGTTCTCGCTGACCGCCTCGTAGACCATCAGGTCCTCAGGCGACGCGCCCTGGTGAATCGCCGACATCGGCAACAGCATCGCCGTTCGATCGTGTTGCGCGCCCACACGCACCGCCACGATCATCCCCGGCCGGAGCAATGGCTGACCCGGTGCAATCTCCTCGTTGGCAATGGAAAGCTGCGTCAGGAACGTGCGCGTCACCGGGTCCGCCTGCGGAGCGATCTTCGTGACCGTCGCCCGCAGCGTCCGACCTTCAAACGCATCGGCCGTCACGGGGAGCTTCTGGCCAAGAAACACATGCTGGGCCGCAGACGCGTCAATCGCCGGCTCCCCCACCATCGTGTCCGGCACGCCGACATTGATGTGAACCGTGGAGATGTCGATGAGCTCGAATGCTAGTTCGTGGGGGGCTTTGCGCTCTCCGGGTTCGATGTGCTTTTCGGCAACCGTGGCGTGGTCGAACGGGACGATCAACTGCCGGTTGCTGTAATTGTCATTCGCCTGGTCAAGCTGCACTCGCGCATCGGCCAGGGCTTGCTCCGCCGCGGCCAATTCGCCCGCAGTCGAAACACGCCGCGCATCCGCATCATCCCGCGCCGCTTCCGAGACTGAGCCCGTTGAATGGGCAAACCGCTCGAAATTGCGCGTGGCAATCACCAGGTTCTCCTTTGCCGTGACGACCCTCGCCTCAAGCTGCGCAACTTTCGCCTCCGCACTCGCCTTGGCACGGCGAAGGTCGCCTTCGTCCAGTTCCGCAATGATCGTGCCCTTCTCAAGCGTGTCTCCCACCTGCACGTCCCGGTTGAGACCCGGCGGACGATAGAGACTCTGAACGGTGCCCGGCAACTTGAATGCGAGCGCGGTGCTTTGCAGCGGTTCGACCGACCCGCTAAAGCGCGTGGAAACTGTGATTTCCTCCGGCTCCAGCACCTGGACCTTCACCGGCACGTAACTTTCCGTTACCGGCGGCTTGGTGCAACTGAACGCGCCAAAGACAAGCAGCGTCGCCGCCACACCGGTGCGAGTCTTCCGCCCCAATGTGCTCAGCTCCGTGCGACGTTCCCTGCGTATACGATTCATTTCTCTTGCCCCTTATCGTGAGTTTCTTTTGCGGGTTGTGTTGTGGATGGTTCGGCCGCTTCCCAGCCGCCGCCGAGCGCCTTGTAGAGCGTGACCACGTCCACCACGTACGCCACCTGGCTCTGGGCCAGGAGCATGTCTGCCCGGTTCGCCTGACGCTCGGTGTCAAGAACCGTGAGTTGATCCAGAATGCCGCGCTCGTAATCCCCCCGCGCGATGTTGGCGCACTCCCGGGCGCTCACCGATAACCGCTCCAGAGCCGCGCGGCGGGCCTGTTCTCGATCGACCGCAACCAGCGAGTTCTCCACCTCTCCGAACGCCCGCAGCACCGTGTCCTGGTAATCCGCTTTCGCCGCATCGACCTGGGCCTCCGAGAGCTTCACAAAGGCCTTGCGGCGGCCCGCATCGAATAGCGTCCAGTCGACGAAGGGACCGGTGGCGTAATATCCGCTGGAATCAGGGTGGAAAAAGTCCTGTGATTTCGGGGTGCCAAACCCCGCGGCGCCTCCGAGAACAAGCTTGGGGAAGAGTTCGGCCGTGGTCACACCTACCTGTGCCGTCGCTGAAGCGATCCGTCGTTCCGCCGCTTGAATGTCCGGCCGTCGCCGCAAAAGGTCGGAAGGAACGCCAACCGCCAGTTGCTGTGAAAACTGTGGAATCGGAGCGACAGGCTCAAGTTCGGCGCTCAGGGCAGTTGGTTCCTGCCCAATCAACGTGGAAAGAACGTGAATGTACTCCCTCAGCGCCTGTTCCAGCGGGGGGATTTCCGCCTCAGTGGATTCAACCTCCGTCCTGGCGCGAGCCACTTCGAGATCGGAGGAAAGTCCATTTCGCCGTTTGTCCTCGGTGATCGCCAGTGTTTTCCGTTGCTCGTCGCGCGTGGCTCTGGCCACCTCAAGTTGGCGCTGCACGCCGCGAAGTTCCAGATAGCCTCTGGCCGCTTCTGATGCCACCATCAGAACGACGCCGTGGTGCCCGGCGGCTACGGCCTGTTCATCCGCTTTCGCCGATTCGATCTGCCGACGAATCCCGCCAAACACATCCACTTGCCACACGGCATCAAATCCTGCCTGGTAAAAATTACTTCCGTTGCTGAACATGCCGCCAAGCACGCTGTCCCCGGCACGAAACCGCATGAATGAGGCATTGGCGTGGACTTCGGGGTACAGGAGCGTCTGCGCCGCTTCGCGCGCCGATCGCGCCTCGCGCAACCGCGCTTCCGCTATTGCAATGCTGTAGTTCGCGACAATCGCCCGTTCCACCAGGCTTGTGAGTTGTGCGTCATTGAGCTTTCGCCACCAGCGAACCTCGTCATTCGCCAAGGCATCGAGAGGTGCCCCCGCCGCTGGTTGAGTTGCCGGCTGCTCGCGGTACGCCGCGGGCATTTTCGTGGTCGGGGACACGTAGTTCGGACCCACCTTGCACCCGCTGAGCGTCCCGATCCCCAAAACCCCGATCACTAAGAATGTTGCAGATCTCATGTCCGATTCCCTGCGTCAGTTTGGAGAATCACGCTTTCCAGCCGTCAATTTCCAGGAATTCCATTTACATCGTAAATATACGATGTATATTTACAGGAGTCCAGAGCTTTCCCTGGGAATTTCTTCAGGTAAGGTCCTGGACCGCGTGTTTCGCTAGTGGTGACCTGGACTTACACGCGGCAAAGACTTTTTCACCACATGGTCTTCATATGGCAATACGATCATTCTCACGCCCGACGACCTCATATCAGAAGGAAACTCAATCCGTGCGAACGTTGCACTGGGGGAGTTTCCAGCGTGGACTCTTCAAGCGAAGACATCGCTCTCATTGCGAACTCTTGTGGCCTTGCACTCTCCCATGCTTCACGCGGGCATCGTTCACCAGATCTTCTTGGCGACAGCGGTGGACAGTTGTTGGCCATACGTTAAGATATGTGAAAAAGCAAAATTGAAGTCTTGGTGCGACATGAGCGCGGAGCGTACGACATTAGCCGTCCAGCGCTACCTCGAGGCTCTGGCGGGTAATCAGCCCGCTGAGCCGATTGTGCGCGCGCTGCTGGACCGGTCCGTCCGGCGATTGCAACTCCTATGCGGACATTTGCTCTTTCGCGAATACCGCCGCCTGACATTTCCCCCTATGAATCTCGAACGCGATGAACTCGTCGCTGCCGTCGTCGAGCGCCTGCTCAAGGCGATGCGTAACGTACACCCCCAGACCGTCCGCCATTTTTTTGCGCTCGTGAATCAGCATATGCGATGGGAGCTAAATGACCTTGCTCGCCGCCTGGATAAGCAGCCGGCCGCCGTTGAATTGAAGGAGGAACTTGTCCCCGCGCCCCCCAGCTCTGGGGCGTCCCTGTCGCCTGTCTACGTGCACGTTCTCGAGGCAATTGACAGTCTCCCGGACGAGGAGCGGGAAACCTTCGGTCTGGTGCGCGTCCAAGGGCTGACGCACGCCGAGGCGGCCGAGGTTCTCGGCGTCTCCGCAAAAACCGTGCAGCGGCGACTTAACCGCTCACTCATACTCCTCTGGAAGAAGCTGGATCACCTCCGCCCGACCTTCTGAAGGTTTGCTTACTCCCATGTTCGATGACGATCTTGACGATTCGCAAGTGGAGCGGCTGCTCGAACAGATCCTGGAGTCTGGCGACAGCCCCGAGGAAGTCTGTCGCCCGTTTCCACAGTTGCTGCCCAAAGTTCGCGCGAGCCTCCGCCGACTAAGGGCATTTGAGGAGCAGGTGGGCACCTTTTTCCCGCCGTCCAATCCCGCCGACTTCGATTCTCGCCCCTCCCTCTCGGCCACCGACATGCCAATCGTCCCTGGCTACGAAGTGCTCCGCGTCCTTGGACGCGGTGGTATGGGGGTCGTTTACCTCTCGCGACACTTGCGCCTCAACCGTCCTGTCGCCCTCAAGATGCTCCTCGCCGGTCAATACGCCCGCCCCGATGAACTCGAGCGCTTTCTCCGGGAATCCGAGGCCATTGCGGCCTTGCATCACCCGAACATCGTTCAGGTGTTTGATGCCGGTGATTTTGGAGGCCGGCCCTATTTCGCAATGGAATTCGTCGAAGGGGGAAACCTGGCCCGCGAGATCAACGGTGTGCCGCAACCCGCACCTCGATCCGCTGAGTTGGTCGCGATGATCGCTGACGCCGTCCATACTGCGCACCAACGCGGCATCGTCCACCGCGACCTTAAACCCGCCAACATCCTGCTCGCATCCGACGGCACCCCAAAGGTGACGGACTTCGGCCTCGCTCGACAAATCGAAGGCGACCACGGTATCACCCTCACGGGGCTGCCGATCGGAACGCCCAGCTACATGGCTCCCGAGCAGATTCGCGGAGACCTGGGAGGCATCGGCCCGGCAACCGACGTGTATTCCCTGGGGGCGATCCTTTACGAACTTCTCACGGGCCGCCCCCCGTTCCGAGCGGAAACCACAACCGCTACCTTCCAGCAGGTCATGACCGACGAACCGATACCCCCGACCCGCCTGAACCCGCGCATTCCGCGCGACCTCGAGAACATCTGCCTCAAGTGCCTCGACAAGGATCCGCACCGACGCTACCCCACTGCGGCGGAACTCACAGATGACCTTCACCGCTTCGAGCGCGGCGAGCCCGTTGTCGCACGCGCCCCGGGCCGCCTGGAACGCATCATCATGTGGGCGCGGCGACGACCCACCGTCGCTGCACTCTCTGCAACCTTGATGGCAATCTTCCTGTTACTTCTCGCACTCATCGGCGTTGAATTACACGTGAGCGGCCACCGCCAGGAAGCCGTGCGCGCCGCAGAACAAGACCTTCGTGAAGCGAATGCCTTGTTGCAGAAAGACGACCTGGCCGGAGCGCGGGCCGCACTTGAACGCGCCAAGGGCCGGGTAAGTAACGACGCACCCGAAACGCTCACACAACTCTTGGTCGACGCCGACCACATCCTGAAACTGCTTGAGCAAATTGACGCGATTCGCCTCGACCGCAGTGCCGTTGTCGAAGGGCATTTTCGACGACAGCAGTCCGACAAGGACTACGAAGCGGTATTCCAGGCGGCCGGCTTTAGCCCATTCACACTGGCGCCACAATCTGTTGCCTATCAAATCAACCACTCGGCCGGACGCGGCGAGTTAATTGCGGCCCTGGATGATTGGGCCCTTTGCGCCGCCCAGGACGAACCACGGCGGGTTTGGCTCATGTCCACCGCGCGGTTGGCGGATCCTCACCCATGGCGCGACCGCGTTCGCGACCCATCCAAGTTCTGGGAAAAGTCCCACATCGAGGATCTGGCGAAAACCGCCCCGGTGCAGGACACCTCGTTGCAAATCCTCGTAGGTATTGGTGAACGATTGCACTTCGACGGCAACGACGCGGTGGCCGCATCATTCCTGAGTCGCGTGCAGAAGGCACACCCCAACGACTTTTATGTGAATTTCTGGCTCAGCCACATCCTGTGCGACGGTCAACCCGCAGAAGCCGTACGATATGCTCAGGCAGCGATAGCTCTTCGGCCCGATGCCGCGTGTGCTTACAACATTCTTGGAGTTAGCCTGCTTCAAAACAATGAATATGACGAGGCATTGCCATATTTCCGACGCGCCAGCCAACTTGATCCACTCTGCAGCGCGTATCTCAGTAATCTCGGTGACGCACTGCGCGAACTGGGTCGAACCGATGAAGCCATCGATGCCTATGACCGTGCCCTCCGCCTTGATGACAAAGAGCCCTCTATTTTCAACAATTCTGGCCTTGCACTCGACCAAAAGGGACGGCTGAATGCTGCGATCGACCAGTTCCAGAGAGCCCTCCGCATCGACCCTCATTACTCAATAGCCCATTACAATTTGGCGCGAATTGAGGCAAAACTGAACCGCTATTCAGATGCCATCCAACAATTGCGTGAAGCCGTATCCGCCGATCCCAAATACGAAATGGCGCAAGAGACCTTGGGGGATTATCTGGTAAGTGCGGGCCGTTCCGCTGAAGCCATCGCCCCCCTTCAGCAGGCCGTCTCAATTGTGCCCACAGACAGCGACGCACAACAACTTCTGCGCGACGCCCTGATCGACCAGGGGCGATTGGAAGACGCCCGGATTACGTGGCGAAACGTGCTCGATACTCGCCCTTCGAATCACGATGACTGGTTCGGCTATGCAGAGTTATGCCTGTACCTCGGGAACATCGACGAATATCAACGCAACCGGATAGAATTGCTTGCATTGTTTGCCAATAGTGCCAGCGCAACAATCTGTGAACGAACCGCCAAAACCTGTCTCCTGATGACCGGCGACAGATATGAGTTGCAACTTGCAGCCGCTCTCGCGGACCGTGCCGAAGCAGCAGAGCGCCTCGGACATGAAGGATCGTATCCCTTCGATCTCTTCGCCCAGGGTCTTGCCGCATACCGGCTGCAACGCTTCGACGCTGCAATCGCTTTAATGAACGGAAAGGCCGCCAACGTCATGGGGCCCTGCCCCAAACTTATCACAGCGATGGCCCTGTATCAAAAAGGTGAAATGGTTCCGGCGCGCAAGGTTCTCTCGGACGCGATCCGCTCCTTCAATTGGAGCAAGCCAGATGAGGTGGCGGACCCGAACTTCTGGATCGCTCACATCCTCCGACGCGAAGCTGAAACGCTGATCATTCCAGCCACTCAGCCCGCTCACTAATCACAGCACACGGCTGATCGCCTTTGACATTCACCACCCCATCGCTCGGATAGCCTCGCATCAGGAGTTTTTCACAAACGTCCGACCCATCGCACGAGAGGAATTTCCAGATTCCCCTTTACAACGTAAATATACATCGTATATTTACAGGAGTCCAGAGCTTTTCCTGAAGATCTTTTCAGGTAAGGTCCTGGACCGCGTGTTTCACTCGTCATGACCGATACTTACACGCGGCAAAGATTTTTTCACCACGAGGTCTTCAGGAGGATTTGACGTGAAGTACTCAGCACAGAACACTAAAAAAAAGCCCGGCCGACCGGCGCCAGATGATGCGCTCACCCCCGATGCCGTCGCCGAAGCGGCGCTTCGGCTCATCGATAAGGTGGGCGAGGAGAATTTCTCCATGCGCCACCTGGGCCAGGAGCTTCGTGTACAGGCGATGGCACTCTACAACCATTTTGAGGACAAGGACGCCATCCTGAACGCCGTGGCAGGTCTCTTATTATCGAAAATCAAGGTGCCGCAAGGAAACGGTTCCTGGCAATCACGCGTCAGGGACGTCGCCTTTAATCTCCGCAAAATGGCTTTGCAGCATCCGAACCTGTTTCGCCTGGCAATGACTCGGCCAACTCACCCCAGGTCCGCACTTCCGTTGACCGAGGCATTTCTGTCAGCGCTCGCCGACGCCGGCCTGACCGCTGATGAACAGGCCACCACCTACCACGCCTGCTTCTTGTACACCCGTGGCTTCTGCCTCTGGGAAATTGAGGAACTTCCGCACAGCCGCGAACTTCAGTCCAGAGAACTGGCGGACATCGCTGACCGATATCCACGAGCCGCTGCCACCCGAAGGCTTATCGTTGAACCGGACCCTCAACAGCAGTTTGAAGCTGGCTTGAACATGATCCTCGCAGGCGTGTCAGCTACTCGCCCAAGGCCAAATAAAAAATAGTGGGCTTCGCACCGTTCGAATCTGCCCGGGAGGTGAACCATGGCACTGGATCGCGACGAAACGAAAGCCGGCGGCGAGCAACTGCCCGAAAAGGCCCCCACCGTTGAACGCAATACCTTCTACCGGCTGGCCTCCTTGGTGCTCATCGTCGTGATCCTCCATTTCGGGCGCGTCGTGCTGGTTCCGTTTGTTTTGGCCTTGCTCTTGACCTTTGTGCTTGTTCCCGCCGTCACGCGTCTGGAACGCCTCAAAATAGGCCGGATAGCCTCCGTATTGATCGTCATTTCCCTGGGATTGGCCGCGACCGTCTCCGTCGGCTGCATGGTCGAGCAGAGCGCCGCTAAAATCGCTTCCAGGTGGCCCGAATACAGCTCCAGCATTCGTGCGAAGAGCACCGCCCTGATTGAATGGTCAGACCGATTCGAACGGTACCAGAAAGAGATTCGCGAAACGTTTACCGGTGCGACCACCAGCGGGCGGATTCCATCGACGGCGTCAGGAAGCCAACTTCAGCCCCGGGATGCGCCTGAACCCGCCCCCTTCGCTGTTCCTGTCAGAATCGTTCCGGAAGACCATTCGATTTGGGGAGCGTTGTCCACCTACAGCGAGGAACTGATAGGACCCTTTGCATCGGCGCTGCTGGTTGTCGCCATGCTGTCGTTCATGTTGCTGCGCTGGGAAATTGTGCGCGAGCGCGTGCTGTTGCTCCTCGCTGCGTCCCGCTCGCCCGCCATCAACAGCACTCTCGAAGAGGCCACCAGGCGCGTCAGCAAAGTACTTATCGCGCAGTGCGCTATCAATGGCTGCTTCGGCCTCCTGTCCGCAATTGGCATGTGGATCATCGATATGTCCTTGGGTGGCCGCGGCTCCGTCACAACCGCCCTCACTGCCGGCTTCCTCTGTGGAATCCTCCGATTCATACCCTACGTGGGTGTCTTGATCGGCGCCGGCCTTCCCCTTCTTCTGACCTTCGCATCCTATCCGGGCAACCTCGTCTTCTTTGTCACCCTCGGCATGTTTGTCGTCCTGGAAATCCTGACTTCGCAATTCATAGAGCCGCGATGGCTTGGCGCTCGCGCAGGCATCTCCCCCCCCGGCATCCTCATCTCCACCGTCTTCTGGACCTGGCTCTGGGGTCCCATTGGATTGCTCCTCTCAACGCCGCTCACGGTGCTGCTGGTGGTCATGGGCAAGCACATTGCAGCTCTCAAGTCCGTCTATATTCTTTTGGCAGACCGCCATGCAACTCTTGCAAACCGTTGAGAGCGCTGGAGAAAATCACGCAAGATTCTATATCAGCCCCCCCTCCGAGTACACCCATCATGCCGCCTCGTGAATTCCCGCTGTTCGCGCAACCGAATGGATACTTGGCAAAACACATCCAAGGCAACCGCGGGCACAACCCCAAGCTCGCTGCGTGGCACGCGCAATGAACTGTCATTAACTGAATAAGAGAAAAATGCGCTCGCCGTCGACGTCCACGTGCAGCAGATTCCAAACGCCCCCCGTTTCATGATCAATTTCGATCGCTGCGTCGTCGCAATGACAGACCCCGTCCCGGCTGAACGCTCGGGACGGGCGTCTGTATGCGAGCTCCCAACGGTTAGCCGGCGCACAAGTCCGAGTCGGCAAAGGATGTATAAGACGCCGACAGATTCGACGGCTCGCTTGGCCCCGAGATGCTCGCTTTCGCCGAAGCACCTCGGCTGCCGTTGTGCGACGGATCGAAGCCAGACACTTTGGATTCCACACCACGGGGCGTCTGGAGTTCTTCGATCAACGTCTCGCGCTCGGCGCGCCGGAGCAGGGCAATGGCCGACAGACGGGACTGCACACCCAGCCGGCGGTAAATGCTCTTGATGTGCGAATGCAGGGTGTTCGCGGTGGTGGCAAGTTCAGTGGCAATCTGCTTTTCCGGCATTTCGCTGTCGAGTGCCATGAGAACGCGCCATTCCGTCCTGGTGAGCGTCCGAAGCAGCGGCTTGGTGCGGACTCTCGAATTCGCCCGACGCGATTGCTGCCGGAGCACGGTTGCGATGTACTGGAGCGCCTGCATGATGAGAGAGCGAGCATTCTGGGTAATCATGTAGAGGGCGCTGGGGGACTGAATTCGAAACACGATCACCGCGTTTACGTCGATGACGAAGAGGGCGCGAATCATCGAACCGGGAACGAAGCGGACCATGTCGGTCAGGGTACCACTAGTGCTGGCTTCCAGCATGATGGCCTTCACCCAGTCGTTATCTTCAGATGTGGAGACGAGTTCCACCGTCGGGCTGGCGTGAATCTCGCGCTTGGTTTCGTGGCCCTGCTGGTTGAATTCGACGAATGCGGTCTGCACGACCGAGGCGCCGGTCGCCTGTGCCAGGTAATGAGGCAAGTCCTTGTGCATATCTATGTTACGGCTTACTTCGTGCAGGATGAGCAGGTTCGATTGGAACCGATCGAGGTGGATGTGTGCCGATTCGTGGTTGACAGTAGTCATGTTTCCGCTCCGATTCACTCCGCGGTAGGTATCTGTGAAGAAGCCAGTGAAAAACTGGGGTGGCCACCGCCTGGGCCGCCGACGCCGTTCCCATCCGGAGGAACGCGTCACATATATAATCGCGTTATGCACATGTGTTTACGCACCACCATATTTGGATGCCAGTGCGGGCAGAATGGGTAGCCCCCCTACCGGAAGAAGGGTAGGGCAGAGCTGGGAGAGTGCTTTGGAGCGGACTTGACCTAAAAAGGTGCGTGAGGCCCGAGGCGGTTTGGAGGGGGTTCATCGCATTTTTGACGGGATTTCGCGGGGTTTGTTCGGTTCGCGCCACATGCTCGGGAGATTTCTTGTCTTTTATGGGGGTGTGTGGCGGAGGCTCCTCAATACCGACTAAATGCATGCCGATACCTATTTGCGTCGGATTGGGTCACGCGTGGGTCCTCGGAAGAGAGAAACTCGCCGGCCTGTCGGATGATCCAGCGGGGCAGAAATCCCGTGATGACACAAGAATGGCCCACATCTACGAGGATCGTAAATCATGGAAAAGCTGCAGGATATGACCGAACGGCTGGCAGCCGCGATTCTGGTGGTGGATGGCGAGGATCTGCCGGGATTGGCGCGGATCCATAATGATCTGACGGAGTTGCCGGCGGCGATTTCGGGGGATGAGACGCTGAGCGAGGCGGCGCGCGGGGGGGCGTCGAAGGCGGTGAATGCGGCGGCGCAGTTGGTGGAGAAGATTCTGCTGCGCGATATCAAGGACACAAGTGCTGCGCTGGTCTCAGTTTCTGAGCAGATTGTGCAGTTGCAGGCGATCCTGACAGGGACGGTTGTGGCGGGGGCGCCGGTGAAGGGGACGGAGGAAAAGGCGGAGGCGGAAGCGAAAGTGGAGGAGGGGGCAGATGATAAACCATTGCGGGCGGATGATTTGCCATTGATCGCGGAATTCATCGCCGAAGCGAACAGCCATTTGGAGACGGCGGAGGGGAACCTGCTGGAGCTGGGATCGGATCCGCATAACAAGGAGTTGATTGCGGCGGTCTTCCGGAGCTTCCACACGATCAAGGGCGTGGCGGGGTTCCTTAACCTGCAGCAGATCGGGAAGTTAACGCATGCGGCGGAGAACCTGCTCGACCTGGCGCGGCAGGAAAAACTGACGCTTGAAGGGGTGCGGCTGGATATCACGCTCGAGGCGCTGGACGCGACAAAGCTGATGATCGCGAACCTGGATGCGGCGGCGAAAACCGGCGGAGTCCCGGCGGGTCATCCGGGCATGGGCGAGATTTTGAAGCGGTTGCATCAGGCGGCTTCGGGGGGTGAATTGGCACCTTCGCAGCCAGTTGCCCCCATCGCGGCCCCGTCGATCCCCGTCGAAAATCCACCGATCCCCGTCGAAAACCCACCGATTCCCGCCGCATCCCACCCGAAAACAGCGTCTCAGGCACCCGCGCATCCGAAGGGTCAGACGGGTGACGCAAGTCATCCGACGGCGAGCACGGGTGGTCCGGCAGCGCCGGGTGCGCGGACGGAAGCGACCGTGAAGGTGACGACGGAGAAGCTGGACGCGCTGATCAACATGGTCGGCGAGCTGGTGATCGCGGAGTCAATGGTGACGCAGGCGATCGCGCCGTCGTTCCGGAGCAACCAGCGGCTGGCGCGGAATGCGGGGCATCTCGGGAAGATCACGCGAGAGCTGCAGGATCTGACGATGTCGATGCGCATGGTGCCGATCCAGGGTGTGTTCCAGAAGATGTCGCGTCTGGTGCGGGATCTGTCGGCGAAGTTTGGGAAGCAGATTGATCTTGTGTTGACGGGCGGGGAGACGGAGCTGGATAGGAATCTTGTGGAGGCGCTGGCGGATCCGCTGGTGCACATGGTGCGGAATTCAGCGGATCACGGGCTGGAACCGACGGAGGACCGGATCAAGGCCGGGAAGCCGGCGGTGGGGCGGATCGAGCTGAAGGCGTATCACCAGGCGGGGAACATCGTGGTGGACATCACGGATGATGGTCGCGGGTTGAACAAGGCGCGGATACTGGACAAGGCGAAGAAGGCGGGGATCGTGAAGGAGGATTCGCAGCTTTCGGAGCAGGAGATATTCAAGCTGATTTTCCATGCCGGTCTTTCGACGGCGGAGAAGGTGACGGATGTATCGGGGCGTGGCGTGGGGATGGATGTGGTGCGACGGAACGTGGAGAGTCTGCGCGGGCGTATCGATATTCAGTCGGTGGAGGGGAAGGGTTCGACATTTTCGATCCGGTTGCCGCTGACTTTGGCGGTGATTGACGGGTTGATCGCGAAGGTGGGGAACGAGAAGTACATCATACCGATCACGAGCGTGATTCAGTCCTTGCGGCCGAAGCCGGAGGTATTGTCGACGGTGCACAATCGAGCGGAGATCTGCACGATTCGCGGGGAAGTGTTGCCGCTGTATCGGTTGCATCGCTTGTTCAAGGTGGAGTCGTGCAAGGAAGATCCGTGCGAGGCGCTGATCGTGATCGTGCAGGACAACGAGCGGCGGTGCTGCCTGCTGGTGGATGAGCTGCTGGGTCAGCAGCAGGTGGTGATCAAGACGCTGGACAACTCGACGGGCTCGGTGCCGGGGGTGTCTGGCGGGGCGATATTGGGGGATGGGACGATCAGTTTGATTCTGGATGTGCCGGGGTTGATGGACCTGGTGGCGAAGGAGAGGGACGGCGCGGGTGCCGGGCAGGTGCTGCAACACGTGTAAATGGCCAGGAAGGACACAAAAGACACGAACGTTTTTGGATTTTGAGAACGGTTTTTAGACAAGCATTTAAGGAGAGATCATGAGCACGAGCGTAATGACGGAAGCAACGGCCGGGACGTCGGTGGGGCTTGGTGGGAAGTACCTGACGTTTGCGTTGGGCCGGGAAGAGTACGGTCTGGCGATTCTGAAGGTGCGGGAGATCATCGGGTACATGGAGATCACGGCGGTGCCGCAGACTCCGTCGTATGTGAAGGGCGTGCTGAACCTGCGTGGGCAGGTGATCGCGGTGATCGATCTGCGAGCGAAGTTCAACATGGAATCGGCGGAGAAGACGGAAGAGACGTGCATCATCGTGGCGGAGACGCAGCACGAGGGTGTGAAGCGATCGACGGGCCTGATTGTGGACCGGGTGTCGGAAGTGCTGAACATCAGCGCGGAGCAGGTGGAGCACTCGCCGGCGTTTGCGAACAACGAGGATGCGACGTTCATCCTGGGGATCGCGAAGGTTGGGAAGACGGTGAAGATTCTGCTGGACATCGATTCGATTCTGGCGACGACGGACATTCTGGAAGTGGTGAAGTAACACTCACTGCGCGGAGTTGTGGCACTGGGCGTTCGACAACAGATAAATGGCCACGAAAGAGGTTGAGCCGCAGGGTGGCAGAGGGCGCAGGGACGCGCAGAGGATGGGAATTCAGGGTGCCAGGGATGGCGCCCTTCTGATTGGCGAGCAAATTCCGGCGATACCATCGCCGGCTTTATGGGCGAGCACATTCCGGCGATGCCATCGCCGGCTTTATGACGGAGCGGTATGTTGTTGACGCAGGACATTACGGTAACGGCGCGGGACTTCCGCCGGATCAGTGAGGCGATGTATGCGCACTGCGGGATCAACCTGCACGATGGGAAGGAAGAGCTGGTGCAGGCGCGGCTGGCGAAGCTGCTGCGGAAGTCGGGGGAGAAGGTGTCGGAGTACCTGGACCGTGTGCTGGAGAATCCGGGGTGTGCGGAGTTCACGGAGCTGGTGGATTCGCTGAGCACGAACCTGACGAGCTTTTTCCGGGAATCGAATCATTTTACATACCTGGCGGGAACGTTTCTGCCGGCGCTGTTTGCGCGGAAGAAGGCGCGGGGGGAACAGACGATCCGGGGGTGGAGCGCGGCGTGTTCATCGGGGGAGGAGCCGTACACGCTGGCGATGGTGACGCTGGAGGCGATGGAGTCGGCGGGGGTGACGTTTGACGCGAAGATACTGGCGACGGACATATCGACGAAGGTACTGGAGATAGCGAAGGGGGGTCTCTACGACCGTCAGCGGACGCACCCTGTACCGCCGGCGTTGAAGGCGAAGTATTTGATTTCGCGGAAGGACAAGCAGAGCGAGGTGTCGCCGGCGTTGCGGAACGTGGTGCGATTCGGGCACATGAACCTGGTGAAGCCGTGGCCGTTCACGGGACCGCTGGACTTCATTTTCTGCCGGAACGTGATGATTTATTTCGACAAGCCGACGCAGCAGGGGCTGGTGAACCGGTTTCACGAGATATTGGCACCTGGAGGGATGTTGTTTACGGGGCATTCGGAATCGCTGACGGGCGTGTCGCATCCATTCCGATTCATTCAACCGACGATTTACGAGAAGTCGTAAATAAGAGCCGAGGAGCAGGGCGTGCCGATCATAGTGAATGTTTCAGATGCGCGATCAAGTGCGAACCCAAGCGAGCAGATCGTGACGTACTCGCTGGGCTCGTGCATAGGGGTGACGTTGTACGATCCTGTGGCGAAGTGCGGTGGGATGCTGCACTACCAGTTGCCGACGTCGACACTGGACGCGAGCCGCGCGAAGGAGAATCCGTGCATGTTTGCGGACACGGGGATGGCGTACCTGCTGAATGAGCTGAGTGCGATGGGTGCGCAGAAGAAGCGGCTGAAGGTGAAGCTGGCGGGCGGCGCGGAGATTCTGAACGATTCGGGGTTGTTTTCGATCGGGAAGCGGAATCACACGGCGATCCGGAAAATTCTGTGGCAGCATGGCCTGATGATTTCGGCGGAGGATGTGGGAGGCAAGGAACCGCGGACGCTGTACCTGCATATTGCGGACGGGAAAGCGGAAATCAAAACGAAGGGACAGACGACCAATCTGTGAGGAAAGTCCATGAGCTTTAATATATTGACGGTAGATGATTCGAACACGACGCGGGCGTTGATCAAGCGCGCGATGCAGGTAGCGGACCTGCCGGTGACGGAGATATACGAAGCCGCGAACGGCGCGTTGGCGCTGGAGCAATTGAAGGCGCACGAGGTGCATTTGATCCTTGTGGATCTGCACATGCCGGAGATGAACGGGATCGAGCTGGCGCACGCGGTGCTGAAGGATCCATCGACGAAGGGGATTCCGGTGGCGATCATCAGCGCGGAGCCGTCGGCGAAGCGGATCGCGGAGCTTCGGCAGGCGGGGGTGAAGGGGTATTTGAAGAAGCCATTCACACCGGAATCGATCAAGAACCTGGTGAAGCCGTTTATGGAGTCGCAACATGTCGCAACTGGAAATTAATCCGCTGATGGAATCGCTGGTGATCGCGTTCGAATCAACAGCGTTTATCTCGCTGATTCCAGCAGAGCCGGGGACGCCGCCGCCGGAGCGAGCGATCGTTGCGACGATTCCGCTGGAGGGGGTGGGGCGCTTGCACATAGCGGCATCGTCGAGGCTGGGAGCGTTGATCGCGGCGAACATCATGGCGCTGGAGCCGGACGACCCGGAGGCGTTGCGGTGCGGACCAGATGCGCTGAAGGAGCTATTGAACGTGACGGCCGGGGGCTATTGTTCGACGCTGGAGCCAGTGCCGGAGATGGGTCTTCCGCACGTGGAACTGCTGGCGGACGGCGCGGCGTGGAAGGCGTGGGTGAAGGAGAGGGGCGCGACGGTATTGCTGGCGGAGGAGCATCTGCTGGCGGTGGCGATAGAGGAGACCCGATGACAGCGACGGCGGTCCAGGGCTATCGACCGGCGAGTGCGGGGGAGAAGGTGCGCGTGCTGATCGTGGACGATTCAGCGGTGGTGCGAGCGATGCTGTCGCGGGAGTTGGCGCGCGATCCGGGGATAGAGGTGGTGGGGGCGGCGCCGGACCCGTACGTGGCGCGGGACAAGATACTGCAGTTGCATCCGCATGTGCTGACGCTGGACGTGGAAATGCCGCGGATGGATGGGATTACCTTTTTGCGGCGGCTGATGGAGCATTATCCATTGCCGGTGATTGTGCTGAGTTCATTGACGTCGCGGGGGACGCAGACGGCGATTGAGGCGATGGAGGCCGGGGCGGTGGATGTGCTGAGCAAGCCGGGGTCGGCGTATTCGGTGCAGAATTTGAGCGGGGAATTGATTGGGAAGATCAAGCAGGCGGCGCGAATTCGGGCGCGGGCGATGCCGCAGGGGACGCGGACGGGGCAGGCAGTGGCGAAGGCGCCGGCGACGAGTCTGTCGGCGACGACGGAGAAGATACTGGCGATCGGGGCATCGACGGGCGGGGTGCAGGCGTTGACGGAGGTGTTGACGCAGTTTCCGGCGGATGCGCCGGGGACGGTGATCGTGCAGCACATGCCGCCAAAGTTTACGAAGAGTTTTGCGGACCGGTTGGACACGATCTGCAGGGTGAGGGTGAAGGAGGCGGAGGACGGGGACACGGTGATGACGGGTCAGGTGCTGATAGCGCCCGGGGGGATTCACATGATGCTTCGGCGGTCTGGTGCGCGATATTTCGTGGAGTTGAAGGACGGACCGGCGGTATTTCATCAGAAGCCGAGCGTGGAGGTGCTGTTCAACTCGGTGGCGAAGTATGCGGGTCGGAATGCGGTTGGGGCGATATTGACGGGGATGGGAGCGGACGGGTCGTCGGGGCTGTTGGAGATGAAGAATGCGGGGGCGAAGACGGTGGCGCAGAACGAGTCGACGTGTGCGGTGTTTGGCATGCCGCAGGCGGCGATCAAGCTGGGGGGGGCGGAGCATATTGTGGGTATTCAAGAAGTGGCGCGGACGATGCTGACGTTGAGTGCATCGATTGAGAATTGAACTGAAAAGGAGCCAAGTATGACTGTTGCTGTTCCCCCCCCTACCGTGTCGAATGCCGCCGCCGGCGGAGCGGCACCCGGCGTGGAGCTGGTGATTCATTTTATGAAAGCGATCAAGGAGGTGCTATCGACGATGGCGGGGGTGGAGGTGACGACTGGGAAGCCGGGGTTGAAGCAGGATCCGGTATCGACGTATGACGTGTCGGGGATTATCGGGTTTTCGGGGAATTTCGGGGGCTCGATGGTTCTGAGCTTCAAGAAGGAGACGGCGGTGGCGTTGGTGAAGGGGTTTTCGGGGATGGAGATGACGCCGGATTCGCCGGACTTTACGGATGCGGTGGGGGAACTGGCGAACATGATAGCGGGTGCGGCGAAGACGCAGTTCGGCGGCGGGACGTCGATATCGGTGCCGAGCGTGATCCTGGGACAGGGGCACGTGATCGGGCGGCTGCATGATGTGCCTTGCATTGTGATTCCGTGCGAGAGTGCGGCGGGAGCATTTGCGGTGGAAGTGAGCATCAAGTCGAAGCAGTAATTTTCCGAGATATTGATAAGCGAAGATACGCAGGAGAGATGCATGAAGGTTTTGATGATTGACGATTCGCGGACGATGCGGAACATTCAGAAGAATGTGCTGAAGACGTTTGCGGATTGCGAGTGCGTGGAAGCCGGGGATGGGATCGAGGGGTTGTCGGCGTTGGCGGCGAATCCGCAGCTTGATCTGATCCTGGTGGATTGGAACATGCCGAACCTGGATGGGCTGTCGTTTGTGAAGCGGATGCGAGAGAAGGACAAGACGACGCCGGTGATCATGGTGACGACGGAAGCGGAGAAGCAGCGGATCATCGATGCGATCAAGGCGGGGGTGAATAATTATGTGATCAAGCCGTTCACGCCGGATTCGCTGCTGGAGCGAGTGAAGCAGACGCTGGAGAAGGCGAAGGCGGCGGCGGCGGCGTAAGGCCGGCTTGGAATATCGAGATAGCTCCTTGAATTAAAGGGGATCAGCGGCGACATTACCAGCATCAGGCTTACAGAGAGAGCTGTGATGAGAATGCTGGTGGTCGACGACGACGAGAGCGTACGGCGGAGCCTTGCCGGGCACCTGGAGGATCTGGGTCATTCGGTGATTCACGCGAAGGACGGGCAGAGCGCGGTGACGGCGTTTGGGACGCATTCGCCGGACATGGTGCTGATGGATCTGCGGATGCCGGTGATGGGGGGCGTGGAAGCGATGCAGGCGATTCTGGAGAAGAATCCGGAATGTCCGGTGATCGTGATATCGGGTGCGGGGCAGGTGGCGGACGCGATTGAGGCGATACGTGCGGGGGCGTGGGATTACCTGGTAAAACCGATCGAGGATTTGTCGATTCTGTCGCTGGCGATGGAGCGTGCGGTGGAGAAGCTGGCGCTGCGGCGGCAGGTGAAGGAGTATCAGTCGCACCTGGAGCAGCAGGTGAAGGAGCGGACGGCGGATCTGGAGGCGGCGAACGAGGCGCTGCAGCATAAGACGATCGCGCTGAAGGAAGTGGTCAACACGGTGCAGGCGGAGAAGAAGGAAGCGATTCAGACGATCGCGACGCAGATTGACCAGACGGTGATTCCGCTGCTGCAGCGGCTGCGGGAGGCGTCGACGGCGGCGGGGAAGCCGATTGTGGAGAATGTGGAGGAATCGCTGCGGCGGATCGTGAAGTCGGAGGTGGAGCCGTTGACGCAACTGGCGGGGAGTCTGACGCCGACGGAGCTGCGGATGTGCCGATTGATCCGGCGGGAGATGACCTCGAAGGAGATAGCGCAGGCGGAGGGGATATCTCCGGAGACGGTGGAGACGCATCGGCGGAACATCCGGAGGAAGCTGAAGATTGCGAACGAGCAGGTGAATTTGACGGTGTATTTGCAGTCGTTGACGGAGCTGGGAGGGTGACTGCGCGAGCAAGCGAAAGCACATTGCCCCGCGGCGTCGCAGAGGCCGGGCATTTGATGAGGATCGGAGGGCGCGGATGTTGCGGCGAACGTTCTTGATCGGATTGGTTGCCGCTGGGGTCTGCGGGGTGGTGGCGGGGCTGAGTTTTTTTAGCAAGTTCGGGGCGGCGTGGCGGCCGGCGGAGGTCATGGCGGAGGAGGCGGTCACGACGTATCCGGCGACGGAGCCAGCGAGCGAACACGGGGCGATGCGGTACATTTATAATGCGCCGGAATCGCTGCTGGACAAGCGGTATGAGTATCACTGGGAGATTCTGCGGACGGCCTTGGAGCGAACGAAGGGGCGGTATGGGCCGTACGTGATGGAGCCGGCGGTTTTCATGTCGGAAAAGCGGCAGACGTTTGAGCTGGAGAAAGCGACGGGGAAGCTGACGGTGATGTACCTGGGGACGAAGCCGGAGTTTGAGCGGGAGCTGGCGCCGGTGCGGATACCGGTGGACAAGAATCTTGGGGGGTACATGGTGTTTCTGATTCGGAAGGAGGACCAGGCGAAGTTTGCGGCGGTGAGGACGGTGGAGGATTTGAAGAAGTTCAAGATCGGACTGGGGCTGGGGTGGCTGGATGTGGATATTCTGCGGGCGGACGGATTCCAGGTGGTGACGGGGTCGAGCTATGACGGGCTGTTCGACATGCTGGTCAACAAGCGGTTCGACGCGTTTTCGCGGGCGGCGGTGGAGATACTGGGCGAGTACGCGGAGCGGAAGGAGAAGATTCCGGACATGGCGATTGAGCAGACGCTCCTTTTGTATTATCCGCTGCCGATGTATTTCTGGTTTTCGAAGACGGCGGAGGGGGAGCGGCTGGCGGAGCGTGCGCGGGAGGGGATGATGGGGATGATAGAGGATGGGACTTACGACCGGATATTCATGAAGTACCAGAAGTGGAAGATCGAAGAGCTGCGGCTGAAGGAGCGGAGGGTGTTGCGGGTGGAGAATCCGCTGCTGGGGCCGGAGACGCCGCTTGGGGACAAACGATTGTGGTTTGATCCGACTGAGGCGCGGTAGATGCCGCAGGAGAACCGCAGGATGTCGCAGAGAAGAACGTCGGTGACGGTGTACGTGGTGGTGATTCTGGCGGCGGCGGCGATGGTGCTGGTGGGCGGAGGAATTCTGGTGGAATGGGTATCGGAGAAGACGCATCGGGAGAGCGAGCTGGCGTCGCGGCTGGACAACACGGCGGATGAACTGGAGGCGAGCCTGGCGCTGCCGGCGTGGAATTTCGATCGTCCGCAACTGGAGAAGATAGCGGACGCGGCGATGCAAGGGCGGGATATCGCGAGCGTGGCGATCCGGGTGAAGGACGTGTCGTCGCCGGGCGGGATGATGCTGGTGGCGCGGATGAGGACGGAGCGGTGGCTGCCGGTGGCGGCAGATACGGAACCGGCCGTGGAAGCGGATCAACTGTTCGAGGATCGGAACATTGTGGAGGGGGAGGATGTGGTGGGCACGTTGCGGCTGGTGGGGACGGATACATTTGTGCGAGCGGAGCTGGCGCACAAGATCGTGCGGGTGACGGCGGCGGCGGTGCTGGTGGGCGCGGCGCTGATGGCGGCGTTGTACTACCTGCTGTGGCGGAATGTGCTGCAACCGCTGGCGGAGCTGGAGTCAGATGCGCTGGCGGTGAGCACTGGGGAGAGGGGGTTGATGTCTCCGGCGAAGATGCGGCTGGGCGCGGAGTTTGAGAATCTGCGGGAGGCGCTTGGGAAGATGGTGGCGTTGCTGGAATCACGGTATGGGGAGTTGCACCGGCACGAGACGATGCTGTCGAGCGTTCTGAACGCGGTGCCGCAGGCGATTTTCTGGAAGGATCGGGAGAGCGTGTACCTGGGGGGGAACGAGGCGTTTGCGAAGGCGGCGGGATTTTCGGATGCAAGTGCGCTGGTCGGGAAGACGGATTTTGACATGCCGTGGTTCGAAGAGGCGGCGTTGTTTCGAACGACGGACCAGCATGTGATGGCGCAGGGGAAGTCGCGCGATCACTTGATAGAGGAGATGACGACTGCGGGGGGGAAGCGGATCTGGGTGGAGGCGGTGAAGACGCCGCTGCGGGATCAGAGCGGGGAGATTTTCGGGATACTGGGGATCTCTGAAGACATCACGGAGCGGCGGGCGAAGGAGGAATCGCTGCGGCGGCAGGCGGCGTTCAATGCGATGGCTAACCGGATTCTCGCGGGGCTGGTGGGGAACACGGGTGCGGAACTGGATGAGCATTTGAAGCGTTCGCTGGGGGAGATTGCGGAGTTCATGGGGACGCAATATGCGATGATCATCCAGATGGATGAGGAGGGAACGACGTGGAGTTTCACGCATGAATGGCGGGAGAATGGGATCGTCAGCGTCTTCTCGGATTATCAGCGGGTGACGTTCGGAGAGAGGCGACGATGGGCAGAGCGGCTGTTGCAGGAGGGGGAGACGATCGTGTTGAACGACATTGATGAGCTACCGGAGGAAGCGAGCAGCCTTGCGGAAGATTGGAAATCTCGCGGGTTTCACTCGGCGCTGCACGTTCCGCTGCGCGGAGCGGGGGGTGCGCTGCGCGGATGCATGGGGCAGTTTTGTCTGACGAGCCCGCCATCGTGGTCGTCGGAAGATGTGGGAAGAATCGAGATACTGGCGAGCGCGATTGCGAACACGCTGGAGCGGCGGCAGGCGGAGAATGCGTTGAGGATGAGCGAGGGGCGGTTCCGATCGCTGATTGAATTTGCGCCGATCGCGATCGTGCTGTCGCGCGATGGGGTCATTTTGTACGGGAACGAGGCGTTTTTGCGGCTGTTTCAGTTCGCGGACAATGCGGCGATTGCGGGGAAGTCGCTGCTGGAACTGGCGGCGCCGGAGAAGCGCGGGGACATGGAGATGCGGATTCGGCGGCGCCTTGCCGGAACGCCGATCAGCGACAGCTACGAGACGATGGGGATGCGGACGAGCGGCGAGCGGTTTCCGTTTCATGTGGATGTGAAGACGGTGGTCCTGCCGGATGGGGAAGCGACGGTGGCGTTCCTGCACGATTTGACGGAGCGGCGGAGGGCGGATGCGCTGGCGATCGAGTCGGAGAAGCTGCGGACGGTGGCGGGGCTGGCGTCGGGCGTGGCGCATGAGATCAACAATCCGCTGGCGGGGATGGTGCAGAACGCGCAGGTGGTGCTGAGCCGATTGACGCAGGAGACGCCGGCGAACATGGCGGCGGCGGAGCGGCACGGGACGACGTTCGCGGCGATCCGGGAGTACATCCAGGAGCGCGACATCCCGGGGATGATCGAGACGATACGGGCGTCGGGGCGGCAGGCGTCGCGGATCGTGCAGAACCTGCTGGCGTACAGCCGGCGGGAGGGGCCGCGGGTGGTGACGAGTATTTCGGAGCTGGTGGAGCGGACGCTGGACCTTGCGGCGAATGATTATGAATTGAAGAAGGGGGACGCGTGGAGCGGGGTGGAGATTGTGCGGGAGTTTGATGCGGGCGTGCCGGGAGTGGCGTGCGTGCCGGCGCAGATCCAGCAGGTGGTGCTGAATTTGCTGCGGAACGCGGTGCAGGGGATGCGGGGAAATCCGCCGGGGCGGGAGAAGCGGATCACGCTGCGGACAGCGCGGGAGGATGGTTTTGTGCGGATGGAGGTGGAGGACACGGGACCAGGGGTGGCGGCGGAGATACGGAGCAAGATTTTTGAGCCGTTCTTCACGACGAAGCCGGAGGGGGAGGGGACGGGGCTGGGGTTGTTTGTGAGCTATCATATTGTGAAGGAGAATCATGGTGGGGAGATTGGGGTGGAGAGCGGCGCGGAGGGTGGGGCGCGGTTTGTGGTGAGGTTGCCGGTGCGAGCGGGGGAGGGGTGAGGCGGAGAAGGAAAGAAACCACCCGCGCGAGGCGGGTGGTGCGGGAGTGTGCGAGTTTACTATCGGGGCGCGAGGGTTATTGGGGGAGGTCTTTGATGGCGACGATGCGGGGGAGGGTGCTGCCGGTGCTGGTGAGTGAACGGTCGATGATGGCGATCCAGCGGCGGCGGGCGACGCGGATGACGGGGCTTGTGGTGTTGTGAGGATCATCGCTGGCGGTGCCGTACCAGTCGGACATGTTGTTGAAGGTTCCCGTAAAATTAGGATTCTGGCGGATGGCTTCGAGGTATCCGTAGACGGCGAAGGTGTCGCTGCGGACGGTGCAGAGGTTGCAGATGGAGCCCCAGGCCTGGTCGCGATGGGCAAAGCTGGATGCATCATATTCCACGGTATCCAGCGGTATGTTTGGCACGAGTCCTGAAAGCGGAATCATGAGTTCGGAGAAGCTCCGAATGCCATAACCTGGATAAGTGGCTTGAGGATACGTGGCCGACGCGGCCATCGTTGCTCCATAGGTAATCGGTCCCGAAGATCTGATGCGATAGGCCAGGATATTTGCGACCATCTGGTCTGTCATATTGGGGATGGCTCGAAGAACGTCGCCGGAGGCGGTATTCACGTTGATCAAGCCGGGGACGCTGAGCCTGTTCAAATCAAATGTGACAGTGAGCGGATTATACGGATCGACTGTGTAGGTCGAAAAATCGGAGGCTCGATCAACCATTGTCAGGATGTCGAGCAATTGAATCGCGCGGAGATCAAAATTGCCCGTCGTTGTTGGAGCAAGGGAGTACGTATTGCTGGTTCCGTAGATGTCGGTGGTGGTTGGATCGTAAGAGAAGTCGAAGTGGACAAAAGCCTCGTATTGTTTCGAATTGTCTGTGGTGGGTCCCGTCATAGTGGGGTAGGGAGCAGCGGTGATCAGCGGGCCCGTAAATGCTACGGGCGTCTGTGTGTACGAACTGGCTCCGGAAGTGTATTTGCCTGTGCCACCATTAACTGCAGGTCCGTAAATCTGATAGAGCTGATTTGAGATGGGTACGGGGGGGAGGACACCGCTTGGGTCAAACCGGTTTGAAAGCCGAATCACTCGTGAGAATTCGCCCATGGACATCATGGAAGCCTGCGGCGGGGCAGGCATCGATGCGACGCCGGCGGAAAATCCGGTGTACGACGGTGGAGGATTGTGGGCAAAGCGATCGTCCAGGGGTACACCTTCAAGAGCACGGCCGCTTACGGAGGTTGGCGCGGAGGCGTCCCGGACATTTATCTTGCCAAGGGTATCGATCGTGGCCCCCGTGTACTGGGCGAAGTGATTGACGGTACCGGCCCAGACGTTCAAGTCGGGAACCGCACCGCCGTTATCGTTGTCCCGGCTGATATCAAATTCCTGATCGGTGGCGCCAAATCCGGGAGCCAGGGGATTCAGAAGAAGGTTTGTCACATCCGCGTAGTCGACCGGGGCCTGCGCAGGAAGTGGTGCTGAAAAATCTGTCGAAAGTTGAGAGTTGATTCCACGGGGGTAGTAAGGCCGAGTCAGTACGACCGAGTAGGGCGAGGCAGGGGGAGCGGAAAGGGGCAGGTTTATCGCGGGAATAGCATAGGCCGTTTGAATTTTCTGGAAAGCTCCCAGCCCTGTTCCCGGACCCGCCAGGTTTGCACTTGAATAGAACTGAGTGCCTGGGCCACAGATCACCAGATAGCCATAAGGAGGTATGAAAGCGGGGGCACCACCGAGGACGCCACCGGTTGTGATCGGAATTGATACCGAAGCTCCCGCCACATTGAACTGCAATTGATAGCCGCTCAGGCTGAGAGCCACGGGATAAGGGTTGTACAGTTCGACGGCCCAGTCATCGTAGTCGATCGTCTGCGTGAATGGGGTGGGCGGCGCGGTGGGGTCCTGCTTTGCGAAGATGACAACTTCGTTGATGAAGGGCTGGGCCGAATAACCGAGATAAACGAGGCCGGAAGTTTTCAGCGGGTTGCTTGGGCCGCCACCAGCAGGTGTTCCGAAGTCCCTCCCGATCGGGGAGATGTTCGCCGCCGTCGGTGTTCCCAAAGGAGTGCTCGTCGTGATCCGGGGAGCGTAGGTTGCGGTTCGAATGCAGATGCCCGCGTTGTCGACAAACGATGGGCCGGCAGGAAGGTACCAGGCTTGAACAGTCGTAATCCTCGGGTCGGGGCAGAAGCCGTTCCAGCGGGCGGTGGCGTAGTTCGCCGCGAAGGAAATGTATTCTTCCGCCGAGTAGTTCCGGTTCTGCATTGCCGTTGCGATATTTGTCGCGGCCATGGCGACGTAGTACATGGCGTCATTCTGATTCTGCTGGGCCACCGGCGTGTTTCTATAACCTGGATCGGAGTAAACGCCGGGATTATTTGGATCCTGCTCCGATGGATTGTTTGGATCGGCAATCAGAAGTTGCGGGTTCGCGGAGGCGCTGGGAAGCAGACTTGCATTGGCGCCTGCTGGATTGGCTGGCCACACTTGTGGGGCACTCGCACTGGTGGGATGGGGGCCGTCCGTTGCGACGGGGTTTCCGGCTGGTGGGAGCTGATTCGTTGTTTGCTGCGGCATGTTATAAGTACCGCCGGTGTAAGGGGGGTTAACAAATAGTGGACCGCCAATAACAGGAGAGAGCGTAAACACGCCTGCTCCGGTCGGCGCTGCAAATGGAGAGATCACTCGCGAGAAACTATATTGCGTGTAATTTCGGCGTGCGGGGTTCCCTGCTACGGTGGTGGAAGGCGACGAACTCTTGCTCGAATCTGCGCTGAGGGTGTATGGCCAAATGACATATTTGGCATTGCCAGACTGATTGCCGGCGCGAATGTGATAGCTCGTCCCGTATTCGCCATAGGATCGAAGTTCAAGTTCATCAGAGGCGTTGAAAAAGTTCAACGAGGTGTCTTGCGGCTTCTCGATATTAAAAGCGGCGCGCAACCAGTTATCGACGGCGAACTGTCCATAGCCGTACACAGCGAGAGAAGTACCGGCACGCCCCAACCCTGATGATGGACTGCCGGGCGAGACATGGAGAGAAGAAGAAGAAGGAGCATCGGACGAGCTGAAATAGGCTGCCGATGTAAAACCGAAGTGGGGCGATCCGGTCGCAGTGTTCGGCGCGAGCCGGAACGAGGTGGGATAGGCGCCGGAGTAATCCTGCAGTGCGTAGATGTCGTCGGTGGCGCCGGTATTGAGGTTGGCCATGCGGTTGGTGTCGAGGATGCGCACGCCGTAGCGGTAGTGGACGCCGCTGGCGTCGGAGAAGGGTAGCATGTCCATGTAGGCGTCGCCAGTCGCGACTGCATTGGGCGGATCATCGGGGGTTAGGTCGCCGGAGGTTTGGTCATTGACGACCTTGAATGTCATTTGATTGGTGTACGGAATCTGTGAGGTTGTGTAGTCGCCGGTGGCCGGGTTGTAGGGGTTCGTGTAAGCGTTCAGACTGCTGAAATCATTAATGCCTGTGGTTGGCGCTGCGCTAAGTGCGACTTGCGGGTGGAGGTGCTGGACGAGCCAGCGTTCGTCTGGGATGTTCGAATTGTAAGAGGTGACCCCGGCGATTCCAGTGCCGCGCTCGGGGAAGTCGAAGAAGCGGGAGGCGATGTTGGGGGCGTTCACTGTGCCGTATCCGCCGACGAGGTTGATTGTGGGGGGCGGACCGGGGACGCTCGTTCCGGAATCAACGATGGAGGCGCCGACGGTCTGCCGGACCTTGGCCATGACGCTATCGCGGGCAAGGCCGAGGTTGACGACGCTGGACATGGCGGCGGCGGAATTGCGTTCGGTGCGTGCGGTGAGGATGTAGACGGTGCCGATGACGGCGAGGAGGCCGAGGACGGCGACGACGAGAACCATCACGCTACCGCGGGAGCGACGATTTGTGGGGGGCGTTTTCATGGCGAAATACCTCGTTTCCGAGCGAATGCCCGGGGTGAACTACTCCGTGGGCAGTCGGATAATCTGGACAAAATCACGGCCGTTGGGGAGGCGGCCGGTGGGGTCGGCGACGTGATAGCGGAAGCGGAGGGCGACGGGCCAGAAAGTCCTGGGGGTGTCGTGGCTGAAGATGGCGGTGTAGAGGTCGCCGGAGGTGTAGTGCGCCGGCGGCACGTATTTCGTGTTGTCCGGGTTTACGCTTCTCGTGGTTATAGTGCCCAGGGGTGTGGTGTCGCTGGTTAGGCCGTTGTCGACGTAGGGATCGGACTTCTTGTTTGCTGCTGGAACAGCGGCGAAATCGGGGTCGGCGGTCGTCGTGCTGTTATGAGCAACGATGATGGGAGCGGCCGGAGGCGCGGTTGGCGGATTGGGCAGGGGTCCTCTTGCGAAGGCGACGATGTCATTGTTGTTGGGTTGACCGCTGAGATCGCACATGCCGTACCAGCGGGTGCTTCCGTCGAAGGGTTCGCTGGTGGGAATGGCCACGGTTGGCTTGCCGATGAGCTTTTGGGTGGTGATGTCGACGGCGGCGCTGGCGCTGGAGCCTTGGGTGTAGGTGCCGGGGGGTGCCATATTGGCGTCGGCCTCCTTATAAACGCTTCCGTCGGTCCAGTCGATGGCGAGCGAGGAGACGCCTTGGAGTGCCATGGGGTGCATGCGGAAATAGCCGTTGACCAAGGATGTGCCGTCGTAAGGGGAGCTCAGGGCGCCGCGACGGTAGCAGAAGTGGTCGGCTTCGTAGCGGTTGTTACTGTTGGTGAAGGTGCCGTTCGGGTCTGTGGCGGTGTAGGTATTCGAACCGCCGATGTTTCTTGTATTCGGATAGCCGAGTGCGGCCCGCAATGATCGCATGATTCCGTCGATGGAAGTGGCTGCGGCATCGAGGCGGGATTGGGTGATGTCAGCGGTCTCGGTTCCCAACTTCCACCAGTGGCCGTTGGAGGCGGTGATGGAGGGATAGTAGTAGTCAATCGCACTGAGATTGGTTGACGATGACGGGTAAAAGGCCGGAATGAATACGCCGCCGGGAGAAATGTTGCCTCCGCCGGAGCCGGAGCTGGCGATGGCGTTCTGGGGGAAGAGGAGCATAGCGCTTCGGCCGAGGACGTAGCTTGTTTCCTCGGTGGAGACCTGGGTGGGCGAGTTCTGCACAGGCCGGGCGGGGGTTGGAATCTGGTCTAAACCCAGGGTGGTGTTTTCGGCGGTCGGCACGCCGTCGGGCGCGGTACCGTTGGGCCGCTCCATCGCCAGTTGGCCCCACCAGACGAAGGCCGATGGGGAAGTGGTGGAGTCGGTGAAGGAGATGGAGGCGCCGCCGGCGGAGCCGGTGCGGTGCTGGAAGGAACCGCGGGAGAAGAAGCAGATTTGATCGCAGCGGCGCACGACGCCGTGGGTGTCGGTGAAGACGCCGCAGCGGATGACGAGAAAGCCGTCCTTGTCGATGCCTTCGACATCTTTGGCGATCTGCTGCTGCACGGCGCGCACGTTCGAGAGCATCTCGAGGGAGGACTGGGAAACGCCGATGGAGCGGCTGGCGCCCTGAAACGTCACGCCGACGGCGAGGATAATCACGACCAGGATGGAGACGGCGACCATCATTTCGATGAGGGTGAAGGCGCGGCGTGCCGGAAAATATGAAGAATTCTGGTTCATCAGCGGCGCTCAGTACGAAACAGTGGTTTGATAGACATAGACAAGGGGGCTGCCGGGGGCGTCGTCGGCGGCGGGGGCGAAGATGACGTTCTCGGGGGGAGGAGTCAAACCCGACAGAGGCAAATTTGGCGTCCAACTGCCCTCGTAAATATCGGGGGAGGGCATGGCGTAGGTTAGATTTGCGGTTGTAAAGTCGAGATGGAGTGTTTGACGGAAAACGGTGCCGGTGGTTTCGCCCACACCGATAAAGCCGATGGGCGGGAAGGCATCCTGGACCGGGGGGTTTCGAGCGCTGTTGTAAGTTCCATGGTTGTACTGACCCCGGACAAGAGTCGGTTCGAGTGCCCAATCGTAATAGGCACCGTTATACTTGGTGTAATACGCAGGAACGGGCAGTGTGGGAGGAGAGGATTGGCCGGGCGGGTTTGGCACCGTGTCGCGTAAGCCCGGCATTTCGGTGTACGGATAGGTATTCGAGGAGTCCACGTACGGCACATATCCAGCCCCCGGAACCAGCGCGGGTGGAGAACCTGGCGGATTCACATTGCGTGTGAACCTTTGGGTGGCCTCGCCCTTGCGGAAGACAAAGACATAAATGTCGTGGCTGGCACCGCCGCTGCCGGGGGTTGGCCGTGCGAGGGCGGTCCAGTAGTAGAGGCAGACGCTGGGGTTTTGGGCGGGGAAGGGCTGGGTGCTGCCGAATTGGTAGCAGCGCTCACACAGGGGTATTCCAGCAGAAGCTGGTGATGCCGCAGAATTGTAAGCAAAACCAGGTAGCGGGCTCAGCGTATTGGAACCGTTCACCTTCGAGAGAGGCCATTGGGTTGACCCGGGTTTATGTTCCGGATCGAGGCTTCCGGGCCCATAATGCGTCTGGATCACCGAGAGAGCGTTCAGAGCGATTGTTTGGGCGATGCTGTCCTGCATTCCTTCGCGGGTCCAGTTGGCGCCGACGGGGAAAACGGAGGCGACCATGATCAGGCCGATGCCGAGGATGAAGGTGGCGAGGAGGACTTCGAGCAGCGAGAAGCCGCGGCGCGGGCGAGCGATGGTTGCGCGAACGGTATTCATCGGATCACTCCCCCCGTGTAAGCATTGATGACGATGATTTGCGCGTTGGACTGCAGCCAGGCGGAACGCTGTGCGTCCGTTGCAAAGGTTTCCGTATCGTATTCAGCCTTGTTGTAAATGAGAATGGCCGGCGAGGAAGCGAAATTCGAGGCGGTACCGGGGCTTCCCTTCGCTGCGCCACTAGCGTCGCGAATCCAATCGCCGTACATCCAAGGATACTGCCCGGGTTTCGATGATCCGACGTTCGGCCGCGTGATTCCGCTGCGCAGCACCATTTGTCCTTCTGGATCGAAAAGTATAAACCGGCATGCGCTCCCTGTGGTATTTTGCGCAGTGAGTATCTGCTTCGTTGGGTCGTCGTTAAGCGTCGCCACTTGCAATCCCGCGGGCAGGTACTGGCGATCATTGGAGTATTGCACGAAGACGGTGTTTCCGGGCTTGGGCGCATATTGTGTCTGGTCGGCATCTTCCCAGACCAACTGCATGGCGGTCTGATTGGCGTGTGCAAGGGTGCCTGCGGCGCCCGTCTCTTCAAAAAACACGATCCCAGCCTGCCGATGCTGCGAAATGGCAATCGCGCGGGCATTGGCGAGATAGGCGCGGACGAGGTTGGCCGCGCTGGCGGTGCTGTTGCTCTTCGAGAGGGTTTTGAGCACGGGTGCCGAGACTGCGACGAGCAGGATCACGATGCCCATGACCACGAGGAGCTCGATGAGCGTGAAGCCGTTTCGGCGGGTTGAGATTGGCAGGGGACACTTGAGCATCGCAGCCTCGTTAATGCGCCGCTTCGTAGGAAAGAACATCATCGGAGTTCTGAGCCGAGGTGGGGTTGGTCCAGTCGGTCGTCTGATCGGGACCGGAGGAACGCAGGTAGTCACGGTCGGCGGGGGTACTCCAACTGCCGCTACCCACATCGGCGGAGATGACTTCATTCTGGCGGATGAAGCTGATGGGGCGGCCGAAGTGATCGAGAATCATTGAAGTTTGAGAGGGGGAGCCGCGGAGTTTGAGATTGTCGCCGCAGATCCGCATGAGGGGATCTCTCGTGTTTGGATCGGCGTACAGGGCGTCGACATAGTTAGTGGTGGCCGGCGCCTTGGGATAGGCCTGTGAATAGGAGCTCGCATCATTGTTGTACAGCGTGGTTTGGATGGGCGACGCGGGATTGTCCTGCTGGAACCGCTCGACCAGTCCGGCGAGGCCCTGGAGCTCGGTGCGCGTGGCGCTGATCTGGGCGTTGCGTCGGACATTGCCGCCGACGGCGAGAAGGATCACGGCGAGGATGAGGATGATGGCAATGGTGACCATGATTTCGATCAGCGTGAAAGCCCGCGTGGGCTTGGGAGCGAAGCTGTTGGATTTCTGACGCATTGGACCTTCCGATTTAATTGCCACCGGCGATGACGATGTCGTCCACGGCGTTGCCCTTGTTGGGATTCGGGCCGAAGTAGCGATCCGGTCCGGCGCTAATCAGCACGAAGCCGCCTTTGGCGACGTAGTTCGTGCCGGTAGAGGTTGGAACTTGATTGAAGAGAAGGTTTCTCAATGCCTGAGTATGAGCACCGCTCGAGTCAGTGCCGTTCGCCATGGGGACCTGTTTTGCGTCGTCGGCGGTCAATTTGCCACAATTATTGAACGTACTGGAGGGGTTCGGGGGCACGGGATTGGTCTGGTTCTGCTGGTCGAAGATCCAGTCATTAGAGGCACCATAGAATGCGGCAAATGGCGCTGCTCCTCCCACCGCCGTGTCGCCGACGGTGTTCATACCTTGACCAGCGGTGTTGGCAACATTGGGGTCGTATTTGCGTGCAGCGCGGTAGTACAAGATCGGTAGCGCATCGGTGCTGTACGCGCTGTCGATAATCACTGGAACATCGACGCCCTTAGGTACGGGCTTGCTGGGAATGTTGGAGGTGAATACGCCGATGGTCGGAGAAAGCTGATTGGGTGACGGATTGAGGAGGGGTTGGTACGTGCGGCCGGTGCCTGCGATGCCAGTGCCGCCGTTGGTGGAGTAGTCGGCCGGGCTGATGGCGGGATTGTCGCAGGTGTAGAAGGGGGCGGGAATATTGGTTGTGGCCGCACTAACCACGGTGCTCGCCGTGAGGGGCGCAGTCGGGGCCGCAGTATAGAACGCGCGGGACATGGACACCAACAGGGACTGCGAAGACGAAAACATGATGCTCGGCGAAGCGCCGCCATCGTAAGCGCTCTCAGAGAGAACCCCCGGATACGCCTGGAAATCCACATAGTAACCCTCGCAAGCGGTGGCGATGCCGTGCATCTGGGAGACCGTTGCGGTCTTTTTGGAGTAGGCGCGGGCTGCACCGAGAGCGGGGACGAGAATCGCGATAAGGACGACGAGGATCGCGACGACTACCATGATTTCGATGAGGGTAAAGCCCGCGATTGCTTTTCTTTTGCCGTTCATGATTGGGACCTTCATTTTGCACATTTCATTACATGCCAGCCACTGCCACGGAGCGATGCGGATTGTCGCTCATCCGCCCTTATCCCCCGAATCGCCGCCGGAGACCGACTGAATCAGTTTCACCAACGGCAAGAACAACGCCACGACGATCGTCCCGACGATCCCCCCCAGCGTCACCACCATGATCGGTTCCAGCAAGCTCACCAGCGAGCCGATCAGCACGTCCACTTCTTCGTCGTAGTTGTCGGCGATCTTCATGAGCATCTTGTCGAGGTCGCCGGTCTCTTCGCCGACGTCGATCATGTTCGTCACGATGCTGTCGCAGACCTTGGCCTGGCGGAGCGGGCCGGCGAAGGACTCGCCCTCGCGGATGGCGTCGTGGACTTTCTGGAGGGCGTTTTCGAAGACCACGTTGCCGACGGTGTCGCGGGTGATGTTGAGGGCGTCGAGGATGGGGACGCCGGCGGAGAGGAGTGTGCCGAGGGTTCGGGTGAAGCGGGCGATGGAGGTCTTGGAGATGATCTGTCCCATGATGGGGAGTTTGAGCTTGATGTAGTCGATCATCTTTTTGCCGCCGCGGCTCTTACCGATGAGTTTGATGCCGAAGAAGATGGCGAAGGGGCTGCCGAAGATGACGGCCCATCCGTACTGGTTGGCGATCCAGTCGGACATATCCATGAGGAACTGGGTGAGAGCGGGGAGGGTGGTGTGGAAGTCTTTGAAGATGTCGCGGAACTTGGGGACGACGAAGATCATGATGCCGGTGACGATGAGGACGGAGAAGGTGATGACGACGGCGGGGTAGATCATGGCGCCGATGACGCGGCGTTTGAGGCGTTGGGCCTTTTCCATGAACTCGGCGAGGCGCTGGAGGATGACGTCGAGCACGCCGCCGGTTTCGCCGGCCTGCACCATGTTGACGTAGAGGCGGTCGAAGGCCTTGGGGTGGCGGGACATGGCTTCGGAGAGGGTGGCGCCGGATTCGACATCGCCGGCGACGGCATCGAGGACGTTCTTGAGCATGCCGGGACGCTGCTGCTGCCAGAGGATTTTGAGGGAGCGGAGGATAGGGAGGCCGGCGTCCTGGAGGGTGGAGAGCTGGCGAGTGAACTGGGTGATGACCTTGGTGGAGACGCCGCCGATGGAGAGGTTGAAGCCGCCCTTCTTTTTGGCGGGGGCCCCGGTCGCTGCCGCAGCCGCGCCTCCCCCGCCGCCGCCTTTTTGTTTCTTGGCGGCTTTTTCTTTGACCTTGGTGGGGAAGTAGCCCTGGGAGCGGATCTTGACGATGGCTTCGTCAGCGGTGCCGGCTTCGATTTCGGACTTTACTTCCTGTCCGGCGGCGTTCATCGCTTCGTACTGGAATGTAGCCATGGATAGACTCCTCCTGAGCAGCGGCAGGCGCTGGAATCAACTACGGAAAAAATGTCCGGGAGGCCGAGCCGGGAGGGAACAGATGAAGCTTGCGAAAGCTTACGAGGGTTTTACGGTGCCATCATCGCTCGTCCGCCGAGTGTATATACAGTTAGACCAAGTGTCCGGTAAGGGGGGGAAAGCGGAAAATTGTAATATTCGTGTTTACGTTTGGTCAAGACCGTGGCTGGCGGCGATTGTGGGGCGGCGGAATGATCGCTCGCAACTGCCAAACTGGATGGGGATTGCGACTATTTTCTCTTCGTTGCGGCAGGTGCGGAGTTGACGAGTATCACGAATTGGGCGGACGTGGCCGCGGCGTGGGTGGTGTCGCCGGGGTAGACGATGGTCCAGAGGTGAGTGCCGAGGGCGACGCCTTTTCGGGTGAATTGAATGGTTCCGTTGGGCGAAACAGGGAGGGTGGCGACGACGGTGCCATTCTGGTCCTGGATCGTCGCGGTCCCGGTGAATGGCACTGTGGTGTTTGAGTGGAGCTGGGTGGTGAGGGTGATGGTTTGGCCGAAGGTGTAAGGATTGGAGAGGTGCGGGACGGGGATCTGCGTGGAACCCAGCAGAATGGTTTGGGTATAGGAGGCTCGGGGGTGATTGGGAAGGGCGTTGGCGGCGACGACGACATTGATGGGGCCGCCGGCGCTGAAGGTGAGATCATTGAAGGTGACGAAGCCGTTGTGCGGCGTCTGGGAGAGTGAGCCTTTGAGGATGCCGGTGTGGCCTGGGGTGATGATGGTGATGAGCACGGAACTGTTGGTGATCAGATTGTTGAACTGGTCGACGAGTTCCGCCACGAGGGGCTTGAGCGTGTTACCGGCGAGGCCGGGGGTGGGCATCTGCGTGATGACCACGCGGGCGGAGGCGATGTCGGGGGAAACGGTGAAGGAGGAGGTGGTGGCGGCGGTGAGTTTGGCGTCGGTGGCGCGGAGCGCGTAGGTCCCGGTCTTGTTGAAAGTGAGAGTGGTGAAGCGGGCGATGCCGTTGACGGCGTTGACGCTGATGGTGCCGGTGATGGTTCCGCCGGCCGGGCCGGAGAGGATAGCGATGGTGACGGCGGAGTTGTCGGTCGTCACCAGTTGGCCGTTGGCGTTCTGGAGTTGGATCACGATTGGTTTGGCGAAAGCGCTGCCGGCGATCGTGCTGGAGGGCTGCTGAGTGATCACCAGCTTGGTGGCGGGGAGCGGCGTTACGGCGTTGGCGGTGTTGGAGAAGGTGCTGTCGCCGGCGTCGTTGAAGGCTTCGACGCGGTAGTAGTAGCGCGTGTTCGGCGAGAGGCCGGTGTCGCTGTAGGTGGTGAGGTTGGGGCGGTTGATGGTGAAGAGCTGGACGAAGTTGAGGAAGTTGGGATCGGTGGCGCGTTCGATGATGAAGCCGGTTTGGCCGGAGTCGGTCTGGGAGAAGGAGAGATTGATGCTGGTGGGCGAGGCGGGGAGGGCGCGGAGATTGGTGGGAGCGTCGGGGCGCACGTCGCTGGTAATGTTGACGGTCACCGTCGGGGCGCTGGTGCCTGTGGCGCTGGTGTTGCCGGCAACATCGACGGCCATCGCGTAGAAGGTGACGGAGCCGGTGACGCCGGTGGTGTCGAGGGCGATGCTGTAGTTGCTGAACGCGCCGACGCCGCGGAAGGAGAAGTCGCCGTCGGGGCCGGTCTGCAGGCCGGGAATGCCGTTGGTCTCCTGGTAGAAGTAGACGCGGCGGATGTTGGCGCTGGGATCACTGAGTCCGTTGGCGGTGAGCGTCAGGGTATCGCCGGAAACGACGGGGCTGGGAGTGGCGGAGATGCTGGCGATCGAGGGACCGGTGGTTGCGGTGGGAGCGTTGACGGTGATGGTGATGAACGGTGCGGAGGCGCCCGTTGCGCTCGCCGCGCCGGAGGAATCGGTGACCTGGGCGTAGATGGTGTAGACGCCGGGGGTGGAGGTGTCGAAGACGAAGGCATTGGAGCCGTCGGTGACTGGGGTGAAAGCGAAATCGCCGTTCGTGCCGGTTTGCAGTCCCGCGACGCCGTTGGATTCCTCATAGAACGTCACCACCACACCGGAGCCGTTATCGACGACGCCGTTGGCGGTGATCGTCACCGGCGTTCCCTGTGTGACGGTGGTGGCGTCTGCGGAGAGTGAGGCAATGCTGACCGGCCCGGTGGGGTTGGTGACGGTGGTGTTTCCGGAAACTAGATAAGGGATGAGCAGATTGGCCTGCGGGCTGCCGCGACCGGTGACCAGGTCGTAACCGGAGGAGGCGGAGAAGCCGTTGCTGCCGGAGGTGATGTCGTGGAAATCCGCCGCGGGCGCGGAGTAGAGCAGTGGCAACGTGTTGGTGCGTGAATCCAGCGTCCCTTCTCCGGCGAGCACGCGTCCCTGATCGGCCACGGCAAAGAGCCCCGCCCACGCCGGCGCGGCGACACTGGTTCCGCCGAGCACTTCCCAGGGCGTGCTCGTGCCGTTGTTGTACGAATCGTAGACCGCGACGCCGGTGCTGGGGTCGGCATCGAAGGCCACATCCGGAATCGTGCGGCGCGTCGTCGACTGGGTGACGACGCCCTTTTGATAGGAGGGCTGCGACTCGACGGTGGAGATGCCCCCGCCCGAGCCGCTCCACGCCGATTCCGACTGATACGTGCCGACGGAGTTGGTCGAGAGGCTGGTGCCGCCGACGGCGACGACGTTCGGCGAGTATGCGGGATAACCGCCGGGGCGACCGGAATCACCGGTGGAGGCGACGAACGCGACGCCGGTGTGGCCGGAGGGGGTGGTGAAATCGGAATCGAACGTCGTCTCGTTGGAAGTCTCGTTGCCGCCGAAGCTCATGGTAATGACCGAGACGCCGGCGCGATTGCGGGCCATGTTCACGGCAGCAAAGAGATTGCTCGGACTCGCATCGCTCGCCTCCACGAGGAGGATGCTGGCGCCCGGCGCCATCGCGTGCGCCCATTCCACGTCGAGGGCTTCTTCCCCCTCCCAGTTGTCATTCCCCTGGCCTGCGGGATCGACGCCCGGCAGATGGGTGGAGCCGTCCTGGCCGACGACGGTGAGTGTGGGGTTCGGCAGATTGAAGGCGGCATCGAAGGCGCGAAGATCGGCGGCAATGGTGGGATCGTTGTAGGCATCGATGATGGCGATCGTCTGGCCGGAGCCGTCGCCGCTGACGCTGCCGAACGTGACCTGATTGAGGCCGTACGCGGTGCGGATTTCTGCCGGCGTAAAACCCTGCGGGCCGGAGGTCTGGAGCGGCGAAAGGCCCGGAGTGGTGAGCTTCTCATACGTGGGCGCGAGTTCCATGCTGGAGAGTAGAAGCCGGGATTCCAGGATTTCGAACTGCGGGCAAACGCGTTTCCGTTTCATGGCCATCACTCAGCGACAAACATGCCTGATGAACACCTTCATGCGTTGCCGCCGCAAGAGATGCACCACGCCTTCCACTTCACGCCGGAGCTTTTTTCCCTCGACCACAGACTACAGACACAAGCGGGGCGAATTCAACTCCCCTGATAATGGGTTGCGCCGAAACGGGGAAAAAGGCCAGCACCGGCCATCCGTGAGCATCACGTCTTTTTCATATTGCGCGAATCCTTGTTTCACGCCCCAGCAGTTCCACTTCGATTCAACGGCCTCGACCGGCGACACAGTCAAGTCGGGAGTGGCCCTTCCCGGCGTCAGCACGATTGTTTCGCTTCCTTCCGGCGGCGTCTTGCAATTCAGGTCGTAACTCGACGACCACCTGATCAAATACCCGACGTCCACGTGCGGCTTCGTGTCTAATTCCCAACCCACAACACCGGCGTCCGGATCGGCACGTTCCGCAGCACTTCCTCGTTTGAATAATCCGCCGGCAGGGAGACCCACAAATCCATCCACTTCTGCTCTCCATAGGCTTGCCCCGCGAACAGGAGTGACGCCGACCGGACGGGCCATTTGTCCCAGAACATCACGTCCGGCCCCTTCCCCGGCCCGAACTTCGCCGCCAGAAATTTCAGCCACGCGTCCTTGTCCTGAATGTAAGGTGCCATGAACTCCTCTCCCTTCTTCATGCTCCGCCCGTCCGGCAGCGTAAACGCCCACAAATTGTCCTGCGGCGTTGAGGCGATCTCGCACAGCGTGCACATCGCGTCGAGATTGAACATGGAGTAGCTGTACGGCTTCGTGCGCCGCAACTCCTGCGGGAAACTGCCATCCGGGGCCATCTGGTTCGGCAGGAGCACTTCCTTGAACTTCCTTCGTGCTGCTTCCAGTTCCTTCTCATCTCCGGCCAATTTGGCGAAGGCCGACAACTGCATCCAGAAGCACGATCCGTGGTTGTTCTTCGCGTTCATTTCCTCCGAGCCATTCTTGCTTGTCGTCAACCAGAGAATGTAATCGCTGAACCACTTCCTGATCCCTGCCAGTTCTTCCCCCTTCAATACCCCTGCGTTCTCCAGAATGATCACGGAACGTGCCGGTTCAATCAGATGAATCGTGTCGATGATGCCGGTACCCCGCCCTTTGAACCGGCCGTGTATTGCCTGCGCGTACTCGAGGTTCGGATTCATCATGGTGTCCGGGTTCACGAACCACGCGGTGAGATGCTTCACGGCCGCATCGGCGTACTTGCGATCGCCGGTGATCTTGTATGCCGCCGTGAGCGTCGCGACCTTTACGCTCATCCCCATGAGCGCCTTGCGGTGCTCCACGAAGTTGTCCGGGTTCGTCATCCCATCCTTCTGAATGTACGGCCCATCGGGATTCTTCGGGTCCGGCCACCAGTAATCGCCTTCCGAAAAGAAATCATGCAAGCCGCCCTCGCTGCGCGGCGAATGCGAGGCGGTCACGGTCACGGGCTGCCCGGCGAGAAATTCATTGGCCATCCTGAGCATGCGGTCGCGTTCGAGCGACTGGATGTCCAGTCTGGCCGGCGCACTCGTCGGGCCTTCCTTCGCAAACGCCGTGAACATGAAAGACCCGATGGCGAGCGCCACGGCCGCACGCGACAAACTGATCTTCATGAGTCACTCCGCCGTGAGACGTGCCGGAAGATGCGAGAGTACAACCCGTCTCTGACAAACGAACACTTAAAGGATTCATTTCAATGGAGCATTATCCCCCGTCCTTTTCCCCGCCCTCCCCCCCCCTTCCCCTGATGCGGTGGTGACCGCTTACTTTCGCCGCGGCGCGAGGGGCGGTTTTCGACCGGCCGCAAAAACGAAGAGTCCTCGTAAAGCCATGGAAGGCATTTCTTTACGAGGACTCAAGCGAGGGCGACGGGGCTCGAACCCGCAACCACCGGATCGACAATCCGGTACCCGCGCGCAAAACCCCCGAGAAAAACGCCATTTCTCAAAAAGAGCGCAACACCGGCGCAACAAACGACCCCGACCTGGCGGCACTGCTGACGGCTTGGCCCACCCTCCCGCAACCGATCCGGGCGGGCATCCTGGCGATGGTGAAGGCGGCAACGTGCTCATCCTAGATGACGTGCTCGGAGATTCCCCGTCGGGGTCCTCCCCCATGGGGGGGGCATAAACCGGGGGTTCATGATCGTGGGGTTTGCGCATTTGGGGGGTTTGGAATTTTAGGGTCGCAGGGTCTCGGGTACCTTTCGGCGGCGAGGCGGCGAGAGGAGCATAGGCTGTGGGTCCTTCCCCCGGCTTCGCGCGCGGGTAGGGCATTGGGAACAAAGACGGCGTGAGACTGACTTTACTCCACGTGCCAAAGCCCGGGTCCTTCCGGCAAGTCAACGCCCCGCGGGGCAGGGGGTCAAATTCTCCAGAGCGACAATGCCCCAGACCGCATGCCCACCGTGCAGATTTCCCCGCGAATTAAATCAGGGGGGGAGTGAACGCGGAACGGCTTTCGAACGCGACCCGAAAAAGCCTGTCAAGCGAAAAAACCATGATTTTCGCAGGAATATCACTGTTTTTTATGACTGAAAATGTATCGAAAATGTCCCAAACTGTACCCAAACTGACGAATCGATAGCAGTAATTACTGCTAAGACAAAACCCTAACGAAAAACAGTCATATGATGCCCCTCGTACACCCACTGTCCCCCTATGGAGATGTTCTATGCCGACCCACTTCCCTGAGGCCCCCGTAATGGCCCCCAACAAAAACCTGCTGAAGACTACCGAAGCCGCCGTGTACCTCGACCTCGAACCTGTGACGCTGGAGCGCTGGCGGGCGATGCGGCGAGGCCCGAAATACTGCAAAGTCGGCCGAAACGTTCGTTACCGCCGCATCGATCTCGACGCATTCCTCACGGCGCAAACAATCCAAACTAGCATGGGGACGCCCGAATGAAGATGGGAACCGACACCGCCGCCACCCCCGCTCCCACCGTCCCCGCCCTGGCACTTCGCGCCCCCGAAGCGGCGAAGGCCCTGGGCATATCTGAGCGGACCCTGTGGGCGCTGACCGCCGCGAACGAAGTGCCTCACGTCCGGCTGGGCCGCACGGTCCTCTACCCGACCGCCGACCTCACACGCTGGCTGACCGCGCAGGCGACGGGCGGGGAGGCGCGGAAATGACCACGTACGGCACGGATGCCCCTCCCTCCCGCTTCCGAATCGAGCGAGTCTCCCCCGGCACGAACCGCTGGCGAATCACGGACGGTCAAGATGCCGTCGAATGTGACGCCGACCTTTCCACCGCGCGCGGCGCAGGATCGGTGCTACTCGCCGCGACCTCCGAATGGGGGACGGACACCACCATCATCGCCGAAGTGAAGCGCCTCACCGCATATCTGACGGAGACGGGGATGGACTCGGCTGGGCCGGAGCACGAGGAGCTTCGCGCCGCGTTTCGCGCGATCGCCGGCGCTGCGGCGGATGATGAGGCCGCGCCCGTGGTGAGTGTGAGGCCCTTCACGCCGTTCCCAGTGAACGTATTGCCGAGGGTGCTGGCGGACCTTGTGAACGGCGGCGCGAAGGCGCTGGGATGCGACCCCTCACAGATTGCTTTGCCAGTGTTGGCCGCATGTTCCGCCTCGATTGGAAATAGTCGGCGCATCATGCTCAAGGAATCGTGGAAAGAGCCGGCGGTTTTGTGGGCGGTGACGGTGCTGCCGTCGGGCGCTCTTAAATCCCCCGCCCTGGACTTGGGACTTGAGCCGATTCGGCGAGCGCAAGGCGAAGCGATTCGCGAGTATCAGGAACAAATGGCCCGGCATGAGGCGGACGTGGAGGAGTGGGCGCGGAAGGACAAGCGAACCCGCGGCGACAAGCCGGGCGCGCCGGTGTGTGCGAGAATCGTGGTGAGTGATTCGACAGTGGAGGGGCTGGCGTCCATTCTCGCATCGCAGGCCAGCGGGCGGGGGCTTTTGTGCGAACGTGATGAGGCATCGGGTTGGCTCAAGAGTTTCAACCAATATAAGGCGAAGGGCGGCGCGGACGAAGCCCACTGGTTGACGATGCACCGCGCCGGCGGGCTGACAATGGATCGCAAAACTGGCGATGAGCGTTTGCTCTTCTGTCCCCGCGCGTTCGTCTCTTTCACTGGCACAATCCAGCCCGGCATCCTTCGCCTGGCGTTGCTTCCCGAACATCGGGAGAGCGGTTTGTCGGCTCGGCTGCTGCTGGCGATGCCCCCGGTGAGGCGGAGACAATGGAGCGAGGCGGTGGTGAGCAAGACCGTGCAAACACGGTACGGGGCGATGCTGGCGGCGCTCATGGAGCTTCCGATGGGAGGCGTGATCGGCGATCAACAACCCATCGACTTGCCCTTGACGGCGGGAGCGAAGGCGCTTTGGGTGGACTTTTACAACGCACACAATGCGGCGGAACAAGCAAGCGAAGGCGGGGACATTTCCGCCGCATGGTCAAAACTTGAGGGCTATGCCGCGCGGCTGGCGCTCATCGTCTATTGCGCCCGAATGGTCGATGAGGGCGCGGACCCGGATGCGGTGGATGGCGTGAGTATGACGGCGGGCATCACGCTCGCCCGGTGGTTCGGAGGCGAGGCGGAGCGCGTGTACGCGATGCTGGGGGGCGATGCGCAGACGGACGAGCATCGGGCGCTGTGGCAGTGGATACGGGAGCGGGGCGGGCGCATCACCGCGAGGGAACTGCGGAATTCGCGCGCGAGCTATCACGCTGCTGGGGCCGCCCGCGATGCGCTGTCTGCGCTCGTGGAGGCGGGGTACGGACGGTGGGTGGAGGTGGCACCTGGACCATCCGGGGGGAGGCCGGTGAGCATATTCGAGGCCGCCCCCGCCGCATCCCCGAAACCCCCTCTCTCAGTACCCATCCCCGCATCCCCTATCCCCGAAACCCCCCGCCACGATAGCGCCAGCGGGGGTAATGCGGATGGGGATAGTGTGGATGGCATCGCGGGAGAGGGTATCGGGGATGCTCCCCAGCAGTGGGAGGAGCCATGACTATGACCCCCGAATCCCTCCTCAATCTCTGCAAAGAATTGGGCATCGAATTTCGGATTGCTGAGGGCAAGCTGCAATTCCGTGGGGAGGCGCTTACGGACCCCCTCCGCGCCATGATCCGCCACCACAAAGCCGCGCTGCTGACCATCCTCACAACCCCGCATCCCCATAACCCCACAACCCCGAAACCCAGCGGCTGCGCCTGGCGAGAGGATAAACACGGGCGGCTGTGGTTTTCGGATGGGACGGTCTACGCCCCCACCCGTGGCGACGGCTGGGTACTGGTGAAACACCCCACGAAGAGAATGCAAGAGCCGGGGACGGTGGAGGTGGCGCGATGACCTCAACCACAACGACCTCATCAACATCACCGGCAACCCGCCACGAAGCCCTGGACGCCATTCCGGGACGGTGGCGGCTGGTTTTGCAGGCCGAAGGAAACGGCCCCCCCGCGGTTTGCAGGATTAGGAGAGCGCTCAAGTGGCTGTTGCGGACCCACGGGCTTCGGTGCGTCGAAGCGACCGAACTCCACGATTCGCGCGCAAAGCCAGTTAAATCATGCAGTCGTGCCATTCGTGAAAGCGATGGGTCCTTCCGGAGGTATTAACGGAGTGCGGTGCCGATAGCCCCGAAACTCTTATACGCGAACGATTGAATTTCCGAAGGTTGGTTGCTTGATACGTTGATGCGATGTGGCGAACTCGCAAACGTAGGTTCTTTCCAGCCCCCCCACCCACTGCGGGCGGCGAAGGCTCGAATCTCATGCGAAACCTGCATTGCGGAAATTAAGGTTTACAGCTTTACACGCGCAGGCGGCGCAGACATGCCTTGACCACTGATAGCGTTTATGGCTATGATAACCTTCAACATTCAATGAAGGAGTATGCCTATGGAAATGAGCATGGCGGAATTTCGGCAGAACATGGCTACGCCGATCAACAAAGTGGCGTTTGGCGGCGAGCGCGTCACATTGACCCGCAAGGGCAAGCCCGCCGTGGTGCTGGTGAGCAATGAGGACGCGGCCTTGCTGGAAGCGCTGGAGGATGAGGCTGACGTAAAGGCCGCACTCAAGGCGCGGAAGGAAAAGGGCGGCGTGCCGCTGGAAAAGATTCGCGCCCAACTGGCGGCGCGGCGGCGGGCGGCGGGTGAAGCGTGAGCTACCGCGTTATCGTCAAACCGTCCGCCGAGCGGGAGGTGAATCGCCTTCCGCTGGCAGTGGCCACGCGGGTCGTGGCCGCGATGACGGCGCTGGGGGATGATCCGCGACCGCCGGGCGTCAAGAAAATGCAGGGGGCGGAGAATCTGTGGCGGGTGCGCGTGGGCGACTACCGCATCGTTTACGAGATTCACGACCGGGAGATTGTGATTGTGGTGCTCCGGATCGCCCATCGAAAAGACGTGTATCGGTAAAGGGATGGTGAACCTATGGCAAGTGCTTTTCAACACGAAGGCCGCTGGCACGCACGGTTCAAAGACGAGCGGGGGAAGTGGACTTCACGGACCTGCGGCGGCGCGGACAAGGCCACGGCGAAGCGGCTGGCGCAGGCATGGGAGGATGAGGCGCGGGAGGTTCGGGAGGGGCGCGCGGACCCGCGCGCGAAGCGTTTTCAGAGTGAGGCGGTGCGACCGATTGCTGAGCACATAGCAGACTTCCGCGCAATGCTGGCGGCGAAAGGCAACACGCCCGGACACGTGGCGCTGGCCATTGCGCACGTGGATCGGATCGTGAAAGCGACCGCGGCGGCGCGTCTTGCGGACCTCTCCGCCGACGCCGTGCGGAGCGCCGTGGCGGCGATCAAAGAGGAGGGCTTGGCGCTGCGGACGTGCAACGCCATTCTGCGGAGCGTCAAGACGTTTGTCGGCTGGCTGGAGGCCGACGGGCGAATCCGGCACAACCACCTGCGCCACGTGAAGGGATTCAACGCCGAAGCCGACAAACGCCGGGTGCGCCGGGACATTTCCGACGATGAGCTTGCCCGGATCATCATTGCGACAAAGGCGGGTGGGGTATCGTTCGGACTTTCAGGCGAGGATCGCGCCATTGCCTACAAGCTGGCGGCGGGGACGGGATTCCGCCGGGGGGAACTCGCGAGTATGACGAAAGCATCCTTCGCGCTGGAGGGTGACGCCCCCACGGTGAAGGTCAGCGCCGCCTACTCCAAGCGCCGGCGCGGCGACACTCAACCCATCGACGCGGCACTGGCGGCGGACCTGGCGAAGTGGCTGGCGACAAAGCCGGCGGGCGTTCCCGTGCTCCCCCTCACCCGCAAAACGGCGGAAATGCTGGCGGGCGATATGTGGAAGGCCAAGCGGGCATGGATGAGGGAGGCGGGAAGCGTGCAGGAACGATGGGAGCGGCGGAAGGCGGACTTCCTCAACCCCACCGACGGCGAAGGCCGGGTATTTGACTTCCACGCCCTGCGGCACCATTACATTTCCCGCGTGGTTCAAAGCGGAGCGAGCGTCAAAGTGTGCCAAGAGCTTGCAAGGCACTCCACCCCCGTCCTCACCCTTGGCCGATACGCTCACGTGCGGCTGGCGGACCTGCGGAAAGCCTTGCCGGGCGTTCCAACGGGCGACAAGCCCACCATCGAACCGGCTGTGCTGAGGGCGACGGGGACCGATGATTCCGCGCCCTACCAAACGGATGCCGAAAATGGCGCAACACGGGCGCAACAAACCGGACGCGAAACGGTGCGAACCAACGCGAATGCGTGCGATGAAGGCCACGCGCTCCGGCTGGTGGGGAATGGCGAAAAACACCTTGTTTTTGCGGGAAATAGCAAGACCCCGCGACTTGGTGCGGGGTCTTGCAGTAACGAGGGCGACGGGGCTCGAACCCGCAACCACCGGATCGACAATCCGGTACTCTAACCAATTGAGCTACGCCCCCGGTTGGGAGTCCTACTTTTTACAACACCCGCCCCTCCCAGTCAAGCCAACCGGTGTGTTCGGCGACGCTAAATCCGCAATTCCCGCGAGAAGTAATCCTGCTTCATCGCTTTTTTGGCGGCGAAGAGGGTTTCCTCGGCGACAACGTTGGCGCGGGCGGTGCCTTCCTTCAGCACGTTGAGAACGGCGGCGGGGTCTTTTTCGAATTCGAGGCGACGCTGGCGGATCGGCTCGATGAGCGCGACGAGAACCTCGACGAGCTTCCGTTTCAATTCGACATCCCCCACGCCGCCGGCTTTGTACTTCGCCTGGTACTCCGCCACCCACGCCTTGTCGGGGTTGAACGTTTCGTGGAAGGCCCAGAGGGGATTTTTCGCCGGATCGGTTTCGCCGGGGTCGGTCGCCTTCTTGCGGTTGGGATCCGTGTACATCGACATCACTTTTTTCTTCACCGTGTCGGGATCGTCGCTGAGGAAGATGGCGTTGTTGAGCGACTTGGACATTTTGAGGAGCTGCCCGGTTTCGCTCGAGGGAGCCCCGGTGCCGACGAGGCGTTTCACGCGGCCGAGCTTGGGTTGGATGATGGGGAAGACCCCCCCCGCCGCCACGTAATCCTTGTCTTCGGTGTGGGGGTTGACGCCGCAGTATTGCTGGTTGAATTTGCGGGCGACGAAGGTGCAGAGTTCGAGGTGCGGGAGCTGGTCTTCGCCGACGGGGACGAGTTCGGGGCGGAAGGCGAGGATGTCAGCGCATTGTCCGACGGCGTACATGGGGAAGCCGAAGGGGTAATCGTCGCCGAGGCCTTTGTCCCGAATCTCATCCTTGATGGTCGGGTTCTTCATGACGCGGGAGAAGGGGATGAGCATGGCGAGGAGGAAGGTGAGTTCAGCGATGGCGGGGATTTCGGACTGAATGAGCATCGTCGATTTTTTCGGATCGATGCCGACGGCGAGCCAGTCGGTGGCGATGTCGATGACGGACTGGCGGATGTCCTGGGGATTCTGGGCGCGTGCGGGATTGGTGAAGGCGTGGACGTTGGCGATGAGGAAGTAGCAGTCGTAGTGATCCTGCAGGGCGAGGCGGGTTTCGATGGACCCGACGTAGTGGCCGAGGTGGAGGCGGCCGGTGGGGGTGTCACCAGTGAGGATGCGGGGTTTATGATTCGGCATGCAAATACCTTCAACACAAAGAGCACAAAGCCACGAAGGACCACGAAGAACAGAAAGTATAGTGCACCCGCCCCCCCCGCGAAATCACCCGGAGCACCGCACCCGGAGCACCGTAGGGCGATTGCATCGCCGCTGCTCCATGCGACACATTCGCGCCTGCGAACTTGCGCAATCAGTAATAGGAATGTAAAGTCCGCGGTGTCGGGTGCTTCGCGCGAATCCCGCTGAAAAACAAGTGTTCTCTTAAACGAGG
>DATKPA010000011.1:0-13921 GCA_035524355.1 Phycisphaerae bacterium | reverse complement strand
CTTCATTCAGTAGCTCTACCCCCGATTGACTATAGCACGAGGCTACCCCAAAAGGTATTTCGAGGAGTACCAGATATCTCCACGTTTGATTAGACTTTTACTCCTCCCCACAGGTCACGACAGACCTTTTCAACGGTCACGTCTAGCGGACCTCCCGAAACTGTTAAGTTTCGTTCATCCTGCCCATGGGTAGATCACGTGGTTTCGGGTCTATCAACTGCGACTTAAGCGGCCTATTCAGCCTCGGTTTCCCTTCGCCTGCAGTCCTTAAGACCTTAGGCTTGCCACAATCGATAACTCGTCGGCCCATTATGCAAAAGGTACCCGGTCAGCCCACCCTTACGGGATCCGGCCTTCCAGTGGTTGTAGGTATACGGGTTCAGGTTCTTTGAACTCTTCTAATAGAAGTTCTTTTCAACGTTCAATCGCCCTACTGGTTCGCTATCGGTCATACAGGAGTATTTAGCCTTAGGCGATGGTCCGCCTAGCTTCATGCCAGATTTCACGAGTCTGGCATTACTCTGGTACCTCTAGAGGCTTCGCAACTTTCGTCTACGGGGCTATCACCCGCTATGGCCGGACTTTCCAGACCGTTCGACTAATCGCTCAGCTCTCACATTGAGGCCCGCAACCCCGGGGTTACCCCCGGTTTGGGCTCTTCCGCGTTCGCTCGCCACTACTGACGGAATCGATTTCTCTTTCTGTTCCTGCAGGTACGTGAGATGTTTCAGTTCCCTGCGTTCGCTCGCACTGCCCTATGCATTCAGGCAGCCGTAAAATGCGTTGCCGCATTCAGACATCTCCGGATCACAGCTCGTTTGCCAGCTCCCCGGAGCATTTCGGAGGCTACACCGTCTTTCTTCGCCTCTGTATGCCAAGTCATCCACCGTATACCCTTAGTAGCTTGACCACATTGACCAGGAACCGTTCCACCCACACGCCCGTGAAGGCCTGCGAGAATCGTCATCTTTCGCCTGGTACAGCGTCCAATGAAGGTCCAAGATCATGGTCTCTACCTTGAGTAACTATGCTGTTTTCAAATGGGTATAAGAAAACAGACTTGCGCTCTTAACTATCAATTTTGGTGAAATGTGGAATTTCGATACGGCGTATCGATCAACCCGCCGGCTCCTGGTGGGGCCTTTGGCTCAATCGAAAGCCTAACTACCACATCACGCAATCTTCACTTGTCAAAGAACACAGCGACACAAATCTCTCTGAGTCGTTGGCACTGGCTTAGTGACTCGCGTCAGTAAACGAGTGCGAACTACTCATGCCTCTTTCGAGGTCTTCTACTTCACTCACCGGCCTGTCTCGCCAGTGAGCTTCCAGTTTTAAGGGGAAGCAATTTGGCGGGACTTAGCGGCTGGCTACTTGTTGGAAGTTGCTCGGCAACCGGGTCTCCTGTTCTTTCGCAGACGTTTTTGGCTGCGAGAGGAATACTTTAGTCGGTTTGCTCTTCGGTGTCAACCGTCCGTCTTAACTTTTTCTTGTCTCTTTCGAGGCCCTTTTCTATCGGCTGTTCACCGGTAGCGACTTCAGAGCTTTGCAGCCCTTCGTTCGAGGGAGGGGCTATATTAGCGAAATCTTGCCTCCTGTCAACCGCCCTCGATCTTAATTGCCGGATTTTTTCTTGGGCCCGCTGCTCCCGACCGGTAAACTTTGGCGAAAACACGTCACAAACCCGGCGCCGCCGGCGACATACCACGGTGGTGTGGGACTTCCAGGTGCGGCTTTTTAGCCTTCACCACTGAAAAGGGGCATCAAATCTCGGGGTTGAGCGTTCTGCCTGCAGCAGCACACGCCAAGGAAAGGAAGGATCATGGAAGGGAGTCTCATCCATAAATGGCGGTCTCGATCAGCATTTACGCTTATCGAGTTACTGGTCGTTGTTTCCATCATCGCGCTGCTGATCGCCATCCTCCTCCCGGCCATCGGAAAAGCGAAAATCAAGGCGGGAACCGTCGTCTGCGCAACGCGGCTGCACGGGTTAGGGAACGCCATGGCGACCTACTTGGCAGAATACGACAACCGCTTCCCCATCAACGGCTTGCTGATGCCCAAACCCAAGGTGCCTGCCCGGTACCTTCTTCCAGGCGCTGATCCTCGCTTCCAGAACGCCGAAGAAACAAACGTTCAGAAATGGCGCCTGGAATATGGCGCGCTCTGGCCCAATATGGGTGGGATATCCGTGGCCGGCATCCCCGTCGGCAGCCTACCCATCCCCCCCGCCGGAGTCGCCAAAGCGTACCTCTGCCCGAACGATACGCTCAACCGCACTTACGCTGCCAACTCCACCACCGTGCCGCTGACCATGCAGCCGGTCGCAGGTGGAACCTCCCAGGTGAAGCAGGGCGCTGGCCAACCCGGCTATTGGAGCTACTCCATCAACGCGGTGGTCAACAGCCTCGGCCGGCTCCGCGACAACGCTTCCTTCGGACCCGTCCTCCCCTGGCAAGACCCCATGACCTTCAGCCAGATCCGCAATCCCTCCAATTTCATCTATTTCATCGAAGAAGATGAAGCATCGCTCTTCAACGATGAAGTCTTCGATGCTCCCGCTTTCGGCGGCGGCGACTCCATCACCAACCGCCACAACGCCGGCGGAAACCTCGGCTTCGCCGACAATCACGTCGAATGGGTCAGCCAGGTAGCCTTCGATGCTGGCAACGGGAATCCCCCCGGCACCGCGGTCAACATCGTCATGCAATCCCCCTGGACCCGCCCCTTCTTTCCCGACGGCGGAGAATTCGCCGGCCCCTGATCGCGCAACCACACGCTTCAGTCGCTCGCCGCACTCGCCGAATGCCCGCAGCATCCGCCGTCGTTCTGCCCGTGATAATCCTCCGCCCCCCCCTGCGCGCTCACCACATTCAGCGACACGCTCTTCCCCGCTCCTGTCCCCAGCCCGCTCCACCCCGCCGCCTTGTATGCCGTCGCTTCCTCCGGCGTAATCCGGTGCTGCCGCGGCCCAAACTTCCCCGCCACCCGCGGCTTCAAGTCCGGAGACTCCGGCCCGTCATGCCGCCTCAAAACTTTGTAATACTGATTCCGCTGCGCCGGCACCCACCCCGAATCCCGAATCAACCGGCAAATCATCTCCTCCGACAGCCGATAGCTCGTCCCCGCCGCACTCACCACATTCTCCTCCATCATCACGCTCCCCATGTCATTCGCCCCGAAGAACAGCGCCAACTGCCCAATCTTCGGCCCCATCGTCACCCACGAACTCTGCATGTTTTTGATGTTGTCGAAATAAATCCGCGCCAGCGCCAGCATCCGTAAATATTCATTCGCATCCGCCAGCCGCACCGTCCGCCCATTATCAAACTCAAACGCCCCCCCCCGCCCGCCCGAATCCGGATCCCATTTCCGCTTCCGATCCAGCGGCGTATTATCCGGCTGATACGTCCAGTGGATAAACGCCGTGTAACTCGCCGGCGCATTCGCCAGAGCCCAATCCTGCCGCTCCCGAATCCGCGACATGTGATCGAGCCGATCCGAAATATCCTCAATATGCCCGATCAGCATCGTCACCGACGTGTGCATCCCCAGCTTGTGCGCCTCGCTCATCACGTTGAGCCACTCTTCCCCCGAACACTTCCCCGGCCCGATCCGCTTCCGCACCCGTTCCGAAAAAATCTCCCCCCCACCGCCCGGCACCGTCGCCAGACCCGCCTCCTTGAATCGCCGCAGCACCTCCCCCACCGGCATCTTGAAAAACCGCGCAAACTCCACAAACTCCGGCGGCGAAAATGCATGAATATGCACCTCCGGAAAACGCTCCCGAATCCCCCGCAAAAGAGTCTCGTAATACTCGATCGGCAAATCCGGATTCATCCCCCCCTGCATCAATATCTGCGTCCCCCCGATCGCCACCAGCTCCTCAATCTTTTTGTAGATCGCCTCGTCATCCAGCGTATACGCATCCGGCGCCGCCTTGTCATTCCGCTTGAACGCACAAAACGTGCACCGCGCCGTGCAGATGTTCGTGTAATTAATATTCCGATCGATGACGTACGTGCGATAGTCCTCCGGATGCAACCGGTTGACCACCTGAAACGCCCACCGCCCAAGATCCGTCAACGGCGCATGCTGATATAGCTCCAGCAACTGTTCGTTCGTCAGCCGGGCGTTGCCATCGAGAATCGGCGAAATATTGAACGACGGCCGGTACCCGCGAACTTGCTCGCGACCCGAGGATGCAGCACGATCAGCGACGGTCATCTACTTTCGTCCCGTTTCAGAAAGAATTGAAAGCTCCAACGATTGTAGCACCGCCTTCCTTTTCTGAAAAATCCCACGCTCTCTTTCGTACATTTCCATGCCCCGCCGCTGAGATCAGCGGTCAATCCCCCATCCGCGCAAGTTTGATTAGAACGAACCCGCCACACGCTGCACACAGAATGACCAAGAAGACCGAGTGGCACACGATCCCGATCACGATCCCCACCCCCGCAAGAAGCGCGCCCATCTTCCTCTTCCGCCGTATATACGCTCGAAACTCCGGTTCGTCGCTCATCGCCCGCTCCTCTCACCTCGCGCATGCTACGAACCAGGAACACGTTGGATATAGGGGAACTCCCCAATTCGCCCCCCTTCAACGCACTTCCTGGATCATCCCCTCCCACGCCGCCAACGACCTCACCCCCGTCAGCCGCCGCCGAATCCGCCCGCTCCCATCAATCAGCACCGACGTTGGCACGCTCTCCCCGCCAAACGCATTCATCGCCCGGCCATCGCTATCCAGCGCCATCAAATACGTCACGCCATTCTGCTTCCGCAATGCCTCGATCTTCTGAACCACCTGCGCCTGCGTCACATCGGGCGCGTCCCCATCATCATCCGGCGCCGTATCAATGCACACCCCGATCACCACCACATCCTCCCCCCCGCCCGCATGCTTCTCCGCCACCCGCTGCAACGTCGGCAACTCCTCCACACACGACCCGCACCAGGTCGCCCAGAAATTCAACACCACCACCTTCCCCCGAAGCGCATTCAAGTTCACGACATGCCCGCTCAAATCGACCCCATGAAATTCCGGCGCCACCGGATACTCCGCCACCGCAGCATTCCCCTGTGAAACCTTGCCGAACGAATCCTTGTGCGCTCCCCACCACTGCCCCGCTTTCTCCTCCACCGTGGTCCCCTTCGAAAACTCCAAATCCGCGAGCTTGCACACCGTCGCCGCCGCCACTACCCGCACCGACGGCTCCCCATCATTCAACAACGGCCCCACTGCCCCGAGATACTTCACATCCCCCGCCGCCGACAGCGCGTGCAACGCCGTAATACGCGCCTCCGGATCCGCATCCCGCAGCATCGGCAGCGCCAGCCTCACCACCGCAGGATCCCGGTTCTTCTCCATCAGCAGAAACGCATTCTGCCGCAAATCCTCATCCGGAAACGACACCGACTCCTCCACCCACGGCCGGAATTCCTCCCATGTCGCCGAACCAGGCACGAACCCCCGATGCAGATACTCAATCACATAATCCCGCTGATTCACCCCGCCCGAACCCCACAACACCTCGAGCGCTTCCACGGGATCACGATACGTTCCCACAAACGCATCCATCGCCCCCACCGACGGCGAACGCCCCGCCCCCACCGACGACGCCAGAATCTCCCGCTTGATCAACGGCCGCGCCGCAACCACCGCCCCCGCGATCACCACCCCCACCATCACCACCACCCATGTCCGCTTCCGAAAAATTCTCATCACATCACGCAACCGCCGGATGCTGCATTAACGCCGGCTCGCTCGACTTCGAATCCACCTTCACTCCGCAGCATCCCTTGCCAAACACAAACCGCTTCAACACCGCATCCACCGAAAACCACCCCGGCCCCAGCGCCAAGACGAAGCCACACGCCACGATGAACCAGAATGGATCGGAATTCACCAACGGGTTGATATTCGTGTCCTCGAACAGTGGTTTGAAGACGTCGTTATGTGCCGGCGTCAGGTACGCGACACATAATTCTCCCGCCAGAAGAAGCGCGAACGGCCGGGAACAAAATCCCGCCAAAAGGCAAAGACCACCGACCAATTCGAGGGTCCCCACGAGGTAAACATTGGCGGTGGGAAACGGGATTCCCCAGGATTTGAAGAACCCGGAAAACTTTGCGACATCGGCGAGCTTCGGCTTTCCTGCAATGAAGAATCCCCACCCCCAAACAATCCGAATACTCAATAGAAAAACGTTCAACAGAATAGGACCCGCCCAACGCGTCACCCAATGATATCCAGCGATAATCTTGCGCAAGAGTTCCATCGATCATCTCCTTTTCGACCTCTGGCCCGCCGCCGCTGGCGAATAAAACCAGCCCAACCGCGTCCAGATGTCGAACCACTCTTGGATGACCGCCAGCCAATCCCGGTTACGCCTCACCGCCGCCTGCGACTTCCCAATCGCCCCCGCCAGCGCCCCCTCCAGTGTCGCCCCGTCCCGCAATGCCACCAACGTATCAAACGCCTCCTGCTCCAGTCGCTTGTAATACAGCGAATTCTCAAACCTGTGCACCGCGAGCAGCACCCGCTTCCGCAGTGGCCTCCGCACGCCTTTGAGCTTCGGCCGCTCCTCATCCTCTTCCATCGCATTCGATGCCTCCCCCCGCATCGCCGCATTCTTCTTCTTGAGCGCCAACAAAAAATCATCCAGCGGATACCGCAGTTCCAGCAACTGCACGTACGGCTGAAGATGCAGCCGCGCCTTCGCCCCCTTCGCCGATATCTTCGCCAGATCCCCCGCCGAAAGCGGCGCATACCCCGGCCCATCAAACGCCTGCACCTGCGCCCACTCGAACTTCGCCATATCCAGCGCCAACTCCGACCACGGCGCCGTCAACTCCGGATGCGTCTCCAAAAACCCCACCAGAAACTGCCCCAGGTTCCGCAACGTAAACGACCGCGACGGACACGCATTCAAATACGCCTCCGTCATCGCATCAAACTTCCTATCCCCCAGCACCGCTCGCACCCCCGGAAAATCATCCCCAAAACAATCGCGCAGCCGAAACCAGTACTGCTTGTTATAAATCTCAATCCGCTCAAAACTCGACAGCCGGTCATTCGGCGCAATCACCGCCTCCGCAATCTCCGCCGTCGGCCTCCCATCCACCCACGACCTTTGCATCTCATCATCCGCCGTCAAACGCCGCATCACCAAAGAAGCCACGAGCCGTTGCGTCTGCTCGAGGTTCATCCGAACCGGCTCCCCGCTCTTCGTGGTCCTTTGTGCGGGGGGGGGCTTCGTGCTCTTCGTGTTTAACGTCTTCGACTCACGCCGCATCATGTTTCCGCTCCACCTTCACCGGCGCACTCACGGAAGCCAAAAACTTCTTCGCCTTCATCGCCTCCCGATGCACCTCCTCGAAACTCGGTATATGCGCATCCCACTCCAGCAGCGTCGACGTCGGCCCACACAACTTGATCGCGTGCGCATACATCTTCCACACCGGATCCAGCACCGGATGATCATGCGTATCCAGAATGTACTTCTCGAACTTCGAATGCCCCGCGATATGCATCTGCCCCACCCGCTCCGCCGGAATCCCGTTCAAATAATCGTACGGATCAAACCCATGATTCTGCGAAGACACATAAATGTTGTTCACATCCAGCAGAATCCCGCAATCCGCCAGCTCCACCACTTCCCGCAAAAACTCCCACTCCGTCAGCTCGCTCTGGTGATACTCCGCATAGCTCGACACATTCTCCACGCAGATCGGCACCTCTAAATAATCCCGCACCTCCCGTATCCGCCGCGCCGTCTTCCGCGCCGCCTCAAACGTGTAAGGCATCGGCAAAAGATCATGCGTATACGTCCCATCCACACTTCCCCAGCACAAATGATCCGAAACAAACGGCGTCTTCGTCCGCTTCACCAGCTCCTTCAACCGCTTCACATGCATCGGATCCTGCTTCGTCACCGACCCGAAATACATCGACACCCCATGCTGGATCACCTTGTACTGCTTCAGGATCTGATCCAGCACCTCCAGCGGCCTCCCCCCGTCCACCATGTAATTCTCCGAAATAATTTCGAACCAATCGCACGTCGGCTTCTTCGTCAGAATGTGCTGATAGTGCGGCACCCTGAGCCCAATCCCAATCCCCAGATTCGTAAACCCATTGTGCTTGTTCGCAGCCATACACCACCCGCATCGCGTTGCCCATTGCCGATTGCCAATTACCAATTGCATCAACTCAATCGGCAATGGGCAATAGGCATTAGGCAATTCCAAAAGAAAAAGGGGAAGCCCCGCAAATCATACGAGGCTTCCCCTCAACTCGATGAAGAAACTCAGACCTTCGCCGGTTCCGTCGACGGCGCTTCGCCCTTGCATCCGCCCTTCCCCTTGCACGAGTTTTTCCCCTTGCAGCCGTTGTCGCCCGTCTTGCAGCCGCCAGCGCCCTTGCAATCGTTCTTGCCCTTGCAGTCATGCTTGCCGGCCGCATCATCAAGGTTCGTCGCCTTGTGCCCGGCAAAAGTCGCCGCCACACCCGTCGTGCGCGACGTCGTCGTGATCGTCCGGCCCGACGACACCGTTGTGCCCGCACGCACCGCCGAAGCGCCGGCGAAAAGTCCCGCAACTGCAGCAGCAGCAATCATCGAAGTCGTTACGTTTCTCATGGATAAGCTCCTAAATCCATTTGTGCTCCATTGCGGCGGGGCACCAAGCCGGGCCGATACGCACCGAGCCGCACATTGCGGGACGGGCGTCGACACTCTGTTTTTATTCCCAACGCATTGCAAACCCGCTTCCTCCTCCAATGAGGATTCCTGCGTGATCTCCATGGTGCGGCGTGGCTGCGAAGGCGGCGATCAGTGATTGGATGCGATTCTCGTCCAGCGGTTACGGTCTTGGGGAAGAATCTGTACAAATTGTCGCGCGTATATATTTCGACAACGTCGGTTCCAAAACGTTGGTATAGCCAGGAAATACCCTGTTTTTAAGGCAAGGGAGAGATAACCTTCGCAACAACCGCGATCCAGGAAATGCTCTGACATAATGGCGGAAATTTCCCTGCAAATCTCCCCGTCACAACTTTTCACTGACACCGACTCGTATCCCTCTCCGCCCCCCCATTCCCCGTCGCCAGCGGCAAATCCATCAGCGTCAGCAGATACCACGCATCCTTCCGCCACTGCACAATCGCCACGATCCCATTCGACAACGGAAAATGCCGTGGCGTCCCCTCCGGAATTCCCAGAATCCGATAGACCACCCGCGCAATCACCCCCCCGTGCGTCACCACCACCACATCCCCTCCCCGTTCCCCCGCATGCCGATCTGACAACTCCCGCAACTGCCCGGAAATACGGTCCCAAAGCGCGTCATTGCTCTCCACCCCCGGCATCCCCGTCCAATCCGCCAGATCCCCCGTCTGCGACAACCCGAGTGCCGTCCGCACTGCCCCGATTTCCGCGGTCGTCAGCCCCTCGTATTTCCCGAAACTCCGCTCCCGCAACCGCTCCGTTTTCTGGATCGACATCCCGAACCCCGCCGTTTGCACGATCAGCTCCGCCGTCTGATACGCCCGAGGCAGATCGCTCGACCACACCGCCGCAAACTTGTGATCCTTCAGCAGCGCCCCAATCTCCCGCGCCTGCTTCCGCCCGCTTTCGTTAAGTTCCGTCGGCGTATGCCCCTGTACGCGCCCCGCCGCATTCCAATCCGTCTCGCCATGCCGCACCAGCCACAACCGTGCACCCTGTCCTTGCATCCAAAGCTCCTTCAAAAGGCCGCCCATTGTATGCCGCCGTTAAAGACCGCCAATCCCTACAATTCCTACCGGAGATGAGTGGGGCGGGGGGGGGAGATTGCCAAGGTGTGTACGTCATTGGCAATCTCCCCCCCCTCTTCTCGCAACTCGGGGCAGCGGGGGGGAGGAAATGCTTTCGCGGTTCTGGAGCTTGGCGTATACTTCCGCGTTCGTTCGCTTCTGCAGGAGCCCCATGGTCACGAATCCGCCTGAACAAGTCCAGACGCCCGAGCCCTATCTCGCCGCACGGATTGAGAAAGTCCGCACGGCCATGAAGGGCGCGAAAATCCCGGCACTTCTTGTGACCAGTTTTGTTGACGCTTCCTGGCTCACCGGGTTTGAGGGGGATGACTCCTATGTGCTCCTGACCCGCGACGAGGTCCTCCTGCTCAGCGATTCCCGTTACGAAGAGCAGATCGCCCGGGAATGCCCTTGGGTGCAGACTGTCATACGGAAGAAGGCGATTCTCGACGAAGTCGCCAAGCAGATGAAACGACTGGGGTTGCAGACGGTCGGCGTGCAGGCGGAATCGCTGACGCTCAAGAATCAACAGGGTCTCCTGGATCTGCTGAAGAAGCAGCGGTCGCGCGTGAAACTGGTACCGGTGAGCGACATCATCGTGAAGCCCCGGCACATCAAGGATGAGCGGGAGATCGGCATCACCGAAGAGGCGATCCGGATCGCGGAGGGGGCGTATCTCGCGGTAAAGCAACAGATTAAGGCGGGGATGACGGAGAGCGAAATCGCTGGTCTCATCGGGTTCGAAATGCGGCGGCGCGGGGCGCTGAATTCGTCGTTCGACACGATCGTTGGGGCGGGAGCGAACGGGTCGTTGCCGCACTATCGTCCGGGAAATGTGAAACTTACGGCAAATTCGCCGCTGCTGATCGACTGGGGGGCACGCCACAGAGGTTACTGTTCCGACCTGACCCGCTGCATGTTCATCGGCCATGTCGCCCCGCAGATGCGGGAGATTTACAAGGTTGTTCTCGACGCGCAACTAGCGGCTATTGCCGCAATTAAGCCGGGTGCACATGGGAAGAAGGTCGACAAGGCGGCGCGGGATGTGATTACCAAGGCGGGGTATGGGGAGAAGTTTGGGCATGGGACGGGACATGGGCTGGGGCGGGATATACATGAGACGATCAGCCTGTCGAAATTGAGCACGACGGTGCTGGAGCCGGGGATGATAATTACTGTGGAGCCCGGGATTTATCTGCCGGGCGTGGGTGGAGTGCGGATTGAGGACGACGTGCTGGTGACGAAGACGGGGCATCGGGTGCTGAGTTCATTGCCGAAGGATCTGGCGTCGGCGGAAATCTGATTCAACTTCTAATTTAGACGGACCTTACGTTCCGGAGAGTAGCATGGCGAAGAAAGCAGGAAACAGTACGGACACAAGCTTCACGGACACGAAGCGGGTGAAGGATTTGATTGCGTTGATGGCGGAGAATGGGCTGACCGAGATCGAGCTGGTCGAGGACAAGAGCCGGATTGTGCTGCGTCGGGGGACGACATCCGGAACCAATTACCCCCCATCTCCCGCCACCGTCCCCCCCCCTACCGCCGCCTCTCATGCCTCCCACGCGTCCCTACCCCCCCACCACGCAGCCCCTACTTCGAGCGGTGGCGGGACCAAAGAGGATGACGGACTGGTGGCGGTGAAGTCGCCGATGGTGGGGACTTTTTACGCAGCGGCGAATCCGGAGTCGGATCCGTTCGTGTCGGTCGGGACGGAAATTCAGAAAGACAAGACGGTGGTCTGCATCATCGAAGCGATGAAGGTGTTCAACGAGATTCATGCGGATGTGTCGGGGACGGTGGCGAAGGTGCTGGTGTCGAACGGGCAGGTGGTGGAGTTTGGGCAGCCGTTGTTCATGGTGAAGGCAAATTAACTCTTTAACACGAAGTCACGAAGACACAAAGGACCACGAAGTTCTTGTCCATTTGTTTGTCGTGTTATTCGGGACTTCCTGTTTGAGTCCGAGGGTTTTATGTTCCAGCGCATTTTGATTGCGAACCGTGGCGAGATAGCGTTGCGGATTATTCGGGCGTGCAAGGAGATGGGGGTGGAGACCGTCATCGTGTATTCGGAGGCGGATCGGAATGCGAGTTATTTGAAGCTTGCGGATCAGGCGATTTGCATTGGCCCCCCCCCCGCCGCCGAGAGCTATTTGAATATTCCGCGTATCATCTCCGCGGCGGAAGTGGCGGATGTGCAGGCGATTCATCCGGGGTTTGGGTTTTTGTCGGAGAATGCGCATTTTGCGGAGGTTTGCCGGTCGTGCAAGATTGAGTTTATTGGGCCGAGCGTGGAATCGATGCAGATGCTCGGTTCCAAATTGGCGTCGAAGGAGTTGGCGAAGAAGTGCCACGTGCCGTTGACGCCGGGGTCGAATGGGGCGATCACGACGGAAGAAGAAGCGGTGGCGGTGGCGGGGAAGATTGGGTATCCGGTCATTATCAAGGCGTCGGCGGGTGGTGGCGGGCGCGGGATGCGGGTGGCGCACAATGAGATTACGCTGCGCTCGAGCATCAAGTCGGCGCAGTCGGAGGCGGAGGCGGCGTTCAAGGATGGGACGATCTTTATTGAGAAGTACCACGAAGAGCCGCGGCATGTGGAAGTGCAGATTCTGGGGGATAAGCATGGGAATGTCGTGCACCTGTGGGAGCGGGATTGCACACTTCAGCGGCGGCATCAGAAGCTGGTTGAGGAATCGCCGTGCCCGGTGATCGATCAGAAGACGCGCGAGGAACTATGCAATGCGGCGGTGCGGCTGGCGAAGGAGGCGGGGTATTACTCCGCGTGTACTTGCGAGTTCATCATGGACAAGGATCGGAAGTTTTATTTCCTGGAGGTGAACACGCGCATCCAGGTGGAGCATCCGGTGACGGAACTGGTGACGGGGATCGACCTGATCAAGTGGCAGTTGAAGATTGCGGCTGGCGAAAAGCTGACGATGAAGCAGTCGGAGATTCCGCAGAACGGGCATGCGATTGAGTGCCGAATTAATGCGGAGGATCCGGAGCGGAATTTTGCGCCGTCGCCGGGGAATCTGGATGAGTTCGTGGCGCCGGGCGGGCCAAACGTGCGGCTGGAGACGCATGCGTATCAGGGGTATCGGGTGCCGCCGAATTATGATTCGATGATCGCGAAGCTGCTGACGTATGGTGCGACGCGGGATGAGGCGATTGGGACGATGCGGCGGGCTCTGGACGAATTCAGGATTGGGCCGATCAAGACGACGATACCGTTGCATAAGCAGATTATGGGGAATCAGGCGTTTCGGTCGTCGAAGGTGGATACGGGGTGGATTGAGCGCACGTATCGGAAGGGGTGAGCGCCCCCCCGGCGACGACGGAAACACGAAGGGCACCAAGAGCACGAAAGACCACGAAGGGGTGGGGAGATGTGAGGAGGAATCGTGGGAAAACATGGGAATGTGTTGGGTTTGGTGGGGCTCTGTTTTTTATTTGCGAGCGCGGGTTGTGGGAGCGACGAGCACATCAAAGGGGATATGGATTTTCGAGGCTTGAACGCGAGAGATAAGGATGCGGTGTATATTGGAGATACGAAATGGATTTTGAGCGCCCCGGATAAAGTCGAGTTCATGACACTTGATTCGTCGCATGAGAATTTCGATCCGAAGGCGGCGGGAACGATGCATGGATATCGCATCATGGGAAGTGCGGAAGTGGCGGATGCGGAATTGAAGAAGCAACTGGTTGGTGCGGTGAAGAAGGCGGTGCAAGATAGCGATGGGACGGTGGCAGCGTGTTTTATGCCGCAACACGCGCTCCGGGTTGTTCGGGGCAATTCGTCCGCAGATCTTGTCATTTGCTTTCATTGCCTGCAGTTGGAGGTGTATCAGGGGACAGTTCATGCAGGTGCGAGCATCACTCGGGAAGGGCTGGGGCTGTTTGAGAAGACTGCGGAGCAATTGGGTCTATCGGCGACGACTCGGCCAGCGGGATGAGATCGATTCTAACGAGGTTCAACTTGAAGGCACGAAGGACCACGAAGGGTGCCGGGTGGGGGACGTTTGCGTTGAAATTGTGCGCACGTTTCGGCGGGAGAGGTTGGGAACCACAGAGTCACAGAGGACACCGAGACGCACAGAGGATGGGGAGGGGTTGGGTGGGGTT
>DATKPA010000010.1:0-32247 GCA_035524355.1 Phycisphaerae bacterium | reverse complement strand
TGTGGGTGCCATCCGGCACGACGGTTCCGGCAACGGAAGCATCTGCGGATGTGAAGGCGAAGTACATGGGTGGGCACGATATTGTGTCGCAGTGAGGTGGGCGGGGCGGCGGGGGTCGTGTTGAAGTGGATGAGAGCCGGTCGTGGGACCGGCTCTTTTTTTTGTTTCATCTTCAATTGCAGGGGAAGCCGGGGGAAAGGGTGTGTGGGGTGTCGGGCCTTCGGCCTTCGGCAGGCTGGGCGGGATCTTCACCACCACCTGACGGTGGCGGCTCGTGGAGCGTTCCAGCTAAATCGGCGGGCGAATATTTTTTGTGGATGGAGCAGTTTTCCCGCGCACACGCGTTGCGATGCAACGCCGCCAAACATTGAGCCCGCAAATTGGGATGGAATGGGCCAGTAGTGTCTGTCGCGGCGTTCGCCCCTGGTTGGGAGTTTCGGCGGGGGTCCGTGGAGTTGGGAGAGGCGTGTGCTTCTTGTTGGGAGTGCGGTCAGAGGGGACCGCTGCGGCGGTAGCGGCTGCCGGGATTTGGGAGGGTGACGGGGAGTTTTTTGGATGAAGCGGTTGATTTATATATATGTGACTGTGCTGCGGTGAACGGCCTGCGGGCCGTCATGGGCGGGACGCCCATGCCACTAAACATTGAACCCGCAAATTGGGATGGAATGGGCCAGTAGTGTCTGTCGCGGCGTTCGCCCCTGGTTGGGAGTTTCGGCGGGGGTTCGTGGAGTTGGGAGAGGAGTGTGCTTCTTGTTGGTAGTGCGGTCAGAGGGGACCGCTGCGGCGGTGGCGGCTGCCGGGATTTGGGAGGGTGACGGCGAATTTTTTGATGAAGCAGTTGATTTGTGTATATGTGACTGTGCTTCGGTGAACGGCCTGCGGGCCGTCATGGGCGGGACGCCCATGCCACTAAACATTGAACCCGCAAATTGGGATGGAATGGGCCAGTAGTGTCTGTCGGGGCGTTCGCCCCTGGTTGGGAGTTTCGGCGGGGGTTCGTGGAGTTGGGAGAGGCGTGTGCTTCTTGTTGGGGGTGCGGTCAGAGGGGACCGCTGCGGCGGTGGCAGATGCCGGGATTTGGGAGGGTGACGGGGAGTTTTTTGGATGAAGCAGTTGATTTATGTATATGTGACTTTGCTGTGGTGAACGGCCTGCGGGCCGTCATGGGCGGGACGCCCATGCCACTAAACGGGGAATGTTTTAGCCTTTGAAGTAGATCGCCTTCTTCACGGCGTCGGCGACGCGCTGGACGCTGGGGACGACTTGCTGCAGCAAGGGCTTCGAATACGGCATCGGGACGTCGAGCTGGGCGACGCGGACGACGTGGTTGTCGAGGTCGTCGAAGCAATGTTCGTGGACGAGGGCGGCGAGTTCGGCGCCGATGCCGCAGGTGGGGTAGCCGGTTTCGACGGTGACGCAGTAGCCGGTTTTTTTGACGGATTTGACGAGGGCTGGGAGGTCGAGCGGGCGGAGGGTGCGGGGGTCGATGACTTCGACGTTGATGCCGTGCTCTTTATGGAGAAGTTCGGCGGCGGCGAGGGCGGTGAGGCAGCCCTGGCCCCAGGCGACGATGGTGCAGTCGGCGCCTTCGCGTTTGATGTCGGCCTGGCCGAAGGGGATGAGGAAGTCGGGGGAGTCTGGGACTTCGCCCTTGTTGCCGTACATGGCTTCATTTTCGAGGAAGATGACGGGGTCATCGTCGCGGATGGCGGTCTTCAGCAAGCCCTTCGCTTCCGCCGGCGTGGTGGGGACGACGACTTTCAATCCCGGCACATGCGCGTACAGGGCCTCAACCGACCAGGAGTGGGTGGCAGCGAGCTGCTGACCGGGACCGGAGATGCCGCGGAAGACGATGGGGACTTTGAACTGTCCGCCGGACATATAGGACATTTTGGGGGCGTTGTTGACGACCTGGTCGAAGGCGACGAGGGAGAAGGAGAAGGTCATGAATTCGACGATGGGCCGCATGCCGACCATGGCGGCGCCGATGCCGAGGCCTGCGAAGCCGCACTCGGAGATGGGGGAATCGACGACGCGCATGGGGCCGTATTTTGCGAGCATGCCTTGGGAGACTTTGTAGGCGCCGTCGTATTCGGCGACTTCTTCGCCGATGAGGAAGACGTCGGGGTTGCGGTCGAATTCTTCGCACATGGCGTGGTTGAGAGCTTCGCGGAATTGGAGAACGGACATGGGGACCTCGGGGGGGTAAGAGTTAATTGGGTTAATTAAGTCAATTGAGTTAATTGGGACTTCGGGAGTTTTGCTGTGACGGCCTTTCGTTTTTCCTGATTCGTGGCACATTTCTTCAAATAGGCGTTGTAGCCGTTGATCAGTTTCAACACGTGGGCGGCGTCTACGCGCAGCGTTTCGAGGTGCTCGACCTTTGCATACTTCTCGTCGATACACAGGTTGACGTCATCCACGAGTTCCTGAAGCGAGCCGCGGGAGTCCTTAAGGAACCGTGAGCGTTCCTTGAAGGTGTATCGCCCGTGACCTTCGGCGACGTTGTTGGTCAACGAGCGGGCAGCATCCCGCATCTGCACCTTGAGTTTGTATTCGTCCTTCGGCAACAATTTCACCAGCTTGTAAATACGCTTACGGAATTCTCTGGCCTGGACGTACACTTCGAGCTTTTCAAACGCGAAGACAACCATGATGTCTCCTCTCGAAGCAAACGCAGCGAAGTCCCAATTAACTGAATTAACCGAATTAACTCAATTAACCGCGCCTCACCGCGTCGTATACGGCGGATACGGATTCGCGTAGACGTCTTTCCAGATTTCGGCGGTGTCGGGGAAGGGGGCGGCGTCGGCTTCGGCGTGGGCGTTTTCGACCAGGGTGTGGATCTCTTCGTTGATGGCGTTGGCCTTGGCGTCGTCGAGGACTTTCTTTTCGCGGAGAACCTTTTCGAGCCGGCCGATGGGGTCGTGCTCCTGGTACTTGGCGACTTCCTCCTTGGTGCGGTACTTCTGGGGGTCGGACATGGAGTGGCCGCGATAGCGGTAGGTTTTGACTTCGAGGAAGAGCGAGCCGTTGCCGTTGCGGCAGTAGTCGATGGCGTCGCGGGTCATGTGGTACATGGCGAGGCAATCCATGCCGTCGACTTCTTTTCCGGGGATGCCGTAGGCGTCGCCGGTGCGGAGCTTCATTTCGGTGACGGCGGAGGCGCGGTGGACGTGGGTGCCCATGCCGTAGCCGTTGTTTTCGACGAGGAAGATGCAGGGGAGTTTGTGGAGGCCGCAGAGGTTGAGAGCTTCGTGGAAGGAGCCCTGGTTGATGGCGCCGTCGCCGAAGTAGCAGAGGGCGACGCGGTCTTCCTTGCGGTACTTGGCAGCCCAGCCCAAACCGGCCGCCAAAGGAATGTGGCCACCGACAATCGCGTGGCCACCGAAGAAGTTCTTTTCTTTGTCGAAGAAGTGCATCGAGCCGCCCTTACCGTGGGAGCAGCCGGTGACTTTGCCGTAGAGCTCGGCGAAGAGGGGCGCCATTTCCATGCCGCGGGCGATGGCGTGGCCGTGGTCGCGGTAGGCGGTGATGATGTAATCCTGGGGGCGGGTGGCGGCGATGGTGCCGACGGCGACGGCTTCCTGTCCGACGTAGAGGTGACAGAAGCCGCCGATTTTTTGCTGCTGATAAGACTGGGCGCATTTCACTTCGAACTGGCGGATGAGGCTCATCTGGCGATACCAGTCGAGCAGTTGGGAGGGGGAGGGATCGACTTTGGGGGTGGAGGAGATGGGAGGCTGGGTGATGGTCGACACGAGCTGCATCCTTTCTTGTGCGGGCGAGCGTCTGTTTGGCGTCGTCCGGCTGGTGGTCGGCACGGGGGTAACCCGGGTCGGCTGAGCCGCTTGGCGGGCGCGTCCGAGGGGTTACCGCGGGGCGGAGGCCAAGATGGGGAATTGTATTAAATAGCGGTTATCTCGCCAAGGGGAAAAAGGAGGGTTTTGGGAGGGGGGTCTGGGGTGGAAAGGGGGCTGGGGGATGCGATGAGGCAGGCGGCGTGTAAGGGGTTTGGAGGCAGAGGGTTGGGAAAGGTATTGCAGGGGGGGCGTCCGAAAATGGGGAGTGATGGCAGGGGTTAACGGCGCGGACGGGTTCGTGCGTATTTGCGCGGGGGTTGGAGTTCGGTGTGGAAGCCGACGGGGGGTTTTTGCTCCTCGGCGTCGTCGGGGTCGTTCATGAGTTCGCGGATGGCTTCGATGATGGAGAGGATCTGGCCGTCGTGGTCCTGGAGTTTGAGTTCGAGGTCGTTGAGTTTTTGGGAGAGCTGGTGGTGGGTGGAGAGGAGTTCGCGGAGTTTGACGAAGGCGCGGACGACAAAAAGGCTGGCTTTGACGGCTTGGGGGGAGCTGAGGATGGTGGCGGCCATGATGGCGCCGTGCTCGGTGAAGACGAAGGGGGTGTAGCGTCTTCCGCCGCGAGTGTTTGAGGTCGCAAATTGCGACCTCAAACTTTCGGTTTCGTTCTTAGTGAGTCGGAACATGAAATCGTCTGGGAAGCGATCAGCGTTGCGCGAGACCTGTTCGTTGAGGCGCTTCGTACTGACGCCGTAAAGGAAGGCGAGGTCGGAATCGAGGATCACACGCTGGCTGCGGATGATGAGGATGTGGCGCTGGACGCGTTCAAGTGGGATGATGTCGACGGAGGATTTTTTCTTGCTGGGCATGGGGTCCTCGTGAGACGAATACAGAGATGATCAGCGAATTGTGCCGCGATCTTATGAATAGGGCAAGCCGCTGTTCGCATTTCGTTCGAACAAGGTCGCAATTTGCGACCTTGAAGAGAGAGTTGGAGGTGGTCGCAAATTGCGACCACCTTTTGCGGGGTTGAACAGGCGGTGACGCGGGTTGGGGTGAGAAGGTGCGCTTTGGGGTTGTCCTAAGAAAATGTTAGCAGCGCTGATCCGATTTCCATTCGCGCAGAATTCGATGATAATCCTGCGTGTAAGCAAGTCTTTTTGGTTGGGAGTGAAGGATATGAGGAACGCCGGCGGTGCGCTTTTGGGTTGGGTGCGGGTTGTGGTGGCGGGGTTGCTCTTTGTTGGTGCGGGGTTTGTGGCGGGGTGCGGGAATGATAACAGTTCGCCCAGCGCGGGTGGCGGGGGTGGTGCGCCATCGCCTGCTCCGGCGCCGGTGGTGAATACATTGACACTGACATTTTTATATGGATCGGAGAAGCAGGGCTGGATCGAGGAATCGACCAAGGCGTTTAACGGGGCGCATTACAAGACGAAGGAGGGGAGCGTCATTGCGGTGGATGCGAAGCCGATGGGGTCGGGGGAATCGATCGATCATATTCTGGACGGCTCCATCCATGCGGATTTGACGAGTCCCGCGTCGGGGGCCTTTATCACGCTGGGCAACGCCGAGAGCCGGGTCAAGACGAATGCGGATCTCGTGCCGCAGACCGACAACCTGGTCCTATCGCCGGTGGTAATCGCGATGTGGAAGCCGATGGCGGAGGCGATTGGGTGGGGGAGCAAACCTGTTGGGTGGGCGGATATTTTGAGCCTGGCGAAGAATCCGCAGGGGTGGGGCGCGTATGGGCATCCGGAGTGGGGAAAATTCAAGTTCGGGCACACGCATCCGGAGTATTCGAACAGCGGGCTGATTTCGATTCTCGCGGAGGTGTATGCGGCGTCGGGCAAAGCGGGGAATTTGACGCTGGACGATGTGCAGAAGCCAGAGACGGCGCAGTATGTCGCGGACATTGAGCAGGCCATTGTGCATTACGGGAGTTCAACCGGCTTCTTCGGAAAGAAGATGTACGGCAGCGGGCCGTCGTATCTCTCGGCGGCGGTGCTCTACGAGAACATGGTGATCGAGAGTTATTCGGCGAAGGATCGCGATCCGAATTTCCCCATCGTCGCGATCTATCCAAAGGAAGGGACCTTCTGGTCTGATCACCCGGTAGGCATTGTGAACCGCGACTGGGTGACGCCGGAGCGGAAGGAAGCGGCGCAGGTCTATATCAACTTCCTGCTGGATACTCCGCAGCAAACGCGGGCGCTGGCCTATGGTTTTCGCCCGGCGAATCCCTCCATCGCGCTGGGCGATCCGATTGATGACGCCCACGGCGTGAACCCGAAAGAACCGCAGAATGTGCTGGCGGTGCCCTCGGCGGACGTCATGCACGCGATCATTCAACTCTGGCACGCCAACAAGAAGCATGCGAACGTGGTGCTGGTGATGGATTGCTCCGGATCGATGAACGACAACGCGAAGATGGTCAACGCCCGGGCCGGCGCCGATGAACTGGTGACGATGCTGGACGATCAGGATCATCTCTCGCTGCTGCCGTTCTCGACGAATTATCACTGGGCCGGCCGGGACATGGTCATCGGAACCGATCGCAAGAAGGCGACCGACACGATCAACGGCATGATTGCCGACGGCGATACGCTGCTCTTCGATTCGATCGAAGTGGCGCGGAAGTACCTCGAGAGCCATCCGGATCCGACGCGAATCTCGGCCATCGTCGTGCTGACGGATGGCGAAGACAATCACTCGCGCTTGAAGCTGAATCAGTTGTTGACGTTGCTGCGGGGGACGTCGGAGAGCGGCGGCATCCGGACCTTTACCATCGGCTATGGCGAGGATGCGCAGAAGGATGCGCTCAAGAAAATTGCCGATGAGACGAAAGCGAAGTATTACGACGGCAAGCCGGAGAATATTCGCGAAGTCTTCAAGGATGTGGCGACGTTTTTCTGATTGTTGGAGTTCCGCCTTCAGGCGGCGGTGAACTCGCAATCGCGCGTCAAAGCCGCCTAAAGGCGGAACTCCAAACGAGGAAGTGATATGACGAACACGTATACGACACCGGATGGACCGCGGCTGACGGGATTGGGGAAGTTCGCAATCGTCTTGTTCGTGCTGGCGCTCTTCGGCGGCGCGGCGTATTTGCTGATGCAGCGGACGCGCGCGGTACCCAATGGCGGCCCGGCAGCGCCGAATCCGACGGCAGCGAATCCCACGCCCGCTCCCGGCCCAGCGCCTTCGGGCGAAAACGTCCAGATCGGCGTCGCCTACGGAACGGAGAAGCGCGGCTGGCTCGAGCAGGCCGCAAAGGAATTCGCCCAGGCTCCGGAAGGCAAGAACATCACGGTGAACCTCATTCCCATGGGCTCTCTGGAGGGGGCGCAGGCGATCCTGAAAGAGGACAAGCGAATCAACGCCTGGACGCCCGCAAGCTCCCTCTACACCGCGACGTTCGTGGCCGATTACCAGCTCAAGTACAATACCAATCCCATCGCCAGGCAGGACAATCTCGTCCTCACGCCGATGGTCTTCATCATGTGGGACGAGCGCTACAACGCGTTCGTTTCGCATTACAAGGCGGTGAGTTTTGATACCGTGAGCCAGGCGCTCGCGGAGCCTTCGGGATGGGCCGCGATTGCCGGCAAGCCCGAATGGGGCGTGTTCAAGTTCGGGCACACGCATCCGAATCAATCGTCGAGCGGGCTGGCGACGCTCGTGCTGATGGCGTACACCTACAACGGCAAGTCGCGCGATCTCACGGTGGGCGATATCGTGAATCCGGAGTTTCAAAAGCGGATGAACGACACGGAACGCGCGGTGTCGGGGCTGGTCGATTCGACGGGGACGATGGTTCGCGAGATGATTCTCAAGGGGCCGAGCGTCTATGACGCGGTGTTTGCGTATGAGTCCACCGCCATCGATTTTCTCAAGAGCGCCGAGGGCCGCTGGGGAAAACTGCACGTGGTCTATCCGAAATATAATTTGTGGAACGAGAGTCCGTACGTCGTGCTGAACACGCCATGGAGTTCGCCGCAGCAGCAGGCCGCGGCGGCGGCGTTCATGAATTTCCTGCTCAGCGATGCGGTTCAGAAGGAATCGGTGGCACACGGGTTCCGGCCGGCGAATCCGAATGTGTCGACCAAGGATGCCGATTCCCCGTTCATCGCGTACCAGGGGGCCGGGATATCGGACGATATCGGAACGATCTGCGATTCGCCAAAGCCGGAGGTGATTACGAATCTGCTGGAGAGCTGGCAACGCACGCAGGGGAACCGGTGAGGGAATTCAGAATGCAGAGTTCAGAATTCAGAATGGGGGCTTGTTTCGGATAGACTGGGCGGGTGATCGCGGGAGTTTGTTCATGGCGGGAGTGTGATGTTTCGGTATCTCAAGGCGGCTTTCTGGACGGGGATGTCGGTTCCGCTGCTGGGCGTGGTGCCGGTGAATGCGCTTTGCGCGTTGGCGGGGGCGGTGCTGGGATTCTTTGAGCCGGCGTTGTGGCTGATTTTTGGCGGGCTGGAGATCAGCTACCTAATGGCGCTCTCGACGAATCGGCGGTTCCAGCGCGTGACCGACGCCGTGCTCTCCGCCGCGCGGGCCGAGGACACCGAAGCCAAGCGCATGAGCCTCGTCGCCCAATTGCCGGAGGGGGATCGCAAACAGCTCGCACTGCTGGAGCAGCGCTGCCAGAAGGTCAACGACATGACGCGCTCCGCCCAGCCCGAAATGCCCGACGACGCCAACCGCGAGGCCCTCCGCAAGCTCACCTGGATGTACCTGAAACTGCTGATGGCCCGCCACTACCTGCGCACGCTCGATGTCCCCACGCTGCAGACGGACATCGTGCGGAAGATCAGTCAGATCCAGTCGGACTTGAAGTCGCCGCAGCTGGCCGACCCCGTGCGCGAGTCCAAGCAGGCGACGCTCGTGATCCTGCAGAAGCGCCTCGCGAACATTCAGCGGCGGGAACAGACGCTGCAGGAAGTCGAAAGCGATCTGACGCGCATCGACGCCCAGATCGACCTGTCGCTGGAAAACGCCACCATGCGGAACCAGCCCCAGGTCGTGGCGGGGAACATCGACCTCTTTTCACAGCTGCTGGATGCGGGAGCGTTCGGCGATTCGGGGGCGGATGTCGCGGCGCTGGACCGGGCGTTTGCGCCGGCGCGGGATGCGGTGGCGCAGTGAGCGTTGGTTAAAAAAGTTAATTCGGTTAATTGAGTTAATTGAGTTAATTGGGACGGAGCCGCGCTTGGATGGCAAAGCGCCGCCCCGCATTTGGGGCATCGCTGTCCCAATTAACCAAATTAACTCAATTAACTCAATTAACTCAATTAACTCAATTAACTCAATTAACTCCTTGTCCCGCCGCGCGGCAAATACCACGGCCGCACATCAATCACGCGCATCTTCGCCGCTTCCGCAGCCTGGATCCCCATTTCGCCATCCTCGTAGACGACGCACTCTTCAGGACGGAGGTGAAGCAGCTCGGCCGCCTTGAGGAACACATCCGGCGCCGGCTTGCCGTGGGCGACATCATCGGCGCCGACGATGGCCTCAAACATGTCTTCGATGCCCACCACTGTGAGCGAGGCCTTCACGACCCGCTTCCATCCGCCGCTGGCAACCGCAAGCTTCCGCTTTCCCTTCTCCCGCCGCGCGATTTCGATGACGCTGTGGATCGGCTCGAGTTGCTCGAGGTTCTCGGTGTAGAGCTTTTCTTTGTCGATGGCGACCTGCAGCGGATCGCAATCGATGTGCTGCTCTTTCGCAAGGATTTCAATAATGGTGCGCGTGGGGGCGCCTGCGAACGAATAAAACCGCTCTTCCGGGAATTGGATGCCGACCTGTTCGAGCGCCTTGACCCAGGCGACGTAGTGCAGCGGCATGGTGTCGACGAGCGTGCCGTCGCAGTCAAAGATGAGGCCGCGGACATCGGGGGGAATGGAGGCATCAGGGTCGGTGGGCCACTGCGGCGCTCGGGTCATGTCACGAACTCCAGTACGAAACAAAGACACACATCATATCGCGCCTGCAACGAGTCGGCGCTGCGACGCGCTGCAGCATGAATGGGTAGATGTTCTCAGTTGGAATTCTCCTCACGAAAATTTAGTGCGCAATTGCGCCCTACCTAAAAGACGCCTGATAATCTTCTCCCGCGACTCGGCATTGCTGAGTTTCAGTGGGCGGCCGCATAACAGAGCGGCAGCAACAAAAAGAGAGAGGTCCGCAGGATCAAACGAGCTTTCAGTTTCAGAGCAGCGCCCGCCTTGCGCGCATGACGTCGTCGGTGTTTGATCGCACTTGACGCCCAATCGCGAGGTGAGCGCACAGATAACCGTTATTCCGCGTACGCCGATGCGTGCGCACGGGGATGTATTGTCTTCTTTCAGGGAGTTTCTCATGTCCATTCGGAACGGAATTGTACTGTCGCTCGCGGCGGCCGCGGTTGGTTTTGCATCGCAGGTGCACGCGGCTCAGGTCGGCACCGTGTTTGTAATCGCCATGGAAAATCACAACTGGACTCAGCCGAATCCGAGCTCAGCCCCGCTGCAGATCTTGGGGAACACGGCGGCCCCGTTCATCAACAGCCTCGTGACCCCGGGAAATCCGAACGCGGCCCAGGTGTCGTATTCGTCGAACTACCTCAACGCAGGCATCGGCGACCATCCCTCGGAACCCAACTACATCTGGGCCGAAGCGGGAACCAACTACAACAAGGACACCAGCTTCACCGTGAATAACGACAGCGACCCGACCGTCGCGAACAACAACATCTTCTCCACCACCCCGCACCTCACCGGGCAGATGAACGCGGCAGGCGTCACCTGGAGCAACTACCAGGAGGACTACCAGATCGCCAACAGCACCACGCCGACCGGCGGCAGTCCCCTGGTGAGCAAGTCGGGCACGTCGACGACCGTGACCAACCCCTACTACGGCACCAACCAGTACAACTACGCCGCAAAGCACAACCCGATGGCCTTCTTCAGCGATACCGGCACGCAGAACGTCAAGACCTTCGACAGCCTCCGCTCCGATATCGCCGCCGACACCGTTTCCGTCTCCAATCCCACCGCCACCAGCAACTTCGGCCAGTACAACTGGATCACGCCCAACCAGTACAACGACATGCACTCGTCGCTGTCGACGAATTTCACCTACAACGGCACGACCTACTCCGCGGGCACCGACCAGGAAGCCGTCGCCATGGGCGACAACTTCCTCGCCACTATCATCCCACAGATCATGGCCACGCAGGCTTACAAGAACAACGGCGCCATCGTGATCTGGAACGATGAAACCGAAAAGTCCGGCAGCAGCAGCGCCGATGATGCCGGCCACACCAGCATGGAGATCGTGATCTCCCCACTCGCCAAAGGCAATGCCTATGCCAGCTCCGTCGAACTGAACCACTCCTCCGACATCAAGACCATGGAAGAAATCTTCGGCCTGAGCTTCATCAACAACACGCTCCCGGCCTCCGAGCCCTACGGCGGCACCGCGGGCCTCAACTCAGTTCCCTCGGCCAACGACTTCTCCGACCTCTTCCAGGCCAACGCAATTACCACCGCCGTCCCAGAACCCGCTTCCGTCGGTCTCCTCGCCATCGGCGGCCTCACGCTGCTCTCCCGCCGCCGCAAAAATGCCTGATTCCTTTTCCCGTCAGAACATGAACCGAACATGAAACGCGAAGGGCTCCACCGGGGAGCCCTTCTTCTTTTCCTTGGCTCTGCTGCAGCAGGGGACAACCTGCGACTTCACTGGGCGGGTCCCGTCCGGGCCCGCGCGACGGCCGGAAAACGCGATGCCGCTGTGCGCAGGATCTCTGCCAGCGCGTGATCGCCCGCTTCTTCAGCGACACTCTCCGCGGTGCGGCCCGTATCTTCGCGCGGACGCGGATCGGCGCCAGCGCCCAGAAGCATCCGCACCACCGGGTCCGATGTCATCTGCGCCGCGAGAATCAACGCCGTGATCTGCTTGTTCGCCTTCAGGTTCGGATCGGCCCCATGTTGCAGCAGAAGGTCCACCATGTAGGCGTCGCCCGTGGATGCCGCCACATGAAGCGCCGTCCAGCCGAAGCCGTTCGTCTGGTTCACATTGGCGCCGCTCTCCACGAGAAGGCGGATCGCATCCGTTCGCCTTGCCATCACCGCGAGCATCAGCGGCGTGCAGTGGGAAATGATCTCGCCATTGATGTCCACCTTCGAGAGCTGCGCCTTCATGAGGTCGAGATCCTGGTCGTCAATCGCCTGGGCCAGAAGCTCCGGAGGCGACAGGCCGCGGGTCGCCTGCGCTGAGTTGTTGTGAATGGAGACGAACATGGCGACGAAAAGCGCGACACCGCAAACAACAGAAATGACACGCTGGGAACGATTCATGGCTGTTCCTTCTCGAAAGCTTTGCACAGTCGACAATCCTCACCGGTCGACTCTGCCTCGTTCCCCATTCACCGTCCACAAGTATATTCACCGCGATTAACCTGAATTGAAAGTGTTTGCTAAATATTTCGATGCTTGACCTGAGCCGCCATAAGATGAGCAGCGCCGCGGCAGTCGTCGCGGATTCGCAATTCCCAGATCAATCAACTGCACCCGCCCGCCATTGGAGCACCGCGTGGCAACGCGGTGGTTGATGCGCAACCAGCATCCAATCCACCCACTCCCCGTGCAGCACCGTCCCAACCGAAAGCACCCACCAACGGAACCCACCAAGGGAACCCGTAGCGTAAGCGCCGGCCCATCCACCTCTCGAAAAGCAGAAACGCCCCCCCGCGCAGGCGGCCACCGACGCTCCCCCACCCACCGACCCCGCACCGCAAAAACTCCTCATCACCTCCGACTGAATCCACCCCTGACAATCCAAACGTGTCACTGCTTACCGCCCCTCTTCACCTGTCGGCGCTCTTCAATGGAAGCAACGCCAAGGCTCCAAGACGCCAAGACGCCAAGTCGTTTCGATGGGTGCAGTCGAGCCGGTGCCATCGCGCTCTCTGCAATTCTTGGCGTCTTGGCGTCTTGGCGTTCTCACACATGGACTACCACAGCCAAAGCGTACGCAGCGCGGAAGCGGAAGCGCTAAACAGTGGCCATCTCCAAGAATCGCCGAAAATAAGTTTTACTTTTGTTAGGTATTCACATTACAATACGCGACAAGACCACACCGGGAGGAGGGAACCCCATGCCATCGCACACCACCGCGCGCCCCGTCTCTCCACTACCCACCACGCACTCAGCACCGCGCACTCCGCCCCGCCGATCCCCCCAACTTCGAATCGGTCTGAATCTGTCTGATCTCTGGACCTCCCCCTCCCCCAAATCGTGCGCAGGGGGTGGCCAACAATTTGAGTATCTTCGCGAAATCAACTCAAAAACGCGGTTTTTCATAACCCATTCTGAGTATCTTCGAATGGCGCTATCAAAAACGCGGTGCCCATTTGAGCCCCTTCCCCTGGCGCTACCAAAAATGCGGTTTTCGCCCCCAGCTCTCCCAACTTTCCATGCACAGTTCCCCCCTCCCCCGTCGATAAACCCCTCTATGTCACGCCCCCTCATCACCTTCTGCATCGCCACCTACAACCGCGGGCCCGTCGTCCTCGATTGCCTCAAACACGTCTTGGCCAACGGCCTCCCCGAAGCCCAGTTCGAAATCCGCATCATCGACAACGCCTCCACCGACAACACCCCCGACCTCATCACCCGCGAATTCCCCAACCTCCACCTCACCCGCCTCCCCAAAAACTGCGGCCCCGTCGCCAAAAACATCGCCATGCGCGACGCCCAAGGCGAATTCCTCGTCCTCCTCGACGACGACGCCTACCCCCTCCCCGGCGCTATCCCCCAGATGCTCCACCACTTCCGCGAGGACAAATACCTCGCCGCCGCCGTCTTCGATGTCACCCTCCCCGACGGCTCCAGGGAAGGCTCCGCCTACCCCGACGTCTTCATCGGCGCCGGCACCGGCCTCCGCCGTTCCGCCCTCCAAAAAATCGCCACCCCCGCCGACAACCACCTTGTCACCTTGTCACCTCGTCACCCTGTCAAATCCCCGCCCATCGCCACGCTTCCCTCCCACTTCTTCATGCAGGCCGAAGAATACGACCTCTCCTTCCGCCTCCTCAACGCCGGATTCTCCATTCAACGATTCTGGGATCTCCCCCTCACCCACCTCAAAGCCCCCAACGCCCGCATCGGCCAACGCACCACCCGCCTCGACGTCCGTAACAATCTCTTCCTCCTCGCAAAATACCTCCCCGACCCCCTTTGCCACCAGCTCGCCGCCGACTGGCTCGCACGCTACTTCCTCATGGCCCGGCAGCGAGATCTCTCCCAGTCTCCCCACCCCCACTTCGGCACCCACAAACAAGCCTTCATCGCCGGCGCCGCGCAGGGATTGGCCCAATGGTCCACCCATCGCGCCAACGAAACCCACCTGCTCTCCCCCGAAACCGTGGAACGCATCTTCAAGTTCCGCCAGATCCGCGAACGCCTCGAGCGCGCGGTGCGCCGTCTGGGCGCCCGGCGGATCATCTTCGCGGAGCTCGGCAAGAACATGCTCGCCTTCCATCAGGCCGCACGGGAGATTGGCGTCGACGTCCTTGCTATCGGCGATGACCAACTTGGTAAAGGTGGGGGGGGTAGTGGGGGGGGGCACGAGGGGGATTACCGCGGAACGCCCCTCCTGTGCTGGGAAAAAATGGCCAGGTGGGGGGGGCTCAAAAGGGCAGACATGGTGGTGATAACCAACATTTCCCCCGTCCACGCACCCCGCCGCGCCGAGGCTCTCCGCCGCGTTCTGCCCCTCCCCGTCGTCGATCTTTTCAGCCGCCAGGACCGCCTCCTCCACGGCTCGCCCGAACCTGCTGCCGAGGCCGGCCTGTAACGAAAATCCGGCCAAGTCTCCTAACATTCCATAGGGGCCAAAGTTGGCGTGAAAACATTATCTTGACACAGCCCACATCCGCATTAATATACCTGTGGGGGAGCGTCAATTTCAGTTTGCGGCTTCCAGGCAGGAGGGCCGCCCGGCGGAGAAACCAATGGCTCAAGACCCCGCACGCCTGAAAGTCACGCGCAACGGTGAAACCGTTCAGGTGGAATTTACAACCCGTAAGATCCTCGACGAAGCCAACATCGCCGAGATCGGTGAGCAGCTCAACGCGATCGTCGAACGGGAAGAACGGCCCAAACTCATTATTTCCTTTGCGGCCGTGGATCATCTCTCCTCCGCAGCACTCGGCACGCTGATCACCATCAATAACAAAGTGAAACAAAAGGGCGGACAGCTACGCCTCTCCGATATCAATCCCCAGATTTTCGAAGTGTTCCTCATCACCAAGCTCAACAAGCTGTTCCGGATTTACCCGACTGTGAAGGATGCTCAGGATAGCCTACAGCCCGTTGGACCTGCCTGAGGAACGCATAAGTGCCGGTTGCTGCTTATACCTGCAGCATCCCGCGACGATAGAATAACCAGAGGGACGGACCCTTCTGCAGAGACTTTTGTAGCGTCGAATGCATGGATCCGTGGTGGCCCTTAGTCGGATGGCGTCAGATGAAACGACCGAGAAGCAAGCTGAAACTCGCCCACACTGCCGACCAGCCATGGACCGAGATAGATTTTGGCAGTTGCCTGCATCGGGCCCGGGAAGTCGAAACTGAAATCCTGACCGCCTGCGAAAAGCATCACTTCAGTGAGAACGACCTTTTCGCGATCAAACTGGCCCTCGAAGAAGCGCTGGTCAACGCCGTGAAGCACGGAAATAAGTTGGATCCGGCGAAGATGGTGAGGGTCCGATATCGTGCGTGCGACCAGCGGGCCGATGTGATTATCGAAGATGAGGGGACGGGGTTTAATCCGGCGGAACTTCCGGACCCGCTGGCGGAAGAGAACATCGAACGATGCAGCGGCCGGGGGATTCTGCTGATGCGAGCGTACATGAGCAGCGTGGTGTTCAATCCCCAGGGGAACAAGGTGACGATGACGAAGTTCAACGGGAACTACACCGCACAGTCGAGTCGGGCGGCGATGGGGTGAGGGGCGGGCGGGGGGGGGGGGGAGAAACGCAAAACGCAAAACACAAAACACGAAACGGGGGTGGGGTGGGGTACGGAAGCTTTATTGGGTGCCTGGTTGAGGCGTTGTGCGCTGCAGGACGGTGAACCATTTGCCGGTGAAGATTGGCTTGAAGTCGTCGTGCAGCGGGGTGAGTTCGGGGGAATCCCAGGCATCTTCGAAGGGGCGGTAGTTTTTCCAGAGGATCACGCATTGGCTGGCTTGTGCCTGCGCTTTGATGCGTGCGAGTTCCGAGGTGGTGGGGATGCCGGCCTCGGGGAACCAGGCGTCGGGCAGCGAGACGTGAGGGGGGAGTTGGGGAATCCAGCCGTTGGTGAAGACGAGGGTATTTTGGTTGCGGGTGGATTGGAGGGCTTCCTGCCATTCGGTGAATTGATCGGGATAGGCCCAGAGGCCGGCGGTATCGGGGGAGCGGGACTTGTCGCGCCATGCGGCGAAGATGGTGCCGATGAGTTGCGTGTGGGAGAGGAGCAGAAGAGCGATGACGGCGACGGCGATAAAGAGTCGGGGGTTGCGGCGCACGGGAACGAGGACGGTGACGGCGGCGAGGCCGAGGGAGGGGAGATAGGAGTAGTAGGTCCAGGAGCCGGGCCAGCCGTAGAAGCCCAGGAGGAAGGCGGTGTTGAGTAGCCCGGCGGTGAGGAGGATTTCCCACGCGCGCTGCCGGGAGAGGATCTGCGTGGCGGGGACGACGGGGCGGCGGATGAGCATCCAGGCGGACCCGAGCGCGCCGAACAGACTGGCGGCGGCGGCAAGAATATAGGCGAACGCGGGCGTGATGAAGAATTCGCCGGACGTCGCGGTGAGCCAGAAGGCGCGGCCGTTTTCGGTGAAGAAGCCAAAGTGCGTGGCGGAGTAGGTTCTGGCGCCGGCGATCGGGAGGAGCGAGCGGAGAACAGGCGCTGGGCCGAACCATAGCGACAGCGCGATGAAGAGGGTGATTCCGGTGACGGCGGCGGGGAAGAGCTGGCGGAGGATGGAAAAGAGACGTTCGGACCAGGTGACTCGCGAGTGGCGGACAATGTTCCAGATGATGATGACGGTCAGCAGGAAACCGTAGACGTACGCCATGGATGGTTTGACGAAAAGGCAGACGGTGGCGAGGACGAGGGCCTGTACACGTTTGCCTTCAGCCTGTGCGGCAAGACCGAGGAGTATGAACATCGCTTCCAGCGGATGCGTGAGGGTGAGATAGGCGGGCATGATGGCCATGGGAAGGGCGGCAAGGAAGACGAGCGCGCCCTTGCGCGAGATGCCGGCGGCGACGAGGATTCGCGCGATCGCCCACGCCATGACCAGTTCGGTGAAGAGCGTCAGCGTGAGAAAAGCGCTCGGCGTGCGGCCGAGAAGGGCGAATCCGAGGCGACCGTAGAGGAGGGAGAGCAGGCCGTGGGTGTAGCCGAAGTCGATGGTGGGTGTGTAGCCTTTGGCGAGGAGTGCGTCGCCCTTGAGGGTGGTGCCGGGGTCGTAGAAGGCGAATTGGCCCCAGTCGGCGACGCGCCAGGTGGGGAGTTGCAGGAGAAAGCTAATCAGGATGGCAGTGAGGAAGAGGGCGGCGAGTGTCCAGAGCCGTCGCTGTGCAGCGGAGACGCGTGGGTTGGGCGAGGCCGGATCTTGCATGGGGCATCCAAAAGGATCTCGTCTGGTGAAACTTTGGATGATATACTCCCGGCATGACTACCGCGACGTGCCAGCGCCGGTCAGAAGGTTCCCATACGCTCAGTCAAGGGCGCGGGGTGGCGCTTCCGGTACTTGCGGTTCCCACGACCAACAGCAATCCCGCGGGGATCACCGGGCCGAAGGATATTTCGGCGGTGCAGATGCTGCGGATTTCCGTGACGGACGTGTGCAATCTGCGGTGCGTGTACTGCATGCCGGAGGAGGGGGTGGAGTGGCTGCCGAAGTCGCACGTGCTGAGTTACGAGGAGATCGCGACGATTGTGCGGGCGGCGGTGAGCGTGGGGGTGACGCATTTTAAACTGACGGGCGGGGAGCCGACGGCGCGGCGGGATTTGCCGGTACTGGTGGAGATGCTGCGGGGGATTGAGGGGGTGAAGGATTTGTCGCTGACGACGAATGGGATATTGCTGGGGGGGATGCTGGAGTCGTTGCGGCGGGCGGGGTTGAATCGGATTACGATTTCGCTGGATTCGCTGCGGCCGGAACGGTTTTTTGCGATTACGCGCGGGGGCAGTTTTGAGAAGGTGTGGGGGGCGATTGAGCGGGCGGTGGCGATGGGGTTTGAGCGGTTGAAGATCAATGTGGTGGTGATGAAGGGGATGAATGAGGATGAGGTGGCGGAGTTTGCGGCGTTGACGGTGAAGATGCCGATCACGGTGCGGTTTATTGAGTTTATGCCGCTGGGGCGGAGCGGGCTGACGGAGAAGCCGGAAGAGGCGATGGTGACGGAGTTGCAGATTCGGGAGCGGATTGAGGCGGTGCATGGGAAGTTGTTGCCGGTGTGGCGAGGGGCGGAGGTTGGTGTTGGGCCGGCGAAGGTGTGGGGGCTGGCGAATGCGGCGGGGCGGATCGGATTTATCAGCGCGATGTCGCATCCATTTTGCGAGACGTGCAATCGGTTGCGGCTGACGCCGGATGGGTTGATGCGGTCGTGTTTGTTTGATGGCGGCGAGGTGGATTTGAAGCCGATTTTGCGGGAGGAGAGGTTGGCGGCGGATGGGTCGATTGAGAGTCGGCATGAGCTGCTCCAGCGCGCGATGAGCACCTGCGTCGCGATGAAACCGGACACGCATTCGTTCCACGGCAACAAGGCGATGAACCGCATCGGCGGCTAGTTCGGAGTTCCGCCTTTAGGCGGTGGGCATTCCATGCAAGGCAAGCTTTCCCACGTCAGCGACACCGGCGCCGCCCACATGGTGGATGTGAGCGCCAAATCCCCCACCCTCCGGCGCGCCACCGCCGAGGGCTTCGTCACCATGCCATGGAACGCCTGGGAAGCGTTAAAGAACAATACTGGGCCGAAAGGCGAAGTTCTCTCCGTCGCCCGCATCGCGGGCATTCAAGCCGCGAAACGCACGGGCGAACTCATTCCGCTCTGCCACCCTCTTCCCGTTGAGCAGGTGACGGTCGACTTCGATCTCGACCCTCGTGGCGACATTGCTCGCGACGCTTCGGATGGCGGATGGAAAGCAATTCGCATCCTCGCCACTGCCACCATCACCGCCAAGACCGGCATTGAGATGGAAGCCTACACCGCCGTTGCCGTCGCAGCGCTCACCATCATCGACATGCTCAAGGCGATCGATCCCGCGATGCAGGTTACGGGGATTCGGCTGCTGGAAAAGACGGGCGGGAAATCAGACTATCTCGCGAAATAACGGCTGAACGATCGGGGCATATTTCGGCGGGGGGATTTACTCGCGCCAACCGCGGGCCTTTTTCTTTTCGCCCTGCTTTTTCTTCGAGGCGAGCCGGCGCAGTTTGGAACCCTTGCTGGGCTTGCTCTTCTTGCGCTTCTTGGGTTCAACGAGCGCCTCTTCGATGAGGGTGCGCAGTTTTTCGAGGCAGGCGCGGCGGTTGGATTCCTGGGTGCGCTCCGTGTCGGCGGTGAAGAGGAGGTCGCCGTCGGCCATGACGCGGCGGCCGGCAAGGGTGCGGAGGCGGGCGAGGGCGCGGTCGTTGATGCCGTGAAGTGCGGAGAGGGCGATGCGGAGTTCGGTTTTGGTGTTGACCTTGTTGACGTTCTGGCCACCGGGACCGCTGGAGCGCGAGAAGCCGAAGCGAAGTTGCTCGCGGTCGGTCCAGACGCCGGGTCCGAGTTCAATGCCGGGGACAAAGGAGGTAGTCGTGCTCATGGCTACATTGTAACGCAAAACGCGGCGGAGCGTTCGGAATGTTCGGAGTTCCGTCTTTAGGCGGTTCCGAATGGCGTGAAAAGTGCGCCGGCCGCCCGAAGGCGGAACTCCTAACGGCGGAGGGCGTGGGCGGCGTCGACGAGGCGGCGGGCGCGGGTGGTGTCGACCGGAGCGGCGGAAATTCCGCCTTCCTTGAGACTGGTGCCGACGATAAAGCCGTCGGAATGTGGGGCCAGATCCCCCAGATTCTCTTCGGAAACGCCGGAGCCGACGAAAACGGGGACATTTTTGCCGGCGGCGGCTTTGACGACGGCCACTTTTCGGGGGTCGGTCGCCTTGCCGGTACCGGTGCCGGAGACGATCAGGCCATCGGCGAGCGCCCGATAGACAAGGTCATCGACTTCGACTTCGACGGAACGGCCCTCGCCGAGGGGGGCGGAGTGCTTTACGTCAACGTCTGCGAGGATTTGGACATCGTCGGCCCCGAGCGTGCGGCGCAGGCGGAGCACGTCCTGGGCAATCCCTTCGATCACACCCTGGTCGGTCACACGTGCACCGCAGAGGACGTTGATGCGGACGAAGGCGGCGCCGGTGGCATGGGCGATTGCGATGGCGGCGAGGCCGTCGTTGCGGAGGACGTTGATGCCGAGAGGCAGGGTGGGATGAGCGGCGCGAACCGCGCCGGCGAGCATGGTCATGGCGGCGATGGTTTCGGGTCCGACGCGGCTGGGAAAGAAGGGGATGTCGCCGAAGTTTTCGAGCATGAGCGCGTCGACGCCGGCGTCGGCGAGGCGAGTGGCGTCGAGGAGGATGTGTTCGCGAATGGCATCCAGCGAGGCCGAGCAACGGGGCGAGCCCGGGAGCGGCGGAGCGTGAAGCATGCCGATGACGGCGGGATGCGTCGATTTTCTGACGGCGTCCAAAAAATGCATGATGACTTTCGCGACTCCTGAAAGGGGTGATGCTTCAGTCAGGCCGTCGGCGCGGCGGCGGGATGCTGACGCTGACGGATCAGGTCTTCCACCTTTGGAAGCAGCTTCGTGAGTTCAACCGCGGCGGACGAACTGGGGTACTTCGAGATCACGTTGCGCGCAACGGTCAGAGCTTCCTCATAGCGCTGCCGCTTCAGCAGATCGCGGAACTGCGCCTCGGCTTCCTTGCGTTCCTGGGTGTGGACATTTTCCTGCAGCGTGGTGAGGTCGAAGCGGAGGCGTTCGGTGAGCGTGTCGTGCGGGTAGCGCGAGATGTATTCCTCGACCGCCGATGCGGCGGCGCGCCACTGCTTGTGACTGGTGGCCTCGGCAATTTCACCCAGGATGCGCTCCTTGTGTTCGCGCTCGTAGGCGTCGCGTTCGTGCTGAATCGTGCGGCGCATCTGTTCGATCTGGGCGGCATGCGGATACTTGTTTTCCAGGGCGGCGACGAGTTCGTTGGCTTCCTGCCATGCGGCGATGCTCAGGAGGTGGCGGAGCTGCGAGTCGGCGGCGCGCAGGTCCTCGGAAAGACGCGAGCTGTACTCGCCGGTGACTCGATCGGCGAGCGTCTTCACGTCGGGATCTTCCGGCAGGAGCGCCTGCAGCTCATCAAGTTGTGCCTGCGCGGGGGGCCAGTTGCCCGAGAGGATGTGCCGTTCGATGGATTCCGTGAGCGTCTGTTTGCGCTTTGCCCAGTGGATGGCGCCGAGCTGGCGGCGCTGGACGTCGGTCATGAGGGCGGCATCGCGGACGTTTTCGAGCAGGTCGAGCAGGAGGGGCTGCGCCGATTCTTCGATCGCGGGTCGGACGGCTGGGAGGGCAGCTACCGCCGGCGCGCGAGGCTGGGGCGAAGGAGCGGGCGGGAGTCGCAGCGAGACATCCAGCGATTGAATGCCCTGCCGGAGTTGCTCCAGCGCGGCATTTTGCAACTGGTTCTGGCGGGAGGCGGCGGCCAGAAGGGACAGAATGGCGGCGATCGAGAGCAGCAGCACGCCCGGAATGATCCCCGAGAGCATGACAAAGAACCCGTTGGCGATGCTGCCAAGGGAGGTGAAACTGGCTGCCGGATTGCTCGTGGTGGGCCCGGAGGCGATGGTCAGAGTGCCGAAAGCAATGCCGGCAACGATGAAGATCACCCCGAGAGCAATGAGCGCGAAGACCAGAACATTGACGAATACCGACACGTTTCCACGCTGATTGGCCATGGTTCCGCCCCATTCAAAGACTGGATGTCCAGCCGGATGATACCGCCCAATCGGGTAGGCGGATAGAGATATTCCTGCCATTTGCGAATGTGTAAGCGGGGCGCCCACCCCCACGACGTAAAGCAACCACGAAAAACAGGAAAGACACGAAAGGGGTCGGTTGGAGGGGGACAGTCTTTGTGAGATGAACGATGGACCTGCGGCGGTGAACGGTTGGGAGAATTTTGATTAGATGCGGAAGGCGCCGCGGGGAGTTTTGCTGGAGTGCGGCTTCGCGGGTACGTTCCCTTGCGTGGCCCGGGCTTTGGCGCGGGCGAGGCGGGTCGCGCGGGACTTGTTCTGCGCGCCGTAGCGTTCCGCCACCTGGTCGACGGTGAGCCATTCAATGTTCTTGCTTTCGATCTGCCGGAGCGCCATGTCGCCTTCGTAGGGGTCCCACATGCCGATGGCATCGGAGACCATGGCGACCTTGTGGCGGCGGGCGAGGAGGCCGAGGACGGCGGTGCGGACGGTCCATTCGACCGGCATGCCGACGATGAGGAGCAACTCAAAGGTCGCCTCGCTCAGGAGCCGATCGAGGCGCGGCGATTCGAACAGGTTGAGGCTGGGGAGATCAAACACAAACTGCTGAACGGTGCGGAAGCCCTCCACAGGAAGATTGGTGCCGCAGTCGAGGGGCCATTCGGTGCGTCGGCGGAGCAGGGTAAAGGGCATCTTTTCATAACCGGGGGTGTTGGGATTGCAGATGAGGCGGTTGTTGCCGCGCTGCCCGGGAGCAATGAGGTTCTGGAGGCGGGTGGAGACGACGGGAATATGCGAACGGTGGGCGAGGGTGAAGAGCCTTTTCAGGGGGTCGAAGAGCTTTTCGGCCTGAAAAATAGGATATGCACCATCGGGCGCGAGCAGGTCGCGTTGAGAATTCAGATCCAGGATGACGGGACCGGGGATCGTGTACAAGGCACCGCCTCCTTTCAGATGTGCGGTCGCGGATGTAGTGACTGATAACCGCGGCATAATTACCATCGGCCGGGCGCTCCATTGACTATATGCCGAGTTTTGGAATGGTTGATGGAAAAGAAAAAAAATATCTGGTTAAGCCCGAAGAGTTTGTGACGGAATTCACAATCCCTGAGAATTCCCCCTTCAGGCCTGCTTTTGCGTCTGAGAAGAGGCTATTGAGGTGCCTCACGTTATGGTCGCAAATGCGAACATTTACCCCTTGCGCCTTGACAACTGGAGTCAGGCCGGTTGAATAGCCGATTCGCCTTTCGGGCACCGCGCCTACAATCCGGCAGGACATGGGCTTAATCCCAAGCGCTTTCTGTCGGTCTTACGGTATGGATCAGGCGCCTTCACGTATCTCGCCCTCTCTCTAAGGAACGGAATTACCGTGGCCAAAACACCCCGCACTCCCCCCCCCTCGCCCGCCCCCTCCCCCGGCGCCGCCGACGGCCGCCGCGCCGGCAAAGCGCTCGTCATCGTCGAATCCCCCGCCAAGGCCAAGACGATCAACAAGTACCTCGGCTCAAACTTCATCGTGAAGGCCTCCATGGGCCACGTGCGCGACATGCCCAAGGGCGGGTTGAATGTCGACGTCGAGAGTAATTTCAAACCGACCTACGAAATCATCGACAGCCGGAAGAAACTTGTCGGCGAATTGAAAAGCGCCGCGAAGGGCGTCGATGAAGTCTACCTCGCCACCGACTTGGACCGCGAAGGGGAGGCGATTGCGTGGCACCTCGCGCAGGCGCTCGGCCTCGACCTCAAAACTGCAAAGCGCGTCGTCTTCAACGAAATCACCAAGACCGCGATTCTCAACGCCTTCAAGAATCCCCGCCTGATCGACCAGCACAAGGTCGACGCCCAGCAGGCCCGGCGCATTCTCGACCGGCTCGTCGGTTACAAGATCTCGCCGCTGCTCTGGAAAAAAGTGGCGGCGAATCTCTCGGCCGGGCGCGTGCAGTCGGTGGCGCTCAAGCTCGTCGTCGATCGCGAACTGGAAATTCAGGCGTTCATTCCCGAGGAATACTGGAAGCTGACCGGCATCTTCACGGCGGACATGATGGAAGCTCCGGCGCTTGCCGAGGCGTGGCGATCCTTCCTCGCCGGCGATCAGGTGGAGAATGGCGAAGTGGTGGATGACGGCACGGATTCGGCGGAGGCGATTCTCGCCCAGGCCACGGAATCCGCCGGTCCGACAGTTGCTGAGAAGTCCGCCTTTCTCGCGGAACATGCCGCCTTCCGCGCGGACCTCATCGAAGTGGGCGGGAAGAAATTCGATCCGAAGGATGTCGCGGCGGCCCGTGCGGCGGCAGATGTCGTCGGCCTCGTCGACATTTCCGTGAGCACCGTCGACAACGACGGCACCAACGGCCCGCGCGGGATTCCCAACAAAGGCCCCGCGACCAAGCTGACGAAGATCACTGGCCTCGCCGACACCAAGCGCTCCGGCACCAGCTTTTCCGTTCGCGAGCTGAATCAGAAGATCTCCACGAGCCGTCCACCCGGGCCGTTCTCGACCAGCACGCTGCAGCAGGCCGCCAGCAATCAGCTCGGCTTCGGCGCCCAGCGGACGATGCGGGTCGCCCAGCAGTTGTACGAAGGCGTGGAGATCGCGGGCATCGGCGCGGTCGGTCTGATCACGTACATGCGTACCGATTCGCAGAACATCAGCCAGGATGCGCTGCACGCCGTGCGCGGGTTTATCGGCGAGACCTTCGGCGACAAATACCTGCCCGAGAATCCAAACTTCTACGCCTCCAAAGCCGGCGCGCAGGAAGCCCACGAGGCGATCCGTCCCACCGATGTGGCGCTGACGCCCGACTCCCTCCGCGGCCGCGGCCTCACCGACGAACAGCAGCGGCTTTACGAAGTGATCTGGAAGCGCTTCGTCGCCTGCCAGATGACCCCCGCGCAATGGAACGTGACTGAAGCCATCATCGACGCGCGCAAAGCCAGCAGCGCCGTCGCCACCTTCAAAGCCACCGGACGCTCTCTTGCCTTCGACGGCTTCACGCGCGTGGCGGGCGTTTATACGCGGTTCGACGAACAGATCCTCCCGGAATTGAAGCAGAATCAGCCCGTCGCGCCGCTGGATCTCACGCCGACGCAGCACTTCACGAGCCCGCCCTCGCGGTACTCGGAAGCGTCGCTGGTGAAGGCCCTGGAAGCCGAAGGCATTGGCCGGCCGTCCACGTACGCCTCCATCATCGCCACCATCCAGGACCGCCAGTACGTCGAATCCAAGGGCCGCACGCTTTACGCCACCGACCTCGGCATCAAGGTGACCGAAAAGCTGATCGAAGGCTTCCCGGACATCATGGACACCGGCTTCACCCGCACCATCGAGGCGGAGCTGGACCAGATTGAAGAGGCCCAAAAGGACTGGGTCGCCGTCGTCAAGGATTTCTACGCGCCGCTGGAGCGCGATCTGGCCACCGCCGAATCCCGCATGACTCATGCCCGCGCCGAACTCACCCCCTCCGAACATAAGTGCCCCGAGTGCGGCGCGATGATGGTCTACCGCCTCTCCAAGCGCGGCAAACGCTTCCTTTCCTGCTCGCGCTACCCCGACTGCAAGGGGGCCATGAACGTCGACCGTGAAGGCAAGCCGGTACAGCTCGAGGTCACCGACCACAAGTGCCCCGTCTGCGGCAAGCCGATGATCAAGCGCACGGGCCGCTTCGGTCCGTTTCTCGGTTGCTCGGGCTATCCGGAATGCAAAACGATCCAGGCGATCGACAAGAAAACCGGCGAGCCGCTGCCGCCGAAGCCGCCTCCTGTCGATACCGGCCTGCTCTGCCCGAAGTGCGGCAAGAAGAACATCGTGGTGCGTCAGGGGAAGCGCGGCCCGTTCATGAGCTGCAGCGGATTCCCGAAGTGTCGCACGACGTTGCCGGCGGAACGGCTCGAAGAGTTCAAGAAGTCGGTCGAGACGACGGGAGCCTGGCCGGCGGATATTCAGGCGAAATACGGCGCCGGGAAAGCCGCTGCCGCTGCCGAAGGCGCCGCCGAAGAGACGCCCGCACCGAAGAAAAAAGCCGCCGCCGCAAAAAAGGAATCGGCCAAGAAGCCCGCACGTCCCAAGGCTGCCAAGACGAAGGCTTAATCAACCCGCGATCGCAGCTCACTGCGGCTGCGTCGTGAGATTCTTCTGACTGCGATCCGTCGTCTGCGTGTAATCGTCCGTCAGCACGTCCACCACCCGGAGCTTCAGCGTCGCCGCGTTCGTCGATGCCGTCTTGAGTGAATCGAGGTCGGCAATGAGTGCCTGGGAGATGTCCTTCGCCGCGGCGACCAGTTTTTCGCAGAGCGTGCCGGCACCCTTCAAATACTGCGTATCCTCCCCGGTCAGGCCGCGACGCTGGGTTTGCTGAATGACCCAGGATCGCCCGGTGTTCGGATCGTGCTGGGGGATATTCACCTGCGCGAGCTGGTTGGCGGTATCGGAGATGTTCGTCACTTTCACCGATGGTTCCGCCATTGCGGCGCCGATCAATTGGGCCGCCTTGTTGCCCACCGCCGTGACCAGGGGCTTCGTCGCCTCGCCCGGCTGTTCGTTCGCGGCGGCGCACATCTGCTCGAGCGCGTGCATCGCGCCGACGGTTTTCGCGAACTGCAGGAGCGGTGGAAACGCCGTTACATGCGCCAATCCCTGCGACTGTTTCTCCACGACGGGCAATTCATCCATCAGCAGCGCCCGATATGCCTCCGCGCGGCGCGATCGGTCCAGCCACGGAATCGGCTCGTGATTCCCCGCCGCCTTCGGAATGTAGCGATAGACCGACGAATGCTGCACCAGATACGCCAGCGCCACCGGAGCAAAGGCACGCTCCGGCTTGTCCTGGGCAAACGCTTCCTTCTGTGCGGCGGTCAGCGCCTCGATCGCCTGTGCCTGCTGATGCAGTTGCAACTGGCACTCCGCGCGAAACATCTGCAGATCGTACCGGTCATACGCCGCCGCCGACGGCCCCGTGATCGCCAGAAGCCGCGTCACGTCCTTGAGCGCATCGTGGTACTTTCCCCCCTCGATCGTCTTCTGAATCGCGCTGGGCGTCGGCAGTTCCGCCGGCTCCACTGCCCGCGCGCTTCCCGGCATGAGGCAGGCAGCCGCCACGAACGCGACCATGCATCGCGACGCAAAAAGCAGCAGCGCCGATAAACGCGCATCACCTGAACCACGTTGATCCGCATTCATTTCCGGGACCCGCCATTTGGACAGACAACACCCACAGTTTTACATCGTCGTGTAGTCCGCGTTCAACGTCTTGTCCGCTTTTGTCGACACGTCCTTCGACTTGGACGCCAGCTTCTTGAATTCATCCGCCTGATCCGGGAAGGTCCGGATGAATACATTCATGGCCTCCGGAATCTTGCCGCACGTTTTCATGATGTCGTTCAGCTCCGTGGAGTCGTTGCCGGTGAGCCCCTTCTTGTGCGTGCTCTGCACCTGCATGCCGCGGTTGGCGCCGCTGGAATAGGTCGCCTGCTCCGTGATGATGCGATTCGCCTCTTCCGAAATCCGATCCACCTTCGTGTCCATGTCTGTCAGCGTGGCATCGACCAGCTTGGAGGCGTGGTCCGCAAGGTCCTTCACCGTGCCGTCGGTCTCCGCCGTCGCCCCCGTCGCGGCGTTCTCCACGACGCGCAACGTCGGCTCGAGTTTCATCGCATTGAGATACGGCGGCAGGCTGCTCCCTTTCTCCGCCGTTTCCACGCTCCGGCCGAATCCCTGCTTCAGATCCGCATACAGCGCCGCATAGGCATCCTTCCGCTTCGTCCGATCCGCCAGCTTGATCGGAATTTTCACCGCCGCGGTCACCGGGGTGTACGCGCCGTTGGGAGACTTCTGCAGCAGCACCTCCAGCGCGTGCGCCTCCATCTCGTCGTCGGTCTTGTGGGCCTGTTCGGCTTCCCTTCTCGCTGCTTCCGTGGCGCCGATAGCGCCCGCAATTTGCCGCAACTGGATCTGGCATTCCGCCTTGATCATCAGCATGTCGTGCCGGTTGTAAGGCGCTGCCGCCGGACCCGTCAGGAGCAAAATGCGAGACACCGCTTTGAGTGCATCGGAATACTGCCCCGCATCAAAAATCGCGTGCACTTCATCCGACGTGAGCAGCGCATTGCTCGACGCCGGATGCGTGGCGACCGTCTGGGCCAGCGCGGGCGTCACGGTTGCCGTCACGCCGGAAAGTCCGATGGTCAGAAGAATCGCGGGAAGGATGCTGCCTGTCTTCATGGGGTTTTCTCCACGTGAGAGTCGAGCATACAGGAAGTGCGTGCTTGCCGGTGAAGAATTGCGTTTCCCGCACAAAATCCACATCACGGCTGGTTGTAATCCTTCGTGCGGACCGTGTGCGCCCGATTCGCCGTGGTCTGGGCGCGCGTCGCCAGATGGAAAAACGGTTCCGGGTTTTCAAACGCCTTCGTCAACTGCGTCACCGCCGCCGGGATTCTGGCGCAGGTGTTCTCAATGCTCTCCAGCGACTGAACCTCATCCTGGGTGAGCCCCTGATGACGATAGGTGTTCGCGTTGTTATAGGTGGACCCGTACCCGCTTCCCCCGGTGGTCACGAGCCGGTCCGCCGAGGCCGCGATCTGGGCGATGTGCGCATCCATGTCCGCAAGCGACGTGGTGATCACCTTGGCCGCCGCATTGGCCGCATCCTTCGCAAATTGATCCGCCTGCTTCGTCCCCCCGTTCGCATTGCGCTCGATGCCCTTGAGTGCCGGAATATCGTGGGCAATGTCGATGAACGGCGGCAAAGCTCCGTTTGCCGACGCCGACCGCAACTTTGCCTGCAGCGTGACAATCGAGTCCACCAGCAGCGCCTGATACGCCGACTTGCGCTTCGCGCGATTCAGAATGTCGATCGGCGCCTTCTCCGGGCTGTTCAGCGGCGTATAGATGTTCCGTGGCGCCGATTTCTGGATCAGCACCGCGAACGCCGCCGCGTCGTACGCCTGAACCGTGTTGTTGGCGGCAGTCGCGCTGCGGCTCGCCTCCAGCAGCGTCGCCACAGCACTGGAACTCTCGTGAATCTGCAACTGGCATTCGGCCCTGAGCATCAGCAGTTGTGCCCGATCGAATCCCGGCATCGGCATCATGCGCATGATCAACTGCAACGCCTCGCGATATTTCTGCGCATCGATCAGCCCGTTCAGATTCTCCAGCGACAACGTCGCATCCGCCGGTTGCGATGCCGGCCCTCCCTGCGGCGCAGCCGCCGCCGCCTGCGATGTCGGCGGCGTCGCCGGCTTCTCCTCAAGCGGAGTCACTGTCACCGTTGCAACTGCCGCCGTGACAAAGACGGCCACCACGGCCAGACCAAGCGACCCGCGAATCGTCCAGGACATGACATTCCTCCTCTAATAAACGCGCCCCAGCCACGCTGCCGAGCAGCCATCCATGCTCAACAGTTAGAACGCCGGGCGACAGTCCACGATGTTTTTCCCTTCATTATTATAGAGACAGTCACCGCCCAGTTTGTGCATGCGTCACCTTGCGAGAATAGCGACAAATGGCTTTCGGACATGCGTTTATGTTGAAAATATTTTCCGATCTCTATCCCCCGCCCAGCCCGGCCATCATCCCCGGCAGCCCCGGTAGAAAGCCCCGCAGCGCCGCGCCTCACCTTGCCCCCGCTTGACGCCACGCCTTGCCATTTCGTATGATTCTTCTTCTATTCCTCGCCGGACCACGGGCGGTAACAGTGGAAGCACGGCATCCGACTGCCGGGCGACTCGCAAGCTCCCAAGCATTCTCCCGAAGAATCGCCGGACCCGCGACTCTCCCTCCCGTCGGCCCGTCCTTCTCTAAAACCCTCGACACCGGCCACTCAATCGCAAACCGTTTTGCGTGTTGAGTTTTGTGTTCTGAGTTTCCTCCAACGGAGGCATCATGGCCATCAAAGTCCGCGGCAAGCGCTACCTGGAAGCCGCCAAGCTCATCCCCGCCAATCCGGTCAGTTTGGAACAGGCGTTTCCCGTTCTCAAGCAGATGAAGAAGGCGAAGTTCGACGAGACCGTCAACGTCGTCGTCCACCTCGGCATCGACCCCAAGCAGGCCGACCAGATGGTCCGCGGCGCTGTCTCGCTCCCCAAGGGCGTCGGCAAGACGAACCGCGTCATCGCCTTCGTCCAGGGCGCCAACGTTGACGCCGCCAAGGCTGCCGGAGCCATCGAAGCCGGCGCCGACGAACTCGTCACCAAGGTCAACGGCGGCTGGAGCGACTTCGATGTCGCCATCGCCACCCCCGACATGATGCCCAAGATCGCCCGCCTCGGTAAGGTCCTCGGACCCCAGGGCAAGATGCCCTCCCCCAAGGCCGGCACGGTGACGACCGACGTCACCACCGCCGTCCGCGAATACACCGCCGGCAAAATCGAATTCCGCAACGACGCCGGGGGCAACATCCACGCCATCGTCGGCAAGCTCTCCTTCACCGACGGCGACCTCTCCGCCAACGCCCACGCCCTTATCGAAACCCTTCGCAAAATGAAGCCCGTCGCCGCCAAGGGGACCTACATCAAGAAAGTCACCGTCCACTCCTCCATGTCCCCCGGCATCCAGATCGACACCTCGAACCTCAACGTCCACGAAGAAGAGAAATAACGTATTCTGATTTCTGACTACTGGCTTCTGATCCAGAGGATCTCATGAGCAAACGCATTAAATCCCTCATCACCGCCGAACTCCAGTCCAAGTTCAAAGGCGCTGACTCCGTCGTCGTCATCGACTACACCGGCATCGACGCCAAGACCACCGGCGGCATCCGCTCCGACCTCCGCAAAAAGCAGGTCAAGCTCACCGTCGTCCGTAACGCCCTCGCCGCCAAGGCCCTCGAAAACGCCGGCCTCAAGGGCGCCGGCGGCCTCCTCAAGGGCACCAACGCCGTCTGCTACGGCGGCGAGTCCATCGTCGACATCGTCAAGGAACTCGTCGAGCAGGCCAAGAAGGTCGAGAAGCTCAAGATCAAGGGCTCCATCGTCGACGGCCAGCTCCTCGACAGCAAAGCCACTTCCGCCCTCGCCAAGCTCCCCAGCAAGAAGGAACTCCAGGCGATGATCGTCGGCCAGATCCTCGGCCCCGGCCGCAAGATCGCCGGCCAGCTCAAAGGCCCCGCAAGCAAGATCGCCGGCCAGATCAAAGCCGTCGAAGAAAAGGCCAAGGAAAAAGAAGCCGCCCCCGCCGCGGCCTGATGAAGCACGTTCGGAGTTCCGCCTTCAGTCGGTCCCCCGTTTTGTGTTTTGTGTTTTGAGTTTTGAGTTTTCGCTCACCAGTCGTTCAGCCTGCCTCGAGCAGTTAAAACCCGGCGCGTTGCTGGGGCTGGCGAAGGTGAACAGATAGAGAAAGGTTCCCCCATGGCAGACGTTAAGCAGGAAATCAAAGACCTCGGCGACAAGATCGTCGCCCTCTCGTTGCTCGACGCCCAGGCGCTGAGCACGTACCTCAAGGACACCTACGGCATCGAAGCCGCCGCTGGTGGCGCAGTCATGATGGCCGGCCCCGCCGCCGGTGCCGCCGCCGCCGCCCCCGCCGCCGAAGCCCAGTCCACCTTCGACGTCGTCCTCAAGGCCGCCGGCGACAAGAAGATCCAGGTCATCAAGGTCGTCCGCACCGCGACCGGCCTGGGCCTCAAGGAAGCCAAGGACCTCGTCGACGGCGCTCCCAAGCCCGTCAAGACCGGTCTCGAAAAGGCCGACGCCGAGAAGCTCAAGAAAGAGCTCGAAGCCGAAGGCGCCACCGTCGAACTCAAGTAAGTTCGCCGTGGCATGGGCCTCGTGCCCATGTTCGATCGCAAAAAAACGGGGCGGCCGCTTCAAAAAGCGCCGCCCCGTCCCCTTTTTTGCCTCCTCTTCGCCCTTCCATTTCCGCGTTGTTATAGGGCGCCAAACGCCGAAGATGGCGCTTTCATGACGCCGGACACCCTCTCTTTCGGTAGCGACCCCGAACTGCCCGAAATCGCTCAGGTTCCCCTCCCCGGCGCGTCGATCAGACCGCTATCGCATTGGATGTTCCCAATGTTGTATTTGAGGAGAACCGTATGTCCGTCAGTCCCGTTTCCGCCAACGCTTCCGCGTACCAGGCACTGCATACCGCCGCGGCCGCCGTCAAGCCCCAAACCGTCGCCAGCGATCCCGACCACGATGGCGATGTCGACGGCCCCGCCAGCAGCGAGTCCAGTGAAAAGACCGCCAAAAGCAGCGGTCTCGACACTACCGCTTAACCGCCATCATCGAGGAATCAGAAGGCATGCTCCCGAAAAGACCGGGGCGGTCGCTCCCCGAAGCGCCGCCCCGTTCCTCTTTTTGCCCCATGTTCGCAGTTCCGCCTTCAGGTGGTGAGGCGTCATTCCCACCCGCGTGCAATCGCGGACCCCCATCCGATATAATCCCCCCACACCCCCCCCCCCCC
>DATKPA010000009.1:0-34520 GCA_035524355.1 Phycisphaerae bacterium | reverse complement strand
GCGGAGGCGCCGTGCGGCGGTGAAGCTGGCGCGGACGCGGCTTGGGGACGTGGGTGGTGGGGAGGGGGGGGGAGGAAACCGATGTGAAGGAATGAGGCCTCGGAATAAGAAAAGCCGCCCGAACTTTTGGGGTTCGGGCGGCGAGTGTGCAGTTGATCGTTTCAGAGAATTAACGGCGGCGACGTGCGATGAGGCTGGTCGCGGCCAGTCCGAGCAGGCCGATGGAGGCGGGTTCAGGGACCTGGGTGACCGAGACGTTGGTGAGGAAAGCGGTGGAGGGGCTGGTCGTGGAGGCGAGGCCGGTGTTGGTCCGGTCGCCCATGATGAAGCCATTCACCGTGGGAATGGTGACGCTGTGGCCGGAGTAGGAATAGGCCGTGGTGAGGATGTTGGCGCCGTCGACGCTGGCGTTGAGGGTGCCGGCGACGGGGTCAAAAAAGATCGACATGGTGTGGGGGCCGGTGGTGCCGACTTCGGTGTTGGTCGTGCCGGCCTGGTTGGTGGTTCCCCCAGTGGCATAAAGCTCCACGACGTCAGTGCCGTTGGAAGCGGGGCGGACGAGGAGCCAGGGGCCGATGCTGCCAGCGTTGGAAATGACGTCCGGGGAGCTGAGGCTGGTGGTAAGGCCGATGAAGGCCCAAGCCGTAGGATTGCCAGTAGCGGCGATGTTGGGGAAGGTGAAGGTGCCGTTGGCGGTGAGGAGACCGGAGGAGGCGGGGGTGATGGCGATGTAGGCGCCGTCATCGGTGTGGGAGGTATAGGCACCCACGTTGACGCCGCTGGCGCTGCGAGCGGGGTAAACCGGGAGAGTGCCAGTGGTGGCGGGAGAGGGGAAGCCAGAACCTGTTGAATCGGACTGGTAGGAAGGAACGAGTTCGGCGCCGTTGTTGGAGTAGTAGGCGGACCAGTGGCCGGTGCCTACGGTGGGCGATGAGCTGGCGAGAGCGCCGGAGCCGGTGAGGGGATCCGACATCAGCGTGACATCGGCTTGGACCGAACCGACGGTCGCAGCGAGCAGGGCGGCTGCGACGGCAATGGTGGCAGTGACTTTCACAGGTTTTCCTCCTAAAGGTTTAGAGAACGCCCGGCGGTGCCGGAGGCAGTATTCACATAAATGAAATTTAGCGCGGAGACAACTAAGAACGGCGCGAACATACCCCGCGAACATTCCGACATTCTTTCGAATGTCAATCGCCCAAATCTACACCGGGTTTCGCGAGAAGCAAGTATTTACATTTCTTTACATGAGTTTTTGTGGGCAGAGGCTCCTGGGGGACGCCACAAGTTGTTACCGGTTCATGAGTTGGCGCGAGAAACTCGACTGTGGGAGATGGCGAGCATAGCGCTTTCGGAAATCGTCTCCATGATCGTAGCTTGCGATAAAGTCTACCCTGTGGCATCCTCAGGTCGGCGTATGCCTGCCCTCCCGAAATCTTGAAACCGCGAACCCTATCCTTCGCACTAACATCTGTTGTTGCCAATATTGGGAGCCGCCCATGACCCGCCGCCAGCTTCTATTCCTTCTCTCCACCGCCGCCACCGGCACGCTGCTGACGCGCTTCCTCCCCGCCGATTCCACCGCGCCCGCGACGCAACCCGCCACCCAACCCAACCAGCCCTCCGTCGATCCCAAGCTGTTCCGAAAAAACGTCCAGGTCCAACTTACAGACCAATTCCTCATCGTCCACTCCGACGGCATCCCCGACCACGACACCGGCCCCTTCCCGAATCAGCACAATCCCAACCGAATCCTCAAGCAGAAATACACCTTCAAAATCCCCCTCCACCCGAAACGCGCCGATCACACCACCCGCCTCCCCATGGGACCCATCGGCGTGGCCATCAACGGCATCCCGTTCTACAACCCCTACACCGCCGAGGGACTGGATGCCGCCAAAAACGAAGTCTTCGACGAATGCTGCGGTCATCCCGATCCGATGGGCCGCTATCACTACCACATTTATCCCAAGTGCATTCACACCTCGTTCAGCGATCCCGCGGGCCAGCATTCACCGGTGATCGGCTACGCCTTCGACGGGTATGCGATCTACGGGCCCAACTCCCAGGGCGGCAAGCCGCCGACGGACCTCGACGAGTGCAACGGCCACACTGACGCCACGCGCGGCTACCACTACCACGTCACGCGGAAGTATCCCTACATCCTCGGCGCCTATCGCGGCGTGGTGGAACGCTCCAACTTGGACCATGGCCCACGGGATGGCCAAGGCAGACCCACCGGCCACCGCCCCTCTGGCCCGCCGCCAGGGCCGCCGCAATGATCACCCGGTGATGCAGGCGCGGGCGACTCATTCGCCAAACAAACCCATTTGTTGCCCGGCCGTTATCGGCCGGCGGAAATGTTCGGTGCTCAGTCCATACTCACTGCGCTCGGTCATGCCCAGGCGTTCCACGGTTTTTCGGAACGTCTGAAGAATGTGCTCAGCCCAGATTCCCTCGCCGCGCATGCGCGATTTGAAGTTGCCGTCGTTGAGCTTGCCCCCGCGGAGATCGCGGATGCGGTTCAGCACTTTTTCTTTCCGGTCCGGGAAGTGTTGTTCGAGCCAGTCCGAGAAGAGTTCCTGCAGGCCGAACGGCAATCGCAGCGGCACGAATCCGGCGACTTGTGCGCCGGCTTCCTTTGAGGCTTTGAGGATGGGAGCGATTTCGTGGTCAGTGATTGCGGGTATCACCGGGGCGACCATGACGCCCACGGGTATGCCCGCGTCGCGCAGCTTTGCAATCGCCTCCAGACGATCGCCCGGGGCGCTGGCGCGCGGTTCCATCACGCGGGCCAACTGCACGTCCAGCGTGGTTACGGAGACGAAGACGCGCACGCAGTTGAACTTCCGCAGTTCGAGGAACAGATCGAGATCGCGTGTGACGAGATGATTCTTGGTGATGATGGCCACGGGGTTGCGGAAGTCGAACAGCACCTCGAGGCAGCGGCGCGTCAGTTCGAGTTTCCGCTCCAGCGGCTGATAGCAGTCCGTGACGCCGGACATGGCGATGACTTCGGGCACCCACTTTTTGGATGCCAGTTCCTTTCTCAGCAGAGCCGGGGCGTCGTGTTTGACGAGGATCCTGGTTTCGAAGTCGAGGCCGGCGGACATGCCGAGGTACTCGTGGGTGGGGCGGGCGAAGCAGTAGATGCAGCCGTGCTCGCAGCCGCGATAGACGTTGATCGAGTAAGTGAACGGAACGTCTGGGGAATCGTTGGAGGTGAGGATGGATTGGGCTCGATCGGGGATGATCTGGGTGAGGGGGAGGGTGCGGTGGTGGGGAATCAGGCCTGTGAACTCGTCAGGTGCGGGAATCTGGGGATCTATGTCGTGGGTATATTGGGTGGTTTCGAAACGGTTTTTCGGGTTATCGGCCGCTCCGCGCCCACGGATGGAAGGATTCGAATTCATGGCCAGCACCTCGGTGTAATCCTAACTAACCACGAACTGAATTCAAGGACGAGTTCTAAGAATTCCAGAAGAAACCGCACCACATGTTGCTACCTGCAAACGAATTATGCGTGTGACATGTTGGCATCACCGATAAGGAGAATCGTCGCCCGAGCCCCCGAAAAGGGAAATGGCCTTATTACTCCGAGTGTGGAAATATAGGACGTAAGTTTATTTGCGATGTAAACTCCACGCTTGCGCCGGTCGATGTAAAGTTGGGATATTTGAGCAGACTTGGGAAGCAGGGTAAGCTGTCCGGGTCTGTTCGACCAGAACGGCCGATACAGGCTGGAATGGAGTCCGTCGTGAGTACACAACCTCCTGTGCCGTCTACACCTTCGACCGCTGCGCAAGGGGCCGCCAGCAATGGCACTCCTGCCGCCGCCAAGGAGGTGTACACCACCGGCGAAGCGGCGGAGATTTGCAAAGTTTCGCAGCAGACGATTATTCGCTGCTTTGATGCCGGTCGCCTCGGGGGATTCCGCGTTCCGGGTTCGAAGTTCCGCCGCATCCCGCGCGATGCGCTCATGAAGTTCATGAAAGAGAACAGCATCCCGCTGGACAACCTCGACTCCGGTCGGCGCAAGGTGCTGGTCGTGGACGATGATGCGGAAATTGTGGAACTCTTCGTCGACGTGCTGAACCGCGACGGCCGCTTTGAAGTGAAGACGGCGAGTTCCGGATATGATGCGGGAGTTCTGACCCAGGAATTCAATCCGGACCTGATGATTCTGGACTACATGCTGCCGGACATCAACGGGAACGTGGTCTGCCAGACGGTGCGGAACAACCCGAAGTTTGAGCACATGAAGATCATCATCGTGTCGGGCGTAGTGAACCAGGAAGAGATCAACGAACTGCTGCAGGCCGGCGCGGATGATTTTGTGAAGAAGCCTTTCAACATTGAGAAGCTCGTCGAGCGCATGGTCGAATTGCTGCAGCTTGTGTGATGGAGCGACAGGTAGCGACCGGACTGCGTCGAAGGAAGACGGACAAGACCACAGGGAAGGAACCCTCCTCGTATGAGCGTTCTAAACACGAGCAACGCCACGCCTCCCGCCGCCAGCGCGCCAGGATTGCCCTCGGCACCGCGCCCGGATGAAGTGAAAACGCGCAAAGTTGAAATGGTGCTGCAGCAGTTGGACACGCTTCCGACGCTGCCGGCGATCGCGATGCGTCTGATGACGCTCACAGGAACTTCCGAATCGAAGATTGAAGAAGTCGTGCAGTTGCTGTCGGCGGATCAATCGCTGACGGGGAAGCTGCTGTCGCTGGCGAGTTCGGCGATGCTGGGGGCGCGGGCGCCGATCACCACGGTGCAGCAGGCGGTGGTGCGGCTGGGGTTCGACACAGTGCGGAACCTGGTGCTGTCGGTGAAAGTATTCGAGGCGTTTCAGCAGCGGCCGGTGGAACCGGGGGCGGATGCCGGCGGTGGGGGGGAGGCGACGCAGGGCGGGTTTAACCGGGCGGAATTCTGGAAACACAGTCTGGCGGTGGCGACGGCGGCGGAACTGCTTTCGTCGCGCTGCAAACCGAAGTTGAACGTGCATGACGCCTTTGTCTGCGGGTTGCTGCATGACATCGGCAAGGTGGCGTTCGACACGGCGATGCCGAAGAGTTTTTCGCGCGTCGTGGAGGCGGCGATTCTGACGCGCGGCGATCTCGCGGATGTCGAGCGGCGGATAATCGGGATGGATCACGCGCTGGCGGGCAAGCGGCTCGCGGAGGCGTGGAATCTGCCGCAGTTGATCACGCAGGCGATCTGGCTGCATGGCGCGCCGCCGCTGCCTTCGGCGTCGAATTTCGGTGCTGCGGGCGCGGGCAGCAAGGGGACGGGGCTGGCGAATATGTCGATGGTGCTGGTCGTCGGATTGGCGGACTTGCTGGTTCGTCGGCAGCACATCGGTTTCTCAGGTAATTTCCTCTTTCCGTATGAAACGTCGCAGTACGCGCAGCACCTCGGGCTGACTGACCAGGACATTGATGATGTGACGGAGCAGCTCACGGATGCGCTGGAAAAGCGGGCGCAGGCGATCGGGCTTTACGACCTTGAATCGCGGCAGCTCTATCTCGAATCGATCGCCAACGCCAACGCCGAACTGGGGCGGGTGAACCAGACGCTGGCCATGCAGAACCGCAAGCTGGCGATGCGCAGCACGTGCTTTGAAATCATGACGCGCTTTTATCAGCGCATTGTTCCGGCGGCGAGCCCGGCGCAGCTCCTGCGGGAGATCGGACACGTCGCACACCAGTTCCTCGATTCGAACCGGCTGGTGCTGTTCTCGCAGGATCCGGACCAGACGGAGAACGGGAATGCGGGCGCGGGAAGCACTGGGGGCGTCGGCGAAGTATTGCTGTTCGATCCGACGCAGCCGGCACAGGACAGTTTTTTGATGACGATGCCGATGTACGCGAACGATCATCGCGTGGCGCGCACCGGCTCGCCGCATCCGAATCAGAATTTCACCCGGCCTGCGCGGCCGCAGCTCGATTGGCTGCTGGAGCGGGTGCAGAATTTTCTGGGGACGAGCCAGTGCTGGTTCATGCCGCTGTTGTGCGGCAGCGAACCGGTGGGGGGGGTGCTGTGGATCGCGAAGGAAAACACGAATGCGATGACGGGCGTCAGCGATCTTGCCCTGGTCAGCCAGGCGTGGGGAATGACGCTCCGCACGGCGCAGATCCGGGAGCAGCAGACGGTCCTCACCGAATCGCTGGCGGCCGCGAACCGCGAACTGGGCGCGCTGCAGGATCAGCTCATTCGCGCAAAGAGCCTCGCGAGCCTCGGCGAAATGGCGGCGGGTGCGGCTCATGAAATGAATAATCCGCTGGCCGTGGTGTGCGGGCGGGCGCAACTGCTGGCGGCGAAGATTCACGACGGGGCGATGAAGCAGGAGGCGTCACTGATCGCGCAGCAGGGCGAACGTTTGAGCCAGATTATTACGGACATGATGGAGTTCGCGAAGCCCGCGGCCCCGCGACCGGCGCCACTCGCGATGGAGACAGTGGTGCAAGAAGCGGTGAAGAGCGCCACGGAGCGCGCCGGCGGCGTGATTGGCGGCGGTCCGAAGGTGAAGGTGGAAATCGCGCCGGGGCTTCCGACGCTCCGGGCCGACGCCAAGCAGATCCGCAACGCCCTCGCCGAGATCGTGCTCAATGCGATTCAAGCCTCGCACAAACACGAGGCGCCGGCGGCGGAAGGAAGAACCTCAACACCGCATGCCGCCGAAGTCATGGTGCAGGCCCGCTTCGATCCGCTCGATTCCCAGATGATCGTGCAGGTGATCGATCACGGTGTGGGCATGAGCGAAGATGTCATGCGGCAGGCGTTTTCACCGTTCTTCTCGGCAAAAGCCGCGGGGCGCAATCGGGGGATGGGGCTGGCCAAGGCGCTGCGCTGGGTGGAGAATCACGGCGGGACGATCCGGCTGGATTCGACGCTGGGCGCCGGCACGACGGTGGTGCTGATCCTTCCGGTGAACAGCACGCCGGATGCAAAGCCGATTGCCGCACATTGATTTCGGTGGGTGCGGGGTCATTCGAGTTTCTCTCGTCTCATTTCCGTAAGAGTATTGTTTCGATTCGACGTGCTGCTTGTTGCGGTCACGTCCGCATATGGCGCGGCGCCGCGTACGTCTGAAAATCGACGCGATTCCTGCGGTGTGCCACCGGCGCATTTCCGGTCTTTCCGTCGCGGTGTATCGGACCACGCGCGACAGTTTATCTCCCCTGAAATACGCGACATATGCATCCAAAGCGAGGCGCTCATCCGGACGATAGCAAAGCGGCAGATCGAGAGATTCTGCCGGTCCAGGAGCCTGCGGCGAACTTGCCGTGGTTATCGTCTAGGGAGCAAATAGATGAAGTCATTGGTTTCCGCTTGGGATGTTCTGGTGGTGGATGCCGATCCGGGCGTCGGGGAGCTCGTGAAGGAACAAAGCAACGGATTGGCGCAGGTGCGGGTGGCCACGAGCGTCGATCAGGCGCAGGCTGAAATGAAGAACAAACCGGCGGACGTGCTGCTGGTGAACATGCAGATCAACGACAATGCGGGGACGGAATTCATTCGCGCGTTACGACGGAAGTATCCGGGCACGGAGCTGATTGCCGTCTCCCGGGTGAAGCGCAGCGACGTGTGCCTCGATGCCTGGCGCGCCGGCGCTTCCGACATGCTTCTCGCGCCGATTCAACCGAACGACGTCCAGCGCTCGCTCAATGGCGTCGCCGAACGGCGGGCCCAGATGGAGCGGCTCACCAAGCGCAACCTGCGGCTCCGGCAGGTCTGCAAGCAGCTCAACAAGGCCCGTCACGAGATCGGCCAGCAGGTGGACCTCCTCTGCAACGATCTTGTGCGGGCCTATCAGGAGATGGCCCAGCAGCTCAACGTGACGCAGATCACGGCCGAATACTCCCAGGCGCTCGACGAGGAGATCGAGGTCGAGGGCATCCTGCGCAAAACGATGGAGTGGGTCCTGCGAAAGGTCGGGCCGATCAATGCGGCCGTCTACCTGCCGGATGCGGAGCGCCACTTCGCGCTGGGCGCCTATCTGAATCTCGACACGGAAGCCGATGCGCTCCTGATCAACGACATCGGTGAAACGGTCGTCAAGCAGGCGGAGTCCGCCGGGCAGGCGGTTGCGATCGATGATGACCGGGCGATCGAGCACTTGTTTGGTTCCGCGGGTGAACGCCTCAAAGGCCGCTCCTGGCTCAGCGTTGCGTGCAACGTGCGGCGCGAGTGCCTCGCGGTGATCGTGATATTCCGTTCCAAGGTCCAACCAATCGACGCGTCGATCCGCACGATGATTGACGCGATCGCCCCGGTTCTGGGCGAGCGCATCGACCAGGCGCTGGGGCTCTACCACCGCCTTCACCCGTATGATTATGAAGATGAGACTTCCGGAGATTGAGAATTCCGTAAGAGGCAAGCGGCCGGGGCCAGTGCACTTTCAAAATCTCGGCCAATCGTCAAAGCCGTACGCGAGCCGCCATTGGAGCGCAGAACCTCTCTTGGGTATAGTGGCGGAATCGCAGTTTAATGTGGGATGGCGTTTTTCTCGTCCCCCTCAAGGTCCGGGCAGGGTATGGCTGATTTAACGGTCACGAATTACGACTTCACAGCGGTTCTGCAACCGTACATGCCTGTCTTTTACGTTTCGTTTCTGGCAACGGTGGTTCTGACGCCGTTGATGCGCGTGCTCGCGCATCGGCATGGAATCGTCGATGACCCGGACGGCAAGCGCAAGGTCCATACGCAGCCCATTGCGTATCTCGGCGGCGTCTCGATCTTTTTAGGGTGGCTGGCGGGGGTCTGCATCGCGGTCTTTTTGCGCCCGCACAATGCCGACGCCACTTTTCTCAACAACGTGCTCGTGCCGCCGGGTGTGCTCCTGGGGGCGGCCACGGTGGTGCTTTTCGGGCTGCTGGATGATGTTTACAGCCTGAATCCCAAGGCGAAACTTGTCGGGCAGTTCATGGCGGCCGTCATGCTCGTGGTTCCGGGGGCGCTCGGCAGCATTGCCGGTCTCGACAACAACGATTTCTTCCTCGGCGTGCATGGTCAAACCGGCGCGGCCTGGATGATTCTCAGCCCGCTCATGCGGCTCGGGGTGCTTCCGCTGCACCTGATGTCCTCCCCCTACGTGATGGTCGGCGCGACGATTCTCTCGTTCCTTGCCGCGGTCTTTATCATCATCGCTGCGTGCAATGCCACGAACCTGCTCGATGGTCTGGATGGCCTCTGCTCCGGCGTCACGGGGGTGATGTCGATCGGGTATCTCATCCTGGCGGTTTATCTTGCAACCTCATCCATCGCGGTCAGCGCGACCATCGATCCCACCCGCATCACGCTCTCGCTTGCGCTCCTTGGCGCGGTCATGGGATTCCTTCCCTACAACTTCAACCCCGCCTCCATTTTCATGGGGGACACGGGTTCCATGTTCCTGGGCTTCATCTGCGGGACGATGATCCTCCTCTTCGGCCAGAACGGCACGATCCGCTGGTTCCTCTCGGCGATCATCATGTTCGGGCTGCCGATGATGGACACGCTGCTGGCGATCGTCCGCCGGAAGCTCAACGGGAAGCCGATTTTCTCGCCGGACTCAAACCACTTCCACCACTTCCTGGTGAAGCGTGGGTTCTCGGTGCGGAAGGCAGTGCTGCTGAGCTATCTGGTGGCGGCGGTCTTTGTCAGCTTCGCGTTGATCATCGTGGTGATGCCGAACACGCGGGTGGCGCTCGGTATCTATCTTGTGCTGTTTGCGTGGATTGTGGTGATTGCGTTCAAGATGGGGATGATTTTCCAGCAGGTGCCGGCCGCCTCGAACACGCAGCTCAACATGACCGTGCTGGGAACCGCCAATACCCCCTCCACGACGACAACAAGCACCGCGCAAAGTTTGCAGGTGGATCCCAAATCACACCCGAAACCCGCGGCCTGAACGCCATTTTGTCGCTTACGCGAAGCCCTGCCCGTGGTATCGTCGGGCGAGTCAAACAACAATTCAATCGGGGTTGATACAACTGCAATCATGGTAATTCGGGCAACTTAGCGGAAAGATTCAAGTTTCTCGCCACTCTATTTCCCACTCACTATTGCAATTCGCACACTGCCTATGGTACCCTCGCACGCCTATGGCCACTTCTACGAAGTCGAAGCGTCGGACCTCCGCTCCCCGGGAGTCCAAGGGCAAGATCAAGGCTCTTAAGTCGGAGAAGCCTGCCGTAACCGTTGCCCGGGTCGCCCGGTCCAATGGACGCGGACCGGTGCTCATGAAAGCCACCGCGACCGCTGCGACGGCCCGGCCCATCGATCCCCATCCCCAGTATACAAAAGCACTTAACTTCCTCATGTCCCATACGGACTATGAGAAGATGCGCGTCGTCCGCTACAACACCACGACCTTCAATCTCGATCGCATGCGGACCCTCCTGAAGCATCTCGGCAACCCGCACGCCAAGTTCAAGACGGCCCACATCGCCGGCACCAAGGGGAAGGGCTCCACCTGTCACATGCTCGCCAGCATGCTGCAGTCGGGCGGCCTCAAAACCGGCCTGTATACCTCGCCTCACATCGTCGATATGCGCGAACGCATCCGCCTCAACGGTGAAATGGTTTCGCATCAGGAACTCGTGGAACTTGTCAAACGCATCGAGCCGGCCCTGAAGAAGATGGGGTCAGAGCGCCCGACTTTCTTCGAGATTTTCACCGCGATGGCCTTCTGTTACTTCGCCGATCAAAAGGTGGATATCGCCGTCATCGAAACTGGCATGGGTGGGCGGCTGGACTCGACGAACGTCATCTCCCCCGAGGTTTGCGCGATCACTTCCATCTCCAAAGACCACATGTCTGTGCTGGGCAACTCGCTGACGAAGATCGCGGAAGAAAAGGCCGGCATCTTCAAGAAAGATGTTCCCGCCGTCACCTGCATTCAGGATGGCGAGATTGCCAACGTGCTCAAGCGCGTCGCGGGCACTGCCAAGACGCCGCTGCAGGTCGTTGGGCAGGACATTGAATTCAGCTATCGCTTCGAAATCACCCGTCCGATCGGCCCGCACATGCGGGTTTGCCTCACGACGGAATCGAGCCGCTTCGAGCACCTCGCCGTCCCCCTCATGGGCGAACACCAGGCCGTCAACTGCGGCCTCGCCCTCGCCATGCTCGACAAGCTCAAGCAGCGCGGCTTCACCTTTGATGACTCCAAGGCGCTCGAAGGCCTCGCCAAGGTCAAAATCCCCGGCCGCCTCGAAGTCGTCTCCAAAGACCCCCACGTCATCATCGACGGCGCCCACAACGCCGCCTCCGTGCAGGCCCTCTTCCGCGGCATCGGCCAGCACATCCCTTACGATTCCATGGTCGTCATCTTCGGCTGTAACTGCGACAAAGACATCGACGGCATGCTCGAACAAATCTCCCTCGGCGCCGACAAAGTCATCTTCACCCGCAGCCGCAACAACCCCAAGGCCGCCGACCCCCTCGAACTGTCGAACATCTACACCGACCGTTACGGCAAGATGGCCCAGGTCGCCGAATCGTTCTCCCATGCGATGGAAATCGCCGAACGAGCCATCACCCGCGAGGACCTTGTGACGGTGACCGGTTCGTTCTACCTGATCGGCGAAGCCAAGCAGCTCTTCACCGACCGCGAAGCCGCGAAGGCGAACTGAGCGAATACGCACACCCCTTCAAATGATTGATATCCAGACGAGGCTCGCCCCAGAACGGCGGGCCTCGATCGTTTATAGAAATGGCGGCCTGCTTCATGCTCTCCACTTCTCGCCCGTCGTCTTTCGAATCCAGCTTCCCGATCCTTTGGCGGATAACGCGCCCTTTCGACGCGTACCCTACCGTCACCGCGCTTTCTTGATCCGCCGCTTTAGAAGGCTGACGCGACTGTCCGATAAACAAAGGAGGTCCATCGGATGGGCATTCGGCTCTATCAGCGTTCACGGAGGAACGACGTGCGGTATCTGGCGCAGCTCAGCATCCTGCTGGCCCTCTTTCTTGTCGGCCTCACCGGTTGCGAGAATCTGTACGAGCAACAGCCCAAGCCCCAGCCGATCGAATACACCCTGCAGTCCCCCTACAAGGGAACGCGCACCTTCGCTGTCGCCCCCACCGTGAACCTCTCCGGCAGCCGCGATTTTGACGTCCTCGCCGTCTCCGACACCCTCTTCGAGGAATTGCAGCAGGTGCAGGGGCTCAACGTCCTCCCGGTCAACAAGACGCTGGCGGCGATGCAGCGCCTCGGCATACGCACCATCGACTCGCCCCAGATGGCCCAGCATCTGGCCGAATTCCTCGGCGCCGACGCCATCGTCATCCCCGCCGTCTCCTCCTACGATCCCTACAACCCGCCCAAAATAGGGATGATTCTCCAGCTCTATACCGCCCGGCAAACCGCCGACGCCCCGCCGCCTTCGACCATGCCTGGCGCTTCCTGGGGCGGACCCATCGCTGGTCCGAACGACCATCAACCCGTCTCCCAAGTGGCGGCCGTCTTCAACGCCTCGAACCAAACCGTCCTGCGCGAACTTCGCGATTTCGCCCAGGGCCGCACCCAGCACGATTCCGCCCTTCAGGATGAAAAATTCCTCCTCGACGCCGACGCCTACACCCGGTTTGTCTGCAATGCGATGACCCGCCGCCTGATCGAAGTGGAGAAGGCACGCCTCGCTGGCCGATAAAACAGCAGAGCCTGCGGGAAAACGCATCTCGGCCGAATTTCGGGATCGTGTCAGTAGAAAAAGCGGACCTTCCCCCTCAACACGACCGAGAAATTGGCCGATGCAATGGGCAGTACGAAAGGTTGATGCAATGGCGAATGAACCGCGGCAATTGACGCTCATCAAGAAGGGCCACTATCACCTCTTCCGCTATCAGCCGGGTGATGAAGCCGCCCTTATTCAGACGCTCATCGAGAAGGCGGAAGACCCCAAGTGCTCGCTCGACTGGTTCGACGCCGCGGTCCTCGCCCACCAGATGGGCCACCGCATGGCCGCTGAAATGCAGACGCTCTTGAAAAACAAACTGGGGACGGCCGGGGGATATAAAAAGGCGGCGGACGCCACCTGAGAATTCGACGGACGATTTGGCTTTCAAGCATCGGCGCCGAAATGGAATTTCGACTCCCCTGCCGCGAAAACCGCAGAGGCACACGTTATGGACCACGTTGCGCACCCCGCTCGCGTACAGCAGTTTCTTGCGTACCTGCAATTCGAACGCCACTTCTCGGCCTACACCAGCAGGTGCTACGGAGCTGACCTACGCCAGTTCTGCCAGTTCCTCCTTGGTGTGCCTGCCGAGATCATGCCTGACGACATCGATCCCACCGCGGCCAATGGTTCGCACGTGAACGGCAACGGGCAGGTGGGGGGCGCCGTCGCCGTCATCGAGCAACTCCCCAAGGTCGACACCTCGCCGGAGCACGCCGAGCATCTCCTGCTCAACGCCACCGCCGACGACGTCCGCAACTACCTCCAGTTCATGCGCGAAAACAACTATTCCAAGGCCACCATGGCCCGCAAGCTTGCGACGCTCCGCAGCTTCTTCAAGTTCTGCAACCGCCGCAGCATGACCGCCAACAACCCGATGATCACCATCCGCACGCCGAAGCAGGACAAGCGCCTGCCGAAGTTCATGACCGAAGACGCCATCACCAAGCTGCTCAACACCCCGAAGGACACCGACGTCCTGGGCGCCCGCGACAAGGCCATGCTCGAATGCATGTATTCCACCGGCATCCGCGTCAGCGAGCTCGTCGGCCTCAACATGGAAGACATCGATTTCGCCGGCAGCGTGATCAAGGTCCGCGGCAAGGGCAAAAAGGAACGCCTCTCCCCGATGGGTCAGACCTCCATCGCCGCCATCCAGAAATACCTCGCGATGCGTGGCGGCGTCGTCAAAGACGCTCTCCCCACCGGCCCCCTCTTCGTCAACAAGCACGGCCAGCGCCTCAGCACCCGCTCCGTCCGCCGCAAGCTCGACAAGTACCTCATCGAAGCCGGCCTCGACCCCGACATCAGCCCGCACACCCTCCGCCACTCCTTCGCCACGCACATGCTCAACCACGGCGCCGACCTCCGCAGCGTGCAGGAACTCCTCGGCCACCAGAGCCTCAGCACCACCCAGATCTACACGCACCTCACCAGCAGCCAGATCAAGCAGGTCTATGATGGGGCTCATCCCCGCGCGAACTAAGCGACTGCAAAATCAAAGCAAAAATAGAAGCGGCGGAATCGCGAGATTCCGCCGCTTTTATTTGAGTTGAATGAATGAACGAAATCCCATCACTTTCCGGCGGGCAAATCGATGACGATTTCTTCGGGGGGAACAATTACAACTTTGCCGTCACGCCATGTCGAAACCGGATTCCCTAAAAGCTTGTGCAATCGGACAGCTCTCTTCGAGCCCGTCTGAAGAGCCTTAAGAACCGCTCCGCTGTTCAAGATTTCTCTGACGTTTTCGTTCGACTGCTTCACAGGCCGTATCTCGCTTTCAATTCCCTCACTTCCCCCGCAACCGCTTCTGCCGCAACTTCCTCTTCTGCTCCGGCGTCAACCGCGACTTCTGCTGCGTCTCCGCATGCAGCTTCGGCATTTGCCCGGGAACCAGCTTCGTCATGTCGAACTGCGACATCGCCTGCGCCATCTTCATCCGCGAGCCCATCGACAGCCCCGACATCTTCTTCGCCATCTCGCGCGACGCCATGAACCCCTTCACCAGCCGCGACACATCCTCCGCCTCCACGCCCGACCCGCGCGCGATGCGCCGCCGCCGCGATCCATCAATCACATCCGGATTGTCCCGCTCCTTGCGGTTCATCGACTGAATGATCGCCTCCGTCTTGTTCAGCTCCTCCTCCGGAATCTGAATATCCTTCAACGCCTGCCCCACACCCGGCAGCAACCCCATGATCTGCTTCAACGGCCCCATCTTCCGCACGCTGCGCATCTGCTCCAAAAAGTCATCCAGCGTGAAGGTCGCCTTCGCCATCTTCTCCTGGAGCTTCTGCGCCTTCGCTTCATCAAACTCCGATTGCGCCTTCTCGACCAGCGTCAGAATATCCCCCATCCCCAGCATGCGTTGCGCTATACGCTCCGGATGAAACTCCTCCAGCGCCTCGAGCTTTTCCCCCACGCCGATGAATTTGATCGGCTTCCCCGTGATCGTCTTCACCGACAGCGCCGCCCCGCCGCGCGTGTCCGAATCGAACTTCGTCAGAATCACGCCGTCGAGCTCCAACTGCTCGTTGAACGCCTTCGCCGAGTTCACCGCATCCTGCCCCACCATCGCGTCCACCACCAGGAAAATCTGGTGCGGCTTCACCTGCACGTTGACCGCCTTCAACTCCATCATCAGCGGCTGATCGATGTGCAACCGCCCCGCTGTATCCAAAATCACGATGTCGCGACCATTCTTCCGCGCAAATTCCACCGCATTCCGGCATACCTGCACCGGATTCTTGTTCTCCCGCTCCGAATACACCGGCACATCGAGCTGCGCCCCGAGCGTGTGCAACTGGTCAATGGCCGCCGGACGCTGCAAGTCCGCCGCCACCAGCAGCGGATTCTTCCCCTTCGACTTCAGATAGAGCGCCAGCTTGCCGCAGGTCGTCGTCTTGCCCGACCCCTGCAACCCGCACATCATCAGCACGGTAGGGGGGGGATCGACAAACATAATCCGCGGCGGCGCCACCACCGGCTGCCCGTCGTCCGTAAACTCCTGGTCCCCCATCAGCCGCACCAGCTCGTCATAGACGATCTTGATCATCTGCTGCCCCGGTTCCACCGAAGCCAGCACCTCCGTCCCCACCGACTTCTGCGTCACATCCGACACGAACCGGTTGACCACGTCATAATGAACATCCGCCTCCAGCAGCGCCGTGCGCACTTCCTTCATCGCATCGCGAACGTTCCCCTCGGAAATCTTCCCCTTCCCCGAAAGGTTCCGAAACAGCGCACCAAATTTATCCTGAAGCGATTCAAACATAACGATCTCTCAAGGGTTCGTAATCAATGCCATCCGCCAAGCCGTACATTGTAGAAAACCGCCCGCCATATGACCAATGCGCAACAACTGCCGACGCCCGTCGCCTCGGGCGGCGCGGGGCCTTCGCGCGCTCGCCACATCAACCCATACCACCAAAACTGCTCCACCATCACCGCGCCGGCGCCGCCTCATACCGAAACTTCTGCCCCCCAATCGCCGCCTGCGCCATCAATCCCGACTCCGGCAGCGTGAACGTAATCACCCCGCGCCGGTAATCCGCAGCAGCAGCCGCCCCCGCCGATGCCGCAACCGCCGTCGCCCGCGCATCAAACTCCATCGTCGAGTACTTAAAATCCACGAAGCTCCCTTCGTTCTGGAAAAACAGGATCTCCGCGTACTTCTGCGCCCCCAGTTGCGCCCCGATCGATCCCTGCGAGACATCCGCGTACCCGATGAACTTCCCCTTCTCGAACACCTCCCCATTCCCGTGCGCCCCGCCGACGCCCACTGCCGCCGTCACGACTTCCGGAAACACCACATACGCATAAGCCGTATCGAAGAACCGCTGAATCGACGGATCCGTCACCTTGAAATCGTGTATGGCCGCCTTCACTTGATCGCGCAGTTCCTGCCGATCCGCCGAATCCCCCGGATTCGGAGTCGACCCGCAGGCCCCCAGCATGAGGGCCGCAAAAACCCCAGTCGCTTGAACGCAGCGTTGAACCTTCATGTCGTTCTCCTCTTAAATTCGAACGAATGGATTCTACGCCACGACATTGATTCTGGCGACAATTCTCGAGCCAGCTCAGCTCGCCCGCGGCCCCTGCGACTTCGGCGGCATGTACATCTGCTGCGCCAGATGCCCCGCCCATAACCCCATCGCTGCGCACGCAAAATACCACAGAATCAGCCCGTTCTCAGGACCAACCAGCGCCCCCATCGAATACCCGAACGCCTGCATCACCCCCGCGAACACCACCACCGGCACCAGCAGCGCCGCCGCGATCCGGTACAACGCCCGCTTCGGCATGACCAGCCGCCGCTCCCCGATCGCCGCCCCAATCATGATCGTCGGCCGCAACAGAAACGCCATCACCGCCACCCAAATCGACTCCGCCAGGAACTTCGCCAGGAACGCAGCGATCACCACCGCCGTCCCCAGCGCCGTCCGGTGCTCTGCCACCCACCCGGCAATGTGGGCCCCGTCGATTACCGTCTCCGCTTCACCCTTCGACGGCACAAATACCGACCCCGGCATCGGCACCGAATACAGATACGCGTCCCGCAGATTCTGCTCCGGCAATGCTTGCCCCATCACCCGCTGATACACCTTGTCCTTCGTGATCAGCGTCGCCGTATCCCCCTTCACCGCTTCGAACGACGTCTTTCCCGTCGTATCCACTACGAATGGCGTCCCATTGAAATCAAAATCGAACGGCTGCACCGCCCCCTTCGCTGCGGTCACCTCCCCGTCGCTGTTCACCTGTAGCACCGGATAGTGCTTGTCGTATTCCTTCGTGAAGCTTTCGACAAACCCGAAAAACCGCGACTTCATGCTTATCGCCACCGCCCCCGACGCGATCACCACCGCCAGCACCAGCGGCAGCAGCGTCACCCAGAACGGATACTGTGCCGCAGCCGCCCACGACTCCGGCTTCAGCAACAGCATTACAAACCGCGGCAAAAACGCCGGCGGCTTTGGATACGTCCTCCCCAGCCGCCGCGCGGTCGGCACTCCCATCCCTGCGGAGGATGCCTCCGGCTTGGCCCCTCCCCCGCCCGGCTGTTGTGATTCCATATCCAATTCCTTGTGCGTACTCTCGAAGCTGCTCCCGGAGCCACACTATAGCAATCGAATTCCCGTTCGCCTAACAAACCAGCTTCTTGCGACTCTTCCCGTTGAACGAAAAAGCCCCGCACTTGCGTGCAGGGCTCTGCTTTCTTCTTTCATCCGTCCGCGAACGATTACTCGTTCACGCGGCCCAGATACTCGCCGCTCCGGGTGTCGATCTTCACGATCGTCCCCTGCTCGATAAAGTCCGGCACGTTCACCACCAGACCCGTCTCCAGCTTCGCATCCTTCCCCACATTGCTCACCGTCGCACCCTTGATGCTCGGCGGGCAATCCACGATCTCCAGCTCCACCGTGTTCGGCAGTTCCACCGAGAACGGCTTCCCCTGGTACATCGTGATCTGCACCTGCGTGTTCGGCTTCAAATACTGAACCGCTTCGCCCACCACGTCCCCCGAGAGCTCGATCTGGTCGTAGTCCTCAAGGTTCATGAAGTGGTGCTTCCCCTGCTCCGAATACAGGTATTCCATCGGCTTCTGGTCGAGGAACGCCTGCTGCAGTTCGTCGTCCACGCGGAACCGCTGTTCGATGATCGACCCCGTACCCGTGTCACGAAGCTTCACCTGCATGAACGACCGCCAGTTCCCCTTCGAGACCTTGGCAAAATCGTGCACCGTGTACAGCTTGTTGTTCCATTCCACCGCAATCCCGCGGCGAAGATCGATCGCTTTGATACCCATGGGACCCTCGGAGAAGTCAGAAGACAGAAGTCAGAAGAAGGGCGCTGGAAGACAGAAGTGCTGGGAGGCGAGTCTTCCGACTTCTCGCTTCTCACTTCTGACTTCTCGAAAATGCCCCCATGGGGATTCGAACCCCAGTTACAGGCGTGAAAAGCCCGTGTCCTAGGCCTCTAGACGATGGGGGCGTCCGGGCGAAAGAGCTCAGTAGTATAACAACCCCTCATTCTCATGACAAATGTTTTGAAGCGCGCAGCGAATCCGAATCCGCCCCGCTTCCCGGCATACCCTGTTTCCGCCGCCGCCCCAGCAGGAGTGCCGCCGCCCCTCCCATGATCGCCAGCGATCCAGGCTCCGGCGCCATCGCCACTTGAGAAAACGCCGCCTGGCTGCTCACCCCCGTCGCCATCGCGCTCTTCAAATTCCCCGACACCGCCCCAAAGTTGTTCAACACGTCCGACAGATCCGTCAGATCCACCGTCCCGGTCCCGTCAAAATTCCCATCCGTCCATTTCGTCGTCGACATCCCTATGTTGGTCAACACCGTCGACAAGTCCGTCAGATCCACCTTCCCATCCAGGTCCGCATCCCCCAGCATCATCGCATTGAACGCCAGCCCATACGTCTCCGACGCGCTCACCTTGTTGAGCGACCGCTTCACCACCTCCAGGTCATACGTCCCCGGCGTCAGGTTCTGCGTGTACAGATACTCCACGTTGTCCACCGTGCTCACGCTCGAATCCACCAGCACCCCCGCGGAGTTGTACAGCATCAGATCCAGGTTGTTGATCCCCGTGATCATCGGCGTCCCCATCACCACCGCCCCCGCCGGCCGATACCACGTCAACGCGCTCGAAAGCGTCGAATTCGCCGTGATGTTCAGCACATAGTGCGACACCGTCACCGACTTCCCCACCTGCGTCGTCAGCGTGTTCAAATCCCACCCCGCACTCTCCACCGCCGCCCCCGTGCTCGGCGTCAACGACGTATTCACCACCGTCGGCCCGCGCTGCCCGTCCGACAGCGTCTCATACGACGCATACGCATTCACCACCCCCGCCCCATATGTCGGATCCAGCGGCGCCGTCGTCGTGTGCGACCAGTTCAACGTTTTGCTCGCACCCGCCAGCAGCAACGCCTTGATCGTCCGCCCATCCACCGCCGCCGTCACATTCGATCCCCCCGCCCCCGTCGCACCCGCCTGCTCCAACACCGCCGCAACCCCCGACACGTACGGCGTCGAAAAACTCGTCTCGCCGCCCGGTGCCGATATATCCGGCTTCGATCGCCCGTCCGACGTCGGCCCAACGCTCGTCTCGCCGTTGCTGTCCCCGACGGAAATCACGTTGTACGCCGTCGCCGGCACCTGAATCCCGCCCGAATTCCCCACCGCCGTCACCACCATCACGTTCTGATTCACCACGAAGTTGTCGTAATACTGATTCGTCACCGTCTGGTCGCTGCTGCTCATGGTCCCAAAAATAAAACTCTGGCTCACGATCGACACAGGCGGCGCGCCAGACGGCGCCAGCGGCAACTGCATCGCCGAATCCGGCACCACCACGTTGCTGAAAAAATAATTCGCGTTATACGCCACGTTCGCCGCCACCCCCGGCGCCGCCCCCGCCGTCGTCCCGAACAGATTCGTCGCCACCAAGTCTGCATGACCCGATTCGTACGCCGAATTGAACACCGTCGTCGCCGTCGTCCCCTGCTTCCCCACATACGTCGGCATTACATTCGGATTCACCGATGGGTTGTACTCAAAATCATTGAGGTCATATTGCGGATCGTAATTCGCCGGTCCGTTATAAGTCGTCGCCTCGATCTGCCCCACCGTCACCCCCGCTCCCGTCAGGTCCGGCCGAATCGATCGCAATTCCGTAATCCCAATCGTCTCCAGATCCGAACCCCACCCCGTCGCTACTCCCAGAAACGACACCCCAACCACTGCCGCCTGTAAAGACCGCTTACTGACTGCACACAACAACATCGGCATCCGCGTTCCTGAAAAGTGGCCGCCTCGCGAAATATCCCGCCAACCACAAGTTCTGCCCTCCACAATATGACCCGGATTCCGCGTTTGCCAAATCATTTGCACCGATTTAGCCGCCTCCGTACGCTAATTTCACACTCCTCTGCGCCTGGCCATGACAATCCGCAAAAATTCCCGTAATCTTGTTCCCGTCGGACGACTTACTCCAGCCCGGGTGGCGGAACGGCAGACGCTGAGGACTTAAAATCCTTTGAGGAGCAATCCTCGTGTGGGTTCGACTCCCATCCCGGGCATTCAGGAATGATGCGGGTTTCGCCTGCAATTATCGGGCGTTCCGCATGTTGGGCCAGCGGTTTTCCGTCGTGGGCGGATGTATCGGATTGTAGCAGGCGAAGACTGAAAACGGCAGGAACTTTCTGCACCCTTTCTGCAGCGGTGGAAGGGTGCTGGGCGCTGCAGAAAACGGCGTTCTCCGCGGCATTCGGGAAATCAGTAATTGGCCGCTTCTTCCGGAGAGTGGCCGCATTTGTGGATCAACATCGTGCGCTCGAAACTCATCACCTCGTCGCCGCTTTGATTGAGCCCCCGAGTCGAAACAGTCACGATGCCCTGCGTGGGGCGGCTCTTCGACTCGCGCTTCGTTAAGACCGTGCTCTCAGCATAAAGCGTGTCACCGGCAAAGACGGGATGCGTCGCTTTGACTTTGTCCCATCCGAGATTCGCCACGATTTTCGCGCTCACCGTCCGCACGCTCATCCCGGTCAGCAGCGCCAGCGTGAAGGTCGAATCCACGAGGGGCTTCTTCCACTCGGTCTTGGCTGCATAGGCCGCGTCGAAATGAAGTTCCTGCGTGTTCATGGTCAGCAGGGTAAACCAGGTATTGTCCACCTCGAGGATGGTCCGACCGGGTCGGTGCTCGAACACATCTCCGGGTTCAAAATCCTCATAGTAGAGGCCGGAGATCTCGCGATAGCGGCGTTCACCGATTTGTTTGTAGGCCGGCACAATGGTATTCATCGTCATCTCCTTTCCGTTTTCATCCTCTTGAGGAAGTACTGTTGGTGGGAAGACACTCTGGCGAATCGATCGCCAGGATGCCCGCCAAAGCACAGGCCGTGACGAGGCGCGAACGAGCGTCACTGAACGACGTGGCCGGCGCGATACTCGAACCGCGCGGCCATTGCATTGGCCACACGTGGAGTCTGTTTCCCGGAGTGTCCGCAGCACCCCGACTGCGGCCAGCTCAGCTCCTCGCGGCCGCCATCCGCACAGGTGCCTGTCACTGCTCCCGTCGCTGATCGGCAGGCCCTTCGAAAAGCAGATGTCTTGTCAGAGAACTTTTGGCCAGCTATCTAGCCCCAGGCAGGCCTCGTGCATCAAGGCAGTCGCCTGAAGCATCAAGTCCCATTGCGTGGAGTTGCGTTCATTCCTTCAGCCTCAGCTTAGGAAACTCATGCCGCTCACTCGCCGGGAGGCTCGTCTTGGCGGGGCTCCTCAAAACCAATGTTGCGATCGCGAGACCGGTGCCGATCGCCGCCATCGTGAAGAGCACGCGAAGTATCGATTCCATTGAGGTCACCAGGGTCGCGGACGGATTGATGGGAGTCGGGGCGGTCAGGGCATAGAGACCGAAAATTCCTTGTGCCGCTAGTGCGCCCGGCACCATCGGGATGCAGCCCGCCGCCGCTAGATCATGACCACCGATCCCCAAATGAGAACGCAAAAGTCTTGCGGTAAAGCCCGCTACCACTGCGGCGGCGAACGCGGCGGCCTCAAGATTCCAGCCGGCGTCTTGCCCGAGTGTGCGGGTCGCGAGCGCCAAGGCGCCGCTCGCTGCGCACCACGGAATGTCGCGCCAGCCGAAATTAAACAAGATTCCGAAGCCGCTTGCGGCAATGGCGCCAAACAGGGCCTGGTGGACCAGGTGTAGAAGATTGACAGTCATTTAAGAACTCCAAGCAGCACGCCCGCGATCAATACTCCCGTCGCCATAAAGATCACCGTCATGCTGACGACAACCGCCCGCGCGATACCGAGCGTCGGGTGTCCCTCCAGAATGTCGTATTGCGCATCGAGCGCCGGCACGCCGGGAACCAGCAGCAAAACCGAGGCGACCATGGCCAGTGGGACCGTTGTGCTGCCGGCGAATCGCGAGCCCAGTGCGCCCAGGCCCGATGCCAGAAACGCGATACCACCAGCGACCGCAAACACGTTGACGCCGTGACGCTGGAGTATTTGGCGTACCCACTGACCGACTGTCCCGCCGGCGAGGACCGGGATGAATGCCGCCCAGTCCATCCCCAACAGGCGTCCAAATGCGGCGCACGCGAAGCCCACTCCGACGGCAACTACCCAGCGAGGGTGACGCGCCGTGCCCTTCTGCACTCGGGTCAATTCGGAAATCGCCTCCGCAGTTGTAAACTCACCCTCCGCTATCCGTTTGGCCAGTGCGCGGACGGCGTGAGCCAGCCGATAATTCACTCCCAGTGGCCCGATCTCTACTATCCTCGTAATGTAGCTCGCGCCTTTGGCGATCGTGATTTCGAGCGAGTCATAGCCCGAGCGCAGGTCCACATGCTGCGCACCCAGTCCACGCACCACCCGGCTGCATTCCTCGTGAACGGTCTTCGCGGAAGCGCCGGTCTCCATGAGCAGACGTGCAACCAGCAGCGCTGCCTCGGCAATTGGAATAAGTTGCTCACGCTCAACCAGAACGGATTCTGTGGCATTTATCATATCTAGACGCGTCATAAATTCCCTGACCCTTGCGGGTGCTCGTTATCTTCTCATGCGCGCAAAACACCACGTACCGGCAGTGGCCAATCCAAAGCCGCGCCAGCGGCAACTTCGGCGGCCATCCACGTTGCGATCTCCTCAGGATGCGGCGCAGTCTTCCTGAGGAGATCCATCAGCTTATTGATGCATTCCAGGATCCAGGTCTGCTCGTTTCAAACCTTGGCTTCGTATTTGAAGGAAAGCTTCACCTTCGCACGGTACGCTTTGATCTTGGCACCTTCCAGTACCACGTCCAGTTCCGAAACTTCGGCAATCCGGAGATCGCGCAAGGACTTTGAAGCCAGATGTACGGCCGCGGCGGCAGCCTTTTCCCACGACTCCGAACTGGTTCCCACGAGCTCGATGATTTTGTAGACGCTTTCCGACATTTGAGTGCTCCTGAAAAAGGGTTAATGAATGAAGTGAATTCCTTGGTTACGTGTGGTTACCGAAACCCATGCTCCGCCGCTGGGAACGTCCCGTCGCCGACTTCGCGGCAATAGTTCTCCACCGCCCGCACCACATCCCGGCCCAGATCGGCGTACTGCTTCACGAACCGCGGCCGAAACTCCGTGAACAGCCCCAGCATGTCGTGCGCCACCAGGACCTGTCCGTCACAGGCGGACCCGGCGCCGATGCCGATCGTCGGAATCGTTAACGCAGCCGTAATCTTCCGCGCCAGTTCGACCGGTACGCACTCCAGGACCACGGCGAACGCGCCTGCATTCTCCACGGCCAGCGCGTCCTCAATGATTTTGTCGGCATCCCGCTGCACCCGGAACCCGCCGAAGCGACGAACCGATTGCGGCGTCATGCCGATGTGGCCCATGACCGGAATATCGGCGCCCGTGATCGCCGCGATGTGAGCCGCGCTCCGCACGCCCCCTTCGAGTTTCACCGCGTGCGCGCCCCCCTCCTTGATCAGCCGGCCGGCGCTCTCCAGCGCCTGCTGGGGGCTGACCTGGTAGGTCATGAACGGCAAGTCGCCGATGATCAGACTGTGCCGGACGCCGCGCGCCACGCAGCGCGTATGGTAGATGCTTTCTTCCAGCGTCACGCTCAGTGGGTGCTCGTGTCCCTGCACGACCATCCCCAGCGAATCGCCCACCAGCAACGCATCCACCCCGGCCGCATCCAGAAGCCGGGCCATCGTGTAGTCATATGCTGTCAGCATCGTCACCCGGACGCCGCGCGCCTTGGCATCGCGGAAGTCCGGAACCGTCACGGGACGCCTCTGCCTGTCCGCTGAGGCACGGCCATTGTTCTTGTTCAGTTCATTTGACGAGGTCGGTGCTGCTACCATGGAACTCTTCCTTAATTAGAGGACAACAGTGCTCACGTGAGCCCCATGGCGTGAAGCACGCGCTCGGCACCGTCGCCGGCGGTCATCAGCCCTGAGCGAACCTCGTCCTCGGCGCGGGTCGCAACTGCGCCGACATCGGGGGCATCGTGCAGCATGTGCTGGATGGACTCGTTCACCAGATCCCACATCCATTGCACCATCTGGTCCCGGCGGCGCCGCTCGAACCACTCCGTCTGTGCAAAAAACTCATGATGCTTCATCACCTGCGACCAGAGTGCGTCGATTCCCGTGTTCTTGGCCGCGCTGCACGTAACGACCGGTGGCTTCCAGGGGCTGTCAACCGGGTGCATCAGCCGCATGGCGTTCCTGTAGAGGACGCACGCCCGCTCGGCCGGCACCTTGTTGTCACCGTCGGCCTTGTTGATGGCGACCAGGTCCGCCATCTCCATCAGGCCGCGCTTGATGCCCTGCAGCTCGTCGCCAGCCCCGGCAATCAGCACGACCAGGAAGAAGTCCACCATGTCCGCCACGACCGTCTCAGACTGGCCGACGCCTACTGTCTCAACCAACACCACGTCGAACCCGGCCGCCTCGCAGGCCAGCATGACCTCGCGTGTGTTGCGGGCCACCCCACCCAGGGTCTGGCCGCTCGGCGACGGGCGGATGAATGCGTTCGACTGTCGGCTCAGATCCATCATCCGCGTCTTGTCGCCAAGGATGCTCCCGCCGGAGATCCGGCTTGTCGGATCGATCGCCAGCACGGCAACGCGGTGCCCCTGTGCGATCAGCATCTGGCCCAGCGACTCAATCAGCGTGCTCTTCCCCGCGCCCGGAACCCCGGTGATGCCGACGCGGATCGAGCGGCCCGAGTGCGGCAGCAGGTCCGTCAGAACCCGCTGAGCCAGCCGCCGATCCTCCGCCAGTTGCGACTCCAGCAGCGTGATGAACTGGCTCAGGACCCCGCGCTTTCCGGCGAGGATTGCCTCGACGTATTGCTCCAAGGGCAGCCGCCCCCGCCGGGTAGACGGCGGGGGCGGCGACTGCTGAACATTTGTGGCGACGGAGCTCACGATGGGGCTCCCGCCGTTTGCGTCTTCTGCACCTTTGCTTCCAGAGCGTCGAGCACCTGGAGTGCAGCGTGCGGAATGACCGTCCCGGGTCCGAAGATCGCGACGGCTCCATCCTTGTAAAGCTCGTCATAATCCTGCGGCGGGATCACGCCGCCTACGACAATCAGGATGTCCTCGCGGCCCAGGTCCTTCAACGCTTTCCGCAACGCCGGCACCAGCGTGAGGTGCCCCGCCGCCAGCGAACTGGCGCCGATGATGTGGTCGTCGTTATCGACCGCGTCTCGGGCCGCCTCCTCGGGCGTCTGGAACAATGGACCGACGTCCACGTCGAAGCCCAGGTCGGCAAACGCCGTGGCAACCACCTGCTGCCCACGGTCGTGGCCGTCTTGTCCGAGCTTGGCGATCAGAATGCGCGGCCGACGCCCCTGATGCGACAGGAACGCCTCCACGCGCTTGCGGACTTGCGCGACGGCGCCGCTGCGATCGCCGAACCGGCGTGCATACACTCCGGACACCTCGTGGATCTCCGCCTTGTACCGGCCGAAGATCTTTTCCAGCGCGTCGCTGATCTCGCCCACGGTCGCCTTCGCCCGCGCTGCGGTGATGGACAGCTCCAGCAGGTTCCCCTGGCCCGTCTTCGCGCACTCGGTCAGCGCGTTCAGCGCCGCGCTCAGAACGGCCGGGTCGCGCTGCGACCGCAGCTCGGCGAGCCGCTTCACCTGCGATTCGCGCACCGCCCGGTTGTCGACCTTGAGAACCTTCAGCGGATCCTCACGCTCCAGGACGTACTTGTTGATGCCCACGATCGTCTGCACGCCCGAGTCGATGTCCGCCTGCGTCCGGGCCGCGGCCTCCGCGATCCGCATCTTCGGGATGCCCTTCTCGATCGCCTTGGCCATGCCTCCGAACTGCTCGCACTCGACCACGTGGCTCCACGCCCGGTGCGCCAGCTCGTGCGTCAGACGCTCGATGTAGTAGCTGCCGCCCCAGGGATCGATCACCGTGTCGGTGTCCGTCTCCTCCTGGAGGAACAACTGCGTGTTGCGGGCGATTCGCGCCGAGAAATCCGTCGGCAGGGCCAGCGCCTCGTCGAGCGAGTTGGTGTGCAGGCTCTGCGTGTGACCCTGCGTGGCGCCCATCGCCTCAATGCAGGTGCGGATCACGTTGTTGTATACGTCCTGGGCCGTCAGACTCCAGCCGCTGGTCTGGCTGTGTGTCCGCAGCGACAGGCTCTTGGGATTCTTCGGGTTGAACTGCTTGATGACCTTGGCCCACAGCAGGCGGGCCGCACGCATCTTCGCGATCTCCATGAACACGTTCTTGCCGATCGCCCAGAAGAACGACAGCCGCGGCGCGAACTGGTCAACCGTCAGCCCGGCGGCGACCCCGGCGCGGATGTATTCCAGGCCGTCCGCGATCGTGTAGCCCAGCTCCAGGTCCGCGGTGGCGCCCGCCTCCTGCATGTGGTAGCCGGAAATACTGATGCTGTTGAACTTCGGCATGTGCTGGCTGGTGTAGCGGAAGATGTCCGCGATGATCTTCATGCTCGGTTCGGGTGGATAGATGTAGGTGTTGCGGGTCATGAACTCTTTGAGGATGTCGTTCTGGATCGTCCCGGCGAGCTGCTCCTGCTTCACACCCTGCTCTTCCGCCGCCACGATGTACAGCGCGAGGATCGGCAGCACCGCGCCGTTCATCGTCATCGACACGCTGATGTCGCCCAGCGGGATGTCCTTGAACAGGATCCGCATGTCCATGATGCTGTCGATGGCCACGCCCGCCATGCCCACGTCCGCCGCCACGCGAGGATTGTCCGAGTCGTACCCGCGGTGCGTCGGCAGGTCGAACGCGACCGACAGCCCCTTCTGGCCCGCCGCCAGGTTGCGCCGGTAGAACGCGTTGGACGCCTCGGCCGTCGAGAACCCGGCGTACTGCCGCACGGTCCACGGCTTTTCGGGGTACATCGACAGGTACGGCCCGCGCAGGAACGGCGGAATGCCCGGCATCGTGTGCAGGTGCTCCAGCCCCTCCAGGTCCGCCGACGAGTACATTGGCTTGACCGTGATCAGCTCCGGCGTTGCCATGGTGAGTTCGTCAACCGCTTTGCCGGCGGTGGCCTGCCAGTCCGCCGCGTGCGCCGAAGACCGAGGGCCGCCTTCCCAGGCGATGTTTTTGAAGTTCGGAATGGTGTTCATGATAAAATTCCTTCCTCCCGAAGCTGCTCGTGGAGCATGCTCAGGACGTCGCATCGAACAAAAATGAATCGGTCTACGCCGGCTGCCCGGTATTTCGCCTCGTTGGCCCCGGGATTCCCCGCAAGGATTACCGTGCGGGCACCCGCAGCCTTCAGACGTGGCGCCGTGGCTTCGACCACGGTCTCATACTTCTTGTCAGTCGAGCAGATCACTGCGACTTTGGCGCCGCTCTTGCGGAATGCCGCCGCCGCCGCCTCGGGGTCGGAGAACCCGTCGCCGTTGATCACCTCGAACCCGCCCGCCTGGAAGAAGTTCAGGGCGTAGGTCGCGCGGGCGATCGACTCGGCCGGAGTCCCCATGTTGGCCAGGAATACCTGCGGCCGCTTCCCCGTTTTCGCCGCGTACGCGTCGCTGGCGTCACGCAGCTCTTCGTAGGCTGCGGCGTAGGTGTGAATCGCCAGCGGCTCGATGTGAGCTGCCGAACCCTTGCCCGCGTCCGACACCAGTGCCGCGCTGATCTGGCCCAGGGTGGCGCCGCCCTCGGCGGCCTTCACCGCCGACTCGGTCAACGCGCCCGGCGAACGCGATGCGTCCCCGGACATCCCGGCAAGCGACTTCAGTGCCGCGTCGCAACGGTGGTCACGCCGCCACGCCACAAGGCGGGAGGATGCCTCGGCACGCAGTTTGACCGCGTCCGGCTTCGGACGGATCACCGGCTGTTCGTTCACATTCGGGTGCTCGCTGACTCCGGTAACCGCTTGCTTCCGGGTCGCCAGGTTCTTCTCCCGGGCAGCCTGCACCGTCTTGATCTGCTCGGTGACCCAGCCTTCGGTCGCGACACGAACCATGCCGCCACGCTCTTCAATCGTCTGAAACAGCTCCCAGGCCTTCTCGGCAAGCTGGTCGGTCAGACGCTCCATGTACCACGACCCGCCCGCGGGATCGATCACCCGGTTCAGGTGCGACTCTTCCTGCAGGATGGTCTGGGTGTTCCGGGCGAGGTGCCGGCTGAATTCGTCGCTCAGGCCGATCGCCGCGTCGAGCGGAGACGTGGTGATCGAGTCCGCGCCGCCGACCGCACCCGCGAAGCAGCAGACCGTGTTCCGCAGCAGGTTCACCCACGGATCGCGGCGAGTCATCACCCGACGGCTCGTCCGCACGTGAATTCTCGTCGATCGCGCCGCCGCTTCGCTGCCGCCCACGCTCGTGATGACCTTCGACCACATCTTCCGCAACGCCCGGAGCTTCGCGATTGACTGGAAGAACCGGCAGCCCAGGCTCACCCCGAAGGAGATTTGCCGGATCGCCGCATCGATCTCCATGCCGGCGCCCAGCATCGCCCGGAGGTATTCGGCCCCGGTTGCCACCGCGAACGCCAGATCTTGCGTGCTCGTTGCCCCGGCGTGGTGATACACGCTGGTGTTGATCTCCACCGCCTTGGCTTGCGGATAGTTCTTCGACGTCCACGCCGCCAGGTCCGCCATCTGCGCCAACGCCACATCGAGCGAAACGGGCAGGTGACCCTCCGACATCAACGCGCCCAACGGATCGGCGTTGAACCCGAATGACAACGCCCCCGGGTCCAGCTTCCGCTGCCGGATCAAGGCCCCGAGCAGCGCCGCCGCCGGCAGGTACGCCCCACCGGCGTCGAGCGACACCGGCGCAATATCAAGATGCACCTGCGCAAGGACCGTCTCGAAATCGCCCACGGTGTAGGCCATCACGCCGTCCCGGCCGCACAAGGCTGCCGCGTCGCGCGCATCCGCATCGAGGCCCGCACTGGCGCAGGCGTCCAGCCGGAGCTGGATCGACGTCACGCCGTGCTGCAGGTCCTCCATGATCGCTTTATTCGCCTCAGCGGGGTCCGGATGCAGATGTTCCTGCCGAACGTCCCAGCCGCCGACCGCGTGTCCCAAAGCCCGGCCGCCACGCGTCAGCGGATTGAAACCGGGGAAGCCCGACGGGTCATTGCCCGAGGGCCAGTCTTCGGCGGTATAGAGCGGCTGGATGTCGATCCCCTCAGGGGTGCGAGTGACCAGCCTTTTCTCAAACGGGGCGCCCTTCAACTCGGCCACGACGCTGGTCTTCCACTGGTCGAATCCGACCGGCGGGAAGTCCGCGGCGAGCGTTAATTCTTTCTCGATCATTTCACATTCTCCTGGTTTGGTGGTCGCGTTCTCATCTCAGTTTCTCCTGTTTTTGTCGCCGGATTCTCATGCCGCCCCGACCAGTTGGCGCGGCTCGAACTGCGACAGGTCCAGATCGGGCAGCATCGCGCCGTGTTCGAGGTAGTTCACGTGCATCTCAAAGCAGCGCCGCAGATCGTGGCGGATGTGCCCCATCGGAGCTGCCTCGAGGTAACGATGAAGCGCGTCCCGGTACGCCGGGTGCGCACAGTTGTCGATGATCCGCTTGGCACGAGCCATCGGCGCCAGACCCCGCAGGTCCGCCAGGCCCTGGTCCGTGACCACCACCTGCACCGAGTGCTCGCTGTGATCGATGTGCGAGCACATCGGCACGATCGTCGAGATCCGGCCCCCCTTGGTCGTGGACGGACACATGAACAGCGAGAGGTACGCGTTGCGCTCGAAATCGCCGCTGCCCCCCAGCCCGTTCATGATTTGCGTCCCCATGATGTGCGTCGAGTTGACGTGACCGTAAATGTCCACCTCGAGCGCCGTGTTCGTGGCGATCACCCCCAACTGCCGGGCGATCCCCGGGTTGTTCGAGATCTCCTGCGGCCGCAGCACGATCCGGTCGGCGAACTCGCTGAAGTTGTCGTACACAAACTTCAGCTTCTCATTGGTCAGGGTCAGCGCGGTGGCGCTCGCTCCGATCGCCTCGCCCGACGCGATCAGGTCCAGCATCGCGTCCTGCAGCACCTCCGTGTACACCTTGAACCGCGGGATCTCCTTGTGCGACGCCAGCCCGGCCAGGACCGCGTTGCAGATGTTCCCCACGCCGCTTTGCAGCGGCAGGAACTCGGTCGGAATTCGCCCGGCCCGCAACTCCTGCACCAGGAACTCCGCCACGTGCTCGGCGATCCGCTGGCTTGCCTCGTCCGGCTTGCTGAACGCACGCCCGCCATCCGGCTCGTTCGTGTGGACCACCCCGATCACCTTCGACGGATCGACCTGCGCGTACGCACGGCCGATGCGGTCCAGCGGGTCGCGGATCGGCAGCGGTTCGCGGTGCGGCCGTGGGGGCAGAACGAGGATGTCCGACAACTCCCGCAGTTTCGGCGAGTGGTAGGCGTTCAGCTCGATGATCACCTTCTTCGCGCACTGTAGATACGTGGGGGCGTTCCCGATGCCCGTCGTCAGGTACACCCGACCGTCAGGCGTAATCTCGGTCGCTTCCACGATGGCAACGTCGATCGGCCCCAGAAACCCCTCCATCACGTTCTGTGCCACCTGCGAGAGGTGCATGTCCACGAAGTCGAGCTTGCCCGTGTTGGCCAGCTCGCGCATCGGAACCGACGTCATGTAAGGAGCCCGCCAGCTCACGGCTTCCGCCCCGGCCAGCTCGTCGTCGCACGCCTTGCCGGTCGACGCGCCGCTGAGCAGCTTCACCTGGAATGCCTTGCCCGACTGGTGCAGTTGCTTGGCGCGTTGCGCCAGCGCACGCGGCACTGCCTTCGGCACACCGGCCGGGGTAAACCCGCTCACCGCAACCATCGCGCCGTTCGGGATCAGCGCCGCCGCCTCGTCGGGCGTCATCGTGCTATACGTGTTCTTTGCAGTTGTCATCGTCTCACCGTTCTTGAAGAAATGGAATCAGTCACTGGGGGAACAGCAGGGCAAACTCTTCGGGCAGCGGCCGGGCCTTGCGCGCTTCCGGATCGACGGTGACGAGCGTCACCGCCGCGTCGGCGACCACCGTGCCGTCCGCCTTGTCGATCCGTTGCATCAGTTGGAAGCTCGTACGCCCCCGGCCGCCCGGCCACGTGGCGATCCGCAATCGGTCGCCTTGGTGGCAGGGCCGCCGGTAGTTGATGTTGAGGTTCACCATCACCGTGATCGCCCCAAGATCTTTCAGCCGGTCGTACGCGAAGTCGTTGCGGTCGTACCACTCCTCGCGGCCCCACTCGAGGTATTCGACGTACTTCGCGTTGTTCACGTGACCGTTGACGTCGATCTCGGTCGAGCGCACCACCGTCTCCAGGACGATTTCGCCGCGCGCCGATTCTGCGATCTTCGGAGCTTCGAGCTTGCCGTTCGACATGGTCTTACCGCCCCTGGAACACCGGCGTACGCTTCTCAAAGAACGCCTTGACGCCCTCTTTCAGGTCCTCGCTCATAAAGGCGGCCCGTCGCGTCGATTGAATCGACTCGAACTCGTCCGCGCTCAGCGGGGTCCCCTTGTTCAGGCTGTTCAGTTCGGCCTTGACGACCGAAATCGCCAGAGGCGCGCGGCCGGCGATCGTCTTCGCGATTTCCATCGTCGTCGACTCCAGCTTCTCCGGGCTCACCAGGCGATTCAAAAGCCCGAACCGATACGCGTCTTCTGCCGAAAGCGGATTGCCCGTGAAAACCATCTCCTTGATCACGTGCAGCGGCAACACCCCCAGGAAGTGCGACATCCCCGCCGTGTTGTAGGAAATCCCCAGCTTCACCGGAGTGATCGCGAACGTCGTGTTCGGTGTGCCGATCGCCAGGTCGCAGGTCACCGACAGGTCGCACGCCGCGCCCCACACGCTGCTGTGCAGCATCGCGATCACCGGAACCGGACTCTTGCGGACGCGCTGAAGCACGCGTTCGAATCCCGTCGTCCACGTCACCGCGTCGTGCCCGTCCAGCGGTATCTCTTTGATGTCGTGACCCGCCGACCAGATCTTCGTGCTCGGATTTGCCCGAATGATGATCACCCGGACCTTGGCCTTCTCGAACGCGTCGAACGACGCAAGCAACTGATCGCAAACGTCGCTGCTCAGCGAATTAACCGGCGGTTTGCTGATCGTCGCGATCCCGATGTTGTCCACAATCTGCATCGGCTGCAGGGCCTGGGCCGAATTCTCGGCCATGTTCGTCACCATGTGCGTTTCTCCTCTTAGTTCTTTCTATTAGATATGCCCGACTACGCTCTCCCTCCTAAAGCAATCGCGGTGCCATGTGAGAGTGGAGAAGATTCGACCGGATCTCCAGACGGCCTTTCTCGTCAGAATGGAACGCGGGTTGGCAACGGCAAGGTATCTACCGGGCAGGCAACAAAATGCACCCTCACTTCCATCAGCTCTTGAGCAGACGCACCGCTTGCCCCGGCAGCACGCTCGTCTGCGCCAGGGCTGAGCCTGATCGCTGGCACGCTCCTGAACGACCCGCTGCGCAGAAACAGGCAACAGCGCTGCGTAACAGAATCGGAGGCCATAGAACCCGTAGCGTAAGCGCCGGCCCTCTCGCTCACGAACCAAAGGGCCGGCTCCTCGCGCAGGCGGTGCAAAGGCCTTCGACACTGCGTGCCCCGACGACTGCCGCCGATTCTGTTACGCACCCAGGCAACAGCGGGAAACCTGTTGACATGAGATGACTTATCTCCATATAGTGATGCTGTATTAATCCACACAGGAGATCAGCGATGGGAACTAATCCGAGCGCGAGATTCCTTGGATTTTCACCACTAAACGACGAGCAGCTTGCGGCGCTTTCCGCCCTCGAAAAAGAACTGGGCGCGGTCATCATCGCGCTCAAGCCCACCGTCCCCCTTGCAACCCTTACCCCGGAGCAGCTCAGCCGCCTTCAGCAATTGGAGCAGCGCCAGGGCATCATCGCGCTGGCCTGCCAGAAGTAAAGGCAATACACCACTTGCACCCCGATTCTCAGAGTGCGCCGCCCGCTGAAATGTCGCCCTCAACTGCGGCATTTCACCGGTGTGTGCAGACAACGTGACATGGCAACCGACGACCCCGGCCCAAAGCCCCTGCCGCCCACCACGACCCCGGTTGCGAGTGCTCGATATTCCCCCCCTCTACCCTCCTCCCCACCCTCTCGTTACAATTCACCCACCCTTGTACCAGTGGGAAATGCCCGTGAGCACCGCCTCCCGTATCCATATTAAACTCCTCGTCGACGGCTCAGAAATCGAAGGCGCCGTCGATCTTCCCACCCCCTCCCACCTCAAAAATCCCCCGCGCCGCGCCCTCCTCCCCGTCCTCCAGCAACTCACTGACGCCGTCGTCAACATCGCCGAACAACGCGCCGCCGACGCCGCTTCCCCCATCTCCTGCAAAAAAGGCTGCGACGCCTGCTGCCGCCAGATGGTCCCCATCACCCCCACCGAAGCCCACTTCCTCGCCCATCTCCTCAACGCCCTCGACGCCCCCCTCGCTGCCCGCATCCGTGATCGCTTCCAAAACGCCCTCGCCGCCCTCGACTCCGCCGGACTTCTCCAGAAACTCCTCCACCGCCACCTCCTCCCCCCCGAACAACTCGCCCAACTCGACCGCCACTACTTCTCCCTCCAACTCCCCTGCCCCTTCCTCGAAGACCACGCCTGCTCCATCCACCAACACCGCCCACTCGCCTGCCGCGAATTCCTCGTCACCAGCGACCCCCTCCACTGCACCGACCCCGGCAGCGGCCGCGTCGCCCAGGTCGAACTCGGCGCCCGAATCTCCCACGCCCTCCTCGCCACCGAACCCTGGCTCCCCCTCTCCCTCGTCCCCACCTTCACCACCGAAAACCCCGAACCCATCCCCACCCTCACCCCCCCCGACGACC
>DATKPA010000008.1:0-35647 GCA_035524355.1 Phycisphaerae bacterium | reverse complement strand
TTGCGGCGTGGGTTATCGGGCCGAACCAGGGTGGGGTGGTCGGGGGGGGGGGGGGGCGGATACCGGCGAAGTCGAAGCGGGCGGGGGTGCAGGCGGTGCTGTTTGACCTGGATGGGGTATTGGTGGATACGGCGCGGTTTCATCATCTTGCGTGGAAGCGGCTGGCGGACGAATTGGGGGTGGCGTTTAACGAGAAGATCAGCGATGGGTTTCGCGGGGTGGGGCGGATGGAGTGCCTGGAGAAATTGCTGGGGAAGTTCTCGAAGGGGCTGGCGGCGGAGGAAAAGCGGGTTTTGGCGGATCGGAAGAATGGGTATTACCTCGAACAGGTGATGACGCTGCGGCCGGGGGATTTGGCGGCCGGGGCGCGGCATCTGGCGATGATGCTGCGAGCGGCCCCCCCAGGCGGCGTGCGGATGGGGCTGGTGTCGGCGAGCAAGAATGCGCGGCTCGTGCTGGAACTGCTGGGGATCACGGATTGGTTTGATGCGATCGTGGATGGAACGGATGCGGTGCGGAGCAAGCCGGACCCGCAGGGGTTTTTGCTGTGCGCGAAGAAGCTGCGGGTGGAGGCGGAGCAGTGCGTGGTGGTGGAGGATGCGGAGGCGGGGATTCGCGCGGGGCAGGCGGCGGGGATGGTGTGTGTGGGAATCGGGGCGAGTGCGGTGGGGGCGGATTGCGTGGTGAAATCGGTGGGGGAGTTGACGGTGGAGCGGATTGACTCGATTTGGGCGAATTCAGAATAAGCGAATCAGTGAATTCAGAATGAGGGGGGAATGACGAATGATAGATGACGAATCAAACTCCAATGATCAATGAGTGAATGACGAAACGGGGGTGGCGATGGGAATATCAATGGCGCTTTGATTGGAGGGGTGCATGGGTTGGGGCATAATTGGGGGATGAAGATTTTTGCTTTTATCGTTTTGGGTTTGGTGATTGCGGCGAGTGGGGGCGGGGTGTTTGCGGAGGAGGCGGCGACGGCGACGAGTGCGCCGGCGGCACAGGAGAGCGGGGTCACTCTCACGTCACCCAAGGAGTGGGAGATCTTTCAGCGCACGTCGCCGACGGAAGGGCGGTTACGAATTGAGGGACGCGTGGGCGGATTGCAGGGACGGCCTTTGCATTTGCTTATGAGCGTGAAGCCAGGAGAGTCGTCGGGCGTGCCCAGTTCCACGCGGATTGCCGACATGGCGGACGTTACGTCAGGGAAGGACGGCACCTTCGAGGTGGAGATGAAAGTGCCCGCAGGCGGATGGCACGTATTGTTGGTTGCGGTCAGTGAGATGGATAGAAACCTGGGGCAGGCAGTGGTCGAACATGTCGGCGTCGGCGAGGTGTTTGTGGTGGGGGGGCAGTCAAACTCTACGAATTGGGGCGAGGCGCGGACGAGGACGGATACGGGGATGGTGACGGTGTTTGATGGGAAAGAGTGGACGGTGGCGGCGGATCCGATTCCGGGGGTGGATGCGGGGCAGGGGAAGGGGAGTCCGTGGTGTTTGTTCGGCGATGACATGTATGCGAAGTTGCATGTGCCGATCGGGATTGTGCCGGTGGGGAAGGGATCGACGAGCGTGCGGCAGTGGTTGCCGAAGGGGGATGTGGTGGAGATTGAACCGACGCGGACGGATGGGTTGAAGAAGAATCCTGATGGGAAGTGGGTGAATGACGGGACGTTGTACGATCGGATGGTGGAGCGGATGAAGCAGTTGGACGAGGCCAATGGGGGGGGGCACGGGTTTCGGGCGATGTTGTGGCATCAGGGGGAGTCGGATGCGCATCAGCCAGAGGGGCACACGCTGCCGGGGAAGGATTATCGTGCGATGCTGGAGCGGGTGATCAAGGAGTCGCGCAAGGAGGTGGGGTGGGAGGTGCCGTGGTTCGTGGCGACGGCGACGTGGGGGAGTCCGGAGTCGCCGATCGATCCGGATATTCGTGCGGCACAGCATGGTGTGGTGGAGGATGGCGTGGCGATGCAGGGGCCGGATACGGATACGCTGATCGGGGCGAACCGGCAGAAGCATGGGACGGGGGTGCACATGAGTTTGAAGGGGCTGTACGCGCATGCGGGGTTGTGGGCGAATATTGTTGGGCCGTGGGTGACGGTGCAGCAGGGAATTCAGAATAAGTGAGTGGGGGAATTCAGAATGTCAGGCGGGGCAGGGGGAGGGAGGAATGGGGAAGGCGCCGCGCGGTTTGCGGGGGCGCGCGGAACGGCCTGCGGGCCGTCATCGGCGGGACGCCGATGCCACCTTAGTGGGTGGGGATTCGCAGGATCGTCACGGAGTAGGGGGGGAAGGTGTGGGAAAAAGTGGGGGCGAGGTCGGTGACATCGGAAGTGACGGGGACGATGTTGGTGGGCGCGGTGATGGAATTGGTCGCCATGGGATCGTCGGAGTGGATGACGATCTGCGTGCCCTTGGGGTCGACGCTCTTGACGCCGTCGAGGGTGATGCTGACGTTTTGCGGCGTCTCGACGGCATTGACGAATTTCAGGTAGACCATGCCGGTGCGGCTGTCGCGGGTGGCGACGTAGAAGAGGGAGGGCACCACTCGGGGTGCGGGCTTGGTGGTGCTGCCACGAGGGGCGGGTGGTTGCCAGGCGTGGGTGGGGATCTCTTCGCCGGTCATGGGGAGGATGGCGTCGCCGAGGTTTTCACTGAACATCTTCTGCACGTGGTAGGAGGGGGAACCGTAGCTATTGAGGGCGTCGTAGCCGATGAGGTCGGAGGCCCACTGCATGCCGCCGGGATTGACGTTGACGAAGAGCGGGGCGTAGCAGGAGATGAGGACGACGTCGGAGTTGCGTTCCATGCCGGTCATCCAGGCGGCGTCGCCGAGGGCGGCGTTCATGTTGGTGGTGGGTGAACCTTCGCGGGTGGCCCATTCGCCGACGAAAACCTTCTGGCCGTCACGTTTGTATTGGTCGTAGTGGGTGGCGTCAGCGTACATCTCGCCGGACTTGCGATAATAGTGTTCGTCGATGAGGTCGGCCTTGTCGCTCGTCACTTTGGTCGTGGCGATCAGCTTGAGGTCGGGATATTTGGCGCGGATGGCGTCGGCGAACTGGGCGAAGCGGCCTTCGTAACTGCCGGTGCGGTCGAACCAGTCCTCGTTGCCGATCTCCACGTAGTGGAGCGGGAAGGGCTGGGGATGTCCGTCGGCGATGCGGCGGGCGCCCCATTTGGTGGAGGCATCGCCGGTGACGTATTCGATTTCCTCCAGGGCTTCATCGACGTAAGGCTGCAGCTCGGGCCCGGCGGGGACGTTCATGTGGCGCAGCGAGTATCCGGCGAAAACTGCGAGGACGGGCTGGGCGTGCATGTCTTCGGTCCATTCGAGGAACTCGAGAAGGCCCATGCCGTCGGTGGATTGATAGCGCCACGGGCTGCGATGGCCGGGGCGTTCGGAGAGGGCGCCGATGGTTTTCTTCCAGTCAAAGCGTTCTTCGAAAGTGTCTCCTTCGAGGTAATTGCCTCCGGGGAAACGGAGGAAGGAGGGCTTCATGTCGACGAGCTTTTGCATGATGTCGATGCGGTTGCCGTTCGGGCGATTGTTGAAGGTGGGGGGGAAGAGCGAGATGAGGGTGAACCAGTAATCGCCCGGCGAACCAGTGGAGATGACGAAGCGGTTGGTCGAGGAGGCGAGGACATCGCCGATCGGGAGATCCACGGTGTACTGCTTCCACTCGGTCGTAAGATCGGCGACGTCGGCATGGGCGAAAACGGTTTTGCCGTCATTGGATTCGATCGCGACGGTGAGCGGCCCCCGCGCCCCAAAGACCGAGCGCTTGGCGTAAAACGACGCCTTGTAGGTGGAATTCGGTCGGACGGGAATGCCCCAGTACCCTTCGTTGGCAAATGCGGCGCGTTGATCGCGGACGAGCCCCTCCGCATTGAGCCGGAGCGACAGCGGCACTGCGGTGTTGAGCGGCTGGTTGGGATCGAGGGAGATCGTGCAATGATCGACCTCGGGCACGATGGACCAGTGGGCCGGCGTAGTGATCGGATTCTGAGGTTGCGTGGCGGCGGCGTCGGTTCTCGTGCCTCCGAATCCGCGGGGCCGGACGTTGACGAAAGCATCCTTGAAGTTGCGGTTGCGGATCAGTTCGCCGTAGAGGCCGCCATCGTAGGAGAAGTTGATTTCCTCGGTCATGAGGCCGTAGAGGGTGGGGCTGACTTTGCCGGCAGGTTTGGCGGCATCAATATGGAGTGCCGGATCCTTGGCGTGGGCGACAAGGGTAACGGATGCGAGAAGCGATGCGGCGGCGATGCCGACGAAGCGTTTGTTCATGGGGAGACCCTCATCTGATCGTGTCGACCGGAAGAAATGGAACCGTGGGCACAATATATGAACTTTGTTCAATAAACAATATTGCAAGCGGAATTCATGGCACGGGCGTCTGTCCGTTGGAAATGATCAGGGTAATGAGCGTGCGGCGGATTATAATCCGTGCATGTTCATCGCTGCTTTGAGAACGATCTGGACATTTCCGACGACGGCGGTTGGGCTCGGCGTTGGGATCCTCTGCCTGCCAATCGGCGCCAGGTGGCAGTTCCATACCGGTGTGATTGAGATTCATGGTGGGGGGGTGGCGTGGCTGCTGGAGAATGCGATGCTTCTGAAGGGGGGCGCGGTCGCGATCACGTTTGGGGATTGCGTGCTGGGGCGGACGCAGGCGGCGCTGGACATGACGCGGGAGCATGAGCGGGTTCACGTCCGGCAGGCGCATTGCTGGGGGCCGTTTTTTATTCCGGCCTATCTTCTGGCGAGTGTTGTGGCCTGGTGGAGGGGGCAGAATGCGTATCGTGGAAATGCTTTTGAAATCGAGGCGTACCGGATCAGCGACGCTCGATCGGGCACGCCGTTGGATGACCGGCTTTAGACAGGGCAATGGCCATTGGGATAGAACGTTGATGAAATAGCGGGGGCCGCAGCTTCCGTCCGGCGCTGCAGGTCCGCGTGCCCACATTTTTCGAAGGAGAATCCATGTTCCGTCGCGCGTTGTTCGCCACGTTTGCGGTTTTCGCCGTATCGTCGTTGAGTGCTTTTGGCGATGCCAAGGACGATCTGATGGCCGCCGTGAAGAAGACGGCCGATGGCCCGAATTATTCGTGGAGTTCCAAGGTGGAAATGGGCGGGAATGCGCTCGGGGCTGGCACATCCACCGGCAAGACCGAAAAGGACGGGTATACGTGGGTGAACCAGCCGGTGCGGGATCAGACGTATGAGCTGATGATCAAGGGGAAGAAGGCGATGATCAAAACGGATGATGGGTGGAAGACGGCGGAGGAACTCAGTGGCGGTGGCGGCGGCGGTGGTGGATTCAATCCGCAACGGATGCTGGCGATGATGGCGTCGAACTATCAGACGCCGCTGGTGCAGGCGGAGCGCTCGTTGAAGAACCTCGACACGGTGAAGGCCGAGACGGATGGCTTCTCCGGCAATCTCACGGAGGAGGGGGCGAAGCAGATGCTCATGTTCCGCCGCCCGCCCAACGCGAACGGGGGTGACGGGGGCGGACCGGAGGTCACGAACGCGAAGGCGGACGTGCGGGTGTGGACGAAGGATGGGGAAGTGACGAAGCTGCAGTATCACGTCACGGGGAGCGTGTCGTTCAACGGGAATGATCGGGAAGTGGATCGGACGACCACGATTGAGATCAAGGATGTCGGGACGACGAAGGTCGTTGTGCCGGACGAGGTGAAGAAGAAACTTGAGGCGAGCGATACCACGCAGCCGCAGTGAGCGGGACGCGGGATTGAATCATTGAGTCATCGGGTCATTGGGAGATTGGCCCGATGGCTCTTTTTTTCAGGCCGGGTTTACAATCTCCGCTCCATTGAAATCGTCTGCGATCATTCCAGGTGGGAGCACATTCCGGCGATACCATCGCCGGCTTTTTACTTGGGATCCACGATGCGGAGCGATTCTTCCTCGGCAATCTCGCTGACGTTGCGATCGGACCGCGGTTCCTGCGTGTCGGCGATCGACGGCTTCTCCGATTCCATCGGGGGCAGGCTCGGCAGGCTGTTCAGGCGGTCGATCAGGAGGCGCAGCTTCGCGAGGGAGCGGCGATCGAACTTCAGCACCACCCGCCAGTAGTCCGGCACGAGGGTCTCCTCGTCGACGATCTGCGTCTTGCGCACTTCGATTTTGCCGCTGGAGCAAATCTCGCCGAACTGTTCGTTGATCTGTTCCATCTCGGCGGGCGTCGGGGCGTGCTTCACGCGCAGGAACAGTTCGTCCTTCAGGTAGCGGCAGGAGTGATAGTTCCGGTAGAAACGCTGGATGTGATCGACGGCGTCCTGCGCGTCGTTGGTGATGTAGTAGAGATGCGTGTCCTCCGGCGAGATGAGGCCGTCGCGCAGCAATTCGTCCTTTACGTACCGATCCCACGACCGCCAGTAGGTCCCGCCCGGCAGCTCGACGAGGACGATGGGAAGCGGATCGCAGCGGCCGGTCTGGACGAGGGTGAGGACTTCGAAGCCTTCATCGTGGGTGCCGAAGCCGCCCGGGAAGAGGACGATGGCGTGTGTTTCCTTGACGAAGACGAGCTTGCGGGAAAAGAAGTAGCGGAAGTGAATGAGTTTTTCGTCGCCCTCGATGACGGCGTTGGTTCGCTGTTCGAAGGGGAGCTTGATGGCGACGCCGAAGCTGGCGGCCTGCCCGGCGCCCTCGTGTCCGGCCGCCATGATGCCGCCGCCGGCGCCGGTGATGACCATGAACCCGGAATCCGCGAGCAGTTTGCCGGACTTTGCGGCGAGGATGTAGTTGGGGTGGGTTGGCGGCGTGCGGGCGGAGCCGAAGATCGAGACCTTGCGGCGCTGGCGGTAGGGCTTGAAGACTTTGAAGGCGTAGCGGAGTTCCTTGAGGGAGCGGTCCATCAGCTTCATTTCGCCGCGGCCGGGTTCATCGCGGGCGAGCTTGATCACCGCCTGGAGCATATCGGCGGCCAATTCCTTATCCCGCGTGACGCCCGATTCCTCGAGCAGTGTGTAAAGTTTTTCCTGAAGTGCGGCGTCGTTTGAGCGTGTCACGGATACAACCTCTTGTTGGCAATTGAAAGTAGAGGGCAAACCGTTCCAGCTTACGGCTATTGGCGCAAAACTCAATCGAGAAACGGGCTTTTTTAAAAGTTTGGAGTTCCGCCTTCAGGCGGTGCGGGTAGAATACGCCCTCGCCGTGCCAGCCACTTCGGGCACGCGGGCTCCCTTGCTTCGGAAAATGTAATGATCTATTCGCTTTCGCCTACGGCCGTCACGATCTTTTTGCTCTTCGTCGGCTCGGTATTGGGTTTGTCGTTTTACCTTGGACGCAAGGCCAAATCCGCGCGCGGCTATTTTGCCGCGCATGGCGAGATTCCGTGGTTCATCAACGGAGTGGCCTTTGCCGGCGACTATCTTTCCGCGGCATCTTTTCTCGGCATCTGCGGGATGATCGCCTTTTATGGTTATGACGGGTTTCTCTATTCCATTGGGTTTCTCGCCGGATGGGTCGTCGCCCTCTTTGTCATTGCAGAGCCGATCAAGCGACTGGGCAAGTTCACCTTCGCTGACGCCCTCGATTCGCAGTTCAACTCGCGGGGCATCAAACTCACGGCCGCGATTTCCACGCTGATCGTCTCGGTCTTTTATCTGATTCCGCAGATGGTGGGGGCGGGGGCCCTGATCAAGCCGCTGCTGGGGCTGCCGCCCGTGCTGCACGTGGCGGGGCTTTCGATTCAATCGTTTACGGTGGGCGTGGCGGGGGTGGGTGCGATCGTCATCTTGATCGTCGTCACCGCCGGCATGGTTTCCACCACGTGGGTGCAGTTCATCAAGGGATCGCTGCTGGTGCTCTTCTGCATGGCGCTGACGGTTTCGATTCTTCGCCGGGGGCTTACCACCGATCCGTCGCTCTATAACGCCGATTTCCGGAAGCCGCAGAACATCGAGCTGGTGAACGACGACTACCTGCAGAAGCACCACCTGACGCGTCTGCCCTCAGAGGGGGCGTGGGGCGGGCCGGTGGGCAAGAATTACATCCGCTTGAAGGATGACCAGACGGGGCGCGTGACCATCTGGCGGAAGGTCATCACCGCCGGCTGGACCACCGTCGACACGCCCGCAGTCGAAACGCAGTTCCGCCAGACCCTCCCCGACGGCACCATCCTCATCAACGGGCTTCCCCACGGCAACGGGGACGGCAAGGCGGATTTCTTCACCATCGGCAACATCGCCACACTCCCCGCGGAGTACAACACGCCCGGCTCGCCGCCGGCGGTCACCACCGGGCCGCTTGGGCCGTTCGCTTACCTCACGGCCTTTTCGCAGAGCACCATCGCCGTGTGGCGGCAGGAGGATGTGAAGGAGAAGGACGGCGCCGTTACCACGATTTATTACCAGAAGCTGCTCGCAGGATCGGAGCTGCTTGCCCCGGGCAATCACCCCATGTTCGCCGGACTCAAATCCAACAAGTGGGCGGACCGGCTCAATTTTCTCTCGCTGATGCTGGCGCTGTTCTGCGGCACCGCCGCGCTGCCGCACATTCTCATCCGCTATTACACCGTGAAGAATCAGGCCGCCGCGCGGAAGTCGACGGTCGTCGGCATCGTCTCGATCGGGCTGTTCTACATTCTGACGCTTTATCTCGGCCTGGGGGCGATGACTGCCGGCGTCCTCGATCCTACTGACTCCAACATGGCGGCGCCGCTGCTGGCGAAATCGTTCGGCAACCTGGCGTTCGCGCTGATTTCGGCCACCGCGTTTACCACGGTGCTCGGTACCGTTTCCGGCCTGATCATGGCCTCCGCCGGCGCGGTGGCGCACGACATCCTTCACAACCTGTGCAAGGCGGACCTCAATGATGTGCGAAAGGTGCGCGCTGGCAAGGTGGTTTCCGTTTTCGTTGGGATTGCGGCCATTCTTCTGGGAATCGCGTTTCAGAAGATGAACGTGTCCTTCCTGGTCGGGTGGGCGTTCAACGTGGCCGCGTCGGCGAATCTGCCGGCCATCGTGATGCTCCTGTTCTGGAAGCGCACGACGAAGCAGGGAATCGCGGCGTCGATTCTCGTCGGGCTGATCTCGTCACTGGTGTGGATTCTCCTTTCGGGGGACGCATACCGGTATTTGTACAATTCGCAGGCCGTCGCCCCCGTGCCGTTCAATCAGCCCGGCCTTGTCACGATTCCGCTTTCCTTCCTGACGCTGATCACCGTCAGCCTCCTTACGCCGCACACGGAGCGCATCCCGGTTGCGGCACAAGCGGCGCAAGCGGCACAATAGGCCGTTACGCTTTCTGTGAATCGCAGTTATGCTGCTGCGATCCAGTGCTCAAGAGCTAAGGAATGACGATTCGTATGTCCACGCTACCACATGATCTCATTGCTCTCGTCGAGAAATTCGCCCGGCCACGCATCATGCTCGTCGGCGACGTCATGCTCGACGAATACATCTATGGCGACGCCGAACGCCTCAGTCCGGAGGCGCCCGTGCCCGTGGTGCAGGAGAAGTACCGCGAGCAGCGCGCCGGCGGCGCGGGAAATGTCGCGACCGGTCTGGCTACGCTCGGGGCTGAGGTTCTCTGCGTCTCCGTCTGCGGTGACGATTTCCAGGGACGACTCCTCCGCGATCTCTTCGCCACGATCAAAGTCAACACCAATGGACTCCTCGCCTGCAAGGATCGCCCCACCACGTCCAAGACGCGCCTCGTCGGCCTCGCCCAGCATCGCCATCCGCAGCAGATGCTCCGCCTCGATCAGGAAACGACCACCGGCGTCACGCCCGAGCAGGAGGAATTGCTCCTCGCCTACATCCGCCGCGAGCTTCCCACATGCGCCGCCCTCGCCCTCGAAGATTACAACAAGGGCCTGCTCTCCCCCGCGTTCACGCAGCGGGTCATTCAGATCGCTCGCTCGCTCAACAAGCCGGTCCTCGTCGACCCTGCCCTCATCTCCGACTATTCCAAATACAACGGTGCCTCCACCATCACGCCAAACCGCTTCGAAGCGGAGAAGGCCTCGGGCCTCAAACTCGCTGACGCCGTCGAAGGCGCCCCAGAACTCGCTCAGGCCCTGCTTCAAAGGCACAATCTCGATACCTGTTTGCTCACGCTCGACCGCCACGGCATGTACCTGCTCGAGCGCGGAGAACCGGGCGAACACATCCCCACCCGCCCGCGCAACGTCTACGACGTCACCGGCGCCGGCGACATGGTCCTCGCCGCCCTCGCCATGGCCATCGCTTCCGGCGCGACCTGGTCTCAGGCCGCCGCCATCGCCAACATCGCCGGCGGCCTCGAGGTCGAAAAGTTCGGCATCGTCCCGATCACCAAGGACGAGATCATCGACGAACTCCAACGCCTCGACACCGACTCCCGCGGCAAGGAACGCACCGCCGCTCAACTCGCCAAGGAACTCTCCCGCCGTCGCAAGGCCAACCCCGATCAGAAAATCGTCTTCACCAACGGCATCTTCGACATCCTCCACGCCGGCCACGTGCAATACCTCGAATTCTCACGCAAGCAGGGTGACGTCCTCATCGTCGGCGTAAACACCGATGACAGCACCAAACGCCTCAAAGGCCCCACGCGCCCCGTGAATCCCCTCGCCGACCGCATGGTCGTCCTCGCCGGTCTGCAAAGCGTCGATTACGTCGTCAGCTTCGACGAAGACACCCCCGCCGCGCTCATCGCCCAGCTCCAGCCCGACATCCTCATCAAAGGCGACGACTACGCCAACAAGGAAGTCGTCGGCCGCGAAGTGGTCGAAGCCCGCGGCGGCAAAGTCATCCTCGCCCCCTTCCTTCAGGGCCGCAGCACGACAGGCACGATCGATAAATTGAGCCGGTGACGAATGAAGGTTCCCCTGCATCCGATGGCTATCGTTCCCGACGAGAAGCTCCGCGCGTATTTGCTGGACTCCAATCATGCTGTCGGCGGACCCAAGGCCGTATTCTTTCGCAGGCTTGGTTTTACGCCCGATCGCTTGCAGGATTTTGCTGAAGCGCTTCGAAAGCACATCAATGCATGTGAAGTTTCAGAAGTGACAACAATGCCGTTTGGCGTCGTGTACGCCGTGGAAGGCCCCGTCGAAACGCCGGCCGGAAAATCGACTCGGGTGGTTCGTTCCGTTTGGATCGTCGAAAGCGAGGGCAGCCCGCCAAGATTGGTGACCGCCTATCCCATTGATTAGTGCGGCTGCATATAATGGTCGCGAAGGATAACGCTATGTTCAAGGAACTCGATACCGTCGTACTGACACTCGACCTCCCGCAGCACGGCTTGCGGCAGGGTGACGTTGGGGCCATCGTTCATGCCGCCGCCAACCCTCCCGGATATCTCGTGGAGTTTGTCGCATACGACGGCCATACTGTGGCGCTGGTAAACCTTGATCCCGGTGCACTTCGATTGCCGGGTGGAAACGAAATTCCGCACGTTCGTTCAACTGTGGCGGCCTAATCACCCCGCCCGCTTCACATGCAGCTTTAGAAAATTCCGTATCCGCTGCTCCTGCATCTTCGCCTGCTCCCCCATCACCGCCACCATCAACCGCCCCTCCTCCCACGTCCCGCGCACCTCATACTTCCCCGGGATCTGGCAATCCTCCAGCAGAAACTGCGTCACCAGCATCTGCATATTCGCCGGAAACCGCCCCTTGAACTGAATCTCGCCCCCCTCCACCAGAATCCGGAAATCCGCCAGCCCGCCGCCCACCTTCGCCGGCCGCAGAAAATACACCAGCGCCACCACCATCCCCGCCGCCAGCAATCCCATCACCAGCTCATGCACCCACCCCCAATCCATCCCCGCCGCCCCCCCCGATGGCCCATCCTCCTGCGCGAGAACCGGCCCCGCCAACATCGCCAGCATCACCACGCCGCACCAAACAGTCCGCTTCGAAAGAAAATCCCGCATCCCCGCCACTCTACGCGGCAATTCGCCGATCAACAACACCACCACCGGGGGGGGCTGGCGGCGATCCTCCTCTTCCGTTACGCTGCCGCCCCGCGATACTTTTCCAAGGATTCCCGTGCCCCAGCCCTCCGCCAAAAAGTTGATTCTTTTCCCCAATTCCCCCACACTTCTCTCCGACGTGCCGCTCTTTTCACAGGACTCACTCCTCATGGCCGAACGCGCCGTATTCCTCGACCGCGACAACACCATCATCGACAATGATGGTTACCTCGGCGACCCCGCCAAGGTCAAACTCCTCCCCGGCGCCGCCACCGCCCTCTCCGCCATCCGCGCACTCGACTACCGCCTCATCGTCGTCTCCAACCAGTCCGGCGTCGCCCGCGGCATGTTCGACGAAAACGCCGTCGAGGCCGTCAACCAGGAAATGTGCCGGCAACTCCGCGATCAGGCCGGCGCCCATATCGACGCCTCCTACTACTGCCCCTATCACCCCGAAGCCCCCATCGCCGAATACAAGCTCGATCACGACTGGCGCAAGCCCAAGCCCGGCATGCTCAAACAGGCCGCCGCCGACTTTGGCCTCGATCTCTCCCAGTGCTGGACCATCGGCGACCAGCCGCGCGACATCGCCGCCGGCGCCGCCGCCGGCACGCGCACCATTCTCCTGCGCGATCCCGATCACAAGTCAACCGATGCCGATCCCCCCTCGCTCGAAGTCTCCCCCAACTTCATCGTCAAAACCCTCGCCGACGCCGCCCGTATCATCGCCCGTGAAGGCAAGAACCACCCCTCGCCCGCTCCCACCTCCGTGACACGCGTCGCCGATTCCCCCACGCAAACGCTCCCCGCCTCCGCCCCCGCCACCGGCCCCGTCCGCAACGAACCCGCCACCACGCCCGCGCAGCCGCTGGTCTCCAATGCCGCCACACCCGCCGAAGCCGCGCAAGCCGCCCCTCCCGCCATCGATGAAAACACCCTCGTCGAAAAACTCGCCCAGCGCCTCAGCAAACTCCAATCCACCCCCGCCGCCCCGCCCTACTCCCGCCTCGAAAAATCCATCGACGATCTCGTCGCCCAGCTCCGCATGCAGAATCGCGCCGCTGAAGCCCCCGCAGATTTCTCCGGCGTTAAATTCGCCGCCATCATCGTCCAGATTCTCGTCTTCCTCGCCCTCGCCACCGGCCTCTTCGATGCCCTCTCCGCCAAGGCCACCTGGAAAGACTGGTCCGAAGTCGCCGTCGCCTTCACCACCCTTCAACGCGGCATCATCTGGCTCCTCATCGCCGTCATCCTCCAGATCTTCGCCGCCATCCTCTTCCGCCAGACCAAAAAATAAAAAAGAACCACCTTCGTGGTCCTTCGTGCTCTTCGTGCCCTTCGTGTTTAACGTCGTCGTCGTCGGCGGGGGGGGGGGGGAGCAAATCACGCCGCCGCAAACTCCCGCAACGCCACCGCCGACAGCGCATTCGCCACATACTCAATATCCGGCACATTCAAAAACGGCCCAAAACTCAGCCGCGTCGTCCCCCCACTCCCCACTGTCCCCAGATGCGTGTGCGCCAGCGGCGCACAATGCAGCCCCGCACGCGTTAAAATCCCAAACTCATTCTCCAGCACCTCCGCCAATTTCCCCGGCTCCATCCCCCGAACCCGCACACTGAACACCCCCATCCGATTCCGTATCCCCTGCGGCCCAAAATACTGCAGCCCCTCCACCCCCTCCACCCCCGACATAAACGCCTTGCACAACATCTGATCGTGCTGCCACAAACTCGCCACCGTCCTCTTCAAAATCCACTCCACCCCCGCGCTCAGCCCCGCCAGCCCGATCCCATTGTGCGACCCCGCTTCAAACTTGTCCGGCATAAACTCCGGCTGCACATCCTGCTCCGACACCGACCCCGTCCCCCCATGCCGCAACGGCCGCAACGTCCCCTCCAGTCCCGGCCGAATGTACAACGCCCCCGTCCCCAGCGGCCCCATCAACCCCTTGTGCCCCGGAAACGCCAGCAGATCCACGCAATCCGCCTGCACATCAATCGGCACATGCCCCGCCGTCTGCGCCGCGTCGACGAGGAATGGAATCCCCGCCTCCCGCGCAATCTTCCCTATCTCCCGAATCGGCTGCACCGTCCCCGTCACATTCGACCCGTGCACCACTGCAATCAATTTCGTGTTCGGCCGAATCGCCTTCCGAATCTCCGTCGGATCCACCACGCACGTCACCGGATCCACCGCCACGTGCGTGTAAGAAATCCCTCCCTCGCTCGCCAGTGCGTTATACGGCCGCAACACCGAATTGTGATCCATCCACGTCGTCACGGCATGATCGCCGGGCTGCAAAATCCCCTTGATCGCCAGGTTCAATGCATCCGTGCAGTTCAGCGCAAAAATAAAATGCTGCGGATTCTCGCCATTGAAGAGCGTGTTGAGCCTCTCCCGGCACGTCTTCAGCACCGCCGCCGACGCCTGCGCCTCCGCATAACCTCCTCGACCCGCCGACGCCCCGATTTCCGTGGCGTAATGCACCATGGCCTGGAGCACTTCCGCCGGTTTGGGAAAGCTCGTCGCCGCATTGTCACAATACAGCCGCCGCGATCCCCCTCCGACCTCCCCGCTCCCTACGACATTCTCAGAAGCGCTCACCATCGCCGGAATTACCTCCAAACCACCCATCATAGGCGGGACCGGCGCTTCATCACAATCTCGCGAAGCTCAATGTTGGCATCCCCAATGGCTCAATGACCCGATGCGTCAATGGCTCAATTCCCCGGTCCCCGCGGCCCCGTCATCCGCACATACACCATCGCCAGAAACATCGCCATCAGAATCAGCGCGATCCCATACCCCACCGCCAGGTTCACTCCGCCCAGCAGCAGCGTCCGATCTCCGCCGAGCGGAATCGCCGTCTCGCTCATCGTCCGCGGCGAAAACACGTTCAGCAGCAGGTATCCCGCATAAAACAAAAAATAAATCATGAACAGCCTCAGTCCCACGCTCGCATTCCGCGAAATCACCACCGGATGATTCTCATCATGATGGTCCGGCATCTGCATCATACGCGCCTCCCAAAAAAGCCGGCGATGGCATCGCCGGAATGTGCCCGCATGCTCAAACCGACCGCTCGGCCACTTGGCGCAGAATAATCCACCAACGCCCGCTCCACAATCGCTATGGATGTTAAAATGGGCAATCTGTCGACCGACTCCCTACATCCCCATCCCCATCTCTCAGCGCGCCTCACACAGGCAGCCCGCCTTTTAGCGGACCTTCCCCAACACCCCTCATCACCCGCCAACCCGCCTCCCTTATCGGACGCCGCTAAACCCTGCAAAACAAGCCCTTTCTGCATCTTTTCTCCTTTCCTGACCACCGCTGAAGTTTTCTTTGCATGGCGTCCGATAGCTTTGGGTCGCATGCATCTGATAGCCGCTGGAGTGACGGGCGGGGGACGCGGGGAGGCGGCCCGGATGCAAACGGTGGAATCCGTTGCGCATTCCCGTCCCGCGGATTCGGGACAGCGGACACATGGATATACGTGTCCGCAGCTCAGCAATCTGGAGTGCCCCATGAGCAAGCGTGAACTTATCGATGCCATCCTCAAGCACAACCGCACCGCCGCCCCCGAATTCCTCGCCCGCTTCCCCGAAAGCGAACTCAAGGCCTACCTCGACCGTGTCTGCGGAACCGCCCAACCCATGCTCCGTAGCACCGCCTCCTCCTCGACCAGACGCGGATTAGTCGCTGCATAACGCGACCCAAAAAGCCGGCGATGGCATCGCCGGAATGTGCGCCCGTTTCCAAAACAGCGCGCCATCACATCACCGGGAGCAACGCGAAAGAGTCGGCACTTAAGCAGGCAATCCGACTCTCTCGCTCTCTCCCGCCAACAACCCGGCGCTCCCTTTCTCTCTGAAACTGGCTCGGGGAGCGCCGACCCACGCCGGCGGTTTCGCCGGGCAGCGGGGGAAGCGGGCTTGTCGCCTGGCTTCCTGGTCCACCCGCTGCTCGACGAACCGCCGGCTTCCTTTCTCATCGTGAACGTCAATCATTCGCATGCCGCAATCGCATTCATCAATGAATTAACACGTCGTCGCCGCAACTCCTCACATCTTGGCTCGTATTGCACTTGCCTCCACCCACCATGCGCGACTACCCTTATTATGGTGGCGTGGAATCTCGGGAGCCTCTCATGTATGTCGATTGTCCTTACTGCCGCCATCGCATGCGCGTCAAAGGCGCCCGCCCCGGCCGCTTCCGTCCCCAGTGCGAGCGCTGTGCCGATCACTTCCTCCTCACGATTCCACCCGACCTCGACGCCCCTCCCATGGTCATGCCCATCGAAGCCATGCGCAGATCCCGCCAGAAAGAAGGCTCCCGCGCCGGCTGATCCGTCCCACAGACGAACTCTTTATTGATCTTCACCAATTCAATGTCCCAGAATTGTTTAGCCCCTTCCCTCGGGCCGGGGAGTCCTAGGCCCGAATGGGCCGACTTTCAGTAGCCATGGCCGGAAGGCCATGGACCACTCGATAACAACGAATTGAGGCCCAAAGGGCCGACTCCTTCCGATGAGACATAGAATGCGCAATGACCAATAGCAGTCGATCGAAGCGTCACTCATCCCGCACCCCCCCCCGCAGCAAAAACAAAGAGAGCCTCGCTCTCGCAAGGCTCTCTCAAATACCAATTCAACTCGGTTGGCTTACCACGCGAAGTGCGCAAACGCCTTGTTCGCATCCGCCATCTTGTGCACGTTTTCCCGCGTCGTCATCGCGGCGCCTTCCTTGCGGGAAGCGGCAATGAGTTCTTCCGCCAGACGTTCATGCATCGGCTTCCCGCTCTTCGAACGCGACGCCTCCAGCACCCAGCGAATCGCCAGCGACTGCTGACGCTTCCGCCCCACCGCCATCGGCACCTGGTAGTTCGCACCACCAACGCGGCGGCTCCGAACCTCAATCGCCGGCTTCACGTTGTTCAACGCGTTCTCAAACACGTCGATCGGCTTCATGTCCTTCACGCGCTGCTCAATGATCTTGAACGCGCCGTACACCACGCGCTGCGCCGTGGCCTTTTTGCCGTCATACATCAGGCAGTTGATGAACTTCGACAGCAGCAGGCTCCCGTAAACGGGGTCCGGCTTCAACTGCTCGATCGCGGAGGTATAAGATTTTGCACCCATGAAACTGTCCTTTCGTTTCTCCCACATCGGTCATCACAGACCGGGGATACTTGTGCGAGAAGTCAGAAGTCAGGAGACAGAAAGTCAGAAGGCTCGCTTCGGAAGTTTTTCAGTGCTACTGACTTCTGACTTCCGACTTCTGACTTCTCAGATTTTACTTCGGCTTCTTGGCGCCGTACTTCGACCGGCTCCGACGACGCGCTTCCACGCCCGACGAGTCCAGCACGCCGCGAACGATGTGATACCGCACGCCCGGCAAGTCACGCACACGACCGCCACGCACCAGCACAATCGAGTGCTCCTGCAGGTTGTGGTCGATGCCCGGAATGTACGCCGTCACTTCCTTGCCGTTCGACAACCGCACACGCGCCACCTTACGCAGCGCCGAGTTCGGCTTCTTCGGCGTCATCGTCTTCACGACGAGACACACGCCACGCTTCTGCGGGCTCGCCTCCAGGTCCTTCACCTTGTTGATGCGCTTCAACGGCGTCCGCGGCTTCTTGATGAGCTGATTGATCGTCGGCATGTGTTACCTTCTGTCCGTAAACAGGACCCGCGTCCAGGTCCATAATGGCCAATGCTCCAAGGGTTTGCACAAAAACGCCTAAACGCCAAGCGCAACGCCGCCCAGAGACGAGCCGCTTAATGTAGCCAAAAGCGGCATAACATGCAAGACAACCGGTAATTGTTAGAGTAGGTAAGGTCAAACCGCAAATAGCCCCCGGCTTGCCGGGGTAACGTTGGAGAAACGCATGGCCGTAGGATTCAAAGTCGAAGTCGAAAAAGAAGACGACCGCCGCTGGATCGCCGAAGTGACCGATCTCCCCGGCGTCATGGTCTACGGTCCCACCCAAAAAGCAGCAATCACGAAAGCACAGGCGCTTGCCCTTCGCGTCCTCGCCGATCGCATCGAACATGGTGAAAAGATCCCCGCCATCGCCAATCACTTCGTGGTCCCTCGTGCTCTTTGTGTCCTTCGTGTTTAACGTCCCCCCTCACACCGGCGCCAACACCTGCGCCGTCCGGCTCGGCAAATACAACTGCACGCTCTGCCCCCGCCCATACATCCCCACCTCCTGCTTCGGATACATCGCAAACTCCGGCACTCGCCCCTGCCCCTCAAACTGCGGCCCATCCGTGTTCAACACCACCCGGTAGTCCCGCGCATCCGGCACCGGCACCCGCAACCCCACATAGCTCTCCGTCGGATGAAAATTGAACACAAACACCAGCGGCCCCCGCCTGAACACCAACTGCTTCGTATCCTCATGACACGCCAATTGCTCAATAAACGGATCCTCCAGCAGATTGAACCGCTCATCCAGCACCTGCATCGCCCGGTCAAAATTGTTCAACCCCACATACCGCAGATGATCCTTGTCGATCAGCGACCACTGCCGCCGCGCATGGTGATACGACCACCCATTCCCCTCGCGCGGAAAATCAATCCACTCCGGATGCCCGAACTCATTGCCCATGAAATTCAGATACCCCTCGCCCCCCAGCGCAAACGTCACCAGCCGGATCATCTTGTGCAGCGCAATCCCCCGATCCACCACCACGCTCTGAACAAACCGGCTCATCGAGAAATACATCTCCTTGTCCATCAGCCAGAACGCCAGCGTCTTGTCCCCCACCAGCGCCTGATCATGCGACTCCGAATACCCCAGGTGCTTCTCATGCGCCCGCCGGTTCAGCAGCGTGTGATAAATATCCGTCAAACTCCACTGATCGTCCGACTTCTCCTTCAGCAGCTTGATCCAGTAATCCGGTATCCCCATCGCCAGCCGGTAATCAAACCCCAGCCCCCCCTCCGCCACCGGCCGCCCCATCCCCACCATCCCCGACATATCCTCCGCCACCGTCACCGCACTCGGCTTGACCGCATGCGCCACCACGTTCGCCAACTGCAGATACGCCAGCGCATCCCCATCCGTATTCAGCGTGAAATAATCATCGTACGAACCAAACGTCTTCCCCAACCCATGATCCAGATACAGCATCGACGTCACGCCATCGAACCGGAACCCATCAAAATTAAACTCCTCCAGCCAGTACCGCACGTTCGACAGCAAAAACCGCTGCACCTCGTATTTCGAATAATCAAAGCACAACGAATCCCACGCCACATGTTGCCCGCGCACGCCGCCATGAAAATACTGATGATCCGTCCCATCAAACCGGTTCAACCCCTCATTGATGTTCTTCACCGCATGCGAATGCACCAGGTCCATGATCACCTGCAGCCCCAACCCATGCGCCGTATCAATCAGCTCCTTCAAATCCTCCGGCGTCCCAAACCGCGACGACACCGCAAAAAAATTCGACACGTGATACCCAAAGCTCCCGTAATACGGATGCTCCTGTATCGCCATCAACTGAATCGCGTTGTAATGCAACCCCGCAATCCGCGGCAAAATATTCGCCGTGAACTCCTTGAACGTCCCCACCTTCCCCTCCTCCTGCGCCATCCCCACATGCGCCTCATACACCCGCAACCCACCCTTCCGTGTCGGCAGCCCATTCTTGAACTCATACCCCGTCGGCGGATTCCAATACACCCCCACAAAACTCGGCGACCCCGGCGGATCCTGCACCACTCTCCTGATATACGCCGGCAACCGATCCAGCCCCACATCATCCGCCCCCACCACATGCACCTTCACCCGCGACCCATGCACCAGCCGCGACTCATACTCCGCATCCGGCAAAAACACGCTCCACACCCCCCACTCATCCCTCTGCAAAAAATTCGCGCCCCGATCCCACCCATTAAAATCCCCCACCAATCTCAACGACTTCGCCCCCGGCGCCCACTCCCGATACCAGATCCCCCGCTTCCCATCCTTCTCCCCTCGATTCAACCCAAAATACTTGTGCCCCGTCGTCATCTCCCCCATCGCCCCACCATGCTCATCCAGCAACCGCTTGAAACTCAAATAGTGCGAATACCGATCCCGCATCCGCTGCGCATACGGCTCCAACCACGGATCAAACCCAATCAACCCCGTCCCATCTTTCCGCTCTCTCCACGGAACAAACGGCGCAGCCGGTGGGGGGGTGGGGGGAGGAGGAGGAACGGAATTTGCCATCAGTTGAACTCCGAACGGGGCGAGAAGTGCTTCACCACGCGCATTCTCCCCCCCCTCCCATTGACACTCAAGCACGATTCCCAATATTCCGCCCTGCACCCGCGCCCCCGCTGAACAATCACTCAATCCCCCGATGACTCAATGACTCAATGACTCAATCCCGCACCCATTCTGAATTCACTCATTCACTTATTCTGAATTCATCAAACCCCTCCACCCCACCCCACCAACTCCTCCTCCCGCGACTCAATCACCCGCACCGACGCCACACCCACCTCCCCCATCGGCACCGCCCGCACCACCACCGGCCGCGTCCGGAACCGCTTATACGCCTTCCACCCCACCCACCCAAACACACCTATCCCCACCACCACGAACACCGGCGCAAGCAGTGCCACCAGCGACATCACCGTCGCAATCAAATCCTCCAGCACCGACACCACCGGCGCACCAATCCCCCCCGTCGTCAGATTCACCACCGGCCGCACCGACATCTTCGTCACATGCACCAGCCCCGCGAACATCAACCCCATCACTATCCACACCCCCGGATGCACCCCCGTCATCGTCCCCGCTTGCGATGCAAACAAAACCGCCCCCGCCGTCGGCCTCACAAACGTCTGTATCACATCATTCACATGGTCCGCCCCCGGCACCTTATCCACGACAATCTCAATCACGCACAACACCGCCAGCAGCACCACGCACCACGTCTGCCCCATCACGTCGTACGGCGCTACCAGGTGCACCAGCCCCAGCCGCGTCAGAATCGACACCAGCAACAGCGGTATATACGCATTCAACCCCGCCGCCCCCGCCAACCCAAACGCCGCCGACAAATTCAACAACTCATTCATGGCCAGGCTCCAACCGCGCGCCCAATCCCGCGCACTCCCAGTATACGCGATACCCCCCCGCAAAACCCGTATAAAGCCGGCGATGGTATCGCCGGAATGTGCCCTCGCTAATCATGAAAACCGTTCGACCAGTTCCCGCACCTGCTATAATGTCTGCATCAGCCGAGCCGCCCTCGGCCCATTTCTTTTACGCGGGAGGATTACAAATGACACACATTCGTCCCCTCATCGCCACCCTCGCATCCGCACTCCTCATTTCCGCCGCCCTCGCCGCCGACACCCCCGATGCACCAAAAGAAGTCACCCTCAAAGGCACCCTCATGTGCGCCAAGTGCGAGCTCCACCTCACCGACAAATGCCAGAACGTCCTCAAAGTCACCGACGGCGACAAATCCACCCTCTACTACCTCCTCCAGAACGACCTCTCCAAGAGCAAACACCCCGACGTCTGCCACGCCCCCAAAGACAACGTCTCCGTCACCGGCACCCTCGAAACCAAGGACGGCAAAAACGAAATCACCCCCACCAAGATCGACATCCCCGCCAATTGACCGTGGCATGGGCATCCTGCCCATGACGGCCCGCAGGCCGTTCCAACCTCAGCATGCCGCCCGCAACCAACCGCCGCGAAAACAACGTCAAACCATCAGGAGCCCCGCCTGCAAAGGCGCGGGCTCCACTACGCATTCCAGACGCGCACCATCAATACTCCAGAATAATCGACGCCAGCACCCCCCAATCCATCTCCTGCCGCGCACCCTGATCCAGCGGAATCGTATACCCCACCCCCAGCTTCGGCTGAAACGGCCCCACCGTCTCAAACTCAAACCGCGCGCCCACCGTCCCGAACAACGCATTCTCCCCCGCACCATGATTCAACTTCGTCTCCCCATCCAACTCAAACATCGGAATCGTCCGCACCGTCCACGGTATCGGCAGCACCGACTTCTCCAACTCATACCCAAACGTCGCGTTGTACTCCATCGTCGATTGCCCCCGCTCCTCCGGCCCAATCAGCGTCGACACACCCACCCCCGTCTGCAACGAAAAATGATCCCCCAATCGCAGCAAATTAAAAACCTTCGGCACAATCTCCAGATCCTTGCTCACCTGCGACTCCACCGGCGGCGCCACCTCCAACCCTATCACAAACGTATCATCAATCTCCCCATCCGCCGACACCCACTGCAAAAACGGATACCGCCCCGCGAACTCCATGTTCGTAAAGCCCTCCTCATTCTCCCCTTCGCTCCGCCCCCACTCATACCCGCCCGATACCTCCAGCGTCAGCATCCCTATCGAATACTCCACCTCCGTCCGCGCCTCGTTGTCCACCACCCCGCGCTTCTCCGAATGGAAATAATCCAGCCGCAACTCGTTGTCCACATCCCCCTCATCCGCCCGCAGCGGCTCCGGAAACCAGTAATCCCCATACACCGACCGCCGATCCAGCAACCCCAGAAACCCATACCGCTCCGGCTCCCCCGCCGCCGCCCCCGACGTCGTCCCCTGCCCCCCACCTGCCGGCGGCTCCAGACTCAGCATTCCCGCATCCCCCAACGCCCCACTCGCAGAAGCCCCCAAAATCACCGCCACAACCCCGCTGCGCAACGCCCGACAATTCACAAAACCACCTTTCACAAACAGTAACAACGCACGCAACGGCCACAGTTTTCGCCGCGACCCACTTACGAGGCACGAATATTATTGAGACCAAGTCTCAGTGTCAAGCAAAATAAATGAGACTAAGTCTCAATTAATCGCCCCCGTGGGTAGCCCCGCGAAAGACCCTCTTCTGCGACGGCGCGAGGCATTGTGCCTCCAATCCCACTCTGACCGCGCCATCGCCCTCCCTCCCATAACGGCCCGCAGGCCGTCCCAACGCATGCCCTCCTCGCCAACCCCGCACCACCTGCTACAAATTCTCTCCCTCCCCATTGACCAACCGATCCACCTCCTCCGCTAGCCCCTTTTTCCCGCGATTCCTCATAAGCCAGCACAAATCCAATACCAAACAAAATGCAAACTTTGCCTTTGCCTTCATCCCCTCTCGCTGTCATAATTCAAGCGGCAGCGCACCATCCATCGAGACGGGGAGGGGAAATCATGTTCCATCCAACAGCTTCCATCACCCTCTTCGTGGCCCTTAGTGCCTTCGTGCTCTTCGTGTTTAACGGTCTTCTTTCGCTTTTAAATAATTTATCGCTTTGCGCCAAAAACGAGCGCCAAACCCCACACATGGGGTGGCAACAATTTGAGTATCTTGGGCGTATTTTGAAAAAAACGAGGGTGCATCTGAGTATCTTCGAGTATTCACTCAAAAAACGCCCATCGAATTTGAGTATCTTCGACTGGCGCTATCAAAAACGCGGTTTTTGGCCCAAAAATCCCCCCACCACGCCCACCCCTCACCCCAAAAATTTAACGTTTCACGCCACCCGCCAATCACGCCTTGCCCGCTGTAACTCCTCCTTTCCGCATTCTGCATTCCGCATTTCGCATTCACTCCAAATCCGCTACACTCCCCAATCTTCGCCCGCGCTGGCGCAATGCCAATGCGCAGTGTGCCGGGCGACTTTTTCGAGGAAACGCCCCATGTCCGAACAGCCCCAGAAACCCCAGCAAAAACCGGCGGCCGCCGCCCCCCAGGGCTCCAAAATGGACCGCCTCGTCGCCCTCTGCAAACGCCGCGGCTTCATCTTCCAATCCTCCGAAATCTACGGCGGCATCAACGGCTTCTGGGACTACGGCCCCCTCGGCGTCGAACTCAAACGAAACCTCAAAGACGCCTGGTGGCACGACATCGTCCGCGCCCCCGAAACCGGCCCCAACAACGAATTCCTCGAAATGGTCGGCCTCGATTCAACCATCATCACCCACCCCAAAGTCTGGGTCGCCAGCGGTCACGCAGCCAATTTTGCTGACCTCATTTCCATGTGCAAACGCTGCCAGAAAATGACCCGTGTGGATCAGTGGTGGAGCAACATGCTGCACAGCGACTGGTACAAATCGCTGCAAGGCGTAATTGCAATCGACGGCGCGAATCCGGATTCCCTCACACGTTGGGCTCGCCGCGAAGGGAAAAAAAGTGCTCCAAACATCGCGCTCGTTCGTAACCCGGACGTGACGTTGCGCTGGCTAGCGGAATATGTCGCCGCGCACCCCGGCTCGTTTGAGATGTCGCCTCAGGAATTGGTCTGCTATTTGGCCACCGAACAACTGGCCGCCACTGGCCTCCAAAAACCATGTCCTAACTGCGGCGGTGAGCTAACCGAAGGCAAACCCTTTAATCTGATGTTCGAAAGCCACGCCGGCCCCGTTCAAGACGAGGCCAATAAAGTCTACCTCCGTCCCGAAACCGCCCAAGGCATCTTCGTCAACTTCCGCAACGTCGTGGACACCTCGCGCGTAAAGGTCCCCTTCGGCATTGCGCAACAAGGCAAAGCCTTCCGCAACGAAGTCACCCCCCGCAACTACACCTTCCGCTCCCGCGAGTTCGAGCAGATGGAAATCGAATTCTTCATTCGCCCCGACACCGCACCCGAATGGTACAAATTCTGGCGCGACTCCCGCTTCAAATGGTGGCAGTCCATCGGCCTCACCTCCGGCAACCTCCAACTCCGCGAACACGACAAGGATGAACTCGCCCACTACGCCAAGGAAGGTGCCGGCACCTCCGACATCGAATACAAATTCCCCTTCACCGACCCCGGCTTCGGCGAACTCGAAGGCGTCGCCCACCGCACCGACTTCGACCTCCGTCAGCACGCCCAGCACTCCGGCCTCGGCGACAAACTCAAATACTTCGACCAGGACCTCCAGGTCAAACTCATGGCCGAAGGCGTCGCAAAAGAGGAAATCGACAAACGCTGCAAATACTTCCCCCACGTCATCGAACCCAGCGCCGGCGCCGACCGCGGCACCCTCGCACTCCTCTGCGAAGCCTACACCGACGACCCCTCCCGCCCCTCCGGCGTCGTGATGAAGTTCCACCCCCGCATGGCCCCCATCAAGGCCGCCATCCTCCCCCTCGTCGACAAGGACGGCATGCCCGAAATCGCCACCAAAATCTACAACGACCTCCGCAACACCTGGAACGTCCAGCTCGACGTCAAACAATCCATCGGCAAACGCTACGCCCGCATGGACGAAGCCGGCACCCCCTTCTGCTTCACCATCGACTCCCAAACCCTGCAGGACCAAACCGTCACCGTCCGCCACCGCGACACCCTGCAGCAGGAACGCGTGAACGTCAGCAACGTCCGCCAGTACCTCGCCGAAAAGATCGGCCCGGCCACCTGATGCCCAGGAAAGGGGAGGGGGGGGGTCATGCCGAAGTTCGAGAAATCTGTGCCGGCGGTTGCGCACCCTGTGCAACCGCCGGCGTTCATTTCCCACCCGCAGTTTCCCGCCTCACCCCCTGCAACTTTACTCCCACGCGTGCAAAAAACTGCACACTTCGCTCCTCCCCATCGGGGCAACATCCCGCCCCAGTATTTCAAGCGATTGTTTCTAACTTGCTGTTTTTTTCGATGTTTGTGCACATCTGAGAAAAATCCGCCGCCGGTCATCTCAACTGGCACGCCGCTCGCTATTCACTCCATCGACCACAAAACCGGTCGGGCGACTCTCGACAGGACACAAAGTGAAGACCGAACTCGTACAACTTGGCCAACAAGTGCAGTTCAGACTCGCAGACATCCATCTTCCTGCAATCGAAGAAGTGCTCAATCGAATGACGGAAGACACGGAACTGCACGGAACCGTCACGCTCCTCAGCGACCATGGCGAGCAAAATTCTGCTTACGCCATCATCGAAGTCAAGGGCATCCTGATGCCCATCATCGTCCCGGTGAGCGCTCTCGAGTCGTTCCCCGGCATCCAGCGGCTCGCGTCCGCAAAAACCTGGTAAGCCAGGTCATAAAGTTGCTCTCTCTCCCTCCCCAGGCTGATTGCTCGCAAGATTCAGTCAGCCTGGTTCTAAAAAAAACGCCGCCCCGGCGAATAAATAAAGTCAGTCGTCGTACCCAACACCCGGATCGCACACCTGGACCCCAACCATGCTCTCTCTCCCTCCCCAGGCTGATTGTCCGCAAGGCCAGTCAGCCTGGTTCTTTTTTTTGCCCCACCGCCTGTCCTCCCAGCCCCCCCGCTTCAGATGCCGCCCTGACAGCGCGAATTACTTGGGATGTCCCTCGGCATCGCGTACGAGCGGTCCCGCGTCGAACATTGTTCGCTGATCCTCGGGTGGGCGGGCCAGCCGAGGTAGTGTCGGACGGCCAAACCGGCTGGCAAAAACTTATCCATCCGTGCTCGGAATTGCCGCGGCGCTTTCCCCTGGGCGTTTGTCCGCTTCTTCGAATTCTGGCGACGCGCGAATCTCTCATGTACTTGTTTGACTGATAAAGAAGATGATTTCGCTCGCTACGTTTCTCGATTGTTTTTTGTTACTCTCTAGGCCCCGGAAAACAGAGTTCCCGGCGAAGTAGATCAACAAGACGCTTTGCTGTTGGCGTGGATTTGGAGAAATGCGTGAGCATCGGACTATACCTGCTCTTCCTTGTCTGCTTGGCGCTTGCCTGCATTAAGGCAATCACGCGGCCCGGTTTGGCTATGGCGATTGTGTTTTGCCTATGGCCGATCAAGCAGGCATTGCAGGCGCGCATCAGCCTCTTCGCGAACAACTCGGCCTTGGCCAATTTTTTGCTCGCGGGAGTAGCGGGCATGTGTTGGTTGGTTATGGTCTTGCGGAGACGAAGGCTGAAGCAACGGCCGAACAGGGTGCTTGTGCTTTCGATCATTTTTGTGCTTCTGACATTTGCGTCGATTCTGTGGTCTCCCTACGATCACTTTTACGCAATCGCTGGCTGGAAGGCGATTGGGAGCTATGTGGTTCTGCTTATTTTCTTCTTGCCTGAGCTGTTCACCGACATGGAGATGCTGGAGGACTTGTGGACCAGCTTTCTTTGGGTGGGCGGCATCACGGCAGTCGCTCTTCTGTTCTGTGTCGAGTGGTCTGGACGCGCTGTCGTGTTTCCAGACTCGCCGCTCCAATGGAACCCGGGATATGGAAAACTGTTGCCAACTTTTGGCAACCCATTGGAGGTTGGATCGTTGGGGCTGAGGCTGGCGCTCATCGTGCTTCTTGCGCGAGGAATGCGATTCGGCAAGGGGCTTTCACTGGCGCGCTGGGGCATTTTGCTTCTCGCCGTCGCCCTCATGTTGCGGAGCGGTACCCGGGCTACAATCGCTGACTTCGCCATTTGCGCCTTGATCTTCTTTCCGCTTGTCACGCGGGATAGCACCAGCTCTCGGTCCAAAGCGACCGGAATCGTATCGATCGTACTGCTGGCACTGATCGCACTGTGGGTCCAGTCGTGGGTGTCTACCGAAGGCCGGTGGTCAAGTGATGCGCTCGCTCGTGATACGGACGTCCGGACCGCTGAAATCGCGAACTCCTACTCCGCATGGACGGAATCAGGCATTTCTCGGTTTCTGTTTGGATTCGGTTATGACGCGTCATTCTTGCCGCAACTGAATATCGGCTGGCCTGAAGTGTCTGTTGCCGCCCTCGTGGTTGATGTGGGACTGATTGGATTGATTCTCTGGATTTGGATTCTGGGTTGCGGTTTTTGGTCCTGGGTGTGCTGTTTTCGGCTCGTCCGCGGAAACGAACGTGACCGTGCTTCCATCGTGTTGATAGGTGCCTTCGCGCTCACAGATTTGCTGCTCAGCCTCAAGGGAAGCCGCTATTTCTACATTGTCGGATGGTGCGTGTTGATTGCCCGATGTGAACGTTATCTTCGCACAACGTATCATGCCGCCTCGGAGGGAGGCGAGAGAACTGCACTCGATCCTCCGGAACTAATCGGCGCTTCGAACTTTTCCGCATAGCGACTGTGGTGCGGAAACCAGTGGTTGCCAGTAAAAGGACCGCTGTAACGTATCGATTCGCACCATATTCGAAATGTTGCTGAGCATCCAAGTGGAGAACGGCTTCGAGCAGATCGCGAGGCTTTCCTCAGCGCGTTCCGTTGCTCTCCGGCGCAACGCCAACGCCCCCGGTATGGTCCGAATAGTAGAAGCGGTCCCAAAAGTTGATGCGGGAGGTCACCCACGGCGCCGCACCGGAATCAAGAGCGGGGACTTTCTCAGCTTGATCGACGCTTTCCTCCGAACGTTGTCATGATCGCCACCGCGGCAATGAGAAGAGCCGCCGATGCGTAGCGGGACGTGCCTTGATCGAGGTGGCTCGCTGCGTCCAGGCGCAAAACGGCGAGCTTGGGGTCACGACTGCTCACCCAGCAGAAATCGTTGGGCTGTTCGCCGGAAACAGTTCCGGGGGAGAGCGTGTCGGTGACGACCGGGTCGGTGTTGTAGATTCTTGTCCAGAAGTTGAGGTGGCTCGAAATGTATCTTTGACCTCCGGCCTCATAAAAGAATGCCTTCCCTCCTGCAGGCACCCAGCAAGGCGTTCGCTGCCACATCATTTGCGCCCAGGCGTTCTCAATGAGAGGCCCGGCGGCGATCCAGACGCCTGCGGCGATTGCGAGTGCCCAGACGATGGTCTTGAACTGTAGAAACTTTTTCATGGCAGGCGGCACCGGATTCCTTCACAATCGATCTATTTCTTCCCCGGTTTCATTCGCTGTTTCACATGGCCAAGATACCAGTCTACCTGTGCGGGCACGGAAAAAAATCGCAAGGCGCGCTCCCGCCCAGCTTCTCCCATTTTCCGCCACTGTGGGCGGTCTGCCAGGGCGCGCTCAATGCCAGCTTGGAAAGCGGCCAGCGTGGGTTCCGGCACATGCCAGCCCGTTTGATTGTCCAATACCGTTTCGGCGGGGCCTCCGAGGGCGTGAACGAGCAGCGGCTTTGCCATCATCATGGCTTCCACGACGGAGAGGCCGAAGGGTTCGGGATCGGTTCGCGAGTTTACCACGACGTCAGCAACACGGAGAAATTTCTGGGGCTCGGATGAATAGCCAACTAAATGCAGATGATTGAGAAAGTCGTGCGAGCTGGCCATCAGGCGAAGGCGCTCCGGTTCACCCGCGCCGGTGTCGCCGCCGACGAGAAGAAGATGGAGACGGGGGTCATTCATTTTCATCATCGCCTCGAGAAAGAGTGACTGCCCACCGGTTTCTGATATTGGGCGAGTTTGGCTGCTTCCCACAGCCTTCCCGCGCGACTTCGGGCCTTCTGCAGACCGGGGCATTCGGGCATGTCCAGGGAGATGACATCGAATCCGCGCTGGCGCAGCGCGTCGAAGCACTCGCCGCCGCCGAGGCTGACGGCTTGAGCAATCCAGCCGGCATCTCTCACGCCTTCCATCAGGGAAATGATCGCGCGCTTCACCCCATAGACATCATCACCGTGAATGACCCACATAATCTTTTCAGGCATGTCTGGCTCTTGGTCACGATCAGGTGCGGGGATAATCGCATGAATATCCAGCGGTCGCAATGGACGCTTGAGAGTAAAGGTTTTCAATTCGCGCTTGGCGTTGCGCGGGCTGTGAACTTCCGGATGCAGGGTTGTACGCGCGAAAACGGTTCCAGGGCTTCGTCACGCCGCCAGATCCAGCTTGCTGCGGCGTAGATCGCGAATGTCGTTGCAGCCGCACATACTGCTCACACCAGTTTCGGGAAACCGCCGGAGCCGGTTCAGTCGGTGCGCATCGCGGCATGCGGCTGGTCCCCGGATATCAATAATGCACAATCGGAAGATGGGGCCGTATAATTGGACGGCCAGTTATGTCATTCGCAGGGGCAGACCATGCCGAGTAAACGTGATTTTTATGAAGTCCTCGGAGTCTCGAAGACGGCGGCGTCGGAGGACATTAAGAAGGCCTACCGGAAGCTGGCCCGAAAATATCACCCGGATCTCAACAAACACGACGGTTCCGCGGAAACGAAGTTCAAGGAAGTTCAGGAGGCGTATGATGTCCTGAGCGATGCGAAGAAGCGGGAGTCGTACGATCAGTTCGGGCATGCCGGGGTGGATGGTGCGGCAGCGGCGGAGGCGGCGGCTCGGGCGGCGGGGGCTGGGCGCGGGGCGGGTGGGTTCCGGTATTCCACGCAGACGCCGGGCGGGGCTACGGTTGATTTCGGCGAGGTGGATCTCAACGATCTTTTTGAGAATTTCATGGGTGGGCGAGGTGGGCGGCGGAAGGCGGGACGTCGCGGTGGCGGTGGAGGGGCTCAACCGTTTGGCGGTGCGTGGCCGGGGGGGGGGGGGGAGAGCGGGGCTGCGGCGGAAGCGGCCACGGGTGACAACATCACCTATCCGGTGACGGTGACGTTTGAGCAGGCGGTGCGCGGGACGACGGTGGAGGTGCGGCTGAACTCGCCGGACAAGTCGATTGATGAGACGATCAGCGTGAAGGTGCCGGCGGGGGTGGATGAAGGGGCGAAGGTGCGGGTGCGTGGGAAGGGGCAGCCGGGCCCGGGCGGGCGCGGGGATCTGATCATCCTGGTGCATGTGGAACCGCATGGGTACTTCCGGCGGGAGGGCGGGGGGGGGAAGGATATTCTGGTGGATTTGCCGATCTCGGTTTCGGAGGCGCTTAACGGCGTGACCGTGAGTGTGCCGACGATTGATGGGCGCGTGGAGCTGAAGATTCCGGCGGGGATGCAGAGCGGGAAGCGGCTGCGGATCAAGGAGAAGGGGGTATCGCAGCGGGATGGATCGCGCGGGGACCAGTACTGCCGCATCCTGATCCAGGTGCCGACGGGATTGACGGAGGAGGAGAAGAAGCGGATCGTAGAGATCGAGAAGAACCATCCGTTCAATCCGCGGAAGGATACGGGGTGGTAGTCGGGCGAAGTGAAGGCGAGGATATGCCGTACCGGGCGATGCTCTCGACGATAGTGACGGTGGCGCTGGCGTTGCTGGCGTTGGGGATGTGGATACGGGTGGTGGAGCCGGAGATCCGGGGGGCGGCACATTACGATGAGATCGCGAAGGTGCCGGCGGCGACGCATCCGGTGACGCGGCCGGGGACGGAGGATGTGCCGGAGAGCACGAAGGCGCGGTCGGTGGTGCAGTTGACGATGCTGCTGGCATTTGTGCTGATCTGCATGCTGCTGCTGGTGGGGTTTTTCGCGACGTTCCGGGAGTGGGTGCGGTATGGGGGAAGGGAAAGGCTGAGGCGGCGGGAGAAGACGGCGTATGTGGATGCTTGGAAGATTGCGGGGGAGCGGCTGGACGTTGGGGGGGGAGGGCAGGGACCCGAGGAGGAGCCGGACGAGCCGTCGCGCGGATAGGGGGCTGGCAGGGTGTTGGGTGGGTGAGGCGTTGGCGCGCTTGGAGCGTCGATGGAGGCGGGTACGGGACTTTCATCACAGAGTCCGTAGAGGGCGCAGAGAACGCACAGAGGGGTGCAGGGATGGAGGCGGTTTCGGAGTTTTTGAATCCTGATCCCCTATTCTCCCCTTGTTCTCCGGTGGAAAAGCAATCCGCCGGGTGTATGACGATGTTGGCGCGGCATGCCGGTACATGATGATTGCCGCAGCCTGCCGTCAATGCAGGCTCGATTGATCTCGATTGATCCCTGACCCGCTTTCTTCGTCTTTTCTTTATCCCGCCATTCCGCCTTTATTTACGAGTTATGGAAGTGCCATTCATCCCTGACCCGTTTTCTTCTCTGACCCGTTTTCTTCTCTCGGACGGCCTTGTACATGGCGGCCTTCTGCGCCAGCAAATACAACCCGGTGATCAAGGCGTTCGTCGAGCGGCTCGTCGGCGAAGGCAAGCCGTTCAAAGTGGCCATCACCGCGGCGATGCGCAAGCTGCTGACGATCCTCAACTCGATGGTCAAAACCCATCCGCTTTGGAAGGAGAATTGGTGCCCGAAACACGCTTCAAAAATGTCACAGCCGCTTTTCTTCCAGATTTCCTATCACTGAGTTTGCCCGACCACCAATCACTGCAACTTCGGTGATAGAGGACGTCACGCGGCACAAACCTCAGCACTGGCAATAAAACAATCCAGCGCCCGCAGTTCCCTTAGATGATTTTCGAAATGAATGAGGCAGTCGGCCGCCTGGAGCAACTCGAAGATCTCCTCTGGCTGTTTACCCCTTTGATTTGCAAGCTTTGCAATCTCTGCATCTCGCTCCTCAACTGGCACTAGGCTACCAAGTGTATCGGCCAGTTTTGGCAGGATATATGAAAGTGAAATGTCTCTTACGGACTTCGACGCTTCCCCTGCAGGCTCAAAATTCAGGCCTTTAGTCAAGCCTCGCCTCAGTTGCTCTACTGCTTTTCGCTTGGCCAAATGGTCCATCTGTCGGGTGTTAATAGGAGAGGGGAAACAGATGGCCGTGTTATTGAGAAGGAAGAGCATGAGTTGATCGCGGGCAGCGTCTTGTTCGATTGCCGCCAGCTCGCCCTCCAGTTCCTCCTGGATGGAGCATTTCAGCTCCACAAGGTCGGAGAAGCCGATTGTCTGAAGAAATTCCCCATTCAATTCCGCCGGTTGAAGGTGGCGGACCTCCTTCACGAAAAACTCAAGGTGCAACTGCTTGCCACGCCAACGCCCGTCAGGATGGGCCTGGGGTACGACAACGATCAGAGAACGCTTGGTATAGCGTATTGCACCCTCCAACGTTCCAACTAGCCCCACAAAGCTGAACCCTTGAATCATCGCGTCATCTGCCACCGCGAACTGGTAATCATCCTGATCGATAACTTCCTCGTCATCGATGTAGCCGTGCACATCGGCCTGAACGACATCGCCCTTCTGAGCGCCACGATCGTCAACTTTAACAAAGGTGCCATGGTGGGCACGGATGTTTTCCAAAGCCTTTTCAACATCCGCCTCGGCCACAATCGGCTTTCGTTTTTTGATCTGGATTCGGCTCAAATCCGGAAGCGCAAAGATGGGCGAGGGACCATTCTGGAAGGCGATTTTTACGAAACTATCTGCGTTCGAAGTATCGGGAGATTCAAGTGACATGGTCATCTATTGCAACCTCGAAATCAGCGACCCTTACCGTTCCAACTGACGATTTGCGTCTTGTTCTGCTGCGACCTGGAAAGTGGCTCGACTAGAATCCGGTGCTGGCCACCGTCGTGCAGTCGACGTGACCATCTACATACAAGAAATTCTGCGACCCGTTGTGATCGGTGGCCCCGTGAAAGGGTGCGAAATCGGCAGAGGCCATGATCTCAGAGCTTTCGAGGCCGGCAGCCAGAAGCTGCACCGGCGTGCGCCCTGAGACGATCATCTCATAGGCATAGCTCGTTCCCTCCAGCGCGAAATAACTCGTTGGAAGAGACGACAGGCCCGCCCGGGCCATCACTGCGACTGCATCTTGCCTGCGGTAGAAATCGTCAGGGCATTGAAAGAGCCGCGGCGTTCGGGTCATTGATAACGCTTCCGCCAGTGACGGCAGATTCAACGGGTTGTCGGTCGTCGGTTCAACCGCTGCTTCCGGGAAACACCCGTTGCCATCGAGATACTCGTACAGACTGATCCCGATGCCGCGAAGGTTGTCTTTACAGGCCGTACGCCGGCCCGATTCGCGTGCCGCTCGCAGCGCCGGGAATGTAAGAGCAAATAAAAGGCTGACGATGGCGATGACAACGATCAATTCCACCAGCGAGAAGCCACCTGGATTCACTCCGACTCTAGGCAAACGCGACGGCATGTTGACCTCTACTGTTCTCAGGCGACGACAACATTGAAGGAAGCGGTAGCGTATGTGGCTCCGCGTTGCAGCCGGAGGAGGAGGCGACTTCCATCAGGAGCGCTCGTCGTGCTGCCGCTGGAGACGGTGTTATAGACGCCATCGGTGCTGTTATAGGTGCGGCTGCTCAAGCCCGTCCGCGTGTTATACGGTGCGTAGTTTTTAAAGACGTAATCGCTCACTGTGTCATCGAAGAAGAATTGCGTGGTCGTATTCAACGTCGTGGTTGTCCCGCTGAACGTACGAACCCGGCAGTGAATGTGAGGGGTGCGACCGGTGTAGAAGCCCGGCCAGTTGGTGACGAAGTTAACGACGCCTCGGCTGCTCGTGAGCTGATAGCCACGCAGCCAGTTATAACCTTGCGTGTTGGCATTGCCCTGGCCGGCAGCCTCATCGGAGTAGTTGCCGTAGGCGTTGGCGTGCCAGATGTCGACATATGCACCGGACAGTGGCGTGCTCACACCGTTGGCGAGCTTCGACACGGTCACTGTGAGATAGATTGGAAAGCCCAGTTGCGGGCTGTCAGAGTTGCCGGTGATGGAGCTGTTCCGGTTCGAGTTGGTGCTCGTATCGGTATTGGTACGAACGTCGCTCCGGTTCAGGCGGGTGTCGACCCAAAACGGACCTTGAGTTTCGACCGGCGTAACTGTCGTGAGGACTGCACCACGTGTGACGCGGGCCAATCCTCCGGCGATGAGACTTCCGACGCCCACACGAAGAGCCGCGCGGCGGGATTGAAGTTTATCGATTGAGCTAATGGACTTCTCGGACATTTGCTTCTCCTCGTGAGGGAAAATTAAATGGACGTGGGTTTCTTGGCGGTTATTGTCAGCTCAGATCCGCTTACGACGCAGTAAGGCAACACCGGACAAACCAAGTAGGCTCAGGGTCGCTGGCTCGGGAACAGCAGCGACCGTGTCGCTGACGCTGAATACATATGGATAACTGTCGCCCGTGCTACTCCAAACGACACCGCTATTTGTACTCATTGCCCAAGCGTCGGTGAGTGTTGGATCACTTGAATAGCTCCATGCGACACTCCCGGTTGAAGAGAGGACTAGCCAATACGTCGTATTCGCGGAAAGGCTTAGGCTGGTCGACGAGAACGTGACAAGGCCCACTGAAGTCGCCGAAGCCGTGCTGCTGGCAGTCAAAACCCCGATGAGGCTGTCGGGCGTATAAGTGCTGCTGGAATACACGGATACCGTATCGATTCCCGTGGTAGCTTGTTCAAGCAGCAAACTCGCCGTCAGCGCGCTCGTGGCCGAGCCGGTAGTGAATGCTGACGCAATATAGGTTGTACTGGTCGCGTTATCGGCGCCGTCGACCGTAGTGGACGTATTGTCGTACAACACCGCAGCCGAACTCGCGGAGGAAACAGCCAGAATTACACAGCTCGCCATTAACACAACATATTTGGAATTGAACATGTTGGCTTCTTTCTACAAAAGTTTTCGTTACATCAATAGAGTTGCAGGGCGCTGACAGAAACCGCCGCGCGAAATTAACTTTTGGAGGCCTGTACTTTTGCTGATACTTTCAGAGCTTGTATGGATTCTGAACCATACACTCCCGACCCGAATGCCATTCGGGTCAGGACTGAATACTATTCGATTAAGTCATAACTCCTCGCTGGTGCTCGCCTTAGATCGGATGGAGCGACGCATGGCCTCCGGCCAGAATGGGGGTGCTTAAGTCACTCACCCACCAGGAGACCACGGATGGCTGTCGCCCAAGTTCTTGCGCGGTTGCGGCATGGGCCGCTGGGCAAAGAAAACGGGTCAGGGATTAACACTACAACGCGGGATGAGCTCAAGTAATCAAAGCAGTCGAACCGATCTATTGCCTCATAATCGCAGATTTCAGGAGGCAAGGAAGCGATGGATGCGCAGGCGATTGCGGCTTTAAGTGGTGATCTGGACGTCT
>DATKPA010000007.1:0-41233 GCA_035524355.1 Phycisphaerae bacterium | reverse complement strand
AGACGTCCAGATCACCACTTAAAGCCGCAATCGCCTGCGCATCCATCGCTTCCTTGCCTCCTGAAATCTGCGATTATGAGGCAATAGATCGGTTCGACTGCTTTGATTACTTGAGCTCATCCCGCGTTGTAGTGTTAATCCTTATTCTTATCCCAATCCCACCTCCCCGTCCGAATTTCCAGCAGCCGTTTACCCCCCCAGGTTCATACTTCCTGTTGTAACTCCCAGGCTGCACAATCACCGGCACGTCCTCTCCACATCTCTCTTTCGTGTCTTTCATGTTTTTCGTGGCCAATTTACGTCGTCGTGGGGGGGGCGGGGGCGGTAAGCACTTGCGATTTCTATCCCCCTCTGCAGTCCCGCAGTGCTACAATACTCACACGGACGAGCGCCGCCCCACCCGCGGCACTTCCTTTGCGGACCATTTCCTGTGTTCAGCCAAAAGGAGGTTTTCCCATGTCCACAACTCCTGACAGGCTCACCCCCGACACCACCCGCCGACCCAAAACCGCCGCCGACTCCGCCCGCAAACCCGACCGTGCCGATGACCTCTTCGACGACACCGTCATCTCCCCCGACCCCGACCTCTCCCACACCGTCGTCGAATCCACCGCCCGCAGCACCCAGGCCGACCTCAACCTCCACAGCCCTCAACCCCCCCTCGACCATTACCACGACCCCCTCTCCAATAAACTCTCCACCCATCCTGTGGGCACCACCGTCGGCGCCGCCACCGGTGCCGCGGCCGGCGCAGCGGCAGGAGCCGCCCTCGGCGCCACCATCGGGCCCATCGGCGCCGCCCTCGGCGCCGCCGCCGGCGCCATCGCCGCCGGTTTCGCCGGTGGCATCGCCGGACGCCGCGTCTCCGAATCCATCCACCCCTCTACCGAAGACCACTACTGGCAACACCACTTCCATCACCGTCCCTACGTCGCCCCCGGAACCCCTTACGCTACCTACCGCGCCGCCTACCTCTTCGGCATCCACACGCGCCTCCAGCACTGCCAGATGTCCTGGAGCCAGGCCGAACCTCTCCTCCAGGCCGCGTGGCAGGCAACCCCCGATGCCGAAAAACTCCCCTGGTCCAAAGCCTCTCCCGCCATCCAGGATGCCTGGGATAGATTGACCCCCTGCGACCCTGACTTTTAATAAAATCTGAACACGCGGCTCCCCTCGAACGCGCAAGAAAAGTTCAGCCGCGAGCCGCCGCCGGCCAATCCGGTGTGCGCGCTCTGGAAGACCGAAACGCTCCCGTGCCTCGCCCCGCACAACCCGCATTGCTTTCCCCATTTGCCATCACGAGCAGGGGGGTGCAGGGGGGGGCTCGCGAGGCACCCATCCGCTCCGGCTTCCCCTGCATTCCCCGCATCCCCCGACCCCAACCTCCTTCCCATTGGCTCCTAACCGCCAAAAACGCCTGCGCTTGAGTAAAAAAAAACTCTCTCGCTCCGCCGACCTCCCTACCGATAAGAGTCTCTCCAGTCGTATAAAAAGACGCGAAAAGGTTTTTGCATTTACCAAAAACCGGTTCATGATTTCGCATCCACATGCTGGCTTAGCCCGGCATTTCATCGCAAGCGCTGTCGCACCTTTGCCGACCCTTCCATTGTCCTCTTCCTTTGGCTTGGTTCGAGCGCTCCGATGTCTCGTGGAAAGTGAGGCTATTTCTATTCGCATCCGTACGCTTTTCCCCCGGCTCTTTATTCAGGAGACTTGTTCCATGGCCCAGTCCCGCTCTGTTCGTACCTCTCGCTCCTCCCGCCGCTCCTTCGCGGCCTTCCTCGACTCTCTCGAGTCCCGGACCCTCCTCTCCGGCATCACCAACTACAATCTCCCCAATCTCGCCGCCGGCGGATTCCCCGCTGCCTTCGGCACCGCCGTCGATGGCCAGGGCAACCTCTGGGTCGCCAACGCCGCCGGACCCCAACTCGAAAAAATCACCAAGAATCCCGACAACTCCATCACCGACACCGCCGTCCCCATCCCCTTCAACATGCTCCCCGAGTCTCTCGTCTACAGCCCCGTCAATAACTCCCTCTACGTTGGCGATGGTTTCAGTGGCGAAATCTTCCAGGTCGACACCAGCGGCAACACCCTCAACGACTACCTCGTCCCCCCCATCTCCGCTGACGGCGAAGGCATCCAGGCCATGACCGTCGCTCCCGATGGCGCCATCTGGTTCGCCTCCACCGGTATCATCAATCCCGATAGCACCTACACCGTCCAGGTCGGACGCATTGCCACCGACGGCTCACTCACCATGTCCACTCTCCCCACCACCGGTTCCGGCGCCACCGCCATCTCCGCCGCTCCCGATGGCTCCATCTGGGTCGCCGCCACTGAAGAAGCCGGCACCGCCACCCCCACTTCCTCCCTCGTCAAGCTCTCCTTCGACGGCACCAGCATCTCCTCCCAGAACTTCACCATCCCGCAGGGCAATCAAGTCGTCACCAACGCCGTCGCCGCCTCCGATGGCAGCGTCTGGTACGCCATCCAGAGCGACCCCATCGACAACGTCCCCGTCCCCGACCAGATCGATCACGCCGTCGTCGTCAACGGCCAGCTCTCTGTCACTGAATACGACATCCCCGAACTCGCGGGCGAATCCGGCATCGCCGCCGTCTCCCTCCAGTTCGATTCCTCCGGCACCCTCTGGTTCGCCGAACGATCCCTCCCCGGCGCTGGCGGCACCAGCGGCATCTCCAGCCTCGACCCCGCCACCGGCGACTTCACCCGCTCCAAGTTCGACGACCCCAACCTCTCCCCCTACTCTCTCTCCGTCAGCTCCACCGACGTCTGGGCTACCCTCACCTCCGCCGACGGCTTCACCCCCGTCAACTACCAGATCGCTGACCTCGACCTGACCGCCTCCTCCGGCGCCATCGCCGCCACCGATCCCGGCATTGCCGCCACCACCAACCAGCCCTTCTCCGGTCCAATCGCACAGTTCGTCTCCTCCGACGCCGGCGACTTCTCCTACACCATCAACTACGGCAACGGCCAGACCGCCTCCGGAACCCTCCCCAATGATCCCTCCGGCCTCTACACCATCGTCGGCAACACCACCTACACCGCCGCCGGTAACTTCCCCCTCTCCATCACCATCGCCAGCGCCACCGGTGACGTCTCCTCCGTGAACGGCGAAGCCGTCGTCACCTCCGTCACTCCCCTCATCGCACAGGGCGTCCCCGCCATCTCCGGCCAAAAAGATATCGCCCTCGCTCCCAACTTCGTCGGCCAGTCCACTCTCGTCGTCGCTCAGTTCACCGGCGCTCCCGCTTCCTACGCCGCCACCATCAACTGGGGCGACAACACCTCCACCACCGGCACTATCGTTTCCCTCGGCAACAACCAGTACGCCGTCGAACTCGCCGCTGGTACCACCAAAACCTTCGGCGCCATCGGCTCCTTTAACATCAACGTCTCCATCACCGACGGCACCCAGACCGTCACCGCCGCCACCCTCGCCAACATCTCCGCTGTCCCCGTCGTCGCCTCCCAGAACCTCATCCTTAAACCCATCCTCGGCCCCATCTTCCTCGGAACCGTCGCCACCTTCACCGCTGACCCCCTCGCCACCGCTAACTGGTTCAAGGCCACCATCCACTGGGGCGACAACTCCACCTCCACCGGCCTCATCGTCCGTACCTCCGCAGGCCACTTCCAAATCATCGGCCTCCACATCTACCGCAAAGGTACCTATAACCTCTCCACCCTGATCGTCGATTCCGTCGACGCCGAAACCGCCACTGCCACCGCTACCATCAAGATCTGACACCCTGCCCAAGCTTCATACGCAGGCCGGCGATTCACCCCGAATCGCCGGCCTTTTTTCTTTTTTGCCCTGCTCAATAATTTCCGCGCAGAATTACCTCCCCCCATGCGTATACATCTTGACGGAAAACACAAATCGCCGGAAATCGTCGTACTCTCAGGGCCTTTTCCACACCCCGTGATCTTCTTCTTCTGAACAGTCGATGATTTCCGGCGTACTTAAAACTGACCCGCGGGCCACCACCCGCGGCCACATATCTCTTCGCGCCGCCGCGAGCTCCACGCATCGGGCGGGGACGATCGTCGGTCTCCCTGGGAGAAGGTGAGACCCACGTCCCCCCGCCCAACGCGTTTCACCAGCCACCCTACCCGCGCCGACAATCCCCCGCGCATGCGGCACAAAAATCCCTCACCCCACCCTCCTTCCCCCCAAAGAAAGCCGACGGATTCAAATTCGTCGGCGGACGCATCCCTCACCTCACAGCCCGGTCGCCCGCTCCCCTCCAGAACCTTGATCACATCGCGCCACACCCGCAAACCTCCTCACCCAATAAGACGCACAAGCACGCCTTCGCGCAAGGACAACCATCGCAAAAATCCAAAGTGAATGTACCGGTGAAATAGACGGCGTGAGAAAGGGATCGAAGTGCCAAAAGGGGGTCGCGTGAACGGGATCGGTGTCCCTTTTATGCCCCGTTCGCCGGCGGAGCAATCTCCACCGCCGCCGCCTCTTCCTTCCGCAAACTCAAATGATACCCCCGCACCTTGATATCCAGCGGATCCCCCAGCGGCGCCCGCCGCACCGCCTCCACCATCGCCGCCGGCGTAATCCCCATCTCCATCAGCCGCCGGCGCACCCCAACCGCCCCCGTCAGTTTCACGACTTTCGCCGATTGTCCAAGTGGTAACTCGTCCAGGGTCATAGCCTTACACCCGAACGACAGTGATCTCTTCCGCGCACCGCACGGCCAGCCCCATCCGGCTGCCGCCAATGATCAGCATCAGCGCCTCCCCCGTCCCCGCCACCGTCACCTTCATCCCCGGTGCCAACCCCAGCTCCGCGAAGCGCTTTCGGCACCCGGACTCCGGAATCATTACCCGCACCACCCGCCCCGTTTCGCCTTCTCTCAAATCGCTAAGCCGCAGAGACTTACGTGCTGCTGGTGCCGCGGGAGCCGGGACGTGCGGAACCGGCTGCGTCGGCAAATGCACCGTCCGTCCGGTCTGTTCCAGCATGGCAGTGGGAGGGGTCACAGGCATACCTCTTTCTTTCGACTCACGAATGATAGCAAGTTGAGACTCTGTTTCAAGTAGGAGCCCGCCCGCCAACCCCCTTAGGATTTCCCCCGATGACTGCCCTACCCCACCCCCACCCCACCCCCACCCCCACCCCACCCTCGCGTCTCCGTCTCCCCCTGCCGCACCCCTTACGACTCCCCATTGTTGTTCAACTTGAACAGAAAAAAGATCAGCCCAATCGCCACCATCCCCGCCGGCACCTTCAGCTCGATCTCATGCGCTTCGTAATAGTACATCACGAACAGCGCGACCCCCGCCAGCATCAGCAAAAACGGCCAGCCAAACGCCCGCATCCATCCCGGCAGTATCACCGTCCCCGGATACCGCCGCGTCTCCCACACCTCGCTGCGCCGAATCTCCTTCTGGCAGAACGGGCATTCGTACGCCGTAACCAGTACGTAATCGAAGGGCCGTTTGCAGTGCGGACACCGGCAGTAGAGAAATGTCTGTTCCTTCTGCTCAGTCATTCCCGCAATTTTAATGGCAGCCCCTTCGCGTGTGGAGAAAAAAATCCCGCCCCACCCGCGCCCGCCAAACGTCCCGCTCGCCCCTCAATGCGGTTGCCTCGGCTCCAGTCGCGCAATGTGGGTGACGATCCGCTCCAGCGTCGCCGGATCCCACGTCGCAATCCCCGCATCCAGCAGATGCGATTTCGCCCGAATGAAATAATCCAGCGCCGCCTCGGCATTCTCCTGCGCCATTTCCAGATGCGCCAGCTCATGGCACGTCCACCCCTGGAACTCCACCGCCCCCACCTCCTCAAACGCCGGCAGCAGCAGCAGCAACAATTCCCGCGCCTCCTCATGCCGCGACAGCAGCCGCTGCACGTGCGCCACCGCATAATCCGCCTTCAACTGATGCAGCGCCGGACTGTGCCGCTGGTGATACTCCCGCGCTCGCCGGTACGCCTCCAGCGCCTCTTCGTGCTGCCCAAGGTCCTCATGCGTTGCCCCCAGATTGTTCCACAACACTCCCAGCTTCTCCGACAACCCCGCCCGCTCCGCCTCCGCAATCGCCTGCTTCGCCCACCCGATCTGCTCCGGCAACGGCGACAGAATCGCGAGCATCGCCAACGCATCGATCGCCCGATCCGCATACCCGTTCCGCCGGCAAATCTCGTACAGCGACAAAAACGTCCGCTGCGCCGCCTCAAACTGGTGGTCCTTCCACTCCATCCGCCCCCGCACCGATAGATATCGCGCATACCCCCGCGGCTTATCCGGCGACGCCGTCTCCCGCGCCCGCTCCAGCCACGGCCGCGCTTCTTCCTTCCGATCCGTCGTGAGATACGTCCGGGCAATCATCGCCGCCGCCTCGGTTTGCAGCGATGGATCGTCCGTCGACTCCAGCAACTGCAGGTACGCAGCGCGAGCCTCCTCGAACATCCCCTCATCAAACAATGCATCTCCGGTCGCCGGCATGGCAGGCTCCGTCCTGAATGGAGCCATTTTAGTCCCATGCCGCTCCCGATGGTGAGTTAATTCGCCGCTAAGTTTGCCGACTTCCGCCGCCGCAGCAACAGCGTCGCTGCCGCGGCCCACAGCAGCGACATGCTCGCCGGTTCCGGCACCACCACCGTCGGCAGAAACGCCGTCCCCGGATCCAACTCCAGCCCCCCGATATACGCAAACGTCTGTCTTGTCTGGTAGATCCCGAAAAAGATCGGCGACGCGCCATTCACAATCGACGGCGGTTCGGTCGTCGTGAACGAGAATCCCGGAAGCGATTGTCCATTCGCCAGCGGCGCCGACGCGATCCATTGGATCGAATAGCCGTCGCCGCTGAAACTCGGAGGGATGACGTTGTGCGTCCACCCTGTCGGAGCAGTAATCGCCGACGGAGACGACGGCAGGAAATCGTATCCCGGAATCCACGCAAACCAGATGCTCCCGATATTCGTTGTCCCCGTATTCTGCAGCGTCAGGTCGTATTCATATCCCCCGGGCACAACCTTGTTGCTGAGCGTCCCGGCGGCCTGAATCGCCCCGAACGCAGGGGCGGTCACCACTGCGGCAAGCATGAAAGCGGCGGCAAATTTCATCTATTGTCTCCCAAAGTAAGCGGACGCGGCGGATGCGCAGACGAAGTGCCGCCGCCGCGCTGGATTATTCACCGGATTTCCCGTTTTCTTCAAAATCCCCCCCCCCCCGCCCGATCAGTCGAACGCTTCCAGCCCCGCCCTGTCGCTCGACACCAGCGCCCACGTGCACGGATTCTCATACCCCGGCCAGATCGACACCTTGTAACCCTTCGCGGAAACAATCGTCTTGTTGAACCCCGGCTTGATGTCCAGCGGCTTTCCATCAAACTGGTACAGCGTGTAGGTCTTCGACCCCGCGCTCCACCGGGTAAACACCGCACGCATCGACCCGAACCTGCACACCCCGCCGCCCTCCAGCGTCAACGCCGTCTTCGGTGCCGGCACAATCGCCGGGAACGGCATGTCATTGGGCTTCATCTCCCCCTGCAACGCCGCCTCCACCGCCGCCCGATCGTTCGACGTTACCGCCAGCGGCAACTTCGCCTCGTGTGACTCCACCGCCAGGTTCGCCACCTCCGCCGCCTTGTCCGCCGCCAGCGCCAGTGACACCGGCTGCGTGTCGCTCCGCGGCATGTTCCACAGCGCATACCCCGCAATCGGCAGCAGAATCAGCAGGCACGCCGCATACAGACGCAGACGCCGCGGCCCAATCCGACCCGCAATCGCCGGCGCCTCCTGCTTCTGCGGTATCTCCAACAGCTTCGCCTGCAAATCCGCCGGTATCTCCACTTGCGGCAGGCTGTCGTAGAAGATGTCCGTCTCTTTCATCACTTGCAGCCACCTCGCGCGTTCTTCCCCGGTCATCGGCGCCAGTCGACTGTCCAACTCTGCACGACGCGAGTCTCCTGGCCGCAGGGAAATCAGCTCCCGGAGTTGCTCGAAAGACTCACTCATTGAACGGCTCCTCTGGTACAGCAGCGACTCGGGCGGTGGGGTGGGAGGCGGATGGCGGCCCCATCGTTTTGGCCAGCGCCGCACGCAGCAGTTGCCGCGCTCGGTCCAGACGGGACAACACCGTTCCGAGCGGAACTTTCAACACATCGGCAGTTTCGCGACAAGTGTTTCCTTCCAGAAAAACCATCAGAAACGTTTCCCGTATCCGCGGTGCCAGCGTGTCCAGCGCCTTCTGCAGAATCTCCTGGTTCGCCAGCGCTTCCAGCGGTGCCTCACCTGTGGGAGAAGACTGCAAGTCCAGGATTTCTGCCGAGTGTGTCGTTCGAAGGTGATGACCGGTGTCCCGGATCAGATGCGCATACCGGAACCGCAGGATCTGAAAAAACCAAGCCCGCGGATATTCGGGCTGTTTGTTCTTCTCCAGCGACCGCCACGCTTCCACGAACGTCTCCTGCACGAGGTCCTCCGCGGACTCGCGCCTTCCCGACAGACGATAGGCAAAGCGGTACAGCTCGCCCGAATAGGCGCGCACCCACTCCTGGTACTGCACATACCGCGGATCGCTCTGATCCATCTGACGTTCCACCCGGCCGAGACCGCTTTGTCATTCCTCGGTAGTAGTGCCCGTTTGTGAGTGCTCTATTCAGATCTGTTGTCGTGACCGCGTATCATAGCACCAGATTGTTGTCCCCAACGAGGTTTTATTGATGACCGGAGCCGAATCTGCATCCACCACGACGCCCAGCGGTGGGGGGGAGAACCCTGTCCTGGCACTACTCCTTGAGCCCGAATTCCGCAGGGCCACCTTCGCTGGAAAACGCCGCAGCCGCACCCCTTATCCCTACGAACGCGTCATCATCCGCACCCTCGAACTCCGCGGAGAACCCATGGCCCAGGTGTCGCGTTTCGATGGCAAAAAGGACTTTTCACGCAATGTCCCCCGCGCCGGTCTCGAACGCGAAATCGCCGATGTCCTCGCCGCCCAGTTCGCCAACATCCACGTCACCACCGTCAGCGAAGAGATCGACCTCCGCCTCTCCCGGAAAGGCGAATGGCACCTCGGCCGAACAAAACGCCCCCAGCCCGCCGAAGAAATCGAATCCCACAACCGCATCAAGAATCTCCCGCTCCCCGAGGACAAAGCCGACCGCGTCCTCCAGATGATGGGCATCATGACGCGCGACAACACCGTCCGCCCCACGATGCGCGCCAAATTCACCCAGATCAACGAATTCCTCCGCGTCCTCGACTCCGTCCTCCCCGCGGTAGGGGCGGCAGATGACATCAAGCGCGAACTCGAAATCCTCGACTGCGGCTGCGGCTCCAGCTACCTCACCATCGCCGCACACCACTACCTCAACGAAATCAAGCACCTCCCCGCCCGCCTCCTCGGTGTCGACTTCAACGAAGAACTCATCCGCAAATCCACCGAAAAAACCGCCGACGCCCACGGCGGAAGCGGTGGGGGCCTCTCCTTCGCCGCCGGACGCATCGGCTCCCTCGACAACATCCACCCCGACATCGTCCTCGCCCTCCACGCCTGCGACACCGCCACGGACGACGCCATCGCCCAGGCCATCAAATCCAACGCCAAAGTCCTCCTCGCCGTCCCCTGCTGCCACAAGGACCTCAACGCCAGACTCCACATCCCCGCCCTCAACCCCATCGAGCGCCACGGCATCCTCCACCAACGCTTCGCCGACATCACCACCGACGCCTTCCGCGCCCTCGTCCTCCGCATCATGGGCTTCCGCACCGACGTCATCGAATTCATCTCCCCCGAACACACCGCCCGCAACCTCATGATCCGCGCCGTCCGCACGGGGGCGGACAACGCTGAAGCCGCCCGCGAATACCAGCAATTCAAATCTTTCACCCAAGTCACCCCCTACCTCGAAACCGCCCTCGGCGACCTCCTCACGCAGCGCCTCCCCACACCATCTCACTGACGCCCGCCGCCTCGGGCGGCGAGGGGCCATTGTGCGCTCATGGCGAACACAATGCCTCCTACCAACAGGCCCTTAAAAAGTCCGTGTCTGTCTGTGTCTGTCCGTGGCTAATTCCCCACCACTCCGCGCACCACTTCCACCATCCCGCGCCGAAACCTCCCCCAGGTAAACCGCAATGCATTCTCGCGTATAGCCTCGGGCGTCGCCGCAAAAGACTTCTCAAACCGCTCCACCGCCTCCCTCAACGCCCCCACCGTCTGCTCCGCAAAAAACACCCCCGTCCTCCCCGCCACCACCGTCTCCGTCGCCCCACCCGCCCCATACGCAATCACCGGCGCCCCGCACGCCTGCGCCTCCACCGGCGTCAACCCAAAATCCTCCTCCCCCGGAAACAAAAACGCCCGACACCTCTGGTAATGCCGCAACACCACGTCGTCAGGTTGCCTTCCCATGAACTCAATATTCCCCGACCCCTCCGCCATGCGCCGCAATTTCCCCTCCTCCGGCCCACCCCCAATAATCACCAGCTTCCGCACCGTCCCCGCAAACGCCCGCACCGCCAGATCCACCCGCTTGTAAGGCACCAGCGCTGACACCATCAAATAAAAATCCTCCCGCGGTTCCCCTGACACCGTGTAATACCCCTCATCAATCCCCGGATGCACCACCACCGCCTCCCGCCGATAGATCCGCCGTATCCGCTCCGCCACCGTCCCCGAATTCGCCACAAACCGCGTCACCGAACCATTCTGCCGATCGAACCCCCGCAACCCCGGTATCACCGCCGCCAGCGCCAACCGCTTCGGCGACCACCGTGGCAAATACTGATCCTCCATCCCCCAGATGTACCGCATCGGCGTATTACAAAAACAAACATGCGGCTTCCCCCCCCCAGGTCCCTCCGGAATGGAAATCCCCTTCGCCACCGCATGCGACACGCTGATCACCAGATCGCACTCCCCATCCAGCTCCATCGACCGAATCGCCCGCGGAAACAACGGCAGATAATTCCGATACGTCCCCCCGATGTTCGGCATCTTCTGCAAAAAACTCGTCCGCGCCACCCGCCGATCGATCTCCGGATCCGTGCTCCCCGCCACATGCACCAGCGTCGCAATCCGCGACTCCGGAAACATCCGCACCAGCTCCAGCAGCACCTTCTCCCCCCCGCGCATCCCCGTCAGCCAGTCGTGCACAAACCAGACGCGAAGAGAAGCTGGGTCAAGCGGTTGAGTCATAAGCGGCCATCGTATGCGGGGACACGAGTTACGGGAATATCGCCAAAGCCCCGTCTTTTTTGTAGAATACAGGGCTTGTATTTTTCTTACTGTGAACACAGAAGGAATTGCGATGCCAGCCCCGCAGAATACCAATCCGTTTAACGCCCGTGCCACCCTCGACACCCCCCTCGGCAAGAAAACCATCTACCGCCTCGACGCGCTCAAATCGATCGCCAACATCGACCGCCTTCCCTACTCCATCAAAGTCCTCCTCGAATCCTGCCTCCGCAATGTCGACGGCCACATCGTCACCGAAGCGGATGTGAAGGCCATCGCCGAATACACCGCCAAGCAGCCCGCCAACGTCGAAATCCCCTTCATGCCCGGCCGCGTCGTCCTCCAGGACTTCACCGGCGTCCCCGCCGTCGTCGACCTCGCCGCCATGCGCGCCGCCATGAAACGCATGGGCGGCAGCCCCTCGCAAGTGAACCCCCTCGTTCCCTGCGACCTCGTCATCGACCACTCCGTCCAGGTCGACGCCTTCGGCTCCGACATGGCCCTCACCATCAACAACAAGCACGACTTCGAACGAAACACCGAACGCTACCAGTTCCTCAAGTGGGGCCAGGGCGCCTTCAACTCCTTCAGCGTCGTTCCCCCCTCCACCGGCATCGTCCACCAGGTCAACCTCGAATACCTCGCCAAGATCACCTGGGAAAAAGACAACACCCTCTTCCCCGACTCCCTCGTCGGCACCGACTCCCACACCACCATGATCAACGGCGCGGGCGTCCTCGGCTGGGGCGTCGGCGGCATCGAGGCCGAAGCCGTCATGCTCGGACAGCCCATCGACATGCTCCTCCCCGAAGTCATCGGCTTCAAACTCACCGGCAAACTCAAGGAAGGCGTCACCGCCACCGACCTCGTTCTCACCGTCACGCAAATCCTCCGCGAACTCGGTGTCGTCGAAAAATTCGTCGAGTTCTTCGGGCCAGGCCTCGCCGACATGCCCCTCGCCAACCGCGCCACCATCGCCAACATGGCCCCCGAATACGGCGCCACCTGCGGATTCTTCCCCGTCGATGAACAGACGATGAAATATCTCCGCATGACCGGCCGCGATGAAAAACTCTGCCAGACCATCGAACTCTACTGCAAAACCAACGGCTTCTGGCGCAACGACGCCCTCGACATCGAATACACCAAGGTCGTCGAACTCGACATGTCCAGGGTCGAACCCTCCCTCGCCGGCCCGCGCCGCCCGCAGGACCGCGTCAGCCTTTCGAACATGAAGTCGGTTTGGGTCAATGGCCTGAAGTCTTCCTTCGGCAAATGCCTGCCGACCAACGGCAGCCCCGCCGCTGCGGAGACTTCCGAGGGCGGCGTTGCGGTGGCCGATGACCCCGGCTTCGAAGGTGTCCCGACTACCTACAACGGCAAATCCTTCAAGCTCAAACACGGCGCCGTCGTCGTCGCCGCCATCACCTCCTGCACCAACACCAGCAACCCCGACGTCATGATCGGCGCCGGCCTCGTCGCCCGCAAAGCCCGCCAGCTCGGCCTCACCTCCAAGCCCTGGGTCAAAACCTCCCTCGCCCCCGGCTCCACCGTCGTCATGGAGTACTACAAAAAAGCCAACCTCGTCGATGACCTCGACGCAATGGGCTTCAACCTCGTCGGCTTCGGCTGCACCACCTGCATCGGCAACTCCGGCCCGCTCCCCGACGAAATCTCCAAGTCCATCAACGATGCCGACCTCGTCGTCGCCTCCGTCCTCTCCGGCAACCGCAACTTCGAAGGCCGCATCAACCCCGACGTGAAGGCCAATTACCTCGCTTCGCCCCCGCTCGTCGTCGCGTACGCCATCGCCGGCACCGTCGACATCGACCTCGACAAAGACCCCATCGGCATCGGCAAAAACGGAAAGCCCGTCTACCTCAAAGACATCTGGCCGACCCAGCAGGAAGTCGATGACACCGTCGCCGCCTGTGTCACGCGCGATCAGTTCGTCCAGCAATACGCCGACGTCTTCAAAGGCTCCGACGAATGGCGCGCCATCCACACCAGCACCGGCGAACTTTTCGAATGGGATGAAAACTCCACCTACGTCCAGGAACCCCCCTTCTTCGTCGGCCTCACTCCCGAACCCAAGCCGATCTCACCGATCTCCAGCGCCCGCGCCCTCGCCTTCCTCGGCGATTCCGTCACCACCGACCACATCTCCCCCGCCGGCTCCATCAAGAAAGATTCCCCCGCCGGCAAATTCCTCCTCTCCAAGGGCGTCCCGCAAAGCATGTTCAACAGCTACGGCGCTCGCCGCGGCGATTACCGCGTCATGACCCGCGGCACCTTCGCCAACATCCGCGTCAAAAACAAACTCGCCCCCGGCACCGAAGGCGGTTGGACCACCGACTTCACCGACAACCAGGTCAAATCCATCTACGACGCCTCCGTCAATTACCAGGAAAAGAAAATCCCCCTCGTCGTCCTCGCCGGCAAAGACTACGGCATGGGAAGTTCCCGCGACTGGGCCGCCAAGGGCACCTTCCTCCTCGGCGTCAAAGCCGTCATCGCCATCAGCTTCGAACGCATCCACCGCTCCAACCTCGTTGGCATGGGCGTCCTCCCGCTGACGTTCAAGAGCGGCGAAAGCGCCCAATCCCTCGGCCTCGACGGCACCGAAACCTTCGACATCGCCATCGACGATCACGTGAAGCCGCGCCAGGACATCAAAGTCACCGCGACCAAAAAGGACGGCAAAAAAGTCGAATTCCTCACCACCTGCCGCATCGACACCCCCGTCGAAGTCGACTACTACCGCAACGGCGGCATCCTCCACACCGTCCTCCGCCGCATGGCCAAAGCGTGATTTGCAAAGGGGGGGGATATGTCAGTCGCCGAACACGTCGTGAAAGGCCTGCGCCAGGGCCTGCGATCCCTGCGTGGCCGCGCGAACGCGCTCGCGGATTCTGGAGTCGCCGCGATAAATCCGCAGCGCATCGACGATCGTCTCCCCTTCCTTCGTCATGACCTTGCCCATGGTCGCCACCAGCCAGTCCACCGATTCCGGTGTCCGCAGCAGCGCGATCGCCGTCAGGATGCTCGTGGCGACGGGAGCCCGTCGCAGCGTGTTCCAGCAATCGATCAACGGCTGGAGCGCCGCGGACAGCCGGCTTTGCCCAAGCGCCAGCGCCGCCGCCTCAACAATCCGCGCATCTGGCGACCTGAGCTTCGAGCAGACGAAGGCAAGTTGCTGCTCCGGGTCCTGGCCGAGGAGCGATGCGAGCGTTTCGCCGATCACTTCCGCATCGTCATCGCCGATCTGCGCCTTCAGCCGAAGGAGCGGCGCCGCTTCCGAGCCCGCCCACTGGCCCAGCGCAACCGCCGCGTTCGCACGCGTGATGCTCTTTTCGTCCACCAGCAGATCGGCCAGCAGGATGATCGCGCCTTCCGGAGCGAGCCGGGCAATAGCGATGGCCGCGATGCCCCGGCACTCGCCGGCAGTATCATTCGGGCCGCCAAATCCCGGCTCGATTTGCCTGTACCGCGCCAGTTCCACAAACCATGCGGCGTCGTTGTATCCCCATTCGACGAGCGCCTTTGCAATCGCCGTCTTTCCTTCGCAGCCCGGATCGCGTTTCGCGCCCGTCCCGCCCATCAACTGCCCGGCGGCTTCCGCCAGCGCGGGTGCCAGCGCCCTTCCTCCGCAGCGCATCGCTGCATCCGCGGCCAGCTTCACCACAATCCCATGCAATTGCGGCTGCTTCAGCAACGCCTCGAGCGCGGCAATCTGATGCTCGCCTGCCGGGCCCTCCCGCAGTCGGCGAAGCATCGCCAGATGTTCTTCCGTCGAAGGCCTCTTTGCCATCCGTTCTCCGAGGCGATGCGCCAAAGCCCTTCATGTCCGCCGTATCGGCTGGTCCAGCGGCTGCGCGCCGCGCGCCCACAGCCCGCGCCGAAACAAAAACGCATCCACCGATATCAACCCCGGCCCCGCAATCAGCACCACCAGGCACTCGGCAATGAGATTCACGTTGTACTCATACCCCTTCGGCAGCGCGAACCCATACGGCTCATGCACCGTCGCAATCGCCACCAGCATGTTGACGATCAGCGGCAACGCCCACAGCCTCGCCAGCGCCCCCACACAGACGCCGATCCCCCCGAGCAATTGCCCCCACACCGCCATGTACGCCCACACGATCTCCGGCAACACCGGCAGGTGCAGATTCTCCGCAAACTTCTCCGCCCCGAACACAAACACCAACTGATAGCCGTGATAAATAAACGTCCACCCCAGCGCCAGCCGCACCAGCAGCAGCGCCACGCTCGTCGCAAACGCCGTATTCCCCTGCCGCGCCGCCGGCCCGAGCGGTGCCGCGCCTGGAGTGGATAGCGAACTCGTCATTGAACCTCCTAGAAAATCTTTCCATGCGACAGCATGAGGCCAAACAGAATGATTCCGATCGTCCCGAGAATGATCCCCGCGATCGCCAGCCCCTGCCCCGCCGGTTTGCCCGTCGCCGAGTTGCCCGTGCGCATCGCCAGAACGCCAAACACAATCGCCAGCAGCGGTGGAATTGCAATGCAGAACGATGGAATGCCCACGATCCCCAGCACGAGGCTCGCAACCGCCCACGTGTTCGTTCCGGAAATGGAATCGCCGACCGTCCCCTCCATCGTGAACGGCAATCCGCACCCCACGCAGTTGTTCGAGGCCAGCGGGTTCTGCCGGCTGCACCGTGGGCACTGGATGTACCGCTCGCCTTCGTTTCCGGTCGCCACGATCAGCGGCGCCTTGTGCCCCGCCGCCGCGTACGCATGCACGGGATGCGGGTCCTGCTTGATGATCTGGCCGGAGGTCGGGTCGATCAGCCGCCCGCGCGAATCGAGAATCGGGATGACGATCGAGTTGCCGCAGGTCGGGCAGGTGCCGTTCTGCCCCGCCATGGATTCGTCGGCCTCAAGGCGGCTCGAGCAATATGAGCACGAAAACCCGTACCGTCGCCCCCGAAGCACCGGCGCCGCATGCGGATGGAGTGTGGACGCCGCCGTCGCCGTTCCCGTGTTCCCTGAGCTTCCCGCGCTCCCCGTGCCTGATGCGCCCGCATCACCCGCCCCCGCCTGTTCGCCCTTCGACTCTTGTCCTGGCTGTTCGCTCATCAATCTTCCGTTATCTCTTCCGGCAATTTCATTGTCTCCGCATCATACCACGATGATTCTCCTGCATGGCAGCGGACACTTCCCGCCGCCGCCCCGCCACTGGTGCTCAGTTGGCCTGCTTTGGCGCCGGATGCTTCGCCAGATATTCCGCCGACGGCGCCGTTCCCCCCGCGCCCGCCGCCCACCAGAGGTACGGCATCCACTTCTCTTCCGCCGGCTCTTCTGGAGGGCCCGGCGTCTTCCCGTCCCCCTTCCCGTCAGCCGCCCCCGCCGCCTTCTCCGCCCAGACCTTCACCTCCCGCAAGAAGGCAGCGCCAGCGCCGCCAGACCAGTTCGGATGATATTCCAGATGATCCGAATCGCCCTTCCCGAAATTGGCCCCCCACACAAAATCGCTCGCCGCGACCGCAATTGCTTTCGCCTGCTTGTACCACCACCCCTTTGTCCACCCCTTGAATGTTCCCTTGTAGGTGTTGTCCACCCGGTGCGCCTGCGCATCGTGCGGATACACATCCATCGCCAGTCCGTAATTGTGGCACGAGCCCCACTGTGGCGCCGCCTGATGCTCCCCCGCCTTCGCCAGTTTCGCCGAGCGCTCCGGCGACCGATACGCCTCTGCCACCTGCGGGCGCAGACCCTCATAAGTCGCACGCCGCAACGCCGCATGCGCCGCCTCCACGAACCCCGGCGCCAGGCGCTCATCATCGAGCAGTTTGTTCGGATCGTAATCCCAGTACGACGCATCCCTGCCCGCCACCAGCGTCAGATGCAGGGGACGCACGCCCAGCGAGTACCGGCCAACATTCGGATCCGCATGATCCGTGCACCCCAGAGGCCCCGGCGTGTCCGTCAGAAGCTGCAGGGGCGCAAACGGATCGAATGCCCCCGTCGGCCCGTTGGCATCCGGCGTCAGTTCGAACGGATCCATCCCATGAGAACCCGGCCGGCACGAGTTGGCCATGAAACACCTCCTGGCGAATCGCCGCATTCACAAAACCCTCGAGTATGCAGCCGATCATACCGCCAACCACTCCGCCGCCGGAATACACGAACGCCGCCGTGGTGCAATCAAACCGCCGCCATGATAAAACTTCCGCATGGCAGGAAACCCCGCGCAAATCTGGACCGTCGGCTCACTCCTCACCTGGACCACCGACTTCTTCACCCGGAAAGGCATCGACGAGCCGCGTTTGTCCGCCGAACTGCTCCTCGCCCACACTCTCAAATGCTCCCGCATGTCCCTCTACACGCAGTACGAAAAAGTCCCCACCGACGCCGATCGCGCCGCCTTCCGCGAACTCGTCAACCAGCGTGCCAACCACGTCCCCGTCGCCTACCTCATCGGCAAGGCCTGGTTCTTCTCGCTCGAGTTCACCGTCACGCGCGACGTGCTCATCCCGCGTGCCGATACGGAAACGCTCGTCGAATTCGTCATTCAGCACGCCCGCCAGCGCACCGACTGGTCCGCGCCCGCCACGCCCGCCATTCTCGATCTCTGCACCGGCTCGGGCGCCATTCCCATCACGCTGGCCAGGCGCCTTCCGCTCGCCGCGCTTACCGCCACCGACATCTCCGAACAGGCGCTGGCGGTTGCCAAGGAAAATGCCGAGATCCACAAGGTCGCCGACAGAATCACGTTTTTGCAGGGCGATCTGTGGGCGCCCCTGGAATCGCAGCAGGCGCCGACGCTCTTCCACGTCATCACCGCGAACCCTCCCTACATTCCGACTGCCGAGGTGAACAATCTTCCGCCCGGCATCCGCGATCACGAGCCGCGCATTGCCCTCGACGGCGGCCTCGACGGACTCGACTTCCACCGCCGCATCATCGCCGACGCCAGGCGCTACATGCACCCCGGCGCGCTGCTCATCATGGAAATGCAATTCGACCAGGGTCCCGCACTTCAGTCGCTTTGCGCAGCGGCGGGATATCTCGCCAACATCCGCATCATCCGCGACGCCGCCGCTCACCCGCGCTGCATCGTCGCCACGCGCGAATGATCATCCGCGCGGATGCCCCCTCACTGCACCACCGGCAACCCGCTCCGCTTGTTCCGTCGCACCTCCGGATTCCCCAACTGCCCGCATGCCCCCATCAATTCCCGCCCATGCGTCACCCGCCGCTTCGTAAAAATCCCCCGCTCCTTCAAGTGATTCAAAAACGCCAGGATCACCGGCTCCTCCGGCGTCTCATACGCCGCGAACCGCTGCGGGTTGTACGGAATCAAATTCACAATGCACGGCAAATCCCGGCAAAAGTCGATCACCGCGTCCGCATCCGCCAGCGAATCATTCACCCCCTTGATCAGCACATACTCGATCAAAAACCGCGCCTTGGGCGCCAACGGATACTCCACCAGCGTCCGCTTCAGCTCCGCCAGCGGCATCGCCTTGTTGATCGGCATCAAGTCATCGCGCAACTTGTCACGCGCCGCGTTCAAACTGATCGCAATCCGCAGATTCCGCCACACCGGTTCCGCCTTGCAGATCTCCGCCAGCTTTCGCAGCCCATCCACGCGTCCTACTGTCGACACCGTGATCTGCCCATGCGGAAAATCCAGCCCCGCCGGCTCGGTGAACACCCGAATCGCCTGCACGACGTTCTCGACGTTATCGAGCGGCTCCCCCATCCCCATGAAGACGATGTTATGAATCCCGTCCGCAAAATACTTCGCCTTTCGCACGTTCCCCTCCGCCATCTCTTCTTCGCGCCCCGTCATGCGAATCGTCCGCGCCACCAGCCGCTGCCGCACGATCTGCCCCGCCGTCAGGTTCTTCAGCAACCCCATCCGCCCCGTCTCGCAGAACGAGCACGCCATCCGGCATCCCACCTGCGACGACAGGCAGAGTGTGTACCACTTCGTCCCGCCGAACGCCGTCATCGGAATGATCACGGATTCCGTCTCCAGCGCCGGCCCGCTCCCCGTACCTTCTACGGGCAAGCAGAACTTCACCGTCCCGTCCAAAGAATCATCCGTGCGCCGGGAAATCGCCGGCAGCGCCACCCCATCTCCCCGCCGCATCATCGCCCGATACTCCTCGCGCAGCGCCTGCCGATGCCTGCCGCGAAAAACCGAATAATCGGCAAGCGTCATACCGAGCGGATCAACACCAACATCCAGATTCGTCATGCGAGAATTGTACAGAATCACCACGCCCAAGCGAAAACCCCCTTCGTGTCTTCGTGTTTACGCCGTCGTCACTTCCCCGTCGCCTGCGTCGCCGGTTGCGTCCCCGCCTGCGTCGCCGCGACCCCCGGCTGCGTCGTCGGAACCGGCCCCTTCGCCAGCCACGCCCGCTCCAAAAGCTCCACCGCCTCCTTGATCTTCTGCTTCCGCAGATCATTCAACTCGGGCGGCAAATCCGACTCCCGAATCACCACGTTCATCAACCGCCCCGTCGGCCCCGTCGGCACTGCCATGTACGCCACAATATTGTCCGACTGCGCCACCGCCCCACCCGGCTGCGTCGTCGCACTCGTCATCGCCCCATTCGCCCCGCCCGCCACGTGCAGCAGAATCGAATCCTCCCGCACCTCATACGCAATCCCCGTCCCCCCGGCCAGCGCCTCCAGCGTCTGCAGCACCGACCCGTTCCCGCTTTTCAAATTCAACGCCGGAAACGCCGCATACAACCCCGGCTCAGGCACAAACCGAATCCCCGTCAGATGCGACAGCTCCGCCAGCACCTGGTCCGACGGCGTGTTCACAAAATTCACCTGGATCGGCCGGTCCAGTTGCCGCAGAATCCACTGCTTCATCGGCATGATGTGAATCGTCGCGCCGCCCGTCGACGAATACGCATCAGACTCCCCAAACCAGATCTGGTGGGTGATCTCGCAATACGTCTCGAGCCCCTGAAAAATGGACATCGGCAACTGCCTTTCAATCTCATCGATCGCCTTGGCATGCAGCGGCGAACCCGTGTCCCCCTCCATCGAGACCACGATATTCTGCCGATCCAGCGCTCCGCGAATCGCCGTCGTCCAATCCAGCGTCGCCGCCCCCCCCGGCTGCGTCGCAGTCGCGGTGCCGCTCCCCGCCGTCAGCTCGTTTGACCGCAGATCCTGCAGCAGTTTCAACTCGCTCAACTGCGCCCGCCGCCCGATATGCAGCAGCGGCGCCGACGGCCGAATGATCACCGTCGACCCTGACACGGTCTGCTGCAGCCCCAGCGTGATGAGCACCTGTTCTATCGCCTCGCGCAGTTTCGAATTCCGAAAATCCGCCGACACCCGCGTCGTCGCCCCGTACGGCAGATAGTCGTAACACGCCGGATCGACGCTCAACGAGATCTTCGCCGTCCCCGCAATCCGCTTGAATGCTTCGGCAATCTCCACCTTCTCCAGCACGAGGTTGAACGGCTGATCCAGCGCCCGCTGCAGCGCCACCTCCGCCGCGGCCGCCTCACCCCCCGGCGCATCCGCACCTCGCGCACTCCCCACCACTGATGCAAATACACTCAAGGCCAACAAACCAGCAAACACGCGGCACGAATGGGTCATCATTGCTCCGATTCATCTCAGAACGCCCATTGTAGCCGCCCCGAATGTTCTCATATAGCCCCGGGCTTGCGGGCATCGCTGCTTCAACTACCCGCTCACTTCCCCGCCACCGGCTGCGCTGCAGTCAACAACCACTGCACCAGATTCACCGCCCCCTTCCGGTTATCCACCGGCGGCTTGTTCAAATCGATGTACTCGTTGTAAATCCACGGATCCCCAATTGCCAGCACCGTCCCCTTCCCCACCTTCGCCGCGAACATGATCACATCCTTCCCCTCACCGACCCCGCCCGACTTTGGATCCGATTCCTTCGGATCCTTGTCCACCACCAGCAGCGCCGTCGACGGATCTTTTACCGTGATCGTCGTAATCTCTTTCATGTAAATCCTGTCCAGCCCCGCGAACAGCGGATGATTCGGAAAATGATCGCGCTCCCGCTCAAAAATTGCGTGCGGCCGATCCGCCGGTCGTGGTGCCGTGTTCCGTAAATTCCCGTCAAATGTAAACCCAAACCGCTCCGCCAACTTGTTGTAGTGCTCAAACTCGCAATTGTTCTTGTCGTTCGCCAGCATCAACAGCACGCCCCCATCCTTCACCCACGCCTCAATCGCATCGATCGACTTCTCATCAATATAGTTCGGCTGATTCCCCGCCGCGTTCTTCTCCGTCGACGGGTTCACGAGGATATACACCGACGTCTTCTTCAAATCCTCCGCCGTCGGCGCTTCATGCAGCTTCTGCACCGTTGCGCCGTTCTCCTTCCACACCTCCCCAAACTTCGAGAACCCCGAGTTCGCCGTGTCCTCCCACACATAATGAAACTGCTTCCCGTTCTTTTCCTGGTGATTGAAAAACTCATCCAGCGTCACCACCTTCCCTGCACCCAGCGCCGGATTCGCCGGCTGCGTCTCCGCCGCCAGCGCTCCCGCCGCCAACACCGTCACACCCAGCACCGCCATCCGAATTGTTTTCATCACCATAATCGCTTCCTCAAAACCAGATATGCACCCTAGTACAACGCCCGCCGGAAGTATCTATTCCCATCCATCACCCCGCAAGGAAACCAGACGTTGCATCTGCGTGGGTATCGGGGGAGGGGAGGCCGGGATTAATCGGCATTCCCTGCCTCGATACCTCCGCAGTCGCGCCCACCTCAATTTGGAAGGGTTAGCCGGCGATTTCAATCGCCGCGTCCCTCGCCCCCGCCATAACGCAAATCACCCCTCCCACGTATAATGATTCCCTTTCCCCATTTACCTGGACCTACCGCCATGCCCAAACCTATCCCTTCCGCCGCCCCCGCAGAAAAATCCTGGCAAGCGCGCATCGGCGCCGCCCAGGACGCTCTCGCCGTCCAGTTCGTCGAATCCCTCTCCTTCGACTTCCGCCTCGCCAAGCACGACATCCTCGGTTCCATCGCCCACGCCACCATGCTCAACTCCGTCGGCCTGCTCACCAGGAAAGACCTCGCCGCCATCAAAGCCGGCCTCCTCGATATCCTCCGCGACATCGAAGCCGGCAAATTCCACCCCGACATCACCCAGGAAGACATCCACATGGCCGTCGAGGCTGAGCTGATCAAACGCATCGGCGAGCCGGGGCGGCGTCTCCACACGGCGCGCTCGCGCAACGACCAGGTCGCCCTCGACATCCGCCTCTGGTGCCGCGAGGCCATCGGCATCCTCCAGGAAAAAATCGCCGATCTCCAGCGCGCCTTCGTCAAAATGGCCGAAGAGCAGGGCCAACACCCCATGCCCTCCTTCACGCACCTGCAGCGCGCCCAGCCGATCGTCGCCGGACACGAAATGCTCGCCTACGCCGAAATGCTCCAGCGCGACAAGGAGCGCCTCGCCGACTGCCTCAAGCGCGTCAACATCTCCCCGCTAGGTGCCGGCGCGGTAGGGGGGTCCACTCTCCCCATCGACCGCAAAAAAACCGCCGAACTCCTCGCCATGCCCGACATCACAAATAACTCCCTCGACTCCATTAGCGACCGCGACTTCCTCTGCGAACTCGCCTTCGACCTCTCCATGATCGCCATGCACCTCTCCCGCTGGGCCGAGCAATGGATTCTCTACGTCACCACCGAGTTTGGCTTCATGAAGATCGCCGACCAGTTCACCACCGGCTCCTCCATGATGCCCCAGAAGCGCAACCCCGACATGCTCGAACTCATCCGCGGAAAAACCGGCGGCGTCTATGGCCAGCTCGTCGCCCTCCTCACCATGATGAAAGGCCAGCCCCTCGCCTACAACCGCGACATGCAGGAAGACAAGCGCTTCATCTTCTTCGCCTACGACACCGTCGAAGCCTCCCTCACCATGGCCGCTGCCATCGTCCTGCACACGACCCTCAACGCCGACCGCATCGCCGAGCGTCTCGACGAGGGCTTCGCCGACGCCACCGTCTTCGCCGAATACCTCGTCAACAAAGGGGTCCCGTTCCGCACCGCGCACCATGTCGTCGGTTCCCTCGTCGCCGAATGCGACCGCAAAGGCTTCACCCGCCTCGGCGACCTCGACCTCAACTCCATGCGCGAAAAGAGCGACAAAATCGCCGACGACATCTACTCCATCCTCGGCGCCAAAAAAGTCATCGCCGCCTACCAATCCGAAGGCGCCGGCGGCCTCAAACAACTCGCCACCCAGCTCAAACGCTGGAAAAAACTCCTATGACCGTGGCATTGGCGTCCCGCCAATGATCGATGGAATGCCCCCAACGGGCATTCCATCGATGCACAACTTTTCCCTTGCCCCAGCCTCTCCCCCAGAGGTACATTGAAAGCGCACATCTGGCACGCGGGTACTTATGAACGGGCTGTTTCTAGCGCAAGCCGTCTCCCTCGACACCCAAACCACCGCCGTCATCACGGGCGTCACCCTCGCCGTCCTCCTCGTCTGCTGGTTCGCACTCCGCTTCTGGATCATCTCCACCCGCCCGCCGAAAATCAGCGACATCCCCATGCCCGAAATCGACCGCCTCAACCGACGCGCACTCGAATCCCTCGCCCAAGGCCACAACGAGACCGAAGAGGACGACGAGATCCCTGCAGATTTACGCGAAGTCGCCAAGACGCTCCACCCCGCCATTCGCTGACTCGCTTATTCGCTTACTTCCCCTCCCCCTCAAGGATGCAACGGATCCACCTTCCGCTCATACACCCGCCCGCGCGGATACCGCTTCCCATCCGCCAGCCGCTCCGTTTCCCACGCCCAGTACATAAACGCATTCCGATCCACCCCCTCCGGCGAACCCACCTGCCACGTCCGTCCCAGATAATCCACATACGACGGCACCGCAAACCCCGGCCCCACCACCGCACACAACTCCTCCACATGCTTCCGCATTGCCGCCAGATGCCCCTCCTTCTCCTCCTCGCTTCCCGCATTCTGCACCGCACGCCACTCCAGCGACGCCAGCACCATCGGCGCCCGTATCGCCAACTGCACCTTGTTCGTCATCAGCTTCGTCCGCAGAATCGCATACTCCACCGGCGGCAACGCCGCGCGCAACTTCTCCAGATCCGCCAGACACTGCTCCGCCACTCCCATCGCCTTCCCCTTCGCCTCCGTCACTTCCGCAATAAACCCCGCATCCCCATGCTCCGCCTTCTCATACGCCGGCACATCACTCGCATCCCACTGCCAGTTCTGCCAGTTCTGATTAAACGCGTCCTCATCCGGCAACGGCGGATACCGCCGCGTGTCCCCAAACGTAAACGGCCCCGCCGACAACAGCTCCGCCACCACGTCGCTCGTCGGCTTCAACGCCCCAATCAACGTCATCCGATCCGCCCCCGACAACGTCGGATACCGATACGCCGCCCACTTGTCCCAGATCTCCTCCTCCGAATCCGCCGCCCCCGACGCCAGCATCCCCAGCGCCCACAAATTCACCTCCGACGGCTGAAACAGCACCTCATCGTCATACCGATCCACCCGCACCACAATCCCCTCCGCCCCCTGCCCCACCACTTTCTCAAACTGCTTCTGCAGCATCCCCACCATGCAGTTCGCCACCTGGTTGTGCAGAAAATATTCCCCCTCCACATCCCACTCGATCAGCAGCGGCCGCTTCTGCGCCAAAATCGGCCCAATCTCCGGCGCCGCCACCCCGCGCATCTGCCAGTCCTGCGCCACCCACTTCGACATCAGCACCGTATCGTGAGGCAACTGATTCACCGCCCCCATCACCCCGCTCAGCTCCTCCAGATGCCACACAAATGTCCGCAGCACAAATTCCTTGTGATGCTCCGCGCACTTCTTCGAAATCAAATCGCACAACTTCAGCAGCATCGGCGTCTGCGTCGCCCGCACCTGCGTCTCCACCACCGTCAGCACCAGCCCATCCACATTCGGTATCGCCTTCCCCAGTATCCACTCATACCGATTCCCCAGATAATCAAACAACTTCTGATTATCCGTCGACTCCACCCCCAGATACTCCGGCATCCACGGCCCCGGCAAATCCGAAAGCTCATGCACCCACACCGTCACCTTCATCCCCAGCGAGTGACAGTAATCCACCAGATGTTCTTTCGCATCCCGCTTCGCAAAATCCTGAATCGCCCCCTCATTCGACCCCTCCAGTTGAAATTGCACCCCATTAAACCCCAGCTGCGCCGCCAGCTTGATCAAATTCTTATCCGCCCGCCCCCGATGAAACGAAACAATCCGCTCCTTCAACGGCGTCCTTACCTTCCCCACCGCCACCGAAAAATCTGGAACCAGCATCTTCTCACTCGCCCCCGGACCCGCCACCGATGAATCCGCCCCGCGCTCACACCCATCCCAAAATGCACCGCATATCAACACCAGCATGATTAAAGAAACAAGATATTTCTTCACAACCGCCCGCCTGTCAGCAAGAATACCAAGCAAGTATACACGCTCCCCAGTAGAACGACGCCCGCCGCCTCGGGCGGCGTGGGGCAATGTGCTCTCGCTCTCGGAGACCATCATGCACAAAAAAGGCTGGCACAACTGGTACCACTGCATGGCCAGCACCTACGGCACCTGGCTCCCCGGCGACAACCGCGGCTGGCACGAACGCAACCACCACGAACACGTCCCCGGCGATTACAAAAACCCGCCCAAGCCGTCAAAGTTCTCACAAGGGCTCTGGAAGCATTCGAAGGACATGATGTCTTACGAACCTTTCACAATCTCAGCAGCCCAGCGAATAACCATCGGCGAATGGCTCCTCGAAAGCTTCCACCACCAGCACGTCACCCTCGCTGCGCTCGCCGTTGCCGAAACAAATTTCCACGCCCTCCTCCGCTACACCGGCGAAAACTGCAAAACCATGCTCGGCCGCGCCAAAGCCCACGCCACAATCCAGTGGGGAAACCTTGCCGTCGACTACGGATTCGACCGCCGACCCATCTGGGGTGGCGGCTCGCTCCCCAAACCGATCAAAGACGAAAAGCACGGCCACGAAGTCTACCAATATATTCTGGACCACAAGAAAGAAGGCGCCTGGGTCTGGTCGCACCGCCCCATCAAATTATCGCGCACATAGCCCCACGCCGCCCGAGGCGGCGGGCGTCTATAATCCTTTCCTATGCCCGATCCTTCTCCCCACTCCCTCTCCTCCCTCCTCAAACGCCTCGCCCTCGACACAGGCTTCACCCTCGCCGCCATCTCCCGTGCCAAACCCTCCGCCCACCCCGACGCCTACCACCAATGGATCGCCGACAAAAAGCACGGTGAAATGCACTACCTCGCCACCGCCATCGACCACCGCCTCGACATCTCCCAAAAATTCCCCTGGGCCCGCTCCATCCTCTCCCTCGCCCTCGCCTATCACCAACCCACCCCCCCTCAAGACTCAAGTCTCAAGACTCAAGACTCCGGAAAAATCGCCCGCTACGCCTGGGGCCGCGACTACCACAAAATCCTCGAAGCCAAACTCCGCATCCTCGAACGCACCCTCCGCACCGCCCTCCCCCACACCGACATCATCGCCCGCGCCTACGTCGACACCGGCCCCCTCCTCGAACGCGAACTTGCCGCCAACGCCGGCCTCGGATGGATCGGCAAGCACACCCTCCTCATCCACCCCACCTACGGCTCCTTTTTCCTCCTCGGAGAACTCGTCCTCAACCTCGACGCCGAACCCGACTCCCCCATCCCCGACCACTGCGGCACCTGCACCCGCTGCATCCAGGCCTGCCCCACCCACGCCATCACCCCCTACTCCGTCGACGCCACCAAATGCATCTCCTACCTCACCCTCGAACATCGTTCCGAAATCCCCGAAGAATTCCACGCCCCGATGCGCGACGCCAACTTCATCGCCGGCTGCGACATCTGCCAGGACGTCTGCCCCTTCAACCGCAAACCCCTCCCCGCCTCCGACCCCGACCTCGTCCCCCGCGCCCCCGCCCCGCAAATCTCCCTCCAGCAAATCCTCGACTGGCAGGAACAGGACTGGGACATCATGACTCGCGGCCGCGCCTTCCGCCGCGCCAAACACCCCATGTGGCAACGCACCGCCAAAATCCTCGCCGACGACCCCGCCTGAACACCAACCACGTTTTCAACCCCATCCCCCTGCCCCTTGCCCCGCTCTTGCGATTCCTCGCAGAATTCCTTTGACACGCCTGTATGACAAGTGTGTGATATTGGCTAGGCGCGCGGCATCTTCATCCTCGTCCCTCCGCCATTTCGAAGAGTTTTTCCCGCACAAGTCGTTTGCGCCAACAAATGAAATCGGAACGTCTCACGGGGGTCTTGAGATGCCGTTGCTTTACGTCGCATTTCGCGAAGGTTTCGACAACGATCGCGTCGTCGCCAAAGTCAACGGCGCCGACGCATTCGATCAAGTCCTCCGCACGAAGACCCAGATCGGCTTTGCCGGCCAATTCGAACTGGAAAAAGATCCTGGCGCCATCCGCCTCGACGTCGAACTCCCCGATCGCAACCAGAAAAAATCCATCGATCTCACCCTCGAACAGTCCCCCGTGTTTGTGGGCGTCAATCGGAACCGGGACGGGAACCTGGCCTTCCAAACGTCCACCGAGCCGTTCCGTTACATGTGATGTGATGCCCAGGCCCTGAAACTCTGCGAAAAACGGAGCACGCGCGCGTGTCGCGTGCCGTTATCGGCATTGCCAGCAAAGGAGCAGTTATGACCACCGAAGTCAAACCTCCCATTCCGCGCGGTAAACCACGCACCGAACCCGGCACCGTCGCCGAACCCGGACAAATCACTCAGACCGGCGAAATCACCATCCCGCACCGCCCCATCGCCGTCGGCGCCAGCGGCCTCTATGTCCTCCAGCCTCTGCTCAACCTTCCCGGCCCCTTCGCCACTGATCAGGGGCCCGACAGCATGGAATCCGGGGGCTTCCTCCCCGCCATCCGCGAAGAACTCCGTCTTGATGTCGATGGCCGTTATCCCCAAATGGCCGCCAGCGGCGTGCTCCGCAACGGCATCGCCGGAAGGGCCAACTGGGTCGCTAAACTCAATTCCACCGCGCCCAATACCTTCGCAGGACCCATCTTCCATGCATGGACCACGGGTGGACCCAGTTTCCCCTACAACTTCGTCAAAATCACCGTCACCACCTCCCTCATCCCCTCCACACAACGCGCCACCGCCATCTTCTCCACCCCCGGCGGCTCGCAGAGCATCCACCGCTACAGATTCTCCTCCCCCTACTTCCACCCCGTCGAACTCGAATTCGACTCCGCCGACGGTACCACTGCCATCACCACCTTCAACACCGGTACCCACCCCAATCGACCCGCAACCCTCCCCATCGAAAACCTCGCCATCGAAACCATCTATCAGCGCGCCGGATTCAACGTCACCAAGTCCGGCGGAGACGGAACCGTCCCCATCGCCGGCGCCGGTTCCAATCACCGCTGGAGCAACATGGAAATGCACGACGCCATGCAGACCTACTGGTCCAAGTTCGCCAATATCGCCCAGTGGTCCATGTGGGTCTTCTTCGCCTCTCTCCACGAAATGGGCACCAGCCTCGGCGGAATCATGTTCGACGACATCGGCCCCAACCACCGCCAGGGTACCGCCATCTTCGAAGACGCCTTTATCTCCGTGGCTCCCCCAGGCGACCCTCAGCCCGCCGCATGGGTCCAACGCATGCGCTTCTGGACCGCTTGCCACGAGGCCGGACATGGTTTCAACCTCGCCCACTCCTGGCAGGAATCCCTCGGTACTCCCTGGATCCCCCTCGCCGATGAGCCCGAAGGTCGAACCTTCATGAATTATCCCTACAACGTCTCCGGCGGCACCTCCGCCTTCTTCTCCAATTTCGAATACCGTTTCAGCGATCAGGAACTTCTCTTCATGCGTCACGCCCCGGAACGCTTCGTCGAAATGGGCGCCGCCAACTGGTTCGATAACCACGGATTCCAGCAGGCCCGCGTCAGCCAGGAGCCCGATCTCCGTCTCCAGCTCCGTGCCAACCGCGACACCCCTCTCTTTGAATTCATGGAGCCCGTTGTCCTCGAATTGAAACTTACCAACATCTCCCGCGAGCCCCAGCTCCTTCACGAGGGCCTCCTCGGCGACCTCGATTCCATGACCATCATCGTCAAAAAGGACAACCAACCCGCCAGGACCTACCGCCCCTACGCCCACTACTGCCGCCGCGAAACCAATACCGTCCTCGACGCTGGAAAATCCTTCTACGACTCCCTCTTCATCGGCGCAGGCCGCGGCCAATGGCATATCTCCGAGCCCGGCTACTACACCGTCCAGCTCGCACTCCATCTCCCCGCGCAGGATGTCGTCTCGAATCCCTTCCGCCTCCGCGTCGCGCCCCCGCGCGGCGGCTACGAGCAGGAATACCTCGCCCAGGATTTCTTCAGCGATGGCGTCGGACGCGTCCTCAACTTCGACGGCAGCTCCGTGCTCAAACAGGATATCGACACCCTCCAGGAAGTCGCCGATCGCCTTCCCGACAGCCGCGCCGCTGTCCACGCACGCATCGCGCTCGCCAATTCCGCCGGCTCCGCCTCACTCCAGCTCTCCATCCCCGAATCCCACCATCGCCCCACCAGCGCGGCCGCCGCCGGCGCCAAGTTCGTCTCCACCAAGCCCGATGTCAAAGATGTCAAACAGGCACGACACCTCTGGGAATCCGCCATCGTCACGAAACAGAACCTCTCCGCTGAAACCCTCGGCCACGTCGACCTCAAATACTACGCCGACGCCTACAGCGCCTGGCTGGCCGGCCAGGGTGATTCACACGACGCGGCCAACGTCCAGGAACATCTCCACAAAACCCTCTCCGCACGCGGAGTCCTCCCCCAGGTCCTCGAAAGTATCGCCGCCCGTAAACGAGAGTACGAATCCAAACGCGCCCGCACTTAACCACCCCATCGCAGCCATTTCGACCAAAACCCCGAGGCTCCCTGTCTCGGGGTTTTCTTTCCACTCCCCCAATATGTCGCCGCACGCTCCACCGGATCACGGATCACTGCCCTCCCCCCTCACATCAACTACATCCTCTTCCGCGAACTTGCCACCCGCACCATGATGTTCAGCACCAGCACAATCGTCACCAGCACCAGCATCCCGCCCCACGCCAGTTGCATCCACTCCTTCACCGGGCTCGTCGCATACTGAAAAACAATCACCGTCAGCGACGGAAACGAGTGATTCAAATCCGCGTGCATGAACGGAAAACGCCAGTCAAACGAATACACCGGCTGATCCGACATCCCCGCCGTAAACAACAGCGGCGCCGTCTCCCCCGCCACCCGCGCCACTCCCAGCATCACCCCCGTGATGATCCCCGATGACGCCGCCGGCAATACAATCCGCACCAGCGTCTGCGCCTTCGAGCCCCCCAACCCGATCGATGCCTCCCGCAACGCCTTCGGCACCAGCTTCAGCATCTCCTCCGTCGTCCGCGCCACGATCGGACACATGATGAATCCCAACGCCACCGCTCCCGCCCACGCCGAACTCGTACGCATCGGCACCACCACCAACTGATACCCCAGCACCCCCACGATGATCGACGGCACCCCCGCCAGCACATCCACCATCAGCCGAATCGCATGATTGAACCAGTTCTCCCGCGCATACTCCGCCAGGTAAATCCCGCACAGCATCCCCACCGGAACTCCCAGCACGCTCGCCATCAGAATCAGCGTCAGCGATCCCGCAATGCAATTCCGCAGCCCAATCCCCCCGAACGGCTTCTCCGGATCCGGATACCCCGTCGACTGCGTGAAAAATCCCCAGTTGATATGAAGCGGATGCATCTGCACAAAGCAGTCAAACCCCCGATACAGGATGTACCCGAAGATCAAAAACAACGCCGTAATCGTCACCAGCGCCGCGCCATAGCAGAACCCCTTCGCCAGAAAATTCGCCGCCCACGCCGACGAATTCGACAAATTCCGCCGCCGCCGAAACGAATCCTTCGGCGCCGAACCTCCCTGAATTTCACCCATCGCAACCGTCATACCGCTCTTCCAATCCCAATCGTCGCTTCTCTCTTCCGACTACTGACTTCTGACTACTGGCTACTTCCTTTTCCCCATCGTCACCCGCATCACCATCACCCGCGCCACCCCATTGATCAGCGTCGTAATCACCAGCAACACAAACGCCGCATACACCAGCGCCGACGTGTACTCCGGCGTATCCGCCTCCGCAAACTGATTCGCCAGCAGCGACGCAATCGTCTGCCCCGGCTCAAACAGCGACTTGTTAATATGCATCGACCCCCCGATCACCATCGTTACCGCCATCGTCTCCCCGATCGCCCGCGCAAATCCCAGAATAACCGCCCCCAGTATCCCCAGCCTCGAATACCCCAATATCAGCCTCATCGCCTGCCACCACGTCGCCCCCAGACCCAGCGCCCCCTGCTCCAGCTCCGGCGGCGCCACCGTCAGCACATCTCGAATGATCGCCGTCATGATCGGCGTCACCATGATCGACAGCACCACCGACGCCGTAAACACATTCGACCCCGGCCCCGGATTCATAAACAAACCCCCGACCCACGGTATCCTCCCCAGCGTGTTCCCCGCCCACGGCTGCACGTTCATCTGCATGAACGGCAGCAGTACCGCCACGCCCCACAACCCATACGCAATCGACGGAATCGCCGCCAGAAGCTCTATCAGAAAACTCGTGAACGTCACCAGCCCCCGCGGCGAATAAAACGTAAAGTGCCCCGAACGCGACGGCAACGGAATCTTTATCTTCGGCGCCAGCTTCACCAGAAATATCGCCGACCCCATCGAGATCGGCACCGATATCAGCAACGCCACCACCGACGTCGCCAGTGTCCCGTAGATCACCGGCAACGCGCCGAACTTCTCCGTCACCGGATTCCACACCGTCGTCGTCAGGAACCCCAGACCAAACTCCCTGATCGACGGCAACGCCCCCATGAACACCGCTGCCGCCAGCACCCCCAGCAGCACAAACATCAGCAACGCACCCCCCAGGGTCGACACATACGTCAACCCATCCAGAAAATTCAGCACCACCAGGTTGCTGCGCTTCCGCTTCCTTCCCGGTCCCACCGGGGAGGGGGGGGGGGGCGGCAATCTTGTGCTGACTTCCGACATAAATCCCATCACTCAAAAATCAGGGCCTCCGCCGACCTTTATCGGCGGAGACCCCGCAAATAGACCTGTCACGATGCAACTTCATCCCTCAAAACCCAACTCTCAACCACTTCACCCGCGCTCAACCAGGGTTTTGTGTTTTGAGTTTTGTGTTTCGAGTTTTCGAGCTTACTTCGCCAGCGGCTGCCCGTCGAACGTGATCGACTTGATCTTCTCCAGTACCTTGTCCTGCGCTTCCTTCGGCAGCTTCGCATATCCCAGACCTTCGGCCAAGCCCTGCCCATCGGTCTCGGCCCACTGGATGAAGTCCACCGTGCTCTGCGCCAGGTTCTTGTCCTTCATATAAGACATGTCCTGGTACACCAGGAAGTACGTGAACCCGCAGATCGGATACGACTCCGCGCCCGGCGCATCCGTGATCGACACCTTCAGGTCCGCCGGAAAGGTCGTGACCGAATTCGCAATCGCCGCCTCAACCCCCGCGATCGACGCCCGCACTTCCTTCCCGTCGTGGTTGATCTGCGTCGCGTACGCCAGCTTGTTCTGCACCGCAAACGCCATTTCCACATACCCAATCCCGCCCACCGTGTGCTGCACGTCCGCCGCAACGCCCGGGTTCCCCTTCCCGCCAAGACCGTTCCCCGGCCACTGCACCGACGTCGCGTTCCCCACGTTGTCTTTCCAATCCGAGCTCACCTTGCTCAGATAATTGGTAAAGACGAACGTCGTGCCCGAACCGTCAGAACGATGCACCGATACGATCGGCATGTCCGGCAGGGTCATCCCCGGATTCAACGCCGCAATCTTCGCATCGTTCCACTTCGTGATCTTGTTCAGATAAATCCCCGCCACGGCCTCCCCATCCAGCTTCAAATCCCCGGTCACACCCGGCAGGTTGTACGTCAGCACCACCGGCCCCGCCACCGTCGGCAAATGCATGATCCCCTGCGCCGCACCTTCCTGCGACTTCGTCATCGGCGCGTCCGAGCCGCCGAACTGCGTCACTTTGTTCGTGATGTCCTTGATCCCGCCGCCCGATCCGATCGCCGAGTAATCCACTTTCACGTCCGGATGCGCTGCATTGAATGCCGCCGTCCACTTCGCATACAGCGGTGCCGGGAACGTCGCGCCAGACCCTTGAACTCGCGTCTCCGCATTCACGCTCGCGGTCACTGACAGCACCGCAGCCGTCGCGCTGGCCATGCAAACCTTCCACAGACTGGTCATTACTCGTCTCCTATTGACGGAAAAAAAGGGGTCCTAAAACAGCCGGAACTGTAGCGGCCACGACGGCAAGTCCTGTTAAGCCGGCGCTAAGTTCCGGTTAAGATGTCGTCCCCACGGCACCTCCGAATCATCTCCCCCATACTCCCTCGCTCCCCCAACTTTCATCCCAACTCTCAAGAACCTCCTTCTAAAAAGCCCCCGCACGTCCGAAAAAAGCCCATAATTCCCACATGCGAACCCCCTCCATCCTGAAATCCTCCTCCTCATGAAATTTACTGAATTCTATTTACTCATTACATTCCTGGGATCTATTCTTCACAGATTTGCCCCCGACTCCTCAGCCAGGGCAGACAAAAGCCGCTCAATCGGAACACCCTGCTTTCACCCTCGCAGCAGCCTACAATCAAGTTCACTTCGCGGTTCCCCCCTCCCGTGTGGCGGCCAACTCTGCTCTTCACTACCCCCCCGTCAGCCCACCCTGCTGACCATTTCTTCGCAGCGCTCTTGGAGGCACGATGTCCAGCTTCTCCCGCCGTATCCCACAGCTTACCGCCGCTGTTCGCAACGCTGCCGTTCTCCGCTATCTACGCCACCGCCCCGACTCGCTCCCCCCCATGCGCGCGGAACCCCTCGAACAACGCTCCCTCTTCAGCGCCCCAGGCACCGGCTGGAACCTCACCTTCGACGATGAATTCAACGGCTCCTCCCTCGACACCACCAAGTGGGCCAACTACCTCCCCTGGAACAACGGCTCCACCGGCGACAACCGCTTCGAAGGCGGCTCCTACGTCGACTACATGGTCAACGCCAACACCACCATCTCCGGCGTCAACCTCACCTCCGACCTCTCCCTCTCCGGCGGCCAGCTCCACCTCAAAACCCAGCAAACGGCCACCTTCACCGTCGGCTCCCAATCCTTCAATTACACCGGCGCCATGATCACCACCGGCATCAACCCTTTCCGCACTTTCTCCTCCGGCTACTTCGAAATCCGCGCCCAGCTCCCCACCGGCGCCGGTAACTGGCCCGCCTTCTGGATGACCAACGGTTGGCCCCCCGAAGACGACATCATGGAAGCCTGGCCCGGTCAGCCTCGCTTTCACCAGGGCCTCTACGGCATGGACAACGCCTGGCACGATTACAACGACACCACCTCCGCCACCGTCCCCTCCACCAACTGGCACACTTACGCCCTCGAATGGGGCCCCGGATACCAGAAATTCTACGTCGACAACGCCGTCACCTACTCCACCACCACCGGCGTCCCCACCTCCGCCAACCCCGAATACCTCCTCCTCAACAGCTCCGTCGCCTCCGGACAGACCGGCTCCTACTCCAACGCCAACAACAACTCCCTCAACGTTGACTACGTCCGCATCTACACTTACAACGCCGCCACCACCCCCTCCATCGCCAACGCCGGCTTCAACACCACCGGCTCCTGGAACTTCACCAACGCCAACGCCACCATCGTCATCGGCTCCACCATCGGCCTCACAGGCACCGGCGACCTCCACGTTGCCGGCGCCGGCGAAGCCAACCAGAACATCACCGGACTCTCCCCCAACACCACCTACTCCCTCACCGCCTACGCCGTCGTCGCCACCGGCTCCACTGCCGGCCTCCTCGGCGTCCGAAGCTTCTCCGCCGGATCCGGAAACGTCTCCGTTGCCGCCGGAAACCCCGGCGCCGTCGGCACCTGGGTCCAGTCCTCCGTCACCTTCACCACCGGCCCCTCCGACACCTCCGCCCAAATCTATCTCAGCAACCTCAACTCCAACGCCGTCTACTTCGACGACACACAGCTCGCCACCCCCGCCATTCTCAGCCCCATCGCCAACCTCGGCACCGCCGTCGGCACGCCCCGCAGCACCACCTTCTCCATCACCCAGGGGCAGGCCGCCGGATTCTGGTCCGCCTCCGCCTCCTCCGCCAACCAATCCCTCGTCGCCAACGCCAACCTCACCGTCACTGGCTCCGGCTCCTCCCGCACCCTCACCATCGCCCCTCAGCCCGGCGTCACCGGCACTACCGCGATCACCGTCACCATCACCGATGCCTTCGGCGACATCTCCACCAAGACCTTCAACCTCACCGTCGGCTCCACCAGCGACCCCACCTCTCCCACCGTCGCCAACCCCGCCACCGCCAACCCCTCCCCCATCACCGGCACCTCCACCGCACTCTCCGTCCTCGGCGCCGACAACACCGGCGAATCCGGCCTCACCTACACCTGGTGGGTCGGCGCCAAACCCACCGGCGCCAGCGACCCCACCTTCACCAACAACAGCTCCAACGCCGCCAAGAACACCACCGTCAACTTCTCCATGGCCGGCAGCTACCAGTTCGGCGTCCAGATCACCGACGCCAACGGCTTCTGGACCACCTCCTCCGTCTCCGTCAACGTCAACGCCACCCCCACCTCCGTCTCTCTCTCTCCCAACATCATCTCCGTCGGCGTCAACACCTCCCAGCAATTCTCCGCCTCCGTCCTCGATCAGTTCAGCCAGATCATCGCCAGCCCCATCCTCTCCTGGTCACTCCCCTCCGGCGGCGGCTCGCTCCTCGCCTCCGGCCTCTACACCGCACCCTCCACCCCCGGCACCGCTACCATCAAAGTCACCAGCGGCAACGCCTCCGCCATCGCCACCGCCAATGTCATCCCCATCTCCGAAGAACTCGACTGGTACCCCGCCAACGAATTCTCCGGAAACTTCCTCAACGACAACTCCGGACACGACCGTACCGCCTCCCTCTCCGGCTCCTACTCCTTCAGCTCCGGAAAACTCTCCAACGCACTCAACCTCTCCGGCGGTTACGCCTCACTCCCCACCGGACTCCTCAGCTCCACCACCGAATTCAGCATCTCCACCTGGGTCAATCTCACTTCCCTCGCCACCTGGTCCCGTATCTTCGACTTCGGCACCGGCACCACCAATTACATGTTCCTCTCACCCCAGGCCGGCGGAACCAATCTCCCTCGCTTCGCCATCCTCACCCCCGGCAGCGGCACCGAACAACGCATCGACAGCAGCACTGCAATCTCCACCGGCGTCTGGACCAACATCGCCGTCACCCTCTCCGGCACCAACGCCACGCTCTACATCAACGGCGTCAACGTCGGCTCCAATGCCAACATGACCCTCAACCCCGCCTCCCTCGGCATCACCAATCTCAATTACCTCGGCAAATCTCAGTTCCCCGATCCCGCCCTCTCCGGCTCCATCGACGACTTCCGCATCTACAACCGCGCACTCACGCAATCGCAAATCCAGTCCCTCGTCAGCGGCAACCCCTTCGTCTCCCTCCCCGCCGCCGCCAGCCCCAGCCCCACCACCTCCACCACCGCCAACCTCTCCGTCCTTGCCGATGATGACACCGGCGAAGCCAACCTCACCTACTCCTGGTCCGCCTCCGGACCCGCACCCGTCGCCTTCTCCACCAACGGCACCAATGCTTCCAAAAACGTCACCGCTTCCTTCTCCTCCGCCGGAACCTACACCCTCACCGCCACCGTCACCGACGCCCAGAACCACACCGTCACCAGCAACACCACACTCACCGTCGGCGACTTCGTCTCCAACCTCAACGACTCCGGCCCCGGCTCCCTCCGCCAGGCCATCCTCGACACCAACGCCAGCACTGGCACTCAAATCATCGCCTTCACCCCCGGATTGTCCGGCACCATCTCCCTCTCCTCTCCGCTCCCCACCCCCACGAACAATCTCATCCTTCAATCCACCAACATCACCCTCGACGGCGCCGGCACCCTCCTCACCATCCCCGCCGGCATCAACGCCACAATCCAGGACCTCACCCTCACCACCGGCTCCCTCGACAACGAAGGCAGCCTCCAAATCCTCGGCAACGACCTACTCAACCTCCTCACCGGCAACGGAACCCTCACCATCGGCACCGCCACCACCGCCGCTACTCTCACCCTCGCCACCCTCCCAGGCGCCACCAGCTCCCAATCCGCCCTCACCCTCAACCCCGGATCCACCTTCGACATCGCCGACCAATCCTTCCTCCTCACCTACGGCCCCGGCAACACCGACTCCACCCCCACGATCATCCCCCAACTCGCCGCCGCCCAATCCGCCAACTGGACCACCGGCCTCATCTCCTCCCTCGCCGCCGCCAACCCTCTCCTCGCCATCGGCTTCGCCGACAACACCGCCACCGGCCAGCTCACACTCAAAACCACCCTCTTCGGCGACGCCAACCTCGACGGCCACGTCGACCTCTCCGACCTCTCCACCGTCCTCAACAACTTCGGCAGCAACTCCACCAACTGGTCCTCCGGAAACTTCCAGTACGCCTCCACCGTCAACCTCTCCGACCTCTCCTACGTCCTCAACAACTTCGGACAATCCATGTCCTCCCTCGGCTACGCCGCCTCCACGCCGCCCGCTACCACCCAATCCACCTCCTCCCAAACCTTCACCCCGCCCGCCGCCAGCTCCTCCACTCCACCAACCACCACCACCCCCGACCCCACCACCCCACAAACCACCACACTCGACATCGCCCCCGTTCCCGCACCGACGCCTCCACCCACCACGCCTGTGGAAGACACCCCTCCCGCACCCACAACACCATCCCCGCCGCCGGCCCCCGTCATCACCCCCACCCCCACACCCGTAATCACACCAACCCTCTCGAAATCCCCAACTCCTGCCAACACCCACTCCACCCATCCCAAGCATCCCACACCACCCGCTCCCAAAAAGAAAACCGCCCTCCCAACCCCACGCCACCTCCGCGGCCGCTGACACAAAGCGGCCGCACAACCCCAACCGATCCGAAACCGCAGGTTCGCCTGCGGTTTCAACCTCCCTTCTCTCAAACTCAAACTTCGTTGGCCTTTCTCGTCCCCTTTATCCGAGTCCCATTCGATTTTCATCCTCAAAATGCATAGCCGTCGATCGAAGATCGACGCGTGCTCGACGCGAGTTTCAGTTGGGAGCCGGCTTCCCCTTTCTTCTCACCGCGCAGCCGGGCTGATCTGGTCTGAAATGTGGAAGTAATCGAAGTCCGCGTATCCGCCGGGCGTCTTGGTGGCGTAGTTGAACAGCCCAAAGCGATAGCCGACGAAGTGCGCGAGCGAATACACCATTTTCAGGTCGTGCCCGATCGCGCGCCAGGACTGGCCGTCCAGGCTGTAATAGAAACGGGCGGTGTCGGCCTTGTTCGTGAAGTCACACTCGGCCTTTAGATAGACGATCGGCCGATCGAGCGGCACGGACTCCACGTCGGACGGGCTGTCATTTTCGCCGCCCGCCATGACGATCGCACGCTGATTGCCGTCGATCTTCACGCCGACCATGCCGTAGCGTTTCTGCAGCAGCACCACGCCCGCGAAGTCTCCGTCCTTCATCCCCGATGTGTCGATACAGGTTGATCCTGAGCAGACCGGGCCGATGGTGCGCTGCGTGAGCGTGTTGCGCGCCGAGAAGATTCCGGCATCCGTGCGGCCCGTGCTGAGACGCAGGAAGCCGGGCCGCGCCGTGACCGACCACAAATCGTTCGCCGGATTGTGATTCCACTGCCAGACCAGCGGCAGCGGCCGATCGCCTGCTTTGCGGTCAAACTCATCCGACGCCACGATCCCCGGGATCAATCCCCTGCTCGCCGGCAGGCCCTCCAACACCTCCGGCGACTTGCCGTCGATCCCGATCACCGGCCAGCCATCTTTCCATTCCGTCGGAACCAGGTACGGAATCCGGCCGACGGCACCCGCGTCACGGAACAGATACGCGTACCACTTCCCATCCGGCGTGTCGATCAGGCTCCCCTGCGCGATGCCCTTGTCGGCGAACGCCACCTTCCCTTCATACGGCCCCAGCAGGTGATCCGCCCGATGCACCACCACCGTGCGCATCCCGTTCCGCGGCCAGCAGATGTTGAACAGGTAATACTTGCCATCGCGCCTCATCAACTGCGAGCCTTCGGCGTGAAGCATGATGTCCGGGCCCGCGGGGGCGCTGGCATCCTGTATCAGCACCTGATTCACTCCCCCTTCCTTGATCGCAGATGCATCGGCCGTCAGTTCCACGATGCGGATCGTCCCCCCGCCGTAGATCAGGTACACCCGGCCATCATCGTCGAACACCAGCGAGTGATCGTGATAAATCTTGTTTAACACGCTCGTCTTCCACGGCCCCTTCTCGATCTCTTTCGTGGTGAAGATGTAGGTCTTGCCCGTCGCCAGCGAGAAGGTCGTGCAGTAGTAGATGCCGTTGTGATAGCGCAGGCTGCTCGCCCACGAGCCCTGGCGGTAGTTGCTCCTGCCGTTCGTGAGCGTGAGGTTGTCACCATCCCCGAGCGTCGGGTACGCGTAGTTCACGATCTCCCAGTTGACCAGATCCTTCGACTTCATGATCGGCACGCCGGGGTTGAAATGCATCGTGGTGCTGCTCATGTAATACGTATCCCCAACCCGGATCATCGCCATGTCCGGCACGTCGGCGTAGATGATGGGATTCTTCGCGGCGCCGGCATCCTGCGCCAGCGCGACGGAACCATTCCAAGCCAGTGCGGAGATGATCAGCGCAACCATGGCAACGCGGATGAGAAGGGTGGTATGCATCATGTCCTGCATTATATACCGGAAACGCTCACCGTTTCCCAATTCTTTTCAGCACTTCAGCGCTTCATGATAAAGGGGTCAGGAGTCATTCATTGCCTACTCCCCCCGCCATCGCGTACACTCCCCCTATGCCACGCAAACCCCGCTGCATCCAGGGCAACCACATCTACCACGTCCTCAACCGCTCCAACGCCCGCCTCACCATCTTCCACACCCCAGATGACTACGCCGTCTTCGAACGCACACTCCTCCAGGCCCACGAGCGTTACCCCATCCGCATCCTCGCCTACGTCCTCATGCCCAACCACTTCCACCTCGTCCTCTGGCCAAAACGCGGCCAGGAACAAATGCTCTCCGACTTCATGCGCTGGCTCCAACTCACCCACACCCAACGCCACCACGCCCACCACGCCCACCACGCCCACCACGCCCACCACCACACCTCCGGCGAATGGGGGGGCGGCCACCTCTACCAGGGCCGCTTCAAAACCCTCCCCGTCCAGGGAGACCACCACCTCCGCACCCTCTGCCGCTACGTCGAACGAAACCCCCTCCGCGCCAAACTCGTCAAACGTGCCGAACACTGGCCCTTCTCCTCCCTCTACCGCCGAATCCGCGACTCCGACGAAGACCGCCAGCTCCTCGCCGACTTCCCCTCAACCGCCCCCTTCTCCCTCCCCCGCTGGCTCGACCGCATCAACACACCCCAGCCCGAAAGAGAACTCGCCGCACTCCGCCACAGCATCCAACGCGGCGCCCCCTTCGGCTCCCCCGACTGGATCGCTCGCACCGCCAAATCCCAAAACCTCCAACACACCCTCCGCCCCCGCGGCCGCCCCAAAAAAACAAGACCAAAGAAAGACTCCTGACCCGAATGGCACTTCCATAACTCGTAAATAAAGGCGGAATGGCGGGATAAAGAAAAGCGGGCCTCCCCTCCGATGACGTGAATGGATAACGTCACGAACCGGCAAGGAGGCCCACGATGCGTCAGCCTATCCACG
>DATKPA010000006.1:0-98592 GCA_035524355.1 Phycisphaerae bacterium | reverse complement strand
GGGATGGCGGATTGGGGGCGGGGGAATTTGAATAGGGGAGGTGCGGATGGGGGAGGGGCTTCAGAGCCGCAGGGATTGCAATCCCTGGGCTTTTGAGGTTGGGGTGGTGCGGGATCGGGCGGGGAGATTGGGGGTTGGGGGATGAGTTGAAGGGGTGGTGGGGGAGGGGGCGGGGTGAGGCCGGCGTAGGCGAGGAGTTGGGCGGCAGCGAGGCGTGCGGTGCCGGGGTTTTTGGCGCTGGTGAGCTGGACGAGGGTGGCGATGGCGGCGCGGGCGTGGTCCTGGGCGATGATCTGGAGCTGCTGGGCGAGGAGCTGGGTGCGGAGTTGGCGGTGGGATTGATACTTGGCGGAGGCGAGGAGTTCTTCGGTTTCCTCCTTGGAGAGGTCGAGGTCTTTGAGGATTTCGTCGAGGGAAGAGGAGGCGTCGCGGAGGGTGGTATGGAGGTGGTGGAAGGAATATTTTTTCGTGTTCGGTGATTCGTGGTCCGTGACTCGTGGGGGCTGGTCGGTGATGGTGGATTCCGGTGTGGCGGTGAGCGGTTGGTTGGACATTGTTTTCCCCTCCCGTTTGGACGTGTTCGTTGGGTTTATTTGGTCAGGCGGCACCCTTATCGATCGAGCGTGAGGGCCCGCGGGTTTCCACCCGGGGCTCCTGGATACTGTACGGCAAATGTTTGGGTTGTCAAGAAAAATCTTTTGGGGGTGAAATTGGGGGTGAGTTCAAATCTTGTTGTCCCGGCCGCTTCGAAAAAGTGCCTTTCAAAGGAATGATCGATGGGCTTTCTGATGGCTGCTGTTGTTACCTACCATCCACGTCCTCTCGATCACTTTGCCGCCCCCTCCACTTGCTCGATCTTCACAACGTGCCGCAGCGAAATCAGCCGCGACCAGTCGGCCAGATGCTCACCGGCCCGCTTGACGCCGAAGATATGCACCGCGAGATTTTCGATAAACACCGGAACCGGATCGGCGATTTCCACGGTTTCGCCCGTCGTCAGCGTGAGGCGCAAGGGCACGAAGGGGTCGCGTTTCAGCAGTGAATTAAGCGTCTCTGGATTCATCACTGTATCTCCGTGATTTCAGCACGACATGCGCTATTTTACACCCTTGAACGCCATCGGCAAAGGCGGAAACGAAGCTCCTGCCGCGCTTCTGGACCAACGCCGACGGTTATCGTAGTTTCAGTACGCCCAAGCCATACACCTTGATTTCAGAACAAGAACGCAGGAAAAGTTCAACTGGTTTCTGGTCGCCCCGAGTTGACGGGAGGGAACTTTATTTCCGTGATTTGACTACTGTTTTCTTTGATGGACAACCGTCTGCGACGTTTCCGTCGGTTCGATGGGTTCCGCGAAATCCTGCTGAGAATCTGAACTTGCGATGGAGCCGCAGGGACTCAGTCCCTGGGCTTGGGCTGTGGGGGCGGGGGGGGGGTAGTGAAGCGATGGTTATTTTGCGGGTTGTGGGAGGGTGAGGATTTCGGCGGGGATGATGGTGACGGGGCCGAGGAGGCCGGAGGGGAGGAGGGGGGAGTCGGGTTTGAAGAGGTCGACGCTGGTCCAGGTGATGCGTTTGTCTTCGGGGAGGCGTTGGTCGCCGATGAGGCGGTTGGGCCAGAGGTTGGTGATTTTGATTTCGAGGTGGTTGGTGCCGGGGCGGAGGGCGGGGGTGATGTCGAGACGGAAGGGGGCTTTCCAGAGGGTGGGGAAGTGCAGGTTGTTGAGGGAGATTTCGGCGAGGTTTTTGACGGAGCCGAGGTCGAGGAAGGCGCGGCGATTGGGTTGGAGGAAGTCGGCGGGGAGGGTGAAGTCGAAGGAGTAGGTGGCGGTGCCGGAGAAGTATTTGATGCCGGGGTCGGAGGAGTCGGTGAAGGAGATGAGTTTGTCGAAGGTGGCGGAGGGTGGTGCGCCGAGATTGGGCGGGAAGGTGAGTTGCCAGGGACCGGGGAGGGTGAGGGGCGCGGGGAGGGCGGGGGCGGTGAGCGAGTGGGTTTGGCCGGTGCGGGTGGTGAGGGTGTAGGCGCCGGGCTGCCGGGCGAGGAGGGAGATTTTGTTGTCGGAGATGGTGGGGGCATCGGCGTCTTGTGTGGTGTTGGGCGTGAAGAGTGTTTTGCCGTCGTGTTCGATGGAGGCGAGCGGGGCGGCGTCGGCGGGGTGGCGGAAGATGACGAAGACGGAGCCGAAGGGGTCGAAGTGGATGGGGAGGGTGGTGCGGTTCTGGTCGGATTGGTAGAGGGCGGGGGATTCGATGGTGGCGGAGTCGGGGTGGAAAAGTTCGGGGGATTTGTTGGGGATGCGGAAGGTGCATTGCGCGGTGAAGTCAGTGTCCTGCTGATTGGAGAGGAAGTAGATGTCGGTGTTGGCGGCGGGGTCGGTGCGGTGGATGAAGAGGAGGTTGGGGGTGGTGGGAGTGGATTGGAAGTCGGGCGGGGTGGCGAGGGCTTTTTGCAGGTCTTCGCCGTCGACTATTTTGCCTTGGCCGCAGGGGTGTTCGGTGATGGTTTTTCCGTCGCAATCGGCCCAGAGTTTTTGGGCGAGGGATTGGATGGCGGCATCGTCCTGCGGGTAGTTGGCGAGGGAGGGTGATTTTTGCGGGCGCGGGCCGTAGATGGTGGCGCCGGCGTTGACGAGGGATGCGATTTTCTGCAGGAGAGGGAGGGTGATGCGGTCGGTGGGGGGGAGGACGAGGAGGCGGTAGCGCATGCCGGAGTCGAGGACGAGGTCGCCGTGATCGACGGAGGCGTGGTGGAGGAGGACTTCGGCGTTGCAGACGTCGTAGCTGTAGCCGGTGGGTGGGGCGGGGGTGAGGTCTTTGTGAGAGAGGGTGGCGGGTGCGCCTTCGCCGTAGAAGTAGCAGAGGTCAGCGGCGTAGCGGCCTTGCTGGAGGAGGTATTGGGAGCGGGTGATGTAGCTGATCCAGGCGGCGCCCTGGTTCCACCAGGTGTTGGTGCGTTCGAAATTGATGCCCCAGGGGCCCATGCTCATGCCGGGTTTGCGGTCGAGCCAGGGTTGGTGGGCGTAGCGGTGGAAGATGAAGCGGTTGACGCCCTGGCAGAATTCGAAATCGCCGAGGGCTTTGAGAGACTGAGGATCGTTTTTCCAGGAGGCGGAGTGCGCGGAAGAGGTGAAGGATTCTGTGGCGGCGATGTTCTGGCCGTAGATGTGGGCGGCGGAGGCAGTTTCGTGGGGGTCGTCGATGTTGTTGTCGAAGGTGCGACTGACCCAGAACTCGCCCATGGGGATGTCGCAGCGGCCTTTGCATTGGAGCTGGTCGGCGACGGTAGGGAGGCCGATGCCGGTGGCTTCGCTGGTGAGGAACATGCCGTGCTGGTGGGCGAGGTCGTGCCATGTGCCGTAGTGGTTGTCGGCGACAAGATCGGCGAGGGTTCGTCGGAAATCCCAGAAGAAGCGTTGGGTTTGGTCGGCGCTACCGACGATGCGGCCGGTGAAGGCTGGGAGGTAGGGGGCGAGGTCGTATCCGCGGCGGGATTTGAAGTCGTCGGGCATGAGAGGGGTCCAGTTTTCGCAGCCGGCCTCCCAACTGTCGAGGAGGATGTCGGTGAGGGTGTTGCCGATGAGGGAAGGGGAGTCGGCGATGACGGGGCCGAACATGCCGTTGAATTGGGCGGTGACGGCGTCGCGGCTGAGTTTGTCGCATTCGAGACCGGCGGCGGTGGAGGGGTGGGTGGTGACGCCGGTGCTGGTGTGGCCGAGGCGGACGATGGTCCAGTCGCCGGGGGGAGCATCCCAGGAGGATTTGCCGGTGAGGGTGATGATGGTGGTGGGGTTGATGGAGTCTTCGGCGGGCGAGGAGGAATTGGGGAAGTCGTTGGCGTGGCGGTCGACTTCGATGCCGGATTGGCCGGTGAGGTTGTTGATGCGATTGCCGGCGAGGTGGAGTTCGGCGATGGAGATTTCCGGGGATGCTTTTTCGTAGGGGGGGATGAGCAGGCGGAAGAAGCTGGCGGTGGTGGTGGGGAAGGTGTTGAGGCGGTTGCGTTTGATGGAGGTGATTTTGGTGAAGGTGGTGCCGTCGTTGCTGGAGTCGAGTTCGAAGGGTTGTCTGCCGTTACCGCCGGAGCTGAAGAAGAGGAGGGAGGAGCAGGTGGCGGGTGGGTTGAAGGCGAGTTGTATCCAGCGGGTTTGGGGTTGCGTTAAGGCGGGGAGGGAGGTGGAAGTGGCGGGGTCGGCGTCGGAGATTTTGGAGGCGTCGAAATGGTCGGCGCTGGCGGTGATGGCGGTGGGGGCGGGCGGTTCGTGGGGAGAGGCGGGGAAGGCGAAGAGGGCGATGTCGCGGTAGAAGTCGCGGATGGTTTCGGGCTGGGGGAGATTGAGGGGGATGGCTTGGTTGCCGGGGATGGTGCGTTCGGTCCAGACGATTTTCTGCATGGATTGGGCGGGAGTGATCCAGGGGCCGCCGGATTCGGACCAGCCGTCGCAGCCTTCCATGGAGATCTGGAGGTTGAGTCGGTGGGCTTCGGAGAGGGCGTGGTGGACGAGGTTGCGCCACTCGGGGCTCATGAATTTGATGGGGCCGTGGACGGCGCTTTGGTCGACGGTGAAGTTCTGCGCGCCGGCGAGGCCGATGTGTTTCATGGCTTCGAGGTCAGCGGTGATTCCTTCCGCGGAGACGTTGCCGCTGACCCAGTGCCACCAGGTGCGGGGCTTGGCGGAGTCGGGTGGATTGAGGAAGTTGTCGTCGAGGGTGGCGGTGCGCGCGGGGCTCGGGAGGAGGACGAGCGCGGGAAGCGCGAGGAGGAGGGGGCGGATGGATTTCATTTGCAGCTCCGGGGGAGAAGTGGTGAGGGCACTATACGCGAGTGAGCGGTGAATATTGCAAGGTTGTTTTGAAATATTTGGTTGGGTGGCGGGGAGGCGAAAGGGGAGGGTGGGGTGGGCTTCGTGGTCATCGTGGAGGGGCTGCGTCAGAGACGGATGAATGGCCACGAAAGAGACTAAAGACACGAAAGGGGTGTTGGGGTGTTTTGGAGCCGCCTGTAAGTGGGGAAGCGGCAGGGGTTTGGCGGGTTAATATTGATTTACTTTATAGAAGTATTAATTATTTTAAGTTTTTCTTGCGTTTTGCTTCAATTTCTCTACACTTGAGGCATGACTACTCGTGCGAATATTCGGTGTCCGGCGTGTCGGGGGGCGATGGTGCCGGCGGCGCTGAGGTGTGGGGCGTGCGATCTGACGGTGACGGGGGATTTTGTGACGAATGAGTTCGCGGCGCTGGGGGAGGAGGATCTGCATTTTCTGCGGATCTTCGTGCACTGCGAGGGGCGGATTCGGGAGATGGAGTCGGCGCTGGGGGTGAGTTATCCGACGATCAAGAATCGGCTGGCGAAGTTGAAGGAGACGCTGGCGGCGGGTGGGCCGGAGTTGGTGGCTGAGGTCACGAGTCCGGCTGCACAGCGAGATGCCAAGGGGGAGATTCTCGAGGCGCTGGAGGCGGGGCGGGTTTCGTTTGAAGAGGCGATGGATCAACTTAAGCGCTTACGCGCGGGAGAAGAATCATGAAGGCTGAGATTTTGAAGATTCTGGAAATGCAGGCGGAAGGAAAACTGACGCGGGAGCAGGCCGCGGAATTGCTGGCTGTACTTGCGGACGGGGCACGGGAGAAGAATGAGCAGGATGCACGAACAGGGAGTGCCCCGTCCGCAGGGGGATGTTCGGGCGCGGGGAGCACCGGAGGCGGGGCGTTTCGGGATTTTGTGGACAAGGTGACGGAGATGGGGACGAAGGTGGGGCATTCGGCGAGCATCTGGGGCGGGGAGATCATGAACACGGTGCATCGGGATGAAGGGGGGAACAGTGTGACGTTGAGCAAGCTGGACGCGCCGCCGCTGGGGGAGAACGGGGTGTTTCGGGGGAATGTGCTGAGTTTGTCGAAGGTGGCGCGTCTGACGCTGAATCGGTCGGAGCTGGCAAACAATATCGTGACGGCGAGCAAGTTTTCGCGGGTGGAGTTGACGGAGTCGAAATTCACGCAATGCGACATCAGCGGGAGTTCGCTGACGGAGCTGACGCTGGTGAATTCGGTGATCCGGGCGGTGGTGTTTGCGGGGGTGAAGTGTGCGCGGCTGCGACTGGAGGGGAACAGTGCGCTGGATGGGTGCACGGTGCAGGCGACATCGATGAAGGGGTTGACGGGTACGGAGGGGACGACGCTGCGCGGGGTGACGATCGCGGGGTGCATGCTGGCGGACGTCACGATGCGGCAGACGACGCTGGAGCAGGTGCGGCTGAGCGATTGCAAGGCGGATGGGTTGATGCTGGAGGAGTGCGCGTGGCGGAATTGCCAGTTGATTGCGTGCAAGATGCGGGGGACAAAGATTCGAGGGGTGACGCTGGAGGGGCGGGTTTTGCGGAATCTGGATTTGTCGGGGAAGACGATTGAGGGGGATGAGGCGTTTGCACGGGAGGTGGGGTTGTAATTGAACCGCGGGGAGGCGCGGAGGGCGCGGGGGTGACGGATGCGTGAACGCCGGGCGTTGATGTGGTCGAGGATCGCGTGCCGGAGTGTTGTGCAGGCACAGAATCGCTGAATCGGCCGTTGGGGCCGATTCAGCGATCATTGGCAGGATGCCAATGCCACGATTAAGCGCGTCGGCGTCGGAGAATCATCGGGAAGCCGAGGGCGATCAGGAGCAGGGTAGTGGGTTCGGGGACGGACCAGGCGAGGCCGTAGGTGGTGTCCTGCGGGACGTTGAACTGGGCGTTGACGATGTCGATCTGGTAATTGCCGGCGGGGAGGTTGTCGTAGAGGTATTCGACGTTGTCGATATCGCTGGTGGAGTAGTCGATGTTGTTGCCGAGGGCGCCGCCGGGGAGGACCTGGAAGAGGTAGAGGTCGAGGTCGGTGAGCTGGTTGCGGGTGAGGGTGGAGGCGGGCTGCCAGGTACCACCAGCACCAGCGTTGCCGATGGTGACGGGGGCGTCCCAGCAGAGGGTGGCTTTGAAGAGACCGCTGACGGGGACGTTGATTGTGTAGCGTGCGACGATGGTGTTGGCGGCGGCGCCGGCGGTGATGGTGTTGAGGTCCCAGCCGATGGGGTTGACGAGTCCGGCGGGCTGGCGTCCTGCGGCGTAGTTCTTGAGGCTGCCGACTTCGTTGAGGAGTCCGGTGCCGAGCTGGGGATCGAGGCCGGGCTGGACGGTCGGATTGGAACCTCCGAACTGGGCGGCGGTGGTACCGGCGGGGAGGGGGGTGATGCCTTTACCGGGGAGGCGGGCCCATTGGGTGGCGGCGTCGGCGCGGGTGATGGGGTTGCCGTCGGGGCCGGTGTGGGTAGCGCCATTGAGGAGGATGGCTTTCATGACGCGGTGGTCGGCACTGAAGCCCTGGCCGACGGGGCTGTTGACGTAGTACTGGTAGACGAGAGAAGAGGCGCCGGAGACGAGGGGCGCGGCGAAGCTGGTACCGGCGAGGCTGCCGGCCTGGACGAAATCGCCGGCGCCGAGGTTGGGGCCGGGGTTTCGGTTGGCGAATGGCGGCCCCGGGATGAAGGGGGCGGTGTTGTCGCCGGCGGTGCCGTACTGGGTGGTGGTGGCGCCGCCGTTGAAGGAGTCCTGGTTATAGAAGGGAACGCCGCCGGCGTTGGTGGAGCTATATTCGTACTGGCCGCCGGCGGTGGTCTGGAAGTAGCCGTTGTCGAAGGCGGGGGGCGCGTTGAAGGTTCCGACGGCCGCGGCGCTGGCGGGGTTGCCGCCGGGAGCGACGATGTCGGTCTTGAAGCGTCCGTAGCCGGTGATGGGGCTGACGTCGGTGGTGACATTGGTGGTGTTGTAGGAGGCGGCGACGCCGTAGTTGAGGACGGCACCGCCATTGGCGATCTGGAAGACGCCGTTATTGTAGAAACCGCGGGCACCGGTGGCGGCGACGTTGATGGAGTTGAAGGAATCGGAGGGGATACCCATGCTGCCTTCGTTGCCGGCGACGACCATGAGGGTGTCGTAGCGGGTGGCGGCCCAGTCGACGAAGCGGGTGACGGTGCTGGAGCCGTTGGCGCCGGTGATGGTGTTCCCAATGGGCGTTCCCCAGCTCATGTTGACGACGGGAGTGTTGGGCTGCTGAGCGACGAGCTGGATGGTGGCGGCGGAATCGTTCTGGCCGGCGGCGGTGTTACCTCCGCCGACGCCGAGGTTGTCGCGTGCTGCGAACTGGGCGCGCGATCCGGGGGCGATGCCGAGATCAGCGGCGGCGGTGTTTCCCTGCCCGATGACGACGCCGGTGACTTCGGAGGCGTGGTTTCCGATGCGGAAATTGGCGTTGGGGAAATTGCCTGCGTTGGCGCCGCGGGGGAGTTGGCCGGCGGGATTGCCGCCGATGGCGGGGAGCTGGGGGAAATTGATGCGGGCGCCGGGGAGATCGGAGTTGCCGTTGGTGAGGGTGGAGTTGGGGGCGGTGACGTCGGCAGCGCCGGCGCCGTAGAAGGCGTTGGCGAAGGCGTCGTCGGCTTCGACCACGCCGACGTTGATGCCCGTGCCGTTGAGATTGCCAAAGCCGGCGGTGGTGAGGGAGGCGTTGTCACCCTGGACGGCGGAGTTTTGAGCAACGTCAGCGCGGGAAGCGCTGATGAGAGCGATGGTGATGGAGACGGCGAGGGTGAGGATCTGGGACGCGTGGCGGCGGGCGCGAGTGTTCATACCGATTCCTTTCTCTGGGCGTATCAGAAGATCCCACAATGGGCGCAGGCAGGCGGGAGTCGCCGGTCTGCGTGGATCAATGCCAAATTGTGGAAGGAATCAGGCGTCAGGAAGACGCGGTACGGCCCAGAGGACGGAGGCTATCCTTCGGAGTCGCCGCCATGGCTCTCTCTCCCTGGGCCACGGTGAGGACATGGGGGTTTACATGAACTATGGCGCGAAAACTGGGAAAAGCAAATGAGAAGAAGCGATCATTCGCTTGACCTTGGCAGAACGTCAACTTTATGCAAAAGCGATGAAGCCCCTGTAATATCAGTTATTACAAGGGCTTCAGTTTGATGGGCGATACAGGATTCGAACCTGTGACCTCATGCGTGTCATGCATGCGCTCTAACCAACTGAGCTAATCGCCCGCAGTTGTGAGGAGAAAAGCGTAGCAGTTTTGACCGGGATTGGCAACTGGTTCGCAACGCCTACGCAAGGCACGAAGTGGGGCGCCATTTCCTATCAAGGGAGCGATTAGCTGCGGCGGGCGATTGCGTCGCGGATCGGAGTGAGGAACCCGTTCAACACGTGCTCATCCACGAACTTTTCGCCCAGTTCGATCAACTGCGAGTGAACTTCGTGGAGTTCGGGGAGCCGCCGGCCGCCGGCCCATTGGCGGATGATGACGTAGACGCTGAGCATCTCCTCCGGGTAGTCGCCGGAGCGGATCTGGGCAGGGGTGGTGCGGGGTTCGACCCAGACGCGGGCATGTGTGCGGGCGTCGTCTGAGAGGGTCACGATACCGGAGGCTTCGAAGTTGATGCCGCGGGCGTTGGGGGATTCCATCATCTTTCCAAAGGGGCTGTTCCCCAGAAGGGCCTCGGCGATGAGCTCGTGATGGTTACCTTTGCACTGGAAATCGAACCCCCAGAGCACGTCGAGGTAATCGAGATCGACGGCGCTTACGGCGAGATAGTAGGGGACCGTTTCGACAACGGATTTGTTGTACTTGTAAGCATCATGCGGAGATTCAGGATTCAGATAACCGGAAGAAAGGCGGTTGGCTTCGAGGCTCAACCAGCGGTACGCATTGCCGTCGCGGTTTTCTTCGATGGACGATTCGGCGTGGCGAGAATCCTGGTGGAAGTTGACCATGTTGGGGTAGAGGCGTTGCATGCGTTCGAAGAAGGCGATGATGGTGGCGCGGTCGGTGGCCATCTTCATCTGGGTGCCCAGACGCATGTTGATGTAGAACTCGTCGCAGAGAGCAGCATACGAATTGGACATGGCCTCTCCTTAGGCAGACACCGCTGCGGACAATATAACAACTGGCGCCGGGAAAAGGATAGGCCCAGTTTTGCGTTTCCGTGCAGTGGACGGCTGATTTAATCATCGACATGCAGCGGAGGGTAAAGAAGGAAATCTCTCTGGAAAACGCCCGGGTGTGTGCAGAAGTTCCAGAGGTTGTGGAAAAACGAGACGCCCGGGCGGCGGTTGACGCTCTGCTCTTGCGCAATTAGCCTACGTTTTTCCTCTCGCTAGCCGGGACTTACATGCGCTGTCCGTTTTGCCACGTCGACGACAAAGACCGGGTCATCGACTCCCGTCCAGTGGAGGAGGGACAGGCCATTCGTCGCCGACGGGTGTGCGAGAACTGCAGCCGGCGCTACACGACGTATGAGCGGATTGAAGAGACGGTCAAGCTGCAGGTGATCAAGAAGGATGGCACGCGCGTTCCATTCGATCGCAGCAGGATTCTGGCGGGGGTGCAGAAGGCGTGCTACAAGCGGCCGGTGTCGGCGGAGAGCATCGTGAAGATCGCCGACGCGGTGGAGGAGGAGGTCTCGCGGTCATATCAGCGCGAGGTGCCGAGCCAAATGATCGGCGAAACGGTGATGAAATATCTTCGGCGGGTGGACCCGATCGCGTATGTGCGGTTCGCATCGGTGTATCGCGAGTTCCGGGACGTGCGCCAGCTTGTGGATGAGGCGCAGGACGTGATCGAACGGGCAAAGGAAGAGGATCCTTCGCAGCAGGATCTGTTCCCCTGATCAGGTTGCCGTGGGGAAAAATTGCGAGAAGGCGGAAGTCCGAACTTTTGGGTGTTTACAGGTATCATTTCCAGTACAATCACTCCCCGGCAGAGCCTGAACAGACTCATCCTGGCGTGGAGAAATCGATGAGCACCCCCCTCCTCCCCCCCATTTCGCGCGTGATTTTTCTGGCGGCGGTCGCTTCAGCGGTGGCGCTGAGCGGCTGTGACACTTCTCCCCCGAAGAACAAGACGGCTCGCACGATCGATCAGAAGGACATTGTGACAGCGAAGGTCTACCCCGCGCTGGAAGGAACCATCGGGCAGTTTGCGTTCTTTGCGGATGCCATGCCGATGCCCGTGGAGGGTTGGGCGATTGTCGCCGGGTTACCGGGGACGGGGTCGGGAGAAATGAGCCCGGAAGTTCGTCAGTACTTGACGGAGCAGTTGTATCGCAACAACGCCGGCTCGTACGCCAAGGGGACGGAGGAATTCAATCCGGAACGAATTCTGGCATCGAACCAGATCGCGGCGGTGGAAGTACACGGGGTGATCCCGCCGCTGGCGCGGCGCGGGGATACGTTCGATCTCGCGGTGAAGGCGCTGCCGGACACGCAAACGACATCGTTGCGTGACGGGCTGCTATGGACCGCGCCGCTGAAACTCATCGGATTGCGCACGGATATCGACACCCGTCCGATCGCTTTGGGACGGGGCCCTATCTATATCCCGAAACTGGAGAATGTGGACACCAGCGCGACCACGCAGCCGGTGGCGGAGGTACGAGCGCTGCGGCAGGGGCGGGTGCTCGGCGGAGGGGTGGTGAGCGAGAGCCGGGAAGTGCGGCTGCAGTTGCGCAGTCCATCGATGCGGTTTGCCGGGGCGATTCAACGGGCGATCAACAGCCGTTTCCCGGGTCGGGACAAATGCGCGGATGCAATGAGCGACACCGTGATCAACCTGACGATTCCGCCGGAGTATCTGAATTCACCGCGGCAGTTCATCGATCTGGTCCTGCACATGTATCTTGCGCAGGATGTGCCGGGATTCAAGGAGGCGCAGGCGGCGAAACTGGTGAAGGCGCTGGAAGATCCCAAGGCGCCGGATAAGGAATTGAGCCTCGCGCTGGAAGGGCTGGGGCGTTCGATTTTGCCGGACTATATCGAGCCGCTGTACGCGTCGCCGAATCCGAGGGTGCGCTTCTGGGGGGCACGGGCCGGGGCAGCGCTCAAGGATGTGGGCGGGTTGGTGGTGCTGGAAGAGACGGCAAAGGACCTGAACAATCCACTTCACAAGGAAGCGGTACAGGCCATCATCGATGCGTCGCACGACGGAGACACCGTGCGGGCAACGCTGGCGCTTTCGGAACTGCTCAAATCGCCGAACACGACGGATCGCATCATTGGGTACGGCGCGCTGGTGGCGATCCGGTCGCGCGAAGTGCGCACCTATACGATCTCAAAGAAATTCCTGCTGGACATCGTTCCATGCGATGGCCCTCCGCTGATTTATGCCACCCAGTCGGACACGCCGCGCATCGCCCTGATCGGGACGGGTTTCACTCTGCCGCCCGGCGCGCTGTATGTCAGTGCGGATAATCTTCTCACGGTGAGTGTATTGGACGAGCCGGCGGCGCAGAGCGGTGGCGGAAATCCGGCATCGAATGTCGTGACGGCATCGTCCGTTGGGGCAGATTCATCAACCGGCGAGACCACCGCAGCAAGTCGGCCGAACAGAAAAGCCGTGACGCTGTTCTGGCGGTCGCCGATGGGGGACAAGACGGTGAATCTGAAGACGTCGGCGAATCTGGCGGATGTGATCGCGCGGGTGGCCTGGGCGCCCGATCCGCTCGCGGTGGACTATGATCCACATGCGGAGTACATCGGGGCGTCCTACGAGCGGGTGACGGAAATGCTCGCGGGCATGTGCGCGGACCAATCGCTCAGCGCCAGGTTTGTGATTGAGAAGGCGCCGGCAATGACCACCAGCAGTGCCGACGCCATCGCTGGCCGTCCAGAAGGATCGACCGAGCCCCAGTTGCCCAGCCCCACGGTGCCCCTGAACGGCCCGACGACGGCACCAGCCGCAGTCCCCCATTGAGGCAAGATGGGCGAGGATGTTATCGGCCGGCCAAATGAGGCGGCTGGACACCGGTGGAAAGCCCAAGTCCTAAGTCCCGTATCTATTGCGCTTTGTGCATCGAAATGAGATTGTGCGGGGCACTGAGACAATGCAACTTCCCGTTGAGACGTGCGTGTAACCACTGACGGGCCAAGGATTCGTATGGCGTTGCCGACCCCCACTCCCCCAACAGGGAAGACAGATCAGCTCTTTGAAGCGGCCGTCAACGCCAACATGGGTCGGTTGATTGCGCTCGCCCGGGCGATGCTGGGCGCGCCGACTCGCGATTCCAAAAGTCCGGAAGACCTCGTGCAGGATGCACTGGTGAAACTCTTCCGGCAGCGGCATTCCTACGACTGGTCGGACGGCGGATGGAGTCTGATGGCCAAGTGCGTGGCGCGGAATGTGATCAGTTGCCGGCGACGAAAGCTGGGCCAGTCGCTCGATGCCGACGAGATGCTCAGCGATTCGCTCGGTGAGGAGCAGGATCCGGCGGAGCGGATCGTCAACGAGGAGTCGACGGCGATCATGCGGGCCCGGATCGAAGCGCTGCCGGACTCGTGGCGAGAGGCGCTCGTCCTGCGGGAACAGCAGGGCATGGCATACAAGGATATCGCCGAGAGTCTGTCGGCGACTGAGGCACAAGTGAAGACATGGCTGCATCGGGCGCGTGCCCGGTTGCTCAATTTGATGGCTGACGATGAAGAACGCAAACCTGGAGAAACAACTCCCACCCGCGCGTCGACCGGTGGCAAAGAGGTAAGAAAATGATCCGGCAGAAATTAGACGACTATCTGGACGGGGCCCTGGCGGCGGGGGAACGCGCGGAAGTGGAGCACTTGATCGCGACCGACCCCGCAACGGCCAGACTGCTGGAACGAATGAAAGCGGAGCGGGCATTCCGCAGTGCGGTCTTCGCGGGGTATGAGCCGACGGAACGGGAATCGCGGGAACTTGCGGCATCGATGCTGGCGGCATGTCATGACACGCCGGCGGGGCGGATCGGCATCTGGATCAGACGTTCCGTTGGCGTGGCGGCTGCGGTGGGAATTCTGGCGGGGACTTTTGCACTGGGACGCTACAGCGCACCGCAGGCAAAGACGATCGCGAGAATCGAACCTTCGGAGGCACCGGCCAGTCCCACAGTATTCGTGTTGTATAACGACGAATCCGGCGAGCCGCAGATGAAGGAATTCACGAGCATCGATGATGCCCTTGTATTCCAGAAGCAGGCGTCGGATCATCACGGGGAGGCGGTAGCCGTTGCCAGCACGTTTGACGCGGAACATCCGGGCTCTTTCTAACGGAAAATGGGTTTCATGCGGCGCATTGTATCCATTTGTGCAATTGCTCTGAGCGTGGCCGTGGTGAGCGTGGTGCGCGCGGCGGGCGAAGGCGCAGCCGCATCGGCCACGGGGGGAACCGAGGCGCTGGAACAGTTTTCCAAAGCATCGCAGGCGCTTTACTCAAAAGTTTCCGGATCGCTTATCCGTGTGCGGATCGACCAGGGTTTTCAGTCGATGCTCACCCAGGCGCAACGGAGAGAGTTCATGGAGTGGGTGCGCTCGCAGCCGGCGGATGGAGCGACACCGCAACCGGACAATACGGACAATCCACCGGCATCCACGCCGCGCGAGCAACGACGTGCCGCAAGGACGGAAAAATTTGCCGATATCGCGGGCACGCAACCTTCGGCGGCGGCAGTCCCCGCGCGGCCGATGCTGCAGTTGTTCCGGCGTTTTCTCGAGCAGAAATTGAAGGAGTCGCAGGAGGATGTCGGCGCGCTCAATCGGTGGCGCTACATCCAGTCGCGGCTGCAGCAACCAATCGCAGAAATGACGGGGGTCGTCATCGACAACGAGGGGGATGCCATCGTACTCGGGAACTGGTTGCGCGATGGGGCGCCGATATCGATCAGGGTGACAGCTCCGGATGGCACCGAATTGAATGCGAAGTATGTTGGCGGGCATCCGATGCGCGGGGTGGCGGTGATCAAGCTGGAAAGCCCCGGCGCTGCATTGCCGATGCTCCTTGCCGATGGGAATACAGCGCCCGGCGAATTGCTGATGTGCATCGGCGTGAATTCGGGCGGGATCGGCTTTATCGTGACGCCGGGACCGTCACAGAAGCGCAATAACGCCGAACAGCGGTTTCCCATCTTCAGCAACGACGAACACGGGCCAACCTTTATCGTCAACACGAGGGGTCAGCTCGCGGCGATTGGCACGGATCGATTCGCCCTCCCGATGTCGTACCTGAAGCACGATATTCAGTGGATCATCGAGAACAAGAAAGATGTGGCGCCGCGGCAGTTGGGCGTGCGCTATTCTCCGGTGCCGCCGGCGCTCCGGAAATCAGCGCGGCTACTGGCCAATCGGCCGGCGGTGATCGTGGATGATGTGGCGGCGGGGTCGCCGGCGGAGAGGGCCGGGCTGCAGAAGAACGACATCGTCCTGACGATCGATCACCGGCCGATCTGGCAGATGCCGCAGATCCAGTGGGACATCGCGACGGAAACGGCGCCGGTGCCGATCGGGATTCTGCGGGACAACAAAGAGATGACGCTGAGCATGCCGCTCGACTGACCTCGAAAGGTCGCAGACGAAAATGCCCGGGGACGAGATCCCCGGGCATTTGTTCATTGTCGGGCGATGGGGGAGGGCAAGCGTCAGCCGCCGATGATGGAGGAGTTGGCGGCGTCCTGGATGGCGGAGGGGTGGCCGTTGCCGGCGGGGCTGTCGGGCGTTTTGTTTTTCGGGCGTTGGTGTTTCACTTTACCATTCAGGGCGGCATCCATCTGGCGGAGAGCCTGCTTGATGCGAAGTTCGTTCTCGACGAGCGCGATGCGGACATAGCCTTCACCATTGGGGCCGAAGCCGGCGCCCGGGGCAATGGCGACGTCGGCATCGTCGAGGAGGCGGAAGCAGAAGTCGAGCGTCGATTGGCCGGCGAGATGTTTGTCGGAAACCCTGGCCCAGACGAACATGCTGGCGCGCGGGGTTTCGACATCCCAGCCGATCTTGCGGAGGCCCTTCACGAGAATATCGCGGCGTTTTTCGTAGATGGCGCACTGCTCCTGGACGAACTCGTCGCCGTGGCGGAGGGCCATGATGCTCGCGATCTGGATGGGGGCGAAGTGGCCGTAGTCGTAGTAGCCCTTGATGGTGGAGAGGGCGCGGACCATTTCGTGGTTTCCGCAGCAGAAGCCGACGCGCCAGCCGGCCATGTTGTAAGGCTTGGACATGGTGGAGAATTCGACGCCGACATCTTTCGCGCCCGGGGTGGCGAGGAAGCTGGGGGCTTTGTAGTCGCCGAAACAGGTTTCGCCGTAGGCGAAGTCGGAGATCAGGAGCACGTTGAATTTCTTGGCCATGGCGACGGCCTTGGCCCAGAATTCCGGCTCGATGGTGATGGCGCTGGGGTTGTGCGGGTAGTTGAAGATCACGAGCTTGGGGCGGGGCTGGAGGTTCTGCAGGGTGTGTTCGATGCGGGCGAGGAAGGCGTCGTCGTTGCCGAGCGGAACGGACATGACGCTGCCGCCGGCGAGGGTGACGGCGTACATGTGGATGGGGTAGGCGGGGTCTCCGACGATGACGGTGTCACCGGCGGAGAGGAGGGCGAGCATGAGGTGGGAGAAGCCTTCCTTGGAGCCGATGGTGGCGACGACTTCACGGTCGGGGTCGAGCTCGACGCCGTAGCGGCGTTTGTATTTGAGGGCGACTTCGCGTCGGAGGTTGTAAAGGCCGACGCTGACGGAGTAACGGTGGTTGCGCGCGTCCTTGGAGGCCTCGGCGAGTTTTTCGAGGACGAAGCTGGGGGAGGGATCGATGGGATTGCCCATGCCAAGGTCGATGATGTCGGAGCCTGCGCGGCGCTTCTCGGCCTTGAGGGCGTTGAGACGGGCGAACAGGTAGGGGGGCAAACGCCGCAAACGGGTGGAGACGTCGATGGTAAAGGGTTCGTTGGATCCGCCGGCCATGGGAAACCTCTGGGTTAAAGCGTGTGACGTTTTAATTATCGGTCACACGTGTGTGGATAAAACAAAGCGAGCCACCGGAACATCCAAGTTCCGGTGGCTCGTGAGTATTCGGAACTCGGATCGCGTCATTTGGCCGGCGCGGGCGCCGGCTGGGTAGCGGGCTGGGTCGCCGCCGCCTGGTTCGCTCGGATCTGCGCCGCGACTGCCGCGAATTCCTGGGCGAGGACGGGGTCGTTCACATCGACGCGGGCCTGGGAACGCAGGTAATTAAGCTGGCTCCGCATCCAGGCTTCCTGCTTGGCGTTCATGACTTCCAGCTTGACCTTGTCCTTGACGGAATCAAGCTTCACGTTGGTCTGGGCGGGGTCGATCTTGTCGAGGAAAATCAGGTAGTTCACGCCGTTCTGGAGGACGGAAGCGGAGAGCTGTCCGGGCCTGAGCTGGAAGGCGGTGTCGCGGATTTCCTTGTAGTTGTCGGCATTCTTCGGGATTTTGACGGGGTTGATCGGGAGCTTCATGTCGCGGGCGACATCGGAGGGGTCTTTCTTTTCCTTTTCGACCTGCTCACGGACCTTGGATGCAGTCACGAAGGCATCCTTAGGGGAGGCGTCGCGGATGGCGATGATGCGGACTTCCGCGATGTCGCCGTAGTCGGAATCGAACTGCTGTTTGATCTCTTCCTCGGTGACGTCGATGTGGCCCTTGGAAAGAGCGCGGAGGCCGGCCTGCTGCTGCATGGTCATCTGGAATTCGACGGGGGAGACGCCCTGTCGCTGGAGGATCGCCTGCAGGACTTTGGGACGGTCGGCTTCGGAGACGCCGTTGGCGCCGAACGTATCGAGGACGTGCTGGTACTCGGCCTGGACGAGCTTGTTGAAGTCGTCGCCTTCGGTCTGGTATCCGGCCAGATTGCAGGCCTGCTGGACGACGGTCCAGTTGAGGACTTCCTCGAAGACGCGGAGGCCGCAGACCTGCATGAGGAGTGCGTTGAAGCGGTCATTGTTGATTTCGTGGCCGTTGATGACCGCGATGGGCTTGGCTGGGGCCGGCTGAGAGGTTGCCTGGGCGCCAGCGCGATAACCGGCACCGAAGACAGACGCCGCGATGGCGCTTGCGACCACGAATCGTTTCATCATCTTTCCGCTCACCGACGCTCCTTTTGGTTAGGTTTGAAGATGTTGGAAATGTCCTAAGGAGAAAGACTCTTCGGCAGGACAAATCTAACATCACCCATTTATCGCCTGTTTATGAATCCTCCATTATGCCCAATGTGACGCGATTCGTAAACAGAACGGGGTTGTGCGGTTCGGGAAATGGTCCTCCTTACATGAAAACGGCGGGGGGGTGGTCGTTGCGGCTGATGAGCACCTTGAGCGAGGGGAGTTTTTGGCGGATACGCTGGGCGATGACGGGGAGGACGGGGCGTTCGGTTTCGGAGTGGCCGAACATGAGGACGGAGATTCCGGCGGCAGCGTAGGCGAGCTGTTCGTGGTGCTTGAGTTCGCCGGTGATGAGGCAGTCGTAGGGCTTTTTGGCGTTGTCGAGGGCGATGCGGCCGGCGCTTCCGGCGACGAGGGCGAGGGATTGGATTCTGCGTTTGGCGTTGCCTCCCCCCGAAATGACGGAGACGGTGGGGACGTTGAGGATTTTCTTGGCGCGGGCGGCGAAGGCGGCGAGGGGTTCGGGTTTTGGGAGCTGGGCGTAGCGGCCGAGGCCGACTTGTTCGGGTGGGGTTTCCATGCGGAGGAGGTCGAAGGCGGGTTCTTCGTAGGGGTGGGCGGAGCGGAGGGCGTTGATGACTTCGCCGGCGAGGTGGGAGGGGAGGATGGTTTCGAAGCGGATTTCGGGGACGCGTTCGTAGACGCCGGCGGTGCCGACGGCGGGGTTGGAGGAGTCGTCGCCCTGGAAGGTGCCGTGGCCGGCGACGCGGAAGGAGCATTTCTCGTACTTGGCTTGCTGGCCGATGTGGCCGGCGCCGGCGTTGAAGACGGCGTCGGCGACTTTTTCGACGTCGGCTTCGGGGACGAAGGTGACGAGTTTGAGGAATTCGCCCATGGCGGGGTAGTGGGAGAAGGAGCCGGTGACGGTGGCGCCGAGCTTTTCGGCGAGGACATCGTTGGTGCCGCCTTCGACGGTGTCGAGTGCGGTGTGGGGGGAGTAGATCCAGATGCCGTGGGAGGCGAGGGCGACGGCGAGTGCGGGGGGTTCGTCGCCGTCGATGCGGAGGTGCTTGATGGGTTTGAAGATGGGGGGGTGGTAGACGAAGAGGAGGTCGACGCCGAGGCGGATGGCTTCATCGTGGACGGCGGGGGTGAGGTCGATGGCGAGGAGGACTTTTTTGACGAGGGAGGAGCGGTGGCCGGAGAGGAGGCCGACGTTGTCCCAGGATTCGGCGAGATGGGTGGGGGCGAGGGAGTCGAGGGCGGTGCGGAGGTCGGCGAGGGTGATGGCGCCGGGTGGGACTTTGCCGGTCATCCAGATGTTGGCGGGGAGTTTGGCGGTGTGCATGGTGGCGGCGGGTTTGTTTGGCATGGTCGTTCCTGAGTGAGAGTCATTGGTATTCGGCCGACGGGAATTACCCACAAATGGACACAAATGAACACAAATGGATTTTTGCTTAGAGGACGGTTTTCTCGTTGATGTACGTGTCTCCAACGAGGCGTTTGAATTGGAGTCGGGGGGTGCCGAAGTTGATGAGTAGGCAGACAGGGAGTTTGCAGGCGTGAAGGTAGTTGATGCAGATGGAGGTGTGCTCGTCGGCGAGAGCGCGGGCGGTCTTTAGTTCGAGGACTACTTTGCCTTCGACGACGAGGTCAGCAACATAGTCGCCGACAACGATGCCGTCGTAATAAACGGGGATGGGGTGTTGTTGGAGAACGGTGAATCCCATTTTCCTGAGTTCGTGGGCGAGGGCGTTTTCGTACACCTTTTCCAGAAAGCCAACGCCGAGTGTGTTGTGTACCCTCATTGCGGCGCCGATGATCTGTTCGGTCAATGTCGGAGGGGTGTGGCTCATGAAAGCTCCTCATTTGTGTTCATTTGTGTTCATTTGTGGGTAATTCACGTCGTTTCTTTCTGAAGTGCGTCTTCATAGGCGGCGCGGAGTTGGGTGGTGAGTTCGCCGGGCTTGGCGTTGTTGACTGTGTGGTTTTCGATGTGGGTGACGGGCATGATGCCCATGATGGCGTTGGTGAGGAAGACTTCCTTTGCGGACAAGAGATCGTTGATGGTGAGGAGGCGTTCGTGGGGGAGGTGGTTCATGGCGGTGGCGAGGTCGAGGGTGAGTTGGCGGGTGATGCCGGGGAGGCAGAGACGGCGGGACGGGAGTGCTGAGGACTGAGGACTGAGTGCTGAGTTTTCGGTGAGCATCAGCGGGGGGGTGCAGAGGGTGCCTTCTTTGTCGACGAGGAAGATGTTGGAGATGGAGCCTTCGGCGAGGTAGTTGGTGTGGGCGGTGAACCAGAGGGCTTCGTGGGCTTTTAGCGACTGGGCTTCCTTGAGGGCGAGGAGGCGGTCGAAGTAGCTGGTGGTTTTGTGGCCGGTGAGGGGGGAGTCGGGGTTTTGTTTGTAGCGGGAGATGATGACGGTCATGCCTTTTTCGTAGAGTTCGGGGGCGTAGGGCTGGAAGTCGGCGGCGGAGAGGATGAGGGTGACGGGGGGGATGGGGTTGTCGGGGGTGGAGGCGGAGAGGTCGCCGCGGGTGATGGTGAGGCGGAGGCGGGCGTCGGTGAGGTGGTTGACGTCGAGGAGGTCGTCGGTCATTTCGGTGAGCTGTTCGACGGAGAGGGAGACGGGGATGCCGAGGGATTGGGCGGAGTCGTGGAGGCGGTCGAGGTGTTGGCGCGGGCGGAAGATTTTTTTATTTTTGACGCGCATGGTTTCGAAGAGTCCGGCGCCGTGGAGGAGGCCGGCGTCGGAGGGGGAGAGGGCGGCTTCGTCGGTGGGGAGGAGTTGGCCGTTGATGTGGAGGTAGTTGGACATTGTTGGCTCCGAGTGGTGGGAAAGGTGTAATTATCGAGGGGGAATGACGAATGACAAATGACTAATGACGAAACAAATCTGAATGACGAATGATTGAATGACGAAACGTTTTTTTTGAGGGGGGATGCAGTGTGGGTGTGAGGGCACATTCCGGCGATACCATCGCCGGCTTTGTGCGTACGGCCTGCGGGCCGTCATGGGCAGGATGCCCATGCTACTACTTGGTGAAGCGGGCGAATTTGAGGGCGAGTGCGGGCATGACGAGGAGGTTGAGGAGGGTGGAGGTGAAGAGACCGCCGAGGATGACGATGGCCATGGGGCCTTCGATTTCGCGGCCGGCTTCGCCGCTGCCCAGTGCCAGCGGCAAGAGCCCCAAAGCGGTGACCAATGCCGTCATGAGGATGGGGACGAGGCGTTCGCTGGCGCCGCGGAGTGCGGCGTCGAGGTTCCAGGTCATGCCTTCGAATTTGACGAGGTGTTCGAAGTGGGAGAGGAGCATGATGGAGTTGCGGGTGGTGATGCCGAAGATGGTGACGAAGCCGACCATGGCGCCGATGGAGAGGACGGGGGAGGTGATGTCGTGGCTGGTGAGGATGACGGCGAGAATGCCGCCGACGAGTGCGAAGGGGAGGTTGACGAGGAGGAGGAGGAGGTTGCGGACATTTCCGAAGACGATGGCGAGGAGCATGAGGATGCCGACGGCGGCGATGGAGGAGTAGAGGATGAGCTGGTTTCGCGCGGCGCGGGCGGATTCGGCTTCGCCGCCGAAGTCGAGGTACATGCCTTCGGGGATGTCGAGCTTTCCGAGAGCGGCGCGGGCGGTGGATTCGAAGGTGGCGGGGTCGACGCCGCTGAGGTTGCAGGTGACGGTCTGGAGTCGGCGTGCGCCGTCGTGTCGGATGGTGGATCGGCCGACGTCTTCGTAGATGTTGGCGAGGGAGTAGAGGGGGTGCCGCGTCCCATTGCCGTTGTCAACGAGGAGGTTTTTGACCTGCTCGGGGTAGCTGCGGGAGGCGGGATCGAGGATGACGGAAACGTCGGAGACGGAGTCGCCTTCGTAGGATTGTCCGACGACTTGGCCTTCGTAAGCGATCTGGACGGCGTCGAGGACGTCGGCGGGCTTGTAGCCGAACTGGAGGAGGCGGTCTGGGCGGAGCTGGATGACGAGGCGAGATCCGCCGGGGGGCGCTTTGACGCTGACTTCGGTGGCGCCTTTGACTTTAGCGAGGGCGTCGGCGACGTCTGAGGCGACAGCATCGAGTTTATCGAGGTCTTCGCCGAAGATGTTGATGACGACGTCGGCGTGTTCACCAGAGATGGATTCGCCGATGCGGTCGCCGAGGAAGGTGGTGATTTCCGCGGTGACGCCGGGGAAAGCGTGGGGGTTGGGCGCGCCGTTGACGTTCTGGTCGAGAAGGTCGTGGAGAGCGGCTTCGACTTTGTCCTGTTCGGCGGCATTGATGTTGTCATCGAGGTTGATGTGGAATTCGCCGCGATCGGGGCCCCAGGTGTCTTCGCCGAGTTCGGAGCGGCCGATCTGCATTTCGACGGTACGGATGTGGGGGATTTTCTTGAAGGCCTCGGACATGTTGATGCCGAGGCGGCGCATTTCCGTGAGGGACATGCCGGGAGCGGTGGTGATGCCGACGACGAAGTGGCCTTCCTTGAAGGGGGGAAGAAGCTCTTCGCCGAAGAAGAAGAGCGTGCCGATGACGAGAACGCAGATGGCGGCGACGATGGTGATGAGCGCGGCGGAGTGGCGGGTGATGGGTGCGAGGATGCGCTGGTAGGCGACCTTGAGGGCGTGCTGGATCCAGGGGTCGTGGGCTTTCTGGACGCCTTTCTTGAAGAAGAGCATGGCGAGGGCGGGAGTGACGGTGAGGGCGACGCCGAGAGAGGCGAGGATGGCGATGATGTAGGCCCAGCCGAGCGGAGCGAAGAATTTGCCCTGCAGTCCGGACATGGTGAGGACGGGGACGAAGACGAGGATGACGACGAAGGTGGCGTAGACGACGGCGGAGCGGACTTCGAGCGAGGCGTCGAGCACGACGTTGAAGAGGGGGCGTGGGTTGGGGGAGAGCTGGTTTTCGCGCAGGCGGCGGTAGATGTTCTCGATGTCGATGATGGCGTCGTCGACGACTTCACCGATGGCGATGGCGAGTCCGCCGAGGGTGATGGTGTTGAGCGTGAAGCCGAGCTTGTCCATGACGATGACGGCGGTGAGAAGCGAGAGGGGGATGGCGGTCAGGGAGATGATGGCGGTGCGGATGTTGAAGAGGAAGATGAAGAGGACGACGGCGACGAGGATACCGCCGATGACGAGGGAGTGGGCGATGTTGTGAAGAGAGGCGGAGATGAAGGTGGCGGGGCGGTGGAGTCCGCCGTGCAGTTCGATTTCCTCGGCATCGAAGAGTGGCTGCATGTCGGCGAGGGCTTTTTCGAGGGCGATGGTGACTTCCATGGTGTTGGCGCCGTACTGGCTGGACATGGTGAGGAGGACACCGGGTTCGCCGTCGATGATGGAGTCGCCGACGGGGGGCATGCCGTCCTCGACGATGTGGGCGACATTCTTGAGGCGCACGGATTGGCCGCCGGGGGTATCGACGAGGAGTTCACCGAGTTGCGCGGGGGTGAGTGCGGGGGAGACGGACTGGAGGTTGATGCGTTGATTGCCGGTGTCGATGAAGCCGGCGCCGCGGACGCCGACGGCGGCGCGGGCGGCGTTGATGATGTCATTCACGGAGATGTTGTACTCAACGAGTTTGGCGGGGATGACCTGGATCTGGAGTTGGCGCACCTGACCGCCGAAGGTGGAGCACTTGGCGACGCCGGGGACGGAGAGGAGCCGGGGCTTGAGAACCCAGTCGGCGAAGGTGCGGAGCTCCATGCCGGATTTTTTGTCGGAAGTGAGGCCGATTTTGAGAAGGTCCATGGTGGAGGAGGTCATGGGTTCCATGCGCGGGGCCTTGACGCCCTGGGGGAGTTCGCCCGCGGCTTCGAGGAGGCGTTCGGAGAGGTTCTGGCGTGCGCGGAAGATGTCGGTGCCGTCTTCGAAGACGGCGGTGACGATAGAGAGGCCCTGGATGGATTCGGAGCGCAGTGCGGTGAGGTTACCGAGGCCGTTGATGGCGCTTTCCACGGGGCGCGTGACGAGGGTTTCGACCTGGTCGGGGGTGAGACCGGGGGCTTCGGTCTGGACGGCGACCTGCGGGGGGACGAATTCGGGGAAGACGTCGAGCTTCGCGCTGTAGGCGACGACGAGGCCGTAGCCGACGAGCATGCAGGCGAGGATGACGACGATACTGCGGAAGCGGAGGGAGAAGTTGACGAGAGCGTTGAGCATGTGTGGGTTGTGAGTTTCCTTGCGTCAAAGTTTTGAGCGGTAGCACATTCCGGCGATGGCATCGCCGGCTTTATACGGTTAGTCGCCACCTGCACCGATGGATGCGAAGACTTCCTGGGAGAGAAGCATCTGGGCGCCGGTGGTGACGAGTTTTTCATCGCCGGTGAAGCCGGAGTTGACGAACCAGCCGTCGCCTTTGGCGGAGGGATGGTCGAGGGGGACCTCGCGGCGTTCGAAAATGCTGTTGCCGTCATCGAGATAGACCCAGCCTTTGCCTTCGTAGCGGACGACGGCGGATTCGGGGATGGTGACGCCCTTAAGCGCGTCGCCCTCTGCGGGGACATAGGCGACGACGGGGTGGCCGGGGCGGAGATTTTTGGCGTCGCCGATGCGGACGCGGAAGAGAATGATGCGTTCGTGCGTTTTGGGATCGGTTTGTTCCGCGGTGCCCATGCGGGTGCCGGTGAGAGGTCTTTCTTCAGTGCCGATGGGAAGGATGCGGGCCTCCGTGGAATTGGAAGCGGGCGTCTCGCCGATGGGGATATTGACGGCGGCGACGACGGTATCGAATGTGGCGACGCGGAGGATGGGTTGGCCGCTTTCGATGGCTTCGCCGGGATGAGCGTTGACCTCGACGACTTCGCCGGCTTTCGCCACCACCAGCGGGACGGGGTTGAGCTTCATCTGCACGGTATCGAGGGCGGCGTTGGTGAGTTCGACCGATTTCTTCGCGGACTCGACGTGGGCGGTTTCGGTGTCGACCTTGGCCTTGGCTTCTTCGACGGCGCGGTCGGATACGTTTTTGTTTTCGGCGTTGAGCTTTTGCAGTCGCTCGTAAATGGTCCTGGCGGAATCGAGGGCGATTTTGGCGGCACTCAGGTCCGCCTGCGCCGAGGCGAGCTGGCCCTGCAGGGTGACACGCTGCGAGGCGAGAGTGATTTGATCGGAGGGCATGACGCGCGGCTGGAGGATGCCGATGGTTTCGTTCTCCGTGATCTGCTGACCGACGTCGGGCCAGGGTTTGTCTTTGGCGGCAGGGGGGGGGGCGAGGGTGCCGGGGGCTTCGGCGCGGAGGGTGAAGGAGGCGGCGGGGTCTTCCTGGATGACGCCGAAGGCGCGAATGTCGGGCGCGAGAGTACCCTTCTGAATGGGCTCGACCTTGAGGCCGGCGTGCTCGATCTGCTCGGCGGAAAGCTTGAGGTGGCCGGGTTCGAGCTTGGCGTCGGCGGGTTGGGAGGCGGGCGGTTCGTCATCGCGATCGCCTTTGTTCTTCAGGATGAACAGCGCGGCGAGAGCGGTGAAGGCGCCCAGGACGAAGACGATCGTGACGGTCCAGACGAGAGGCTTCTTCATTTGAGCAAGTCCTCATGGGGGTTGGTTGCGGGGGCGGTGGTGGGTGAGGCGTCGGGGAGCGGGCGCTCCGCAGTGGGGAGCGGGCGCACCTCAGTGGGGAGCGGGCGCTCCAGGGCATCTTCCAGGGCGCCGCGGGCAAACTGGGCCTTGCGGATGGCTTCGAGACGGAGGCGGTCGGCGACCTCCTTCTGCACTTCGAGGCCGGTGACGGTGAGGCGATCGGTTTCGCCGGCTTTCAACTGTTCGTTGCCGGCGCTCACCTGATCGTTCAAGGTCGTGACCTGGGAATTCGCTTCATCGAGTTCGCGGAGGGCGGAATCGTAGCGGGCCTGGGCGGATTCCACTTCGCCGATCACCTGGGCCTGGAGCGCCATGAATTTCTCGCCCGCTTCGTTGCGGCGTCCGTAGGCCTCGGCGATCGCGCCGCCGTTCTGGTTGAGGATCGGCAGGTCCACCGTGAGGCCAAGGCCCCATTTATTCTGCCCCTGGTCGAATTCGTAACCGGGGCCGAGGTGCACGTCGGGATATTGCTTGGCGATTTCCAGTTTGAGCGAAGCCTCCGCCGCGGCGTACTCGGAGAGCGAGCGGCGGATGTCGAGGCGGTTCAAAAGGCCGGCTTGCTGCAGGGTGGGGAGACAGGTGGAATCGAGGACGATGGGGCGGTCCATCCCCGGCCAGGTGATGGTGATGCCTACGATTCCGGCGGTGGGGACGCCGATGGCGGCGGCGAGTTTCGTGCGTGCATCGGCGAGTTGGCCCTGTGCTGCGCGCCACGCTTGCCGGGCGATGATCAGGTCGATCCGCGCGATGTCCACATCCGGGCGCGCCGCTTCGCCCATCGCAAGGCGCGATTCGAGCATTTGTGCGTAGGCGGTGCGGTTTGCCACTTCCTCCTCGTAATTCCCCACGACTTGCTCATCGATCAGAAGTTCCACGACGGCGTCCCGCACCCGGCTGCGCGTCTTCCAGGTGGCGTCGGCAAGATCGAATTTCGCAGCTTCCGTCAGCGCTTTGGCCTGCGCAATGCGATCTTCGCGCTTGCCGGCGGTTTCGATGGGCACGTCGAACATGGAGGCGACAATCCATGGATTTGCGCTTCCCGGATTGCTGGAAAACTGCGGCGAAATGTTGATGGACGGATTGGGCATTTCACCCGCGGTGATTTCGCCGGCGCGAACCGTCCCGATGTGAGCCTTGACCACCGCAAGATCGGGATTGAAATAAATCGCGGCGCGTGAGAGTTCCTCCAGCGTCCAGGCATCGGCAGGCTGCGTGCCGGCAGGCTGGGTGGCCGGGGATTGATGGTGCGCGTACTCGATCACCTTAGGATCGCAAAGGGTACGGGCGAGAAACGCGGTCTGCGATTCGGCGGGCTTGAGGGGCGACGGGTGATACACAACGCAGGCGCTGAGAGCCAGGAGCGTCGCGGCACTCCCGGCCGCCAGTTTGCAACGAGTCCAACAATTCATCAGGCAAAAGTCCCGAGGATTATTCCGTATCATTTCTGTTCAGCGCCGACGACGGCGATCACGAACGTTTTTCCATCCGTGTCCGTCGTGGGGAGCAGGATGTGGTTGGTGCTGGTGTCGACAGTGATGGTGCGGGCTCTCCTGATGGTCTTGGGCGTCTGCACAACTTCGTATTTGCCGGGGGAGGTTTCCTGGACGACAGAGAGGGTGCCGTCTTCGCCGTTGGCGCTGATGGCGGCATTAAAGGCGGGGGAGAAGGCGACGCCGTCGACGCCCTTGCCGATGTCGACAGCGCCAAGAACCTTGCCGGAGTCGGAATCGAGGACGATCATCTTGCTGCTGCCATCACAGCCGGCAAAGAGGCGGTGATGCTCCGTGTCGATGGCGAGGCCGGTGGGCCCCTCGCCGGGGGCGAGCGGCCAGTGGGCGAGCACACGGTTGGCCTTGCTGTCGATTTCGACGACTTCGCTTTTGTCTTCGACGTTGACGAAGACATGACCGACGCCGTCCGCCGCCGCGAATTCCAGCTTGCCGCCGACGTCGATCGTGACCGGATCCTTGTCGAGAGCCGCGGGATCGATCACCGTCACGACGCCGCCGGAATGGCACATGGCGAGGATGTGCTTGCTCGCGGGATCGTAAATGATGGCGTCGGGATTTTTGCCCGCCTTAATCGGGGAGCCGACAGTCTTGAGCGTCTTGAGATCGAAAACCGTGACGGCGTTGTCGCGGCCGTCAGAGGCGAAGCCGAGGTTCTGCTCCGGGGCGAGGGCGACGCCGTGAACGCCGTTGGTGCCGGGGATATCGCCGATGACTTCGCCCTTTTCCAGGTCGACGATCTGCACGTGATTGCTTCGTGGAACGTACAGGCGATGGGAGGCGGGATCCACGTAAATGTAATCCCAGCGACCGGTGGAACCGGTGGGGATCGTCTTGATCACCTTGAGCGGCGGAACTGCATCCGCTGCAAATGCGGAATTCGTCAGCATGAGGGTTGCGGCAAGAAGCACGAGACGGGAAATGACTCGTTTCACGGATTCTCCTTCGAAGTTCAAGCCAGAAAGATCATCCTACCCGTAGAATATGAAACCTGGATGAAATTGGCGATCTCGCGGAATCGGTTCTTTCATCATGATTTCATCATGTAGTTGTATCGTCAACGTAATTCGGCGTCGTGTCATTGCATCCGGCGGGAACTATGCGGGTACTCGTGGTTGAAGATTTTACGCCGCTCCGGGAAGCGGTGGTCCAGGGGCTCGAGGAGTCCGGCTACGCCGTGGACTCGACGGGAAACGGCGAGGATGCGCTGCGGTTCGCGCGGTCGGCGGAGTATGACGTGATCATCCTGGACCTCATGCTGCCGAAGGTCGATGGCCTCACGGTCCTCAAGACGCTGCGGGCGTCGCACTCGCCGAGTCATGTGTTGGTTCTGACGGCGCGGGACACGCCGCAGGACCGGGTGAAGGGGCTCGACCTGGGGGCGGACGATTACCTGATCAAGCCGTTCGAATTCTCGGAGCTGCTCGCGCGCGTGCGGGCGTTGATCCGGCGAAAATACGATGCGCGCACCACAAGCATCTGCGTCGGCGATCTCGAAGTGGATACCTCCCTGCGGCAGGTGCGGCGCGGCGGACGCGAGGTGGAGCTGAGCGCGCGGGAGTATGCGCTGCTCGAATACCTCGCCCTGAACGTCAATCGCACCGTCACACGCACGGAGATCTGGCAGCACGTCTACGATTTCAATGCCACCGTTGAGAGCAATGTGGTGGATGTCTACATCGGACTGCTGCGGAAGAAACTCGACCACCCGGGAGCGAACCGGCTGATTCACACGCGGCGCGGACAGGGATACGTGCTGCGCGATGGGGGCGATGAATGAAGATCCGCTCGCTTCGCGCTCGACTGCTGCTGGGTACGACCGTCACGATGATCGTCGTGCTGGGGTTGCTCGGCGTGGCGGTGGATGCTTTCGTGCATCGAACGCTGGTGAAGGAGTTCGACAACGCCCTCCTGAGCAAGGCCCAGGCGATCGCCTCCTTTGTCGAACAGCACGACAACGAAATTCGCTTCGAGTTCGATCCGCAGCGCATGCCGGAGTTCGTGCCGGGAGAGCATCCGGCCTATTTCGAGGTGTGGGTGGAGGGGCAGCAGAAGGAAACGTCGCCCTCTCTGGCGAAGGGAGAGTCGCTTTCGCATGGAGAATTGACCGGGACACGCACGGAATTCGCATCGGTCGTCCTTCCCGATCATCGGCATGGGCGGGTGGTGGCGTTTCCGTTTGCGGCTTACGTGGATGAAGAAGACAACGACGCGCCGTCTCGCCGCGTGTACGGCGTGCTTTTTGTGGCAATTGAGACGCGCGATCTGGATCGAACGCTTGCGACGATTCGCTGGATGATCGCAGGGCTTTGTCTCGGCGCGATCGGCGTGTGCGCCGCGGCGCTCCTGGCGGTGGTGAACAGGGCGGTCCACCCGGTGATGGCCGTGGCGAGCAAGATCGGATCCATGCGGGAGACGGATCTCTCCAGCCGCATCGAGGCGGCCGGGTTGCCCAGCGAATTGTGCCCGATGATCGACCGTCTGAACGGACTCCTGGAGCGATTGGAGGCTGCATTCGACCGGGAACGCAGTTTCACGGCTGACGTGGCGCATGAACTGCGGACCCCGATTGCTGGACTGCGCACCACGCTGGAAGTCTGCCGGTCGAGGCCGCGCGATCCGACGGTCTACGCGACGGCGATCGACCGGTCGCTGAAGGTGATTCACTCGATGCAGACGGTGATTGAGAATCTGCTGCTCCTCGCGCGCGCGGAGAGCGGGCAGTTGGCGCCGGTCGTGGCGGAGGTGGATCTATCCGACCTGGTTCGCGATGCATGGACGGCATTTGCGGGGCGTGCGCTGGAGTCGCACCTTGCCGTCCGAATGACACTGCCGGAGGCATGCATAGTGCCGGCGGATACGGCGAAGCTGCGGATCGTGCTCACGAACCTGTTCGACAATGCGGTGAGCTATACAAATCCGGGCGGAACGATCGACATCGAGCTGTCCTCCGTCGGCGCGCACACGCAGTTCCGCATCAGCAACAGCGGGAACCAGATCACGCCGGAAGAGTTGCCGCGGTTGTTTGAGCGGTTCTGGCGGAAGGATGAGGCGCGTTCGCAGACGGGGCTGCACGCGGGGCTGGGGCTGAGCCTCTGCCAGCGGCTGCTTTCGCTCTCCAACGCCACCATTAGCGCGGGCGTGGAGTCGGATCGATTCATCATTGCCTTTACGCTGCCGCAGCAGCCGAAGTCGTGCGTTCCCGCGCGTTGATGGCGCCGGGCGGCCGGGAGCGGGTGGGAGATGCCGCGGGCATGGAACTTATCTCACCTGGGAAACGACGAGCACCTTGAACGTGTTGGGAAGGAATTTCGGACGCACCGGTTTGCCGTTGGCGCCGACGGTGGGACTTTTCGGATCGACATCCGCGGTAACGAGGTAAATCGTATCGGTCCTGGGATCGAGCGTCATCGTGCGGGCGCCGACGCCGGTCTTCACCGTCTGCAGCACCGCATATTCTCCCGGCGACTTTTCACCGACCACCGCCAGCGTCCCGTCCGCACAACTCGCGAAGGCGTACTTGCCGTCAAATACCGAGGCATCCACGCCCGGACCGATCGGCAGTTCGCCGATGATCATCCCGTTCTCCGCGTTGAGCACCATCATCTGCCCGCTGCGGCAGCTCGAGAAGAGCCGCTTGGTCTTCGGATCATACGCCATGCCGACGGGAGTCTTCGCGGGGCTCACGCTCCAGTGATCGAGCACCTTCCACGCATTGAGATCGACGACGGCGATTTGCGCCTTGTCGGCGAGATTGATGAACGCCTTCCCCTGCCCGTCCAGCGCAAACGATTCCGGCGCCCCGCCGAGCGCAAGGGGGCCTTCCGGCTTGCCGGTCTGCAGGTCGATGCCGGGATCGATCCGCCAGACGGAATTGCCGTCGCCGCTGACGAGGATCACCTTCTGCGTGGCGGTGTCGAAAAAGATGCCGTCGGCATCGGCTTCGGTCTTGAGCGTGCCGAGGACCTTGTTGCTGTCGAGGTCGAACACGACGACAGACCCGTCGCCGCCGAAGGTGATGAATCCGCGCCCGGCCGAGGGGACCAGGACGCAGCCGTGGCCCCGCTTAGTGCCGGGGATCGTGGCAATCACCTTCTTGTTCGCAAGATCGATGACCTGCATGTTGGTGCCGCGCGGCGCATAAAGCCGCTGACCATCGGCGCTGACCGTGACGTAATCCCAGCCGCCGACGCCGCCGACGTTGATCGTGTTGGTTACCGCGAACGAGGGAACATCTGCCCCCCAGCCCGCAATCGTCGATCCCAACAGGCAAGCGCCCACCACCGCCGCGCACATGAATCGCTTTCCAGCACGCCCCATCTTCAGTTCCTTTCAAATCGAAGAAATGCTTCGGGAAACCCTACCCGCGTTTCATGAAGCCAGGATGAAGACGGCAGCATATCCGCCTTCTCACTGCTCCGGAATGCGGTTCATGGCCCCGGCCCGCTGATAGAAAAACCCCGCCCCGCACCCCCTATTGCATCCCGCACAATGCTTGTCAGCAACCCGCTGATTGAAGTATACAGATGGCAGATGTTCCGGCTGGTTGTGAACTGCCCTTCACTGGTTGCATTTAACCTGCCCCGCGTCAGGGTTCTGGATCAATGAGTCAAGTTTCCCATGAATTCGTTGCACTGGCCTGGAACAACCTCGCCCAGCTCATTGGTGCAATCCTGCTGATCGTCGGCGCGGTGCTGCCGGTCGCCAATCCGGTCGGCGACGCACCTCTCTTTCTCAGCATGACGCTTGGTTGCGATCGGTCCACGCGCGCCGATCTGGCGAATCGTGTCGCCATCTATTCCTTCGCCCTGTTGCTGGGATCAATGCTGCTGGGGACCTTCGTCCTGCGATTATTCGGTCTCTCCATACCCTTCGTGCAGGTTGCGGGAGGAGCTGTCGTATGCTCGCTGGGGTGGAAGCTTATGACCGATGACACAAAATCCTCCGGCGTGGCTTTAGACCCAAGCCACGCCAGGGCAATCGCGCTTGGCCGGGCGTTCTATCCGCTGACCCTGCCTCTTTCGATCGATGCCGGGGTTATTTCCGTTGCCATCACCGTCGGCGCCAATCATGCCCACACGATCGGTCACGAAGTGATCCAGCTCTTCGCCGCCATTATCGGTGCCGCAATCATCGCGTCGGTCATCCTGCTCACGTATCGCTATGCCGAGCCTGCCGGCAGGCGAATCGGGCAGACGGGCATGACCATTCTGCTCCGCCTGTCTTCGTTCATCACGGTCTGTATCGGTGTGAGCATCGCCTGGAACGGCATCAGGGCCTTGCTGGCCGAGGCCGGTATCGGGAATTGACCCGCGCATGCATCATCCGCGTTTTGCGCTTCCCCGCCCTTGATTTCTCACAATTCCTATCGGAATTGGGCGGGGGGGGCTATTCGACCGCGCTGCCGCCATTCACCGAAATCTTCTGCCCCGTCACGAACCTCGCCTCCTCAGCGAAGTGCCCCCGCGACTCTCCGATTTGAACGGATCAGACCATCAGATGAATAAACTGATGCAACTCGTGCGGCACATGCTCCCCCTGCTTCATCGCCAGCCGCACATAATGATGCATCGACCGCCGATAATGCCGCAGCACCGCAGCATCCACCGAAATCCCCCGCGCCGTCATCTCCCGCAACGCCCACTGCCAGACGTAATACTCTTCCAGGCACCGCGGCGAATACCGGTGAAACCCCACCGCGTGATGCCCCACTTCATGGAGAAATATCGACGCCGACACCGGACTCCGCGGCCGCGGCGCCGTGATCAACCGCTTGATCCGCCCATCCCGGTACTTCAGCTCATACGCCACGCCCGACATGTGCTTCCGCCACTTGCGGATGGATATCTTGTAACGAGCCTTCAAATCGGCGACCAACTGATCGTACACCTCGCACCGACCGCTGCCTCCACGCGACCGCAGCCGCTCCGACCCCCGCCGCACCGGCAGCTCCGTCTCCACGACAATCCGCAGCCCGCGCGATTCGGAAGCCACCGGCCGTTCGCTGTGCGCGCCACCCGGATCGCCACGCGTCTCCACCGACGACGGCGCATAACTCGCCTGATTGTTGAAAACATCGACCATACATTCAGCCGTGGAAGTTGGTACGTCGAACTGATCCAATGAATTCTACGGCAGGTTTTTGTCCGGTCAATCCGCTGATACTGCGAATGTTACGCCGGGAGAACCACGAGCGGGAAATCGACGCTCACCTTTTCCGGCGGAAAGCAGCTCGTCCCAGAACATGGCTGGGCGAGAACCGTTGCCCGCAGGGTATATCGGCCGGGCGGCGTCTTCTCAGCCAGCAAACATTTCGCGACAAAACGCACCCTTCCCGAATATCCCGCTGCCGTCCCCTCCTGTGAAACTGGGTAGGGGAGGGGATACGACCACTCCTGAGACGCCAGCGGAACGTCTCCCCGCAAGCGGGCCACCGTTGCAAACACCTCCGGGTCCTCTGGCTTGTTCGGCTGAATGTGGTGACCCTCGGTAATCGCCAGGTCCAGCCCCACCTCGAAAGGCGTCCCCGCCCGCACCGGTTCGATGGCGATCGGTTCCAGCGACAGCATCGGCGTTTCCCGCACCGGCTGTTCTTCCAGAATGGCCGGCAACGCGCCGCTCCCCACGGCTCCGCTCAGCCCCTCCCCTGGCGCAGAATCCCCCGCCGCAACGTCCCCGATTCCCAAGTTCGCCCCCTTGGCGACCGTTTCCATGTCTTCCAGCAGCGATTCGAGGATCGTCGGAAAGTAATCCGGCCGGCGCTCGATGTTGGGGGAGAACGCGCCGACGGCTTGCATGCCGATCTCGTGGTACTGCTCCTTGCCCGAACTGCGGGCGAGACGCAACAGGGCGCGGATGGCCATGCCGTTGGCCGACGGCGTGGCATTGTCCGCCGCGTTCTTCATCCGCGCGAAGAGATTGTCGTGAACGCTGGACGTGAAGAAGAATCCGCCATGCTCCGTATCGGCGAAGTCGCGGATCAGCGTGTCGGCCAGTTCCAGCGCGCGCTTGCGGGCCATCGTCCCCGGAAGGCTGCTGGGGGTGGTCGAGTCGATCAGATCCATCAGGCCGTTGAGAAGGTAGGCGTGGTCTTCCAGGAAGGCGTCGAGAGGCGGCTCAGTCATCTTGCCGTGCCGCGAGACCCGCAGCAGACGCCGTCCAGCCTCCATATGATGCGTGAGCAAAAACCCGATGGCCCGGTGCGCCGCTTCGAGATACTTCGGTTCCCGGAGCTCACGGCTGCAGATCGCCAGCGCCGAGATCATCAGCCCGTTCCAACTCGTAAGCACCTTGTCGTCGAGTCCCGGTGGCACGCGATTCGACCGGAAACTCCGCATCTGCTGCAGGAGCGCATCAATCCGCTTCTGCATCACCTCAACTTCGGTGCCGTACTCCCCGGCAAGATCCTCCACTGCCTTCGCAATCGCCAGCACATTGCCCCCATCGACCGGCGATTCGTGCCAGTTGCCCTCCCGCGTGATGCCGAAGTGCTTGATGATCAGATCGGCATCATCTCCGCTCGGCAGCGCGGCCCGAACGTTATCCACCGTCCAGACGTAAAACTTCCCCTCCGCACCTTCCGAATCCGCATCCAGCGTGGAAAACATCGCCCCCTCCGGCGAACGCATTTCGCGCAGCCAGAAATCCAGCGTCTGCTTCGCCACTCGCGCATAGTCCGGCCGCCCCAATTGCACCGCGGCAAACGCATACGCCGGCGCGAGCTGCGCATTGTCGTAGAGCATCTTCTCAAAGTGAGGCACCAGCCAGCGTTCATCCGTCGAATAGCGCGCGAATCCGCCCCCGACGTGATCGTAAATCCCGCCGCGCATCATTCCATCGAGCGTTCGGGTCACCATCTGCTCGACCGCTCCCACATCCGACGACGAAAGTTGCGCCAAACTCGGCGATCGCAGCATCGCCAGCCACAGCCGCAGCGCCTGGTGCGGCGGAAATTTCGGCGACGCCCCCAATCCCCCATTCGTCTCGTCAAACTTGTCCGCAAACTGTTCGATCGCCCGGGCGAACCACCCCTTCCAATCGACCGGCCCCGCCCCACGCTTTGCCGCCCCGCTCGCCGATTCATCCGCGTGCATCCGAATCGCTTCCACCACGCGCTGCGACTGCCCCTCCAGTTCCACCCGCCGATTTTTCCACGAATCCGCTATCGCCAGCACCAGCCGGGGAAATCCCGGCCGGCCATACCCATCCACCGGCGGAAAATAAGTCCCCGCGTAAAACGGCTCCAGGTTCGGCGCCAGCCACACCGACATCGGCCATCCGCCGCTCCCGGACATCAACTGCGTCGCCAGCATGTACAGCTCATCCAGGTCCGGCCGCTCTTCCCGGTCCACCTTGATGTTCACGAAGTGCTGATTCATGAGGCTCGCGATGTCCGGATTCTCGAACACCTCCCGCTCCATCACGTGGCACCAGTGACAGGCCGAATAACCGATCGAGAGAAAAATCGGTTTGTCCTCCCCCCGCGCCTTCTCGATCGCTTCCTTCCCCCACGGATACCAGTCGACGGGATTGTGCGCGTGCTGCAGCAGGTACGGGCTCGTGGAATGGATGAGCCGGTTGGTGAAGCGCTGCTCTGCCGTTGGGTTCGGTGAAGCAGGCCCCGTTTCGGAATTGCTCTGCTCCACCATGGCGATCCTTCCTGCGAAAGCTTCCAACGCTCGCGACTCGGGAGTGTCCAAACAGCCGAGCGACGCTGGACGATGCTGGAGATGATCCTAGGCAACCGCCGGATAAATCGCAAAGACGTCAGCCTGGCGGTCCAGTGTGTCCAGCGCAGCCCGACAATAAGTCGCACAGCGAAATGGCCGATAAACAGTAGGGATTCCACGTTGTTGCGCGCCTACACTCGGTTTCCCGCTGAACCATCCGGAGTAGTTGCACCGACTTATGACCGTCGCTGTCGCCGAAACCTCGATTGAAACCACCGCCAGCTCCGCTGCGGACGAATCGCTGCAGCGTTTCCCTTGGAAGTACCGCGCCATGATTCGCAAAGTGCGCGAGCTCGAACCGCACCTCACAGCACTCTCCGACAAGAGCCTCCGGCAGTACGTAAACAAGATCCGCACCGCTCTGCGCGATGCCGACCATGCCCTCGCCACCAGCCGCTACAATGCACAGGCCCAGGCGCTCGACAAGCACCTCCCCGCCGTCTTCGCTTGCGTCTGCGTCGCCGCCAGGCGAACCCTCAACTTGCGTCCATACAACGTGCAGCTCATTGGGGGTTACGAGCTCCATCGCGGTGCAATTGCGGAAATGGCCACCGGCGAAGGCAAAACCCTCGTCGCCACCCTCCCGGCCACCCTTAATGCACTCACCGGCAAGGGAGTGCACATCGTGACCGTGAACGACTACCTCGCCAAACGCGATGCCGAGATCATGAGTCCGATCTACAACCTCCTCGGCCTCACCGTCGGCGTGATCGTCTCCGGAATGGATGACGACCAGCGCCGCGCCGCCTATCGCGCCGACATCCTCTACGGCACCAACAAGGAACTCGGCTTCGACTACCTCCGCGACCAGATCAAGCTCCATGACCGCTCGCGCCAGCAGAAGATCGACGCCTTCACTCTGCTCAACCGCAGGGACCCCAACGAGCCCGTCATGCGTCAGCTCAACTTTGCCGTCGTCGATGAGGCCGATTCCATCCTCATTGACGAATCCCGCACGCCTCTGATCATCTCCGCCCCCAGCGGCCCAAGCCCGCTCGGATGGGCCTACGAATGGGCAAACACCCTGGCGCAACGCTTTCGCGCCCGGCATGATTTCGAGTTCGAACCCGAAAATCGCAAGCTCGACTGGAAGGAAGAAGGCCTCAAGCGCCTCACAAAAATTCTTGCCGACACCAACACCCCGAGCATCACCACCGAAAGCTGGCAGAACCTCGTCCTCAACGCCCTGCGCGCCCGCCACCTGTTCCTCAAGGAGCAGCATTACGTCCTCACCAGAGACGAATCCGGCGCCGATGAAGTCGTGATCGTCGATGAATTCACCGGTCGCCGCATGCCCGGACGCACCTGGTCGGAAGGCCTGCATCAGGCCGTGCAGGCGAAGGAAAAAATCCCCATCCACGCCCCCGCGAAAACGCTCGCCCGCACCACCTACCAGCACTTTTTCAGCCTCTACAAAAAGCTCTCCGGCATGACCGGCACGGCCGCCACCGAAACATGGGAGTTCCGCAAAGTCTACAAGCTCCCGGTTGTAAGAATCATGACCCACCGTCCTGTTCGCCGTGAGCGGATGCCCGACCGCGTCTTTCGCACCACCCGCGAAAAATGGCACGCCGTCGCCGAGGAAATCCTCGCCGCCATGGCCCAGGGCCGTCCCGTTCTCGTCGGCACCTCCTCCATCGACGACTCCGAAGCCCTCTCCAAAGTCCTCCACGAAGAGGACATCCCGCACCAGATCCTCAACGCTCGCCCGGAGAACGCCGCGCGCGAAGCCGAGATTGTCGCAAACGCGGGCCATCCCCGCGCCGTCACCATCGCCACCAACATGGCAGGCCGCGGCACCGACATCAAACTCGCCTCCGACGTGCTCATCATGGGCGGCCTGCACGTCATCGGCACCCAGCGCCACGAGTCCCGCCGCGTCGACAATCAGCTCATCGGCCGCTGCGGCCGCCAGGGCGATCCCGGCACGGCCGTCTTCTTCCTCAGCCTCGAAGATCCCATCCTCCAGCATCACTTCAAACGGAAGTCCCTGCTCCAGTTGCGCCGCCGCTCCCACGGCCGGTGGGGCCACGAAATCAAATCCACCCCCATTAGCCTCCTCTTCGAAAAGGCGCAGCTCAAAGTCGAGTCGCTTCATTTCCGCCAGCGCCAACAGCTCATGGAATACGAAGACTGGCTCAACAAGGTCTACTACCAAATGGGCGGCAATTAGTTTGGAGCGCCGTTCGGAGATCCGCCATCTTCAGGCGGCTTCCCCAAGGGCAGCGGAACAACGGCTGCCTCGAGGCAGAACTCCCAACTATTTTTCATTGCCACCGCGCGAACCGGCAGACTATCATCAAACTGAGACGGTTGTTCCGGATGGCTCCCCATGCCCGCGACCTGGAAAAAACACGACGCAGGATTTTTTACGCTCGATCTCCCTGCCGACTGGGCGATGGAGGAGCCCAACGCCGGCACCCTCCTCGTTCACGACTTCCGCGGCGAGATGGTCCTCACCCTCTCCGCCGTTTCGCAGCCCCCGCTTCTCAGCGCCCGCAACAAATCCGCGCGCACAGTCGCCCCCAAGGAAGCCCAATTCGAACTCCAGCGCTGGCTCGACTCGCAGCGCCACATCCGCGTCCGTCAGTCCCCCCGCCTCATCGGCGGCACCACCAGCCCCACCGCCACCACCGAAGGCCTCCAGCAACTCAAGGTCGGCGTCCCCTGGTACAAACGCATCTTCCGCCGCAGCCCCCTCATGCTCTGGCGATTCTGGGCGGTGCTCAATCCCCACATCCTGCTGCTGGTCTCCTGTCACGGGAAGCCGGAGTTGGTCGAGAAACATCGGCCCGTGGTCGATCGCATCCTCCTCTCCGTCCACCTCGCCGATCGCGACATTCTTCTCGGCCGGCATTTCACCGAGACCGTCGTCTCGCTGGCCCGTTCCCACTTCCCGCAGATGCCCGTGGCGGTTATCGACGATGTGCATTTGCAGTTCGGAACCCAGAATGTCTCGCTTCTCAACCTGCATCGCCGCTATCTCGCTTCGCCGGAAAATCTCTCCACGCATGTGAAGACCTTCTTCGACGAAGTGCAGAGCGAACTCCCCGCATCCGATCTGGCCGCCTCCTGGGACGCCGCGTGCAAACATGTGATGCCGACCCTCCTCACCCAATCCGCAATCGATTCCGCGCCCACGCCGATGCTCACCGAAGAATGGATCAACGGACTCGCCATCGGCTACACGCTGGAAGACGGCGGCACCGACCGCCCCATCACCCCCGCCGACGCCAAACGCTGGAAAGTCCCCCTCGACGACCTCCACGAGCAGGCCCTGCAGAATCTCATCTCGCACTCGCGCGAGCAGACGATGGAAGGCCACAAGGCCGACGGTTACACGATGCTCGTGCTCGCCAGCCCGGACAAGCACAACGCCGCCCGCATTCTCCTTCCGGAACTCCACCACAAGCTCCGCGAGCATCTCGGCGCGACGTTCTACGCGGCACTCCCGACACGCGAATTCCTCCTCGCCTTCGCCACCGCCCGCGACGATGTCCTCGCCCGCGTCCGCCATCAGATCAACGCCGATTACGCCCGCGCCAAGGAAGGACTCTCCAGCAAGCTCTTCCTCGTCACCCCCGACGGCATCGCCGGCGACCCCGACGACATGGAAGATTTCGATCTCTGACATCTCAAAAAGCCGGCGATGGCATGGCCGGAATGTGCTCTCGCCTGCAAGGAATCCGCCCCGGTTCCACACGATGCCAACCGGGAACCAACCTCCCCATCACACCGAAAACAATCCCGCCGGTTCCGCTTTCGCGCTGCCTTCCGTCGCAAGGCGCTTCTGCACCTGCTCGTACATGGCCAACAAGAAATCCGCTGTATCCGCAAGCTGCAGCGTGTCCCGCTTCCCCGTCGCGAACAACCCAAACGCAAACGGAGAAGGCGAAGGCAAATCCAGCAACCGCAGCCCCTGCCCCGCCAGTCCCCGCAGAAACGCCACCGCAATCGGCGCCGAGAGAATATCCTCCGCCACCGTCCGCCGCGTCTCCGAGAGCAGCAGATGATCCGGATGATGCTCCTTGAGCGCCCCATACAGTTTCGCCGCGTAGCTCTGCATCTGCCCGATGAAGCGCCGCCGCCCGAACTTGTTCTGCAGCAGCGCATGCGCCCGGATCGCCGTGAAGCGGAACTGCGACTTGAACAGCTCGCTCGCCTCCACCGCCGCCGCCAGGTCCGCATCAAATCCCTCCTCCGCAAGCAATGACCGGATCAGGGTCCGATCCGCCCGCCGCGCCGCCGTCGTCTGCGCCACCCAGATGCCGAACGCATAATCATCCACCACAACGGTCGCATTGCCGCCGAAGCGCCGGTGCATGCGATAAGCGACGACGCGCGCCAGCGCCTCGTTCGCCGCGCGACCGATCATCGTATGGAACACCAGCACCGTGGAATCTTCATCCGGCACGCGCTCCACCAGTAACTGCCCCTCGACCGGAATGTCGGCATAGCGGAACTGCGCATGCAGATAACCCGCGGCCACTTTCGCCACCCCTTCCGAAACCCAGTAATGCCGCGTCAACATCCGCGCAATCGCCCCTTCGCCGCCAGGCGCGATGCTCCGAATCTTCGCCCGGAACTCCCGCATCCGCGCCGTCAGCCCCGGCTCCATCGCCATCGTCCCGGAATACCACCGCGGCACCGTCGGCGACTGCCCCGTACTCTCCATCACCTCCACGGTCATCCCCGCCGCCCCCACAAACTGCACGCACCGCCCGCCCAGCACGAACCGGTCGCCCGGCTTGAGAACCTGCGCAAATGCCTCCTCCACGTGCCCGATCACCGCTCCCCCCTTGATGCGCACCTTCACCTGCGCCTCCTGCGTGATCGTCCCCACATTCTGCGCATACAACCCGCCCACCGACCTCCTCAACGGATGCAGTCTCCCAACAAATTCCCGCGGAGCCCCGCATGGAAATGCGGGGGTTTGGCACCGACCCTCCTCACCGCCCCCCTCCTCGATCAACTCTTCAACCCACAACTTCGCCGTCACACGCGTCGAATCGTGCACATTCGACGTCGCCACATACTCCAGCACCGCGTTGAACTCATTGCGTGAAAGCGTTGCGAACGGCAGCGTGCGGCGGACGATCTGCCATGCGCTCTCCGTGTCGATCCCCTCCGGCTGGTACTGCAGCGCCAGGCCAATAACGTGCTGGGCGAGGACATCGAGGCAGTTCTGCGGAATTCGGATGGAATCGACGGCCCGTTTGCGCATGGCGTCGGCGGTGACGAGGGATTCGAGGAGGTCGGCGGGGACGGTGGGGATGAAGGTGCCGCGGGCGGTGGCGTCGAGGCGGTGACCGGAGCGGCCGACGCGCTGGAGCCCGCGGGCGACGCCCTTGGGGGAGTTGAGGAGGACGACGCGGTCGATGGTGCCGATGTCGATGCCGAGTTCGAGGGAGGTGGAGCAGACGACGCAGCGCAGTTCGCCGGCCTTGAGGCGGCGTTCGATGTCGAGGCGTACGTCGCGGTCGAGGGAGGAATGATGCGCTTCGATGTGGGCTGGGGCCACGATGTTCTGTAAGTCCTGAGGACTGAGTGCTGAGGACTGAGTTTCTGGGGGGATGGGATTGGCGGCAAACCGCTTGCGGAGTTGGAAGGTGACCCGCTCGGTGGCGGCGCGGAGGTTGGTGAAGATGAGGGTGGTGCGGTGGGCGCGGATGATTGTTTCGAGTGTGTCGTAGACGTGTTTGTTGATTTTGGCGGTGGTGGAGAAGGGTGTGTTGCCGAAGACCGATTCGATCTCCAGCTCCAGCGGGCGGTGGAACGACGCATCGGCGATCGCGCACTCCCTGCCCGCCGCCTCGGAGCCGACGAGGTATTCGGCGATGCGTTCGAGCGGGGCGATGGTGGCGGAGAGGCCGATTCTCTGCGGGTCGGGGTTGCCGGAAGTTGTGACGAGATGCGAGAGGCGTTCGATGGAGAGGGCGAGGTCGGTGCCGCGCTTGTTGGGGGCGAGGGCGTGGATTTCGTCGACGATGATGCGGCGGACGTGGCGGAGATGGTCCCGCATGGTGGGGTTGGCGAGGCAGAGGGCGAGGGATTCGGGGGTGGTGATGAGGATGTGGGGAGGGTGCTTGGCGATTCTGGTGCGTTCTTTGGGTGAGGTGTCGCCGGTGCGCTGGGCGACGCGGATGGAATCGGGCGGAGCGAATTCGGAGAGGGGGGTGGTGAGGTTTTTGTGGATGTCGGTGCCGAGGGCGCGGAGGGGGGAGATGTAGAGGGTGTCGATGGTGGGGGGGAGGTTGCCGGCGAGGTGGCGGGAGAGGAGGTCGCTGAGGATGGCGATGAATGCGCAGAGCGTTTTGCCGGAGCCGGTGGGGGCGCAGACGAGGGTGTTTTGGCCGGCGTGGATGGCGGGGACGGCGAGGCGCTGGGGGGTGGAGAATTGTTTGAAGCGGGAGAGCCACCAGGTGCGGATGGGGGGGCAGAAGGTGGCGAGGATTGTTTGCTCGGCGTCTTTGGCGGCGTCGTCGGAGAGGGGCGGGAGGAGTTGGAAGCGGGGGCGGTCCATCGCGCGGGGGTCGTCCTTGAAACGCGTTGGGGCGAGTATAGCAATGGGCGAGGGGCGGGAGAAACGCTGCGACGTTTCCCGGGGCGACACGCGCCGGCTGTGTGGTCGGCGGAAAATACAGGAGTTGCGCGATTTTTTTGCGCGGGAAAATGTTTTTGCGGTCGGAATGTGGGTTTTTTCCGTGGGAATGGGGGTTTTGCGGGGATTTGGGATGCGGAGAGGGGGGGCATTTTGCGGGATTCGGGCGTCGAAATGCTTCGTTGGGGGGTCGTTCCGCTTCGATGAGGGGGGTACCCTGGGGGTTTGGGATTTGGGAACTGGGAGTGGGGTTTGTGGTGAGGTGTGGGATGGTGTTTGAAAGTTTGTGGTGCATTTCCCCTGCCCTCCGGAGTGGTCGTATGTACTGGATTTTATAGCGGGCGTGAGAGAGGGGCAAGGAAAATGTTTGCATTTTGTTTGGTTTTGCATTTTCGTTTTTTTGGGGAGGGCAGAATTGTAAGAGGGCGGTAGACTGGGGTTGTTTGAGAGAAGGAGGATTTTGATGGAGGCGGGCAATGGGATTGAGGTGAGGGAGGAGGGGGAGCGGGTGCGGGTGTTGATGCCGGTGGTTGTGGGACGGATGTGTTTTGCGCGGCGGGCGGAGGTGGTGTTGGATCGGCGCGGGGTGAGTGATCATGGGTGGGGGTGGTTTGATTGGTGGCGGGTGAGGTTGAAGGGGATACGTGGAGTGGTGGTGCGGCCGGTACCGGTTAAGTGGAGGAAGGGGTTGGCGGGAGATGTGATGTGGGCGACGGTGGCGGTTGAGGGGGAGCGGGATACGCGGCGGGTCCGGGGTGTTTATCCGTATGCGGTGGCGGTGGAGGCGGAGGCGTTTGCGAGTGTGGTGGAGAGGGAGTTGGGGATGGGGGAGAGGGTGGGGTGAAGGGATATGAGGCGTGGGTGCGGGGGCGAACGCGTCGATCTTCGATCGACGATTATTGATCTTCACGGTTTCAATGTCCGTGGATCGAGTGGGTGCGAGAACGAAAAAACGGATGCAATATGTGAAATGCACGGTCCGCGACGACGCAAGCGTGGTCGTGTGCACAATTGTTGGAGGGACGTGGAATTGGTGAAGTTCAATAAACGTTCTTCGGGGTGGCCAATTAGAACGCGTTGGGGTGTTTGAAGCCGCGGACGAGGGTGGCGAGGACGATGCGGAGATCGAAGAGGGGGGACCAGTTGTTGAGGTAGTAGAGGTCGTATTGGAGGCGTTTGCGGAAGGAGGTTTGGCCGCGGAAGCCGTTGATCTGGGCCCAGCCGGTGATGCCGGCGCGGACTTTGAGGCGGAGTGGGAATCCGGGAACCTGGTGTTTGATTTTGTCGAGCATTTCGGGGCGTTCGGGGCGTGGGCCGACGAGGGACATGTCGCCGAGGAGGACGTTGAAGAGTTGGGGGAGTTCGTCGAGGGAGAAGGCGCGGAGGTGTTTGCCGAGGGGGGTGCAGCGGGGGTCGTTCTTGTCGGCGAAGATGGGGCCGTCGGGTTCGGAGTTGAGGATCATGGTGCGGAACTTGAGCATGTTGAAGGAGCGGCGGCCGTAGGAGATGCGGCATTGCTTGTAGAAGATGGGGCCGCGGTCGTGGAGTTTGATGGCGATGGCGATGGCGAGCATGGGGAGAGAGAAGAGGGCGAGGCCGAAGAGGGCGCCGAAGATGTCGAAGGCGCGTTTGTAGATGGAGGGCCATCCGGCGAGGGGGTTTTCGCGGAGGGAGAGGATGGGGAGGCCGTCGAGTTCGTCGACGGCGACGTTGGTGGGGAAGCGGGAGAGGAAGAGGTCGGGGATGATGCGGATGTCGACGGAGGTTTCTTCGAGGTCGCTGGTGAGTTTGCGGAGGAGTTCGTTTTGTTGCGTGGGGAGCGCGAGGAAGACGCAGTCGACTTTCATGCGGTCGATGGTTTCGATGAGGGTGGCGGTGGTGCCGACGATGGGGACGCCGCGGATGGGATGGGTGTTTTCGTCGGGGGCGGGGGTGTTGGGGGAGAAGGTGTCGATGAATCCCGCGACGCGGATGCCGGTCCAGGAATTGTGGCGGAGACGGAGGAGGGTGGATTGGGCGAGGCGTCCGGTGCCGACGATGAGGGCGTGGCGGAGATTCCAGCCGCGGCGGCGGATTTTGCGAAGAACTGAGCGGTAAGCCCCGCGTTCGAGAATGAGGCCCGCCATCGTGAAGGGGAGGACGAGGGCCAGCATGCCGCGCGTGAACGGGGTGTTCGACGTGTAGTAGATGAAGACGATCAGGAGGACCCAGATGATGATGGAGGCCTTGATGATCTGCCCAAGCTCGATGAGGAAGGATTTGTCGCGGCGCGGCTTGTAGAGGCCTGAGCCGGCGAGGACGACGAGCGAGACGAGTTGCGTGACGACGAGGTTGATGGCGACGGAACGGCCGGAGGGAAGATCGTCGTAGGGGAAGAATCTAAAGCGGATGGTGTAGGCGAGTCCCCAGGCAGCGGCAAGGACGAGGAGATCGCAGAGGCCCATCAGGAAGCTGATCACTTGCGAGTGTTGTTTGAGCATGCGAAGCCAGTTTCCATGAAGCAGTTGTCAAACTGATGAGGGGAGTTTAACAAAATAGTGAGGATGGGTAAATGAGGGGAGGGCAGGGGAATGACGAATGACGAAGCACGAATGACGAATCAAATCCAAATGACGAATGACCGAATGACGAAATGGCGTTATGTGGGGATGGGGGCGTTGTCCGATGGGGAGTGCACAACGCCCCGCGCCGCCCGAGGCGGCGGGCGTCGCGCTATGGGTGGAATCAGATCTGGAAATCGAGAGGGGGTGGTTCCTGTTTCAGTTCGCGCGGGGGGCGGTTGCGGTATTGGAGTTCGGGGTTTTTCATGCTGACGCGGGTGTGGGGCGGGACGGATTGGGTGAGGAAGACGTTGCCGGCGATGATGGCGCCTTTGCCGATGATGGTCTCGCCGCCGAGGACACTGGTGCCGGAGTAGACGGTGACATCATCTTCAAGGGTGGGGTGTCGTTTGGCGCCGCGGAGGGTTTGGCCGCCGCGGGTGGAGAGTGCGCCGAGGGTGACGCCCTGATAGAGTTTGACGTGCTGGCCGATGGTGGTGGTTTCGCCGATGACGACGCCGGTGCCGTGGTCGATGAAGAAGAATTCGCCGATGGTGGCGCCGGGGTGGATATCGATGCCGGTGAGGTTGTGGGCGTACTCGGTCATGATGCGCGGGATGAGGGGGACCTGCTGTTTGTGGAGTTCGTGGGCGATGCGGTAAATGGTGATCGCGAAGAGGCCGGGGTAGGAGAAGATGATTTCATCGGTGTCGGCGGCGGCGGGGTCGCCATCGAAGGCGGCCTGGACGTCAGTGGCGAGGGTGGCGCGGAGCTGGGGAATGGTGCCGAGAAACTCCCGAACGATGGCCTCCGCCGTGTCGTCGCACGTCGGGCATTCCGCGCCGCGGCGCGTGGCCTGATGCCGGATCGCGTTGCGGACCTGCTGGAAGAGTTTGTCCTGAATAATCGCCAGGAGTTCGCCGACGTGGTAATTGAGCATCTCCGCGGTGAGGTTCTGCTTGCCGAAATAGCCGGGAAAAAGGAGCTCGCGAATCAACTTGAGCAACTCGATGATGGCATCGCGGTTGGGAAGGTGGCCGGCGTCAATGTGGCGCGTCCTGGGCTCCGCGTTGTAGCTATCGACGATGGCCTGGACCAAGGGCTGCACTGGTTTTTTGGGCTGCATAGCGTGACCGTTAATGACGAATGACGAAGCACGAATGACGAATGACGAAGCACGAATGACGAATCAAACTCGAATGACGAATGGCCGAATGACTGAAACACGCATAGCGCGCGAGGTTTCGGTCATTGGGTATTTGAACATTGGGATTTGATTCGTCATTCGTGCTTGGCCATTCTAGGCGATTGGCGTCTGAAGTTCCTTCACGGCGTCGGCGACGTTGAGGGTGCCTTCGTAGATGGCTTTGCCGACGATGATACCGGCGATGGGGAGGTGTTTGAGATGGGCGATATCCTGCAGGGCCTTCACGCCGCCGGAGTGGATGATCGGGATGTTTTTCACCACCTTGGCGAGGCGGGCGGTGGCCTTGAGATTGGGGCCCATGAGCATGCCGTCGCGGGTGATGTCGGTGTAAATGATGGCGGCGAGAGGCCAGTTCTCGACGTCCTTGGCGATGTCGAGGGCCTTTGGGAGGTTTTCTTCGGTATGGGTCCAGCCGTGGGTGGAGACGAGGCCGTCGCGGGCATCGAGACCGAGGACGAGGCGGTTGCGGAAGCGGCCATCGTGGGCCATGGCTTCGAACCAGTTCATGTCGGCCAGGGCGCGGGTGCCGAGGATGAGGCGCTGGGCGCCGATGGCAAGGACGTACTCCATGGATTCTTCGGTGCGGATGCCGCCGCCGACTTCGACGTGGAGCTTCGTGGCGTGGATGATTCTTTCGACGATGCCGAGGTTGATGGGGCGGCCTTCCTTGGCGCCGTCGAGATCGACGACGTGGAGCCACTTGCAGCCGGCGTCCTGGAATTTTTTGGCGATGTCGACCGGATCGACCTCGTAGGTGGTCTGCTGGTTGTAATCGCCGCGGCGCAGGCGCACGACGTGGCCGTTGCGGAGGTCGATGGCGGGAATCAGTTCTGGAGGGGGCATATGTGTCAACTCAAAAAGTAAAACTCAAAACAAAAAAACCTGGGACGACGGTGAAGAGAGCGGCGTCACGGATTGAACTCCGCGAAGTTTTTCAGGATCGTCGCCCCGACTTCCTGCGACTTCTCCGGGTGAAATTGCGTGGCCATGATGTTGCCCCTGGTGATGGCGGCGACGAACGGTTCTCCATAATCGGCGAGGGCGGCGATGACCCGGGAATCCTGCGGAACAAGGTGGTACGAGTGCACGAAGTAGACGTAGGGGTTCTTCGGAAGATCCTTGAACAGCGGCGACGGCTCCGTTGTCGGGAATTTCAGGGCGTTCCACCCCATGTGCGGAACCTTGAGGTTGTAGGGCGGCTGGTCGACGGTGAAACGGCGCACTTCGCCGGCAATCAGTCCGAGTCCTTCGTGCGTGCCGTCTTCATAACCGACATCCGCGAGGAGTTGCAGACCGAGGCAGATGCCCAGCATCGGTTTTCCGGCGTTCGCGTGATCCTTGATGGCATCGGCGAGTCCGGATTTCTTCAGCACCGCAATGGCATCACAGAACGCACCCACGCCGGGCACTACGAGGTGCCCAGCGGCGCGGACCTGTTCGGGTGTCGAGATAATGTCGGCGGAATGGCCGAGACGTTCAAAGGCTTTTTGAACGCTGCGAAGATTGGCCATTCCGTAATCGACAATCGCGAGCACGATGAAGCCCTTTGTGAATTTGCGTCAGGCGACCTAAAAAACACTCAGGGCGCGTCACGGGAATTCGGCCGGGTGCACCACTGGCCCCGGTGGGGGGGGCACCTGACGGAGGAATGCGCGTGACGCGCCCTGAGGTTTAACAATGCAAACTCATGGAACCCAGAATTACATGCCGTTCTTGACCACGACGATTTCCACCTTGCGATCAGCGGCATAACCGCCGGTCGACGGGGTGCTCTTCTTGCCTTTCTTGGTGGAAGTCGTGCCGCCCATGCCGACGGCCTTGGTGTCGCCGAAGGAGGCGATGTACATGTTGTGGATGCCCTTGCTTTGCAGGTAAAGGAGAACGCTGCGTGCGCGGGCGGCGCCGAGGTCCCAGTTGTCATCCCAGCCGGAGGTGCGCACCGGACGTGGATCGGTGTAGCCTTCGATGCGGAGTTCGCGGCCGGGGTATTCCTTCTTGAGGATGACGGCGACCTTGTCGAGGGCCTTCTTGGCGGCGGGCTTGAGCGCGGCCTTGCCGGTGTCGAAGAGGATATCGCTGGAGACGGTGATGGTGTTCTCACCGTGGGCGTTCACGCCGGTGGTGATGCCGGTGCCGATGGTGCCGGGTTCGGCGGTGGCGACACCGCCGGTGGTCTCTTCCATCGAGGGAGCGGCAGCCTGAGTGGTGGGAGCGGCGGTGGCGGATTCGGTCACCGCATTGGCGCGCGATTCGGCCGCGGCCCGAGCCGCACGTTCCTCATCGAGCTGCGACTGGAGGTCGCGGTTCTGCTTGGCCAGGCTATCGCGCTCGGCGGCGGTCTTGTTGGAACAGCCGGTGCCGAGGGTGAGTGCCGCAATGGCCAGTGCGGCGAGAACAAGAAGGCGGGGGGGACGAGGGTTCATGAGATCTCCTTATCGAGTGAGGCAAGCAGGCTCAATCGCGACTGCGAAGGCTTGCCGATCCATTTTCGGCGTTTTTGCGGGCGCTGCCGGAGTTTTCCGTGATTGCGAGGAGTACACCCCGCTCCCACAAAGGTGGCGGGATTAGGTGATCGATGCAAAAACCCGGGCGGCCCTTCCTGAAAAGAAAAATTGTACGGGAAATGGGGGGGGTTGCAAGTATCTGGAGAGGTTAGGGGATAAGGGACAGGAGTTGGCGTTAAGTGGGGCCGACAGGGAAGAGCAAGCCAACGTACCAGCCGAGGATGGAGTTACAGACGAGGAGGCCGAGGATGGAGGCGACGGAGAGCCAGGGGCCGAAGGGGAGGACGTTGGGTTTGCCGAGGATCTTGAGGACGGCAGCCCAGAGGAGCGCAACGAAAGGGGCCATGAGAAAGGCGATGAGAACATAGGGAGCGCCCAGGATGGCGCCGACGCCGGCCATGAGGTGGGCGTCACCCATTCCCATGGCCTCCTTGTTGAAGCCAAGCGTGCCGGCGATGCGGATGAGCCAGACGATGCCGCCGCCGGAGAGAATGCCGAGGCAGCAGGCGATGAGCCGGAGCAGCCACGGTTCAGCGGGCATGGGGATTCGCGCCAAGTGGGCGATGAGAGCGCCGAGGATGGGAAGAGCGAAGAAGGGGATTTCCTTGATGATCTCGCGGCGGACATGCGGAGCGGAGATCTCTTCCATCACTTCATCGGTAACGTCGAGTTGGCCGGCGTCGCGCGGGAGCACGCCGAGCAGGAAGATGGCGATACCGGTGATGACGGTGATGAGCGAAGCCCTCTCGGCGCTCAGGAATGCCCAGGCGGGGATGTTGAGGAGGAGGAGAATGGCGGTGGCGATGAGAGAAGGTGCGAAGCGCGTGAGTTTGGGCGGCGGGGAGAGCGGTTGTTCGTCGGTTGTCTTTGGGGAAGGGGTGTTTGGCGCAGAGTATTCGAGCGTTTTATCGGCTGGCGGTGAGGCGGGTGTGGCGTCGGGTTCAGTTTTTTCCGAGTCGATCATCTCGCCGGAGAAGCTGCGCGGAAGGACTCCGAAGAGGAGCAGGATGTTGGCGAGGATAAGCCCGAGCGTGGCGCCGAGGACAGGGCGGATCAGCGAGCTGCCGGGAGCGAGAGCGGGTATCGCCGGATGGTCGATGAAGATGGCGGCGAGGATCCCGAGGAACATGATGAAGTAGGGAATGGAAAGGGGGATGATGTAGAGATCGGCATCAATGGCGGAGGCGGCGAGGAGTGCGGCAATGAAGACGAGATGGAGGGCAAAGGGGAGGGCGTCGGTGCGGAGATTGGTGAAGATCCAGTTGCCCGGGAGCGCGTTGGGGTTCGGCCAGTGGGCGACAAAATAGGCGAGGAAAAAGGCCACAAAGAGAATCCCGGTGCCCAGTTCCACGAGCGGATAGCGGACGGGGATCGAGGTTTTGCAATTGGCGCAGCGGGCACGGAGGAAGATCCAGGAGAAGACGGGAATATTCTGGTACCAGCGAATGGGGGAATCGCAGATCGGGCAATGCGATGGCGGCCAGGAGAGCGTCATCTTGCCGGTCTTCTGCAGAAAGATGACTTCTCGGCCGCGGTACGGCAACCGCCAGATGACCACGTTCAGGAACGAGCCGACGCACGCGCCCAAGGCGTAGAAGAAGAGAGCGAAGGCGATGATGGAAGGTAACGGCATGGGTGGAGGGATTATCGGCATATTCGGCATAAAAGCGAGAAGAGTCGTTGCACGACGAGAATCCACGCGAAATTTTAGGCCGCTGGATCACTCACGGTTTTGCCGGCAGCGGCTCCCCAGCCGAATTCGCCGGAAACGCCGGCGTGTTCACATCCACCGGCTGAATCGTCCCATCCGCATTGAAATGCAGCGGCGACAGGCAGGTTTCGCGGATGAAGCCGTTGCCGCCGGGGATGGCGTGGCGGTGGTAGATGATGTACCAGCGATCCGTACCGGGGATGTTGATGACCGAGTGGTGCCCGGTGCCGACGACGGAGCCGGACTTCGACAGAATAATGCGATGCTCGGCGACCTTGATCGGTCCCAGCGGCGAATCGGAGGTGCCGTACGCAACGCGGTAATCCGGCGAACGGGCATCGTTCTCCGACCACATGAAGTAGTACGTTCCCTTGCGCTTGATGACGAACACGCCTTCATTAAAGCGGCCGCCGGGGAATTTGGGGGTGATCTCGTGCAGGTCGCCATCGAACGAAATCATGTCGGGCGCAAGCTTACGCACGTAGAGATGCGTGTTGCCCCAGTAAAGGTAGGCCTTCCCATCGCTGTCGATGAACGAGCAGGGATCAATCTGCTGGCCCTTGAGCGCCGGCGGGTTGCCGGCCTCCACGAGCGGATGGCCCAGCGCATCCTTGAAGGGCCCCGTCGGCTTATCCGCAACGGCAACACCGATCCGCTGCCGCGCGCAGAAATACATGTAATACTTTCCGTCGCGCGTCGTCACTCCCGGCGCCCATGCATACAGGTTCCCCCACGATACGTCCCCGCCGCCCACGTTCAGGATGATCCCGCCATCCGTCCAGTGAATCAGATCCTTCGACGACCAGACGCGGAACTCCGTGGTCTTCCACTGGTCCCGATCGACCGTCGGATAAACGTAATAAGTGTCGCCGAAGACGTGCGCGTCCGGATCGGCAGTGAACTTGTCCGCAATGATCGGCGGCGGCGCATCCGCCGGAAACGTCGTGGCGGGAACAGGCCCATGCCGCATCGCAGGATCCTCAGCCCGAACCGTCGCGGCCATCGCCAGCAGAACCATCGCAACGGTCATCCCGAATCTGCACTTCATCTCACTTCCCTTCCGCTTCATGTGGCCGCCTTGATCGCTTCGAGAACTTCCTCATGGTGCTTCGGCACCTTGACCTTGGCGAAAATCTTCGCGATCTTCCCTGCGGAGTCAATCACAAACGTGGAGCGCTCGATCCCCATGTACTTCTTTCCGTACATTGATTTCTCTTTCCACACGCCGTACTTTTCCGCCACGGCATGATCGGGATCGGCCAGCAGCGGGAACGGGAGATCGAACTTCGCCTTGAACTTGTCGTGCGATTTGAGTGCATCCGGCGAAATGCCAAGGATGACGGCGCCCGCTTTTTTGAAATCGCTGAAGGAGTCGCGGAAATTGCATGCCTCCGCCGTGCAACCCGACGTGTTGTCCTTCGGGTAGAAATAAAGCACGATCTTCCTGCCTTTGTAGTCCGAAAGAGAAATTGCTTTCCCTTCCGTCGAGTCGAGCGAAAACGCGGGAGCGGTCTTTCCTTCGGTAGGGGGGCCGGCCATACGACGCATCCTTTCTTATGAGACGCGCCGATTTTAGTGCCGAAGCCGCCAAAGAGCACGACCCGCTCGGAGTTCCGCCTTCAGGCGGCCGGCTTTTGTCGGGGGCGGAGGGTGTAACCATGTGCCATCTTCCACACACTAGCCTGTTGAACGGGGCCTTTTTTTCAGGAGACAGGTCATGCGGAAGATGGTCATGGGATTACTGGTGGCGGGAAGCATTCTGACGGTCGGCATGGTGCCCATCGGAGTGAAGGTGCTGGCGGACACAACCACGGCCGCCCAGGCAGACGGCGTCGGCGGCATGCGCGGTCGCAACGGCCCGCTCGCGAATTTCATCCGGGCCCAGGTCGGCCGGCTGATCACCCTGCGCTCTGAGCTCGACCTCACCGACGCACAAAAGGAGCAACTGAAGGCGATCGTGAAGTCCCACAAGGCCGAAATCATGGCGGCCATCAAACCCGTCATCGAAAAACGGAGGGCATTGAATGATGCGATTCTTGCGGAGACGACGGATGAGAAGGCGATTCGCGCTGCGGCGGATGATCTGGGACACGCGATTGGCGATCTTTCCGTTCTGGCGGCCAGGATTAAGCAGGAGGCTGCGGTGGTTCTGACCGCCGACCAGAAGCAGAAACTCTCCGACTTCCGCCAGCAGGTCGAGAAGTCCATCGATCAGATGATGGACAAGATCGGGAGCGAACCGAAGTGATTGCCGCCGCCCTGGCACCGGGTATTTTTCAAGCAGCCGGGAGGATGCAATGCCCGTTGCCCCTCCCGGCTTGGTTGTCCATTTTGTTCCCCGCCCCATCCCCTCCCGGATCCTTCGCTGCGACATCGCCGCAAGAATCGCCGATACTGGGAAGGATGACCGCACTCGATGCACAGGACGTGACACGGGCCCGGAAAGGCGACGGCGAAGCCTATCGCCGCATCGTGCTGCGCCATCAACAGTCCCTCGCCACACGCATGCGCCGTTTCGCCCGCGGCGCCGCCGACGTCGAAGAGCTTGTCCACGAAACATTCGTGCAGGCCTACCTCAGCCTGCACACGTACTCGGAACGCGCCCCCTTCGAGCACTGGCTGCAGAGCATCGCCACCCGCGTCGGTTACGCCTATTGGAAGCGCCGCGCCCGCGCGAAGAAATTCGCCCACCTCGAAGAATCAAATGAAATCGCCGCCGTCGCAGCCCCGCCATCGCCCGAGGACGCCTCCACGATCCTCCACGCCGTCCTCGAAAAACTCTCCCCGCGCGACCGCCTGATCATCACCCTGATCCACCTCGAAGAGCGCACCGTCACCGAAGCCGCCGAGCACACCGGCTGGTCCCAGACCATGGTGAAAGTACAGGCCTTCCGCGCCCGCGGACGATTAAAGAAGCTGCTGCAGCAAACGCACCTTTCGGAGGATGCCCCATGAAAGAAATTGACTGGCTCAGGAAAATAGACGCCGCCGCCGCAAACCGCGACGATCCCCCCATCGACGTCGCCGACCGCGTTCTCGAAACTCTCCGCAGCCCCATGCGCTTGCGCACCCTCCACGCCATCAAGCTCGACGCCCCGCCCAGCCTCTGGGCCGCCACCGGTCTAAGCTGGGCCGCCGCCGCCGCCGCCCTCTTCCTTGCCATCCAGTCCGTCACACAACTCCAGGACCCGTTCAGCGATTTCCTCAACCCCCTCACCATGGTGCTGCGATGAGCGAAGGTGCAAATGTCACGATCGGTTCCGGCGGCTTCTCCATGCCCATGCCCGCCCCCTTGCCGCCGCCTCCGCCCCCGAAAAATCGCCGCAAGTGGCTCGCCGCGATCCTCGTCTTCTTCGTCTTCATTGCCGGCATGATGGTCGGCTCGGGCCTCACCATCGCCGTCGCCGTGCATCGCCTCCAGATCGCCTTCCGGCATCCCGAAGAAGTCCCCGCCCGCCTGACGACGTTCCTCGACAAGCGTCTCCATTTCTCCCGTGAACAAGCCATCGAAGTGCAACGTCTGATCGCCAAACGCCAAAGCCGCCTCCAGGAGATCCGCCGCCAGGTCCAGCCCCAGATCCAATCCGAACTCGACGCCCTGCGTCAGGAAATCAGCGACGTCCTCACCCCCAGTCAGCAGGCCAAATGGGACCGCCTGTATTCGGAAGCCGTCCGCACTTGGCTGCCCGCCGCCGCGACCCAATCGAGCGGGAACACCACCCGCTAAGAACTTCCCCCTTGCCCCGCCACGCCGTTCGCATAAAATTCGGTTCATGGCCAAATCCAAGACCTACTTCCTCTGCCGCAACTGCGGCTCCATGCACCCCAAATGGCTCGGAAAATGCCCCGACTGCCAGGCCTGGGACTCCCTCGAAGAAGTCACCAAAGCCACCGAAGACCCGCACCGCCCCAAAGCTCTCACCACTCCGCGCCTCAGCTCCATGGCCCCGCCCGCCGGCGAAGGCGCCGCGCGCACCTACCCCGATGTCGAAGGCGCTCCCACCTCCATCGCCGATGTCCCTCCGCTCGAAGTCCCGCGCATTTCCACCCACATCTCCGAACTCGACCGCGTCCTCGGCGGCGGCGTCGTCCCCGGCTCCGCCATCCTCCTCGGCGGCGAACCCGGCATCGGCAAATCCACCCTCCTCCTCCAAGCCCTCGCCCACATGGCAACCGCCTCCAATACCGCCCCCAAAGCCCAGGGATTGCAATCCCTGGGCTCCGAAGTTCTCTATGTGACTAGCGAAGAATCCGCCCAGCAAACCCAGCTCCGCGCCCAGCGCCTCGGTTTCGGCAAGTCCGCCCTCAAGGTCCTCCCCGAAACCAACCTTGAAAAAATCACCGGCTACATCGGCCGCCTCCGCCCCGCCCTCGCCGTCATCGACTCCGTCCAGATGATCTACAACCCCGCCAACCCCTCCGCCCCCGGCTCCGTCTCGCAGCTCCGCGACTGCTGCACCGAACTCGTCTACCTCGCCAAGGCCGCCGGCACCGCCGTCTGTCTCGTCGGCCACGTCACCAAGGAAGGCCTCCTCGCCGGCCCAAAGCTCGTGGAGCACATCGTCGACACCGTCCTCTACTTCGAAGGCGACACCCACCACGACCATCGCATCGTCCGCGCCGCCAAGAACCGCTTCGGCACCACGCTGGAAATCGGCCTCTTCCGCATGACCGGCGCCGGCTTGGAACCCATCGACGACGCCAGCACGTTGCTCCTCGAACCCCATGACGAAGGCACAAAAACCGCCGGCTCCGTCATCACCGCCGCACTCCAGGGCTCGCGCGTCCTCATGGTCGAAGTCCAGGCCCTCACCACCGACGCCATGCTCGGCACCGCCAAACGCAAAGTCTCCGGCGCGGATTCCTCCCGCGTCGCCATGATCATCGCCGTCCTCGAAAAACGCGCCGGCCTCCGCCTCGTCGACAAAGACGTCTTCGTCAACGTGGTAGGGGGGATCAAACTCAGCGACCCCTCCGCCGACGCCGCCATCGCCCTCGCCATCGCCAGCGCCCACATGAACCGCCCCATGATGCCCTCCGCCCTCGTGCTCGGCGAACTCGGCCTCCTCGGCGAATTCCGCACCGTCAACCAGATCCAGCAACGCATCACCGAATCCCAACGCCTCGGCTTCGCCCACGCCATCATTCCCGCCCGAACTAAGCTCCCGCCAAAGGGAACCATGCGCGCCCATCTCATCAAACGCATCGACCAGGCCATCGAATTGCTCGGATGAAAACGCGGCTTCATAACCACATATTAGTTTTGACTAATATCGCTTATAGGTTATAATTCTCATGTGGAATGTCGAAATCACCGACGAGTTCTTTGACTGGTGGCGTTCACTCAGCGATTCACAACAGGATGCCCTGCAGGTCGGCATCGAGCTGCTGGAAAACAATGGCCCCTCCCTTGGGCGCCCCCATGCCGACACGGTCAAAGGTTCGCGGCATCCAAATATGAAGGAGCTGCGCACCCAATGCGCCGGCAAACCGCTGCGGACATTCTTTGCCTTTGATCCTCGCCGTTCCGCCATCCTTCTGATCGGTGGCGACAAGACCGGCGACAAGCGTTTTTACGACCGAATGATTCCGCTCGCCGACGCGCTCTATGATGTCTATCTGGATGAACTTCGAAAGGAAGGGCTGATCTGATGGCCGGTCATCGAAACGTCAGTATCTTGCGTGAGAAAATGGGACCCCGGCGCGTCGCCAAAGCCAAGGCTCGCGCCCGCGATATCCAGGCCGAAATGCTCCTCACCGAGCTCCGCAAGCTCGAAGGAGTCACGCAGGTGGAATTGGCGAAAAAGCTCGGAATCAAGCAACCTGCCGTTTCCCACCTTGAGCAGCAGGACGACATGCAAATCAGTACGCTCCAGCGCATTGTCAAGGCACTCGGCGGCGTCCTCGAGATCACTGTGCGACTGCCTGGCGGAGAATACCGGCTGGGGCAGTTCAACCCGGCGTTCCGCGACCGCCACTGAAAGTAACCCTCCCCGGCGAATTCCGCACCGTCAATCAGATCCAGCAACGCATCACCGAATCCCAACGCCTCGGCTTCGCCCACGCCATCATTCCCGCCCGCACCAAACTCCCGCCAAAGGGAACCATGCACGCCCATCTCATCAAACGCATCGACCAGGCGATTGAGCTCCTCGGATAACCCCGACCTCCCGCATGGCCCCGCGCGAACCGGATCGAGCGGGATCGACCAACCTGCAAGCGGGATGCGGCGTGCACCGGCAGCCCTTCGCCCGCCCCTCAGAGCGCGATCCGCGAGATCGCGATCTTCCCGCCGAAGCAATTATCAATGTCACTCCCCGGTTCATACTCCCGCAGGTGATACAACCCACGCACATACTGCAGCCCCGATTCGCTCGATTCATACTTCACCGGCAGCGGCCGGCGCGACCGCTCGCAGAACACCGTCGCCGGCGATTCCCCGTTCAAATCCGCCACCCACGGGAAGTTGACGTTCCAGAATTCCCCCTGCGCCAGTGTTTTGTCTCCCAACAGCTGCAGCACGTGGATCGCCCACTTCGCCGCCGCCTCCCACCGGGTTGCATCGGGAATTTCCCGCCGATACAGCGAAAGCGCCACCCCTCGAATCCCATGAAACGCCGCCTCGCGCACCGCCGCCACCGTCCCTGAAATGTACACATCCGCCCCCAGATTCCCCCCCGCATTGATCCCCGAATAGACCGAAATCGGCTCCTTCCGCGGCACCTTCAGCAACGGCAGCACGTGCAGCAGCGCCACCCGTACACAGTCCGCCGGCGTCCCCGTCACGGCGAACCGCCGCTCGCCAAGTCGATCCACTTGAATCGGTTTGGTCGTCGTCACGCAATGGCTGCACTCCGACATCTGCCCGGCTGGAGCGACGACGACGACCTCTTCGCCGGCAACAGCGCTCTCGAGTGCCGCGAGTCCGGGAGCATCGATGCCGTCGTCGTTAGTGAGAATGATCATCCGCTTTCCCTGCGAACGTGAAAGTATGAACTTCCCGGAAACATTTTCTGCGGGAGCTTAAGGATAGCGGGTTCGTGCAGCGCGATAAATCGTCACGCATGGTGGCGATTCATTGTCGCGGCGTCAGGCCAATCTGACTTCAGGATTTCGCGTACGACTGCCGCGAGATTAGTCAAAGCCATAGCACTTGCGCGCTGAATGTGCAGCAGCATCCGAAGTTTTCCCGGATTGCAACAGAGCATTGCCAGCGCGCGACGGATCCGTGGATTACCCTCATTATCGATGAGGTCGAGCAGCGCCGGATCGAGCGCATCTCCTGCTACATCCGAAATCGCACGCACGCTGAGGAAAGTGGCGTGGCGCTCGCTGGCGAATCGCCGGGCGGGTTCCGTTTCCATATCCACGGCAAGGCAGGAGGTCGTGGTGAACAGCTCCCGCTTTTCCGCCGGCGTGGCGACGATGGCATCCGCGGTATGGATGCGGCCGATGCGGACGCGACCTGGGAGTTTGCCGGTGAGGGAACCGGAGGCGTCGATCACGACGTCTCCCACTGCAAGTTCGGGTGAAAGGCCCCCCCCAAGACCCGCCATGAGAACCCCCCGAATCGAAGCAATGGCAGCGATTTGCGCGAGTTCGGCCAACCGCGTGGCACGGATCCCGACCACTGCCAGTGCGACTCCATTTCCCGTCCAGAAGGGAACAGGGGCTTCAACTTTCGTCAGTTGCATCCCCCTCTTGAGAGCCTGGGCTTCGGGCAGGACAGCCGTCAGAATGAGCGTTTTAATGGGCGCCATTGGGCCGAATTGTACGCTCCTGCGGGATCAATGCCATCCGAAGTTGCCCAATAAACCGCCAATCAGTTCGGCTGGAGAATGCCTGCACCGGCGTGCACCCATTCATCCAGAACGCGCTGTGCGGATTCGATGTCCTGGTGCGGGAAAGCGACGATAAAGTGTGACGCCTGATACTGATAGGTCACGGAAACGCGCTGAAAGGACAGGTACTCCACGAGATCCCACATGCTGGCGCAAGGCACTTCCGCGCATGGCACGCCCGTCACATCAGCAGACGCCTTGATTGGCTCGCGCATAACCGGCTCCTTTCGTTAAACGGTTGCACTGGTATTTCTACGGATCAGCAGAAAGTGAGCAAAAATGATTCCAAACGAGTTGAGCTGTGTCTGCGGGTAGCCGCTCGGGTGTTCATACCTTCGCATCGTTGCCTGAAACGATGGAAGGTGAAGCGCCCAGACGTTATCATCCTTCATCTCGCAAACTGAGGTTCGTCCAGGAAGGAACGCATGCCCGTACCGATCTCCCAGATGTGGACCGTGGCCACCTACGTGCTGAAACAGAAGTTGCAGGGACGCAAGCATTACCCGCTCGTGTTGATGCTCGAACCGCTCTTTCGATGCAACCTCGCCTGCGCGGGTTGCGGGAAGATTCAATATCCCGCTCACATCCTGAAGAAGAACCTGACGCCTGAGCAGTGCTTCCAGGCGGTTGAGGAGTGCGGCGCCCCGATGGTGAGCATTCCCGGCGGGGAGCCGCTGCTGCATCCGCAGATCAAGGAAATCGTCGAGGGGCTGATCGAGCGGAAGAAGTACATTTATCTCTGCACCAATGCGCTGCTGTTGAAAGAGAAGATCGATCTTTTCAAGCCGAGCAAGTTCCTGACGTTCAGCGTGCACATGGACGGGCAGAAGGATCACCACGATTTTGCGGTCTGCCGGGAGGGGACTTATGACGTGGCGATCGATGGCGTTCGGGAGGCGGTGAAGCGCGGCTTCCGCGTGACGACGAACACGACGCTCTTCGACGGTGCCGACGCCAACAGCGTCCGTGCCTTCTTCGATGAAATGATGGAGGTGGGCGTGGAGGGGATGATGCTCTCGCCGGGCTATTCGTACGATAAGGCGCCGGACCAGCAGCACTTCCTTGGCCGGGCGAAGACACGAAAACTGTTTACGAAGATTCTGTCGAACCGGAAGAAGGGGTGGCGGTTCAATCAGAGCACGCTCTTCCTCGAATTCCTGATGGGCAAGCGGCACTACAAGTGCACGCCGTGGGGCATGCCGACGTTCAACATCTTCGGCTGGCAGAAGCCGTGCTACCTGCTGCAGGACGGTTACGTCGATTCGTTCGCGGAATTGACCGAGACGACGGCGTGGGACAATTACGGCACCGAGAGCGGCAATCCGAAGTGCGCCAATTGCATGGTGCACAGCGGATATGAAGCGTCGGCTGTCGATGACACGTTCGGTTCGATTCGCGGGCTGGCGGCGACGGTGAAGTCGATGCTGTTCTGGAAGCATCCGAATTCGGCGGCGCTCGAGGCGCTCAACGAACCGGACAATGTTCCGCATGGGAAGCCGATTTCGCTGACGGTGAGTGCGAAGCCGGCGGAGACGCGCGAGACGGCGAAGGTTTGATCGAGAGTCCAGCAAACAGGCACCAAGGGCACAGAGACGCACAGGGTTTTGTGCCGGTTTGTGCGATTGATTGAGGGCAAGATGCCGCAGGAAACGAAATCGATGCCGACGAATCCCGAGGATCTGGAGGTGGCTCCAGGGTTTGCGCACGAGAAGCTCGAGGGGTGGGTTCCGACACTGGCGAGCGATGAGGAAGTGCGCGTGGCGCTGGAGAAGGCGTTCGATTTTCGCGGGGATGTGACGATCACGAAGAAGGATGGGAGCAAGATCGAGGGGTACATCTTTGATCGGCGGACGGGCAAGACGCTCAACGATTCGTCGGTGCGGCTGTTCCCGAAGGACAAGGAAGAGAAGCTTACGATCTCGTATGCGGAGATCGCGGGGCTGGCATTCACCGGGCGCGACACGGCGGCGGGCAAGAGCTGGGAAACGTGGGTCAGGAAGTATCAAGAGAAAAAGGCGGCGGGGGAGAAGAACATCGGCATCGAGCCGGAGAAGCTGGATTAATCGTGACATGGTGAACACGTCGCGCATGTGTTCCCCTCCCGGTAAGATTCAAATCCGTTTGAGAATGCACGCACATTCCGGCGCCGCCCCGTGCCATCGCCGGCTTTATGTTGTCGCGCGGCGAAGTTTGGCCATTTCGAGGGTCATGTTCTTGAGTTGAGGGCTCATGTCGTCGCGCGGGAGTCGGGCGTCGATGACGGTGAGGGTGTTGGAGCCCATGGCGGACTGGAGTGCGCCGTCGAACTGGCCTTTGGTTTCGGCGGTCACGTAATTGCCGCCGCCGATGAGTTCGCAGATTTTTCCGTAGTTCCAGCGGGAGGTGGTGTTGAAGGAGCCGTCGCGGATTTTGCGCATGGTGCCGAAGCCGTCGTTGTTGAGGATGATGATGATCGGTTTGAGGCCGAGGCGGACGGCGGTGGAGAGTTCGGTGCCGGTCATCTGGAAGGCGCCGTCGCCGACGAGGACGACGGGGCGGAGGTTGGGGGCGGCCATGGAGACGCCGATGGAGGCGGGGACGGCGAAGCCCATGGAGAGGTAGTAGGCGGGGGCGATGAATTCGGCGCGGCGTGCGGTGCGGATGCCGACGGCGCCGAAGAGGGCGTCGCCGACGTCGGAGATGACGCAGCAGTTTTCGTCGAGGTGGAGGGAGAGGATGTGGAGGAGGGAGGCCATGGTGAGTGGATTTGTGAGTTCGGAGTGCGCGAGGGGACGAGGTTCCTCGTGCGGGTTGGGGTGAGTGAAGGGGAAGGGCGGGAGGGGATTTTCGATTTTTGATTTTCGATTTTCGATTTGGTTCTGGGCGGCGAGGTTTTGCAGGCCGGCGAGGTAGTCGGGGAGTTGGACGTCTTCGTAGGTGTGGTAGTGGATGCGGAGTTGTTCGGTGGTGGCGAGGATGACGCGGGTGCGTTCGAGCTTGGCGGTGTAGATGCCCATGGACATGTCGGTGATGAAGGTGCCGAGCATGAGGACACAGTCGGCGGATTCGACGTAGTCGCGGCAGGGGAGGGAGGAGGACATGGCGCCGCCGTAGACGCCGAGGTAGAGGGGGTGGCTTTCGGCGATGACGGACTTGGAGAGGAGGTCGGCGGCGATGGGGATGTTGAGGGATTCGGCGAATTTGAGGACGGGTTCGATGAGGTTGTGGCGGTGGAGTTCGACGCCGGCGAGGATCACGGGCTGTTTGGCGCAGGCGAGGACGGTGCGGGTTTCTTCGAGGGCGGCGGCGAGGGTGGCTTCGTCGGAATGCTGAATGCTGAAGTCTGAATGCTGAAGGGCGGGAATTGGGATTGGTTTGTCGACGATGTCGTAGGGGACTTCGATGTAGACGGGGCGTTTGTGGTGGATGGCGGCTTCGACAACCCGGATGATTTCACTGGCGGCGGTTTGTTCGTCGAGGAGGACGGTGGAGGCGACGGTGACTTCGTCGTAGACGCGGCGCTGGGTTTCGAAGGTTTTGACCTTGTGGTGGAGGAGGGGGTCCTTTTCGCGATCTTTTCGGCCGGGGGCGCCGGAGATGACGACGACGGGGGATTTTTCGGCGTAGGCGCCGGCGATGGCGTTGAGGACGTTGAGTCCGCCGACGCAGTAGGTGAACGACGACGAGGCCCAAGCCGCCCCCCCCGGCATTGATGCGGGCGTAGGCGTCGGCGGCGAAACCGGCGCCGGGTTCGTGGGTCATGGTGATGGATAGGATGGGGGATTTTTCGAGCCAGGCGAAGGTGGGGAGTGCGAAGTCGCCGGGGACTCCGAAGGCGTGGTGGATGCCTTTGGCGTGGAGGTAGTGGAAGAGGAATTGGCCGAGGGGCATGGTGGAGTGATGAGTGCTGAGGACTGAGGACTGAGCTCTTGGGTGGCCATTTTTATGGGGAAGTTTTTTCACGGTGGCGTGCATGGGGACCTCCTATCGGGATGTCCTACTGAAGTATAGGTCGGCAGAATGGGGGTGGGAGAGAATTGGAAAGCGGGGAGGGTGAGGGGCGGAAATGTGTGGATTTCTCGGAAGATGGCCATATTTTTTGGCGAAAGATGCGATTTTTCTCGGGAGATGGCCAAGTGCGTTTTGGGGAAATGCGGTTTTTCTCGGAAGATGGCCAACATTTTGGAAATTCGATAATTCAATTGCGCGGGGAGTGGTGGGGGAGAGCAGCGGGCCGGTGTTTCGGAATGGGCTTGGGCGGGGCATAGGAATCTCTCTCCATATAGGGGCAGCTGCGCCCACCTTTTGCGCAAAGTTTGGCACGCAGAAGTTGAAAGTGCAGATAGGGAGAGGGGATATGGGCTTCGAGAATTTTTAGCATAATGAGGACTGGTGCCAGTTTGTGCGCGAAGGGGTTCGTCTGGTGCATTGGCGGGACGATGGATAAAGTGCGTGCGATGAATGAGCATTATCTACAGGGACGCGACGCATTGGTCGCCGGAAACGTGGCGGAGGCGCGAGACGCATTTGTCGAGGCGCTGCGTCAGGAGCCGGGGAATATTCGGGCGCGGATCGGGTATGCGATGTCGTGCCAGAGTTTGAAGGACTACGAACGGGCGGTTGAGGCATACGGGGAGGTGATTCAGCGTGCTCAGCAAGCCGTGCCAGCGTACGAAGGACGGGCGGCCTGTTACGTGGAGATGAGAAAGGCCGAACTCGCACTGGCGGACGCTGAGACTGTGATGCGGTTGGCGCCGAGCAATACAAATTGCAGATATATCCGCGTGAGGGCATTGAAGGAACTGGGACGAAACGACGAAGCGATTGCGGAGAGCAATGCGTTACTCGGGATGGATCCGGAGTACTTTGAGGTGCGTTTTGTGCGGGGAACGCTCTTTATGGCTCGCGGGGAATGGGATGGGGCAATTCAAGAGTTCTCCATCTTTCTTAAGTTCAGGCCGGAGGATGTGAACGCGCTACGGTTGCGGGGAGTGACGGCGCTTTATGCCGGGCTGCATGAGCGGGCTGCAGCGGATTTTACCGAGGGAATGCGCATCGGCGGGGAGGACGCGAACTTCCTGGCTCGACGTGCGCAAGCATTGCGGGCGCTCGGACGAGGGGAGGAGGCTGCGCGGGATACGCAACGGTTATTTGAGATTCTGGATGCGAAGAAGAACGCGAGAACAAGAGAAACGTAGGAATCTAGGGCGCGCGAGAGGTTAGCAGCCCAGATTACGATTAAGATTAGGATTAAGAACGCGAGGCGGCGCTAGGAGCAGAGGCGGCGGTAGCGGGCGAGGGCGGTGATGGGGAAGTAGAGGCGATAGAGGTGGTACTTGAGGTAGAAGACGCGGGGGAAGCCGGTGCCGGTGTACCAGAGTTCTTCCCAGTTGCCGTCGGGGGACTGGTTTTCGAGGAGCCAATGGATGGCTTTGCGGATGTGAGGATCGTTAGGGGTGGTGGTGCCAGCAGCGGCCATGAGGGCCATGGCGCCCCAGGCGGTTTGGGAGGGAGTGGAGGGGCCTTTGCCTTTGAGGGCGGGGTTTTCGTAGGTGTCGCAGGATTCGCCGAAGGAGCCGTCGGGCTTTTGCACGGAGCGGAGCCAGTCGATGGATTTGCGGATGTACTTGTGGTCCATGCGTTCGCCGACGGACTTGAGGCCGGTGAGGGTTTGCCAGGTACCGTAGATGTAGTTGACGCCCCAGCGACCGAACCAGCAGCCGTCCTTGTCCTGTGTTTCCTTGATGAAGTCGATGGCTTTTCGGACGGCGGGGTGGGAGGTGGTGAAGCCGCAGTGGCCGAGGCATTCGAGGACGCGTCCGGAGATGTCGGGGCAGGAGGGGTCCTGGATGGCGTTGTGGTCGGCGAAGGGGACGTGCTCGAGGATGGGTTTGGAGCGGGTGCGGTCGAAGGCGGCCCAGCCTCCGTCGTCGTTCTGCATGGCGAGGAGCCAGTTGACGCCGCGTTTGACGGCGGGAGCGGCGAGTTCGCCACCGGTGCGTTTGATGGCCATGGTGACCATGGCGGTGTCGTCGACGTCGGGGTAATGCGGGTTGAGGTATTCGAAGTACCAGCCGGAGGGTTCGACTTCGGGGCAGTTTTTGGCCCAGTCGGAGGGGGTGCGGCATTCCTTGGAGAGGAGCCAGTCGACGGTGGGGCGTGGGATAGAGGAGTCGGGGCCGATGCCGGCTTCGGCGAGTGCGTGGAGTGCGATGCCGGTGTCCCAGACGGGTGAGAAACAGGGTTGGATGCGGATCTGGTTTTGCTCGGGGTCGCGGATGAAGAAGTCTTTGAGGTGTTTCTGGGCTTCGAGGACTTTGGGATGGTCGTCGGGGTAGCCGAGGGCACGGAAGACGATGAGGACGTAGACCATGGGGGGGAAGATGGCGCCGAGGCCTTCGGAGCCTTCCATATGTTCGAGGATCCACTTCTCGGCTTCGCGGATGGCCTTGGGGCGGAGGGGGGCGACGGAGGTTTTCTCGAAGCGCTTGAGGGTCATGTCGATGAGGAGAAACATTTCGCGCCAGGAGCGGGGGAGGAATTTGAGTCGGCCGGCGGAGGAGTTTGCGGAGGCGTAGTCTTTGTAGAGTTCGCGGATGCCGAGTCGTTCGGGGATTTGGCGGACGGGGCGGAGGGTGGAGACGATGGCGAGGGGGAGGATCATGGTGCGGGACCATGCGGAGACGGCGTAGAGGTTGAAGTAGAGGAACTTGGGGAGGAGGACGATTTCGGGTGGGATGGAGGGGCAGGCGTCGAAGGAGATCTGGCCGAGGCAGGCGAAATAAAACTTGGAGAAGGAGTTGCAGTTTTCGGCGCCGCCGAGGGAGGCGATGACCTGGCGAGCGGCGACCATGTGGGGGGCGTTGGGATCGTCGCCCATGAGTTTGAGGGCGAAGTACCCTTTTACGGTGCCGGAGAGATCGTTGGCGCCGCCGGGGTACATGTTCCAGCCGCCATCGGGTTGCTGGATGGAGCGGAGGTAGTTGGTGATGGCGGGGAGGTCGGGGTCATTTTCCTGGCCGAGGATGAATTTGAGGAGGATGTATTCGGATTCGAGGATGGAGTCGCCCTGGAGCTCAGCGCACCAGAAGCCTTTGGGATCGCGTTTGGCGAGGAGGCAGTCGATGGCGCGGTCGAGGGTGTTGTCGACGTTGAGCGGGGGGAGGAGGTTGCTGGAAGAGGTGGTGGTGAGGGGGTTTATGGTGGTGGTGCTGAGGGGGAGGGGGTCGTTGGCGTGTGAAGTTGTAAAGGTGGTCACGAGGTTCGATTCCTTCTAACCTGGACGGTGGTGTTGGGGGAGCAGGAATACCACGGCAGAGCCGTCTTCTGCGGGAGAGAGGGTAGCAGATTGGGGGGGAGGCGGCAAGGTTTGGGACGGGGTGTGGATGTTCGCAAAGCGGACTCAAATCATCGCTTTTGTGCTGAGGCAAGCCGATGCAAATGGAGGGCGATCATCATGATAGTGTCAGGTGTTGGGGGGTAAGGTGGAGTCGGGCAAGCCGATCGATATACTGGTGCGTCCTTAGTAATTTTCTTAGGTATGGTGCAGGTTCATGGCAGATATGTATTCAGATTTTCATGGATGGTTGAATCAACATGCGGGGAGGCAGTACGAGCTGCACGATGATCACATCAATTCGGCGTTCGTGAAGATGCTGCGGACGATTGGGTTCGATAAGGGATATGTGCGCGGGGAGGGGTGCTATTTGTGGGATGCGGAGGGGAACAAGTATCTGGACCTTTTGACGGGGTGGGGCGTGTTTGCGCTGGGGCGGAATCATCCGAAGATTCGTGCGGTCCTGCAGCAGGTGATGGAGAAGGATTTTCCCAACCTGGTGCGGATGGATTGCTCGCTGCTGAGCGGCCTGGTGGCGGAGAAGCTGTCGAAGCATGCGGGGGGAGAGTTGAGCCGGGTGTTTTTTACGAACTCGGGGACGGAGACGGTGGAGGGGGCGTTGAAGTTTGCGAGGGCGTATACCAAGCGGCAGAAGGTTGTGTACTGCGATCATGCGTTTCATGGTCTGACGAGTGGGAGCCTGGCGATCAATGGTGCGGACTTTTTCAAGGAGCGGTTCGGGGAATTCGCGCCGGGGGCGGTGAAGATTCCGTTCAATGATGTGGAAGCGCTGGAGCAGGCGCTTGCGGGGAAGGATGTGGCGGGGTTCATCGTGGAGCCGGTGCAGGGGAAGTCGTGCGAGATGGTGACGGAGGAGTTTTTGCGGGCGGCGCAGCGGCTGTGCAAGGCGAACGGGACGGTGTTCATCCTGGATGAAGTGCAGTGCGGGCTGGGGCGGACGGGGAAGTGGTTTGCGTTCCAGCATTTTGTGGGGGTGGAGCCGGACATTCTGTGCGTGGCGAAGGCGCTGAGCGGCGGATATGTGCCGGTGGGGGCGGTGGTGACGCGTCCGGAGATCATGCGGGCGGTGTTCGATTCGATGGAGCGATGCGTCGTGCATTCGAACACGTACGGTCAGAACGACATGGCGATGGCGGCGGCGCTGGCGAGTTTGCATGTGATCGAGGATGAACGGCTGGTGGAGAATGCTGCGGCGATGGGGGAGCATGTGATGAAGACGTTCAAGCCGGTGGCGGAGAAGTGTCCGTTTGTGAGCGATGTGCGGGGGAAGGGGCTGATGTTCGCGATTGATTTTGCACGGCCGAAGAGCGGGTTTCTGCTGCAGCAGAAGTGGGATGCGCTGCATGCGATGAATTACTCGGTGTTCGGTCAGACGGTGATCATTCCGCTGCTGGAGAAGCATCGGATCCTGACGCAGGTGGCGGGGTATCACACGGAGGTGATCAAGTTTTTGCCGCCGATGACGATCACGAAGGAAGACCTGGACTGGTTTACGTCGGCGATGGATGAGGTGCTGACGGATACCACGAAGAGCGGGGCGACGCTCAAGACGATGTTCCGGATGGCAGCGGCGGCGGTGCGGGCGTGAGGCCCGGAAATGACGAATGACAAATCAATGACCGAATGATCATTGGTGAAATGACCAAAACTGTTCGGAATCGCTGGACGGTTTTGGTCATTCGTCATTTAATCATTGGGGTTTGATTCGTCATTCATCATTCGAGTCTCGTCATTTCAGGATGCGTATGGGTTTTCTGCAGCGGCGGATGGTCAAAGGGGTGATGACAGTTGTCACCTATCCGAAGGTGACGCTGGGGATTTGTGCGGTATTGCTCGTCGCGTCGGTGGTGTATGCGCAGCTGGGGCTGTCGCTGTCGACGGATGAGAATGCGCTGCTGACGCAGAAGCTGCAGTTTTTCAAGGATTACCTGCGGTTTGATGCGAAGTTTCCGGAGAACGAGGCGTTTGTAGTTATTGTTCAGCCGAGGGACTACGCGCATCCGCCTCTGGCGAAGCGGTGGATCGCATTGGCGGATGAGATTGCCGGGAAGCTGCGGGCGCTGAAGGAGGATGTGGATCGGGTGGATGCGCGGGCGCCGCTGGACCAGTTGGGGTCGCAGGCTCTGCTCTTTGATGACTGGGCGGATTTGAAGGAGAAGAGCGCGCAGATGCAGCGGGAGGTGCCGCTGCTGAAGATTTTGGGGGAGAAGCAGCCGCTGGCCAAGACGCTGATTCTGGGGGGCAACATGATGCAGCGGTTTTACAATGCGATGGCGGAGGATCCTTCGCCGAACAGCGAGTCGAAGGAATTCGTGACGTTGATCACGCGGAGCCTGAATGAGGGGTTGCGGACGGAGCCGGAGAAATGGGTGAGGGGGGGAGCGATTCCGGAATTGACCGATCTCGATCCGGCGGCGAAGTACGATCCGGAGATGTACGGGTATTACATGATTCCGGACGCGACGAAGCGGGACGATCCGGCGCACAAGAATGAGAAGATACTGATCATCAATGTGTATGAGAATCGGAGCTACAGCACGCTGGCGGACGTGAGCGAACCGCTGCGACGAATGCGGGAGACGCTGGCGGCGGCGGCGAAGGATTATCCGGAATTCTACGTGGGGATCACGGGGCGTCCGGCGCTGGAAGCGGACGAGATGCGCACGAGCGACGAGGACACGAAGGTCGCGGAAATCTGCGGGCTCAGCCTGGTGTTCGTCGTGCTGTGGCTCTTTCTGCGGCGGGTCTGGATGGTCATTGTGGCGGAGTTGTGCCTGGGGGTGGGAATCGGGTGGACGTTCGGATGGGCGACGCTGGCGGTGGGGCGGTTGAATCTGCTGTCGCTCGTGTTTGTGATCGCGTTGATCGGGATCGGGATGGATTACCTGATTCAGATTCTGACGCGCTACCGGTATGAGAAAAAGCGGTACACGCGGCCAACGGCGATCTGGGCGCGGGTGTTCCGATACGTGAGTCCGCCGATCTTCACGGCGTGCCTGGGGGCGGCGGGGGCGTTCCTGGTGTCGAAGCTGACGGATTTTGCGGGAGCGGGAGAGCTTGGGGTGATTGCGAGCGGGGGGCTGTTATTGTGCCTGCTGTCGGGGTACACGCTGTTGCCGGCGCTGTTGACGTTGTGGCCGTCGGATGTGGGGCGTGTGGATGAGGCGGATCGGTATGTGGATCCGTCGCGGGTGTCGAAGGCGGGGGGGTGGCGGTTGATCGTGCCGGGGTTGTGGGTGGTGGTGGCGATTGTGGGATTGTCGGTAGCGTTGCCGCCGCAGTTCGATCCGGATTTGATCAAGCTGCAGGCGCAGGGGCTGGAGTCGGTGCGATTGGTGCACAAGCTGCCGACGTGGTATGCGGCGGTGATGTCGGAGGATCTTGGGAGGCTGGCGGAGGCGCGGAAGGCGTTGACGCCGAAGAACGCGCAGGAGGAGCAGGCGACGTCGATTGCACGGACGGACAGCATTCTGGAAGCGATTGACAAGCAGAAGTGGCTGGCCGCGCACAATAGTGACGTTGCGGCGATTCAGTGGACGGAGCCCAGGGCATCTTCGGCGGTCGATCTTCGGGGAATTGCGGATGCGGCGGAGGGACTGGCGAAGAAATGGGGAACGCGGAAGGATCTGGGGGATGACGCGGATTTGCAGGAACAGGTGGGGCAGCTTGTGGATTTGCTGCGGAATGCGGGGCGGGAGGCGCCGAACGTGGCTCGGTTGTGGGGGTGGGAGAAGATGTTTCTGCGGGAGTTACGGGAGGATGCGGAAATATTTGTTCCCGGCCCGCTGGATCTCCAAAAGCTGCCGTCGGAAGTGCGGGATCATTATGTGAGCTATCTGGCCGGAGTGCCGGAGCCGCGGAGCGAGCGGCAGGCGGACGGTGCGGCGACGCGGCGGGGGCAGGCGCCGGCGACATACGCGATGTACGTCTATCCGAAGAAGGATTTGTGGGCGCACGATTACCTGGGGGAATTCGTGCATGAGCTGGAGTCGCGGCTTGCGGGGGTGCAAGGGGTGACGGTGACGGGGATTGCCGTCCAGTTGTACCACTCGACGGAGGAGATTCACCACGCGTTTCTGATGGCGACGGTGTATGCGTTGTCGCTGATCTTTGTGCTGGTGCTGGCGGATTTGCGGCGGCTGGGGCAGACGGTCCTGGCGATTTCAGTGCTGGCGTTCGGATTGCCGATGCTGCTGCTGATGATGTGGGCATGGAGGCGGCTCGGTGAGCCGATGGGGATACCCGGGACGTGGAATTTCGCGAACTTTTTCGGATTGCCGATCCTGATCGGTGCGGGGCACGAGTATGGCGTGTTCATGGTGCACCGGTATCGGGAGACGCTGCATGACCCGCGGCGGGTGTGGCAGCGGTGGGATGTGTCGGACAAGGCGCTGCTTCTGTGTGCGATCGTGACGTCGTGCAGTTTCGGCTTCCTGGCGTTCGCGCGGCATCGGGGGCTGGCGTCGCTGGGATGGGTGATGGCGGTGGGAACGGCGTGCATTTACCTGGCGACGATAGTGGTGCTGCGGCCGATTCTGCAGTGGCGGCTGCAGCGGAAGGGGTTGCACGGGAAAGCGCCGTGATCAGAGGCCGGGCGATCGAACACATGACCGAGCGCCCGGTCCTGCAGTTGCGAAGCGGGAATTGATCAATGCTTCGGGCCGCACTTTTGCGGGGCGACGGTGATGTTCCAGGTGTTGTGGAACTCGGCAAACGTGGGGAATGCGGGTCCCTGGGGAATGGTGTTGACGACGTCGAGAGTGAGTTTGTGGTGGCCGACGGAGAGGGGGTCGTGGATCATGGAGATGGCCTGCGCCCAGACGACGCTGGTGCCGCCGCCGAGGTCGATGGGGGGATCGACGCTGAATTTGGAATAGAAGTCAAAGACGTTCTTTCCGCTGATGATGGTCTTTCCATCGAGCTTGACGGCGATGTTGAGGGTTTTGAATATCTTCACATCCTGGAAGGGGTCTTGTGAGCCGTCGGGGTACTGGAAACCGTAGTCCGTGAAGAGCGGGACGGTGAAGGATTCGCCGGGGAGCAGGTTGATGTCGATGCTACCCGGGGTTCCGTCGCCAGGTACATTGGGAACGTTGAGAAGGACCATTTTGCCCACAATGGTGTTCCCGTTTACATCTGTCTCGAAGGAAGTGGGATTTCCGACGAGTGTGTTGAGATACCACTGGAGATAAGTGTTGAGCCAATCGGCGAGGGAGTTTCCGTGGGGATGGGACTGGGGCGGGCTGGCAGGGGGGCTCGAATAAGCCGGAACGGCGAGAAGGACGGCGGCGACGGCGGCGACGACGGGGAGGCGTCGGAGAAGGCGAGCAGTACGATTTGCCGACATGGAACAACTCCTTTCGTATTTGATGCGCGCAGAAAGTGCGCGAGAATCGCGCTGCTGCAACCGCGCGGCTACAGGCGGGCGCGAGATCACATTCCGGCCAACAGCATGCCAACGCGATGGCATGCAAAGACGCCGCGACGGTTACGGCATTTAAATTGGAAACACAATGGAAAAGAAGCTAACGCGGCGAAGCGGGACACACAAGATAATTATTTTATATTATTGATATGTTTTTGTGTCGTTCTACTAATTGATTGCAGGTCACGACGGGAACGCCGATTCCGACGTTTTATGGTTTGTCGCCGGGTCGGGAACATCGGCGAAACACTCAAGCCGTAGGGAGGGGTGAGCCGGCTACGTGGATGGGTGGAGCGCGGCGATGGCTGTTTTCAGTTGGCGGAAAGCCTCCTCGATCGCCTGCGGAATGATGCGCACGTTTCCGACGATCGTCATGAAATTGATGTCGCCGTTCCAGCGGGGAACGATGTGCGCGTGAATGTGTCCCGGGACGCCGGCGCCGGAGACCTTGCCGATGTTGATGCCGACGTTGAAGCCCTGGGGGTTCATCGCGCGTTCGAGGGCCTGCTGGCCGAGGACGAGGAGTTCCATCATTTCGGCGCGCTCTTCGGGAGTGCATTCGACGGGCGTCGGGGCGTGGCGGTAGGGAGCGACGAGCAGGTGGCCGTTGACGTACGGGTATTTGTTGAGCATGAGGAGAGAGTTGGCGGAGCGGGCGAGGATGAGGTTGGCGTCGTCTCTTTCGGGATGTTGCGCGGCGCTGCAGAGGAAGCATTCCTTCGGGCCGTCGGCGACGGATTTGATGTAGTCGAGACGCCAAGGAGCGTAGAGGGTGTGGGACATGAGATTCCTGACACGGCGATAGATGACAAGGCGGCAGAAGACACGGTGACAAGGTGATGGGGTGACAAGGTGAAACGGAAATGATCATAAAGGTGGCGGACTGGATTTTCACCTTGTCAGCATGTCGCCGGGTCACCTTGTCAGTCGAAGTGCGTGCTAAAATCATCGGATGCACGAAAGTTTGCAACAGTTTCACCCGGTAATCGGTCGCTGGTTTGAAGAGCGCGTGGGTTTTCCCACACCGCCGCAGGTCATGGGATGGCCGGTGATTGGGGCCGGGAAATCCTGTTTGGTGCTGGCGCCGACGGGGAGCGGGAAGACGCTGGCTGCGTTTCTGGCGGCGATTGACTGGCTGGCGCGGCGATTGATGGCGGCGGAGGCTGAAAGTAAGACCACGTGGGGAGTGCAGATTCTGTACGTGTCGCCGCTCAAGAGCCTGGCGAATGATGTGCAGAAAAATCTGATCAAGCCGCTGCGGGAGCTTTCCGATGTGGCGGCGGGGATGGGGGTGAAGAATTGGCCGGAGATCAACGTGGCGGTGCGGACGGGCGACACGCCGCAGAAGGAGCGGGCGGCGATTTCCAAGCGGCCGCCGCACATTCTGATCACAACGCCGGAGAGTTTGAATTTGATGATAACGAGCGGGGGGCGTGCGGGACTGTCGACGGCGCGGTTTTTGATCGTGGATGAAGTGCATGCACTGGCGGGGAACAAGCGCGGGGTGTTTTTGAGCCTGGTGCTGGAACGGATGGAGGAGGAACGGCGGTTGATGGCGGAGGGAAAGGGCGCACGCGGACTGAAGATTGCCCCGGGGGTGTATGTGCCGGTGGAGCCGCTGCAGCCGCTGGTGCGGATCGGATTGAGCGCGACGGCGCGGCCGGAGGAGGTGATCGGGGCCTGGCTGGCGGGATTGGATGACGCGGAAAATCCGCGGCCGATCGAGATTGTCCGATCGGGGCAACGGAAGCGGCTGGATCTTGGGGTGGTTTGCCCGTTTGGCGGGGACGAGGAGGAGAGGTTTTCGCACGAGGAGCGCAAGGAGAAGGGTGTCGGACATTGGCCGGAGGTGACGCGGGCGGTTTTGCAGATGATTCGGGAACATCGCAGCACGCTGGTCTTTGCGAACAGCCGGCGGCTGATTGAGCGGATGGCCGGTCGGTTTCAGGATGAACTCGCGAAGGAGACGGAGTATCAACAAACGCATCCGGAGCAGGCGGTGCCGAAGATTCCGTTGATTTTGCCGCACCATGGGTCGATTTCGAAGGAAGTGCGGCTGGAGACGGAGCAGGCGCTGAAGCGCGGCGAAGTGGACGCGGTGCTGGCGACGAGTTCGCTGGAGTTGGGGATTGATGTGGGGGCGCTCGATCTGGTGATTCAGGTGGATTCACCGGGGAATGTGGCTGGGGCGTTGCAGCGCGTGGGGCGGGCAGGGCATTTGGAGAGGGCGACGGCGAAGGGCCGGTTGCTGGCGCGCGGCCTTGGAGAGTTGCCGAGCCTCGGGGCGCTGGTGCCGTTGATGTATGCGGGAGTCGTGGAAGAGACGCGGGTGCCGGAGAACTGTCTGGATGTGCTGGCACAGCAGATTGTGGCGGCGTGCGCAGTGCGGCCGTGGAAGCGTGGGGAGTTGTATCGGGTAATTCGGAGGGCCATGCCGTATCGAACGCTCACGGAGAAGCAGTTCGATTCCGTCGTGGCGATGTTGAGCAGGCGCGCGGAGCGAGTGACCGCGCAGGGACTTCGCCCGCGATTGAGTTTCGATCGGGTGAACGATGAACTCATCATCATGCCGGGGACAGCGAAGGTGCTGATGCTGAACAGCGGCGTCATTGCCGATACGGGCCAGTTTCCGGTGTATCTGATCGGCGGGAAGCGCGGGAAGGTGGCGACGAGCGAACGAAGCCCCACGCCGCCCGAGGCGGCGGGCGTCGACGAAAAGGGAGTGGGCGTGCGGCTCGGGGAGCTGGATGAGGAGTTTGTGTACGAAACAAAGGAGGGGGAGCGGATCATTCTGGGCAGTCAGACCTGGAAAGTGGTGCGGATTGATGCGGACCGCGTGCTGGTCGAGCCGGCGGCGCCCGGATCAAGCCGGATGCCCTTCTGGCGCGGGGAGCAGGCGCCCCGGTCGGAACTCCTGGCCGACGCGATCGCCATTTTCCACGGCGAGATGGAGCGGCGTTTGAAAGAGACCGGAGATGACCCAACGCGCGAGTGGCTGATGACCGAGCATCGGTTCGACGATCAGTCGGCGGAAAATGTGATCGGATATTACCGGCGGCAAATGGCGGCAGGGATGACGCCATCGAGTACCCGGATCGTGGTGGAACATTTTTTGGATCGCACCGGAGAACCGATCATCGCGATTCTTTCACCGCTCGGGAGTCGCGCGAATTATGCGATGCGCCTGGCGATCGAAGGACAATTCGCGAAGCGGCGGTTACCGGCGCAGATCATTCACCACGATGATGGGCTTTTGATCCGACCGCCGGTGGAGGTGGGCGAGATTCCAGAGAATCCACTGGCGTGGCTGCGGGCGGGAACGGTGGAGCAGGAGATTACGGATCAATTGGAGACGTCGGCGCTGTTCGGGCTTCGGTTTCGACAGAATGCCGCCAGGGCGTTGATGCTGCCTCGAATGATGGTGACACAGCGAACGCCGCTCTGGCAGCAACGTCTGCGAGCGCGGCATCTCCTGGCGCTGGTCAAGAAGCAGCGGAATTTTCCCATCATTGTGGAGACATACCGGGAGGTGCTGCAGGATGTGTTGGGGATCGAGCGGACCAAAACGCTGCTGAGGGACATTGAGCGGGGAGTGGTAACGGTGGCGACGTCGCGGGGCGCGGGGCCTTCGCCCTTTGCACGAACGCTGTACTCGCAGTTCCAGGCGACGTATTTGTACGACTCGGACGAACCGCTGACGCATGTGGAATCGGAGCCGACGATCGATCAGTCGGTGCTGGATGAGATCCTGCAGCGGCGATCGCAGGGAGAGGGGAAGCGTGGCGCGGAAGAGGCGCCGGCGTGGAGTGCGGCGGATGAGGCGGCGCTGCATCGGCGGATTCTGGGGTTGGATTACCCGGCGCGAAGTGCGGAGGAGTTCCTCGAGAAGATTGAAGCGGCGGGCGCGGTGGGGGTCGAGTTCCTGACGGCGGACGATCCGCGCTGGCAGTCCTGGGTGGCGGGCGGGGCGGAAGACGTGCGACGAATGCTCGAAGAACTGTCATCCCGACGGCGGCTGGTGCTCGCGGAATGCGGAACCGGCAAGAAACGCAGCAACCTGCGGTGGGTCGCGGTGGAGAATCTGGGACTGCTTGTCGCGGCGCGCGGGGACCGGCCCTGTTTGTGGCGCATGGTCGGCCACTCGCAAAAGGCGGTTGACTGGGCGGAGATCCCGCCGGCGCTGCTGGAAACAACGCTGTCGCGCGACGAGGCACAGCGCGTGGTCGTCGAGCAGGTCGTGCGCCAAACGCCGGTGACCACCGTGGAGGCGGTGGTGAAGGAGTTGCCGTGGATGGGGCCGGCCGCGGACGCGATTGTCGCACAGTTGATGCGCGAGGGCGTGTTGCAATCGGCGGGAAACGGGCGGATCGCATGGCTTGAATATGTGGAGCAGTTGCGGAGTTTCGCGCTGCGCCGTCAGCGAAAGGCGGCGGCGACGGCGGACGTGGCGGCGTTGCAGCGGCACCTCCTGCGGTGGCAGCACCTCGAGACGCCGCACCTGGGTACCGATGCCGTGGAGGATGTGCTCGACATGCTGACCGGATTCGCAGCGCCGCTCTCCGTTTGGGAAAACGAAATCCTTCCGGCGCGTGTGCGCGATTTTACGCCGGCGATTCTGGATGCAATCTGCCGCAGCGGCCATCGGGTTTGGGTCGGCGGCGGTGGGGGGGCGATTGCCTTTTGGCCGCGGCATCTGATCGGCGAGCGAGCGGCGCCGGCGGAAACCCCGGAGCTTTCGGCAACGGCTCAGCGGGTCTTGGAGCTTCTCCAGAAGCAGGGTGCGTCCTTTCTTCTCGATCTGGAAATTGGGCTCACGCTCAGCGATGGCGAACTCGCCCTGGCGCTGGAAGAGCTCGTGTTTGCGGGACGTGTCAGCAATGATCAGCTCGAAAGTTTGCACGAGATCGACCGCCTGGCCGTAAATGCGCGGCGAGTGCAGAAAGAGAGCGATGGCCGGCGAGAGGCGTGGAAGGCGCGATATGCGGGGCGGCTCCTTGGCGAACGCGGGCCGAAGCGCATGGCGAACGGATGGTGGAAATCCCGCGACACTTCAGGGGCCGGCTTGGGCGGGCGGTGGTTCGTGTTGCCGGCGGCGCGCGGGACAAGCGGGGCGCTTGGCGCGATCGATCTGGCGGAGCGCGCGGCGGATCGGGTGGAGCGCCTCATGCGGCGAAACGGCTTTGCGTGCCGCGAGTTGATTGAGCCGGAGGTGGATGGGTCGTGGCGGGATTGCTATGACGTGCTCACGCGGATGGAGTGGGCGGGCACAGTGCGTCGCGGTTATTTTGTCGAGGGGATCACGGGAAGCCAGTTCGCCTTGCCAGGTGTCCATCTGGAAACGGGGACTGCGGCGGGGACACTCAGCGAGGTTCATTGGATTTCGATGGTGGATCCGGCGAACGTCTGGGCGCGGGTGTCGACACGGTGGTTGAGCGATTCGGGCGAAGCGGCGCGGGTGCCGCGCACGGCGGGAAGTTGGATCGCGCTGGTCGACGGTCGCCCTGTGCTGGCGGCGGTGAGCTGGGGCCAGCGCCTGATTCCGTTGCCGGCGCCGTGGGAGCAGCAGGAGATGGCGATACAGGCGGTTTCAGCATTGTTCCCACGTTTACCTCGACTGGAGCGTCCGCACCTGGAAGTTCGGCACTGGGACCAGCAGGAGATCGTCGGTTCGCCGGCCGAGGATTTGCTGCGGAAACAGGGCTTCTCGCGTGACACGCAGGGGCTTCGGTTGTATCGTCAATACCTTCCACAAAGCGGTTCGGCGCCCGCGCGCTGACCGCATGGAAATGTGAGGCTTGGAACTTTTTCTTGAATGCAGAAGGAGTTGCGCGTGACGCTCGAAACCGCCGCTGCACCCCCCGCCAAAACCGCTGAATCGGCCAAATCGGAACCGTGCATCATCACCATCTTCGGCGCGACCGGGGATCTGATGCAGCGGAAACTCATGCCCGCGATCTACAACCTGATGCGCGACGGATTGCTGAACGAGAACACCGTCGTCGTGGGATTTGCCCGCCGGCCGAAGACCGATGAGCAGTTCCGCGCGGAGATGCTCGAGGGTGTGAGCAAATTTTCACGCACCAAGCCGATCGATATGGGCATCTGGGAAAAGGTGGCCGCGAAGCTCTTTTATCACCAGAGCACCTTTGAGGAAGCGGCGGGTTACGAGAAGCTTGCCGAACGCTTCGGCCTGCTCGACAAGCAGTTCAACATCGGCGGCCGGCGGTTGTATTACCTCTCGACAAGTCCAACCGAATTCGCCCCCATCATTACCAATCTCGGTAACGCCGGGCTGGGTAATATTGATCCGTTTTCACCAAAGGCGTGGCGGCGGATCATTGTGGAAAAGCCGTTCGGACGCGATCTGGAAACCGCCAAGCAGCTCAACCAGGACATTTCTCGCGTCTTCGATGAATCCCAGGTCTTCCGCATCGATCATTACCTCGGAAAGCAGACGGTCCAGAACATGCTCGTCTTCCGCTTCGCCAACGGCCTGTTCGAGCCGGTGTGGAATCGGAATTACGTGGATCATGTGCAGATCACGGTGAGCGAGTCGATCGGCGTCGAGGGACGCGGACCCTATTATGAATTGTCCGGGGCTATGCGCGACATGGTGCAGAATCACCTGATGCAGTTGATGACGCTGACGGCCATGGAGCCGCCGGTGGGGCTGGATGCCAATGCCATCCGTGATGAAAAGGTCAAGGTGCTGCGCTCCGTGCAGCCGCTGTCACGCGAGGAAGTCGCTCGCCGGACGGTGCGCGGGCAGTACGTGGCCGCGCGAATCAACGGCAAGCCGGTGAACGGCTATCGGCAGGAGGAGCGCGTCGACCCGTCATCCGAAACGGAAACATTTGCCGCAGTGAAACTCTTCATCGACAACTGGCGATGGAAGGGCGTGCCGTTCTATCTGCGCAGCGGCAAGCGGCTGCCGAAGCAGGTGTCGGAGATTTCGATTCACTTCAAGCCGGCGCCGGGGGTGCTCTTCGGGGCGGACGGAAGCAAGAATGAGCCGCTGACGCACAATATCCTGGTGCTGCGCGTGCAGCCGAACGAAGGCATCTCGCTGCTGATCAACGCCAAGACGCCGGGAACGGTGACCCGGATCGCGCCGGCACACATGGATTTCAATTACGATGTGGCCTTCGGCAGCTACTCACCCGAAGCCTACGAACGACTCCTCCTCGACGCCATCCTCGGCGATCCAACCCTCTTCATCCGCAACGACGAGGTGGAAGGGGCTTGGCGGATTATCGATTCGATCGAGACAGTATGGGCGACGGGGCTGCCGTCGCTGGCTTTCTATCCGGCGGGAACCTGGGGACCGGCCGAGTCGAACACGCTGCTCGGACGCGAAGGTCGCCATTGGACCGGCCAGACCGATGCGCGGCCCCTCTCCCTCGAAGAAGAGTGATTCTCCCACGCAACTTCCCCCAAGTTTAGCGGCGTTGCAACGCAACGCTTGCCCCGCCACCCCCAATGCCGCGCCACGTCCCACGTCGAGCGCCCGGCCCGACGGGCTGCCGGTCTTGCCAACGCGGGGCCAGCTCTAATCGTGACATTTATCAATACTGATGCACCAAACGACAAACCGTTGCCCGAACTTCTGCGACGGATTATTCTCCCCTCATGGCCAAGAAAAAGAAGGCGGAGCTCACCACACCAGGTTCGTCCATCCCTTCCCCCGCGCCACCCGCGGCAAAGGCAGGCAAGCCCTCATCCCTGCTCGATACACGCGGCGTCTATTGCAGCGACTACGTGGAACAACTCGCCAATCTCCCCGACGCCTGCATTCACCTGATTCATTTCGATCCGCCGTTCAACTCCAACCTCAACTACGAAGTCTTCTGGGGCGAGACCAACGAAAAGCGGTCCTTTGATGACCCCCACGCCTCCACACAGGCCCAAACGATTTCAGACAGGGAGCATACACGCGCATGGCATTAGAAGAACTAACGTGGCCGAAGGCTATCACCAAGGTATTGGGGGCCTCCACTACACCGTTGCATTACAAGGAAATTACTGAACGCATCATCGCGCAGTCGCTTCGCAAATCGCTCGGTGCCACACCTGCGGCGACTGTGAACGCGAACCTCGCCAACTCTATTAAACACCAAAGCATCGCGTCGCCGTATGTTCGGGTTGCTAAAGGAGTTTTTGCGATGCGTAGTGCGGTGTCGGGAGTCGCAGTCGTCCCGGCCAAACTCACGCCCGACGTAATTGAATCCGCCGAGGATGAAGAACAGTACGAAATTGTCACCTCGTTTGGGATGTTCTGGCGTCGGAACGCGGTCGAATGGAACGCAACGCCCAAACTACTCGGCATGCAGGAAATTGGCGCTACTCCGGTCGATTTTAACAAACAGTTGGGAATCTATTTACTCTACGACGGTCGCGAGGTCATATACGTTGGCCGTTCAACGGATCGACCTATTGGCAAGCGGCTGTTTGAACACACGATCGATCGGATGTCCACGCGTTGGGACCGCTTCTCATGGTTCGGTTTGCTCCCCGTGTCGGAGACTGGCGAACTCGGATCTTTGCCCGAAGACTATAAGGCAGCAACGATTATCCCTGCACTGGAAGCAATCCTTATTGAGGCACTTGAGCCCCGGCAGAACCGCAAGAGGGGCGACGATCTCGCCGCCGTTGAATACGTTCAGCGGGTCGATCCTGAGATCGAGAAGAAGCGGATAAAGGCGACGCTTGACGCCGCATTGGACAAGCTATGATTCCCATTCAAGTCAGGCAGTCGGAAAAGGTGGGCCGCACGGACATCGACGCGTTTGCAGCGATCATGGAGCGCGAGGGCGAAGGTGGCCGCCAACGAGGCTTCTTCGTCGCCTTCGGCTGCACCAACGACGCGGAACCGCAACGTGCCACGTACCCCATTCGAACGGGCCGCATCTTCAAACTCCTCACCGTCCAGGAAATCCTCGACGAGGAACACGTCCACAAGAGGTGAGAGCGACTGAATCGGATGAACGCGTCTTGGCCACGAATCTCGTAACCGTTTACCGCCCGGGGTTCTCGCTTCTTCTCACAACGCAGCGACTCATCGATTATCCCGAACGTCCCCTCCAACTTCCCTCTTTCGTGTCGTTCGTGTTTTTCGTGGCTCATTTACATCGTGGGGAGGAGGAGGGGGGGCAGTGCGGTCAAACACTTACCGAATTTCCTTGCCTTCCATAAAAGTTAGGGTAAAATACGGTGTCAGCAACTGGGGGGGGGGATCCCATGCCAAAGCTACCTCACGCATACCGCCGCCACCAACTCCCGCCCCCATTCATCGTCCATAAGTCATCCTGCGCGCGTGACGGCAAAAACAGCACCTACGAAGCGGATCGCCTGCCAAATCCCCGGTGGGCGACGCGGAACGACCCCCAGGTCCAACCCCCTGAACCCCGCAAAACCTCCATTATTCCTCCAAAAACCCACATTTCCCCCCTCCAGACCGCATTTTTGTACCAGGTTTTCCATGCAAAACGCACGCAACTCTCCATGCCACCAACATTACCATCAGAAAACCGCATCCAGCCTGACCCGCATCCATTTCAGTCACTTAGCTTCCAAAAGCATCTTAATGGCGCGGGCGACACCGCCTTCGGCTTGCGAATTGGTGATGCGTTTCGCGTGGCGCTGGATTTCCGGGGCGGCGTTGGCCATCGCGAAACTCATCGGGGCGTTCTGGAGCATGGCGATGTCGTTGATGTCGTCGCCGATGGTGGCGATGGCGGTGGGGGGGATGTGAAGGCGCTCGGCGGCCTGCAGGATGCCGGTCCACTTGGTGGTGTGCGGGGCGAAGAGTTCGATGACCTGGCAGTCAAAGTAGACGGAGTAGATCGAGTGCCACGTGGCGCGGTCGCCGAAGCGGGCGGCGAGGGCGGCGGTGATTTCCCTGGCGTGCGGAACGTCGACGACGATGCCGAGGCGGCAGATGTGATCGCAAGATTGAGCGGGGACATCGCGCGTGACGGTGGCGTGGGTTTTGTTGAGGAGGAGCCATTCGGTGGTCGCGCGGTGCGGCGGGCCGTGGTCGGTGAGAAAGTAGGTCGGGAGGTTGTCGACGGGGTGGTTCGTGAGGGTGAGGACGGCGTGGCCGCGGGAGCCGAAAAAATCCGTGACTTCCTGGGTGAGGTCGAAGGGAAGGGTGGTGGCGGCGATGGTTTTCGCGGTCGGCATGTCGGCGACCATCGCGCCATTGGCGAAAATGCCGGGGCCGGTGAGGTGGAGGGCGTTGATGGCGACGCGAGATTCCTCGGCGGAGCGCCCGGTGGCAATGGCGACGTGAATGCCGGCATTGCGGGCGCGCTGGATCGCGGCGGCGTCATCGGGGTGGATGGATTGACCCTTGCCCAGGAGGGTGCCGTCGAGGTCGATGGCGAGCAGTTGACAAGAAAGAGGGGCCGTCATACCAGTCGCTCCTTCTCGACGAACTCGATGGGAGTGACGATGGCGAGAGAAGGCAATTTTCGCCGGAGGCGTTTCGCGGTTTCGCTTCTGCCGTGTCGGAGATCGAGCAGATCGTTGTCGGTCGTAATCAGATGCGTGGCGTTGCCGGCAATGGAAAGTTCGAGAAGCTTCGCATCTTCGGGATCGCGTGGGAAGGGGAATCGCTCGCGCACGGTACGAACAACGTCGGAGAGATATGCAAGGCGCTCCAGGAGAACTTTGGTGCGACGACGCTTCAGGATGGGATATCGCTTTACCAATTCGGGATTCGTCAGGATCGTGCGGTATTCAAGCAGCACGGGTCTGCTTAACAGTGGAACAAGTGAGCGCCGTTCGCAAGCATCAAGGATACGTCCTGACGACGAGCCGCTGTTGAGGAGGCCACGCAGAAGGATGTTGGTGTCCAACACGATTCGAAGCGGAGTTGGAAGCACCATCTTTCAGTTCTTCTTCCTGGAGGATTTTTCGTGATGCGAGTGCTTTGCCTGTTCGACCAGACGATCCAATTCATCTTCGTCGATGTCCTGCTTTCGTCCCATGATTTGCGCGAAGGTCTTCGTCCGGGCTTCATGCGAGATTGCGAGATCTTCTTCCAGAAGTTGTTTGACATATCGTTCGGGGGTCAGCCCAAACAGTTTGGCTTTGCGGGCCAGTTCGTCAACATTACGACGTTTCAATCCTTTGATGCGAAGCGTGAGGGTTGTGGTGGCCATAGGTCATCCTTTCCATTCGCGGTGGAGTATAGCATTTTGTCTTTTAGCATGAAGAGAGCTTGCCGCCGCGAAAGATCTCGCGAATTCGCGACGCGGCCGGACAAGCGGGTCGGCTAAACTTGCCGAATGGGGAATGGGTCAGCGGCGGCGTTTGAGGAGGGGGGCGGCGCCGAGGGTCAGAAGGGAGAGGGAGGCGGGTTCGGGGGTCGGCGGGCCAACGCTGCCGGAGGCGAGTACGGTCACGAAGCCGGTGGTGTAGATGGTGGTGGTGTCGAAGCTGACGCGCGGGTCGCCGAGGATCATGGGGAACGCGTTGGAGCCGGTGGGCGGGGTGTTCCACTCGAAGATGCGGAAGGATTGGCCGGCGAAAATGGAGGGGTCGATGGAGGCGGGGAATTCGAGGTCGAGGGTGCCGGCGAGAGTGGGGTTGAGGCCGGGGGCGAAGCGGAGGGGGGAGGTCCAGTTGGCGCTGAGGATGAACTGCAGTGTGGAGGTGGCGTTGAAGAGTGCGGTGCCGACGGCGGTAACGGGGATGGCGTCGTTGTGGATGGTGAGTCTTTCATTGGCTTTGAGCGAGAGGTTGCGGATGACGCCGTTGGGGCGGATGGTATTTGCGGTGATGGTGGAGGCGGCGGGGAGGAACCTGGTGGCGCCGCGGAGGTCGGCGTCGGAGAGATTGGCGTTGGTGAGATTGGCGTTGGTGAGGGTGCTGTGGGCGAGGTCGGCGTTGGTGAGGTTGGCCTTGAAGAGATTGGCGCCAACGAGGTTGCCGTTGAGGAGGACGGAGTTGGCGAAATTGTCGTTGGAGAGGTTCTGGGCGTTGAGTTTCACATTGGAGAGGTCGAGGTTGGTGAGGGTGAGGTTGTTGAGGGTTTTGTTGCGATAATTGGCGGTGGCGGCGAGCTGGTCGCGGGTCAGGGTGGAGGCGTCGAAGTTCACGCCGGTGATGTTGGTCTGGATGAAGTAGGCGTTGGTGAGATTGGCGGCGAAGAGGCTGGAATTGGTGAGGTTCTGGTGGGAGAAGTTCCAGCCGGAGAGGTTCTCGCGGTTGAGGCGGGAGTTGGCGAGATTGCGCTGGGCGAAACTGGCGGTGGAGCGGAACTGGAAGAACGAGAGGCCGGTGGCGCCGTTGAAGGTGGTGTTGGCGATGGTGGCGTTGGAGAGGTCGGCGTTGCTGAGATCGGCGGCGCTGAAGTTGACGAAGGAGAGGTTCTGGCGGCTGAAGTTCCAGTTGGCGAGTTCGTCGCCGACGAAGGTAATGCCGGTGAGGTTCTGACTGGTGTAGCTGGCAGAGGAGGCGAGTTGAGCGCCGGTGAAGCCTTGCGAGGTGAGATAGTTGAAGTGGGCGCCGAGGATATTGGCGTTGGTGAAGGTAGCGCCGGTGATGTTGGCGCCGGTATCGAATCTCGTGCGGCGGAGATCGGAGTTGAGGAAATTGGCGGAGGAGATATCGGTATTGAAGAGGGCGTACTGGAGGTTATGGCTGCTGGTATTCCAATTGCTAAGGTTGACGTGCGGGATAGGCGTTACGTTCTGGGTGCCGGGGATCGTCGCGTGGTTGTCCCATCGGATGATCGAGGCATATCCAGTTGTCGATAAAGACAATCCAATGCAAGCGATGCGCGCGCCTAGACGTATCATTTCTCTCTCTTCCTTCCGTGCTCTACCCTTTAATGTACCGCTGAGTTATCGGAAATCAATTAAAAACCATCTATTGACACGAAATATATACATACTAAATAGGTGAGGCGATATTGGGCCGAAAACCGGGGTTTGTAAGAGGGGGCGGGGTGCGTGATGCGCTGCCTGGAGATTATTCGGGAAGGAGGGAGCGGTAGAGCGATTCGATCTGCTCCACCATGGTCGTTGCGCGGAAGCGCTCGAGGGCGAACTGGCGGCCGAACGCGCCCATGGCGGCCGCGGCGTGCAGATTTTGCGCGAGGGCGATCATGGCGCTGCACAGGGCCTTGGCGTTGCCGGTGGGGACGAGGTGGCCGGTCTTGTTTTCGATGCAGACTTCGCCGGCCCCGTCGCAATCGTACGAGATGACCGGGATGCCGGCGAGAAGGGCCTGGGGCAGGGCGCGGGCGAGGCCTTCGCGGTAGCTGGGGTGGACGAGGGCGTCCATGGCGGGGAGGAGGGCGGGGACTTCGGTGGGGGGGACGAGGCCGGTGAGGGTGACGCGGTTCTGCCATTTGTGGTCTTTGAGGAATTGTTCGAAGCGTGGACGGAAGATGCCGTCGCCGATCCAGAGGAGGTGGGCGTTGGGGATTTTTTCGAAGAGGGTGGCGGTGGTGGCGAGGAGATCGTCGTGGCCCTTGAGCGGCTGGAGGCGGGCGAGGGTGCCGAAGACGTAGGCGCCGGGGGGGATGTTGTATTTCGCACGCACCTGCTCGCGCGTGGTGGGGGGGTGGAGGAAGGGATCGACCTCCATGCCGGAGTAAATGGTGGTGAGCAACTCGGGGCGACCGACTTTTGCGGCGAGGGCCTGGCGTGTCATGGCGTCGGCGACGCAGATGATTTTGTCGCAGCGATTGGCGGCGTAGCGTTCGAGCGTGATCCAGGCGCGGTTGATGAGGGCGTTCTGATAGGGATGGAAGGGGAGGCCGTGGATGGTGTGGAAGACGAGGGGCGTCTTGAGTCCTGAGTCTCGAGTCTTGAGTTTGACTTTCCACGCCGCGGCGCGGCCGAGGATGCCGGCTTTGCTGGAGTGGGTGTGGACGATGTCGGGGTTGGTGGCGGCGACGAGTGTTTTGATTTCGTGGTAGGCGGCGAGGTCATGCCAGGCGTGGGGGCTTCGGACGAGGTGGGGGGTGATGATGACCTTGTACCCGGCAGCTTCGGCGCGCTTCATGAGGGAGCCTTCTGGGCCGGGGCTGGGGCCGGTGAGGAGGGTGACGTCGTGGCCGCGGGCGTGGAGGCCTTCGCAGGTGAGGAGCGTGTTTTCCTGTGCGCCGCCGACGATGAGACGCGTGATGATGTGGAGGATTTTCATGTGAGGCGGATTGTATGGGCTGATTCGGAAGAAAACGAGGCAAGGGCGCACGTGCGGCATGGGCAGCGGCCCATCATCGGCGGAACGCCAACACCACAGTCACAGTCGGAGCTTGGCGAGGCAGGCGGCCACGACGCGGTCCTGATTGAATCCGAAATCTGTGGGGGCGGGGAGCGTGGCGGGGCTGAACCATTGGAAGTTGAGGGCTTCGTCCTGGGCGACCGGCTGGCCTTCGATGGGGATGGCGAAGGTGAGGGCGACGGAGTGCTGGCGGAGGTCGATGCCGCCGACTTCGTGGGGGGGGCGTGGGGTGGGGAAGTATTGGGCGACGTAGAGGGGTTGGGGGTCGGGGTCGAGGGGGAAGCGGATGTTTTGGCCGAGGGTTTGGTGGAGCTGGCGAGTGATGGATTGGGCGATGGATTCATCGCGGAACATGCGGCCGCCGACGAGGCACCAGGCTTTTTTGTTTTCGGGGGTGTTGCGGAGGATGAGGCCGATTTGCGGGGTGGTGGGCGTCGTGGGGGGGTGGAGTTTGAGGGGGAGGATGTCCACGCAGGCGATGGGAATGGTTTGCTGGATGCGGGACCATTCGGTGGGATCGAGCCAGGTTTTGGTCATGGGGTCCTCTGAGAGTGAGTGAATGGGCTGCGGCCCATCATGGGCGGGACGCCCATGCCACAGTTAGAAACGGATCCACTGCAGGTGCAATCCTTGGGCGGGGGAGCAGGGACCGGCTTGCTGGCGGTCTTTGCTCGCAATGATTTCCGGGATGCGGTCGGGGGTCCAGTGGTGGGTGCCGACCTGGATGATCGTGCCGACCATCGTGCGGACCATGTGGTAGAGGAACCCGGTGCCTTCGACGGCGAAGATGAGGAGGGGGTTGGCGGGATCATTGCGGCTGCGGTGGATGTTGCAGTGGAAGATGGTGCGGGTGGTGTTTTCGCGTTCGTCAGAGCGGCCTTTGAAGGCGTTGAAGTCGTGGGTGCCGAGGAAGTGGGTGCAGGCGAGTTGCATCGCGGCAAGGTCGAGGGAGCGGTAGAAGTGGTAGACGTAATGGCGGTAGAAGATGGGGCGGTCCTGGTGGTTCCAGATGAGGTAGCGGTAGCGTTTATGCTTGGCGGTGCGGACGTCAAAGTCGTCGGGGACCTCTTCCATGGTGCGGATGAGGATGTCCGGCGGGAGCCGGGAGTTGATCGCTTTGCGGAGGCGCTGCGGATCAAGATGCGTTTCAGCGTTCATCGCGGCGACCTGGCCGAGGGCGTGGACGCCGGTGTCGGTGCGCGACGAGCCCAGGACTGTGACTGGATGGGAAACGATGGAGCCCGCGGCCTTTTCAACCTCGCGCTGCACGGTGGAGATGCCCTCCGCGTCGGGCTGGCGTTGCCAGCCGTTGTACGCGGTGCCGTCGTAAGCGATAGTGAGTTTGTAGCGTTTCACTGGGGGGTATTAAACACGAAGAGCACGAAGACACGAAGGACCACGAAGGAAATTAAACACAGAGGACACAGAGAGCACAGAGACGTCCTTGAAGCTGGCAGGTCACGCGGCTTGGACGGTCTCGATGCTGACGATTTCGGCGGTTCGAATATGAGCGAAGCGGTCGGACTTGGGGAAGTAGTAGGAGACTTGCGTTTGGCCGATGGCGACGCCCTGGGGATCGCGCACCTCGTAGTGTTTGCCGTTGGTGGCGGTGATCTGGAAGGGGACAAAAGGCTCAGCCGTGAGCATGTCCCTCAAGGTGTCGATGATGGAACCGGATTCGGCCATGCGCGATCTCCAATGACACACGTCGGTCCGTTCTCCAAGTTATTTTAGCAGAAGTTCGGCGATCTGGACGGCGTTGAGGGCCGCACCCTTCAGCAACTGATCGCCCGCGACAAACATGCAAAAGCTCTTCCCGCTGGGATCAGAAATATCTGTGCGGATGCGGCCGCAGAGAATGTCGCCCTGCCCGCTCGCATCCTTCGGCATCGGCATGTAGTTCTTTTCAATGTCATCGACGATCTTCACGCCCGGAGCCTTTGACAGAATCGCCCGCACCTCGTTCGGCGTGATCGGCCGTTCGCATTCGACGGTGAGGGCCTCCGAGTGCGCCCGCAACACCGGCACGCGCACGCACGTCGCCGAGATGCGGATCTCATTGTCGCCGAAAATCTTCTTGGTCTCCTTGATCATCTTCGTCTCTTCTTCGTTGTAGCCGGTGGCGGGGTCGATCCTGGTGTTGTGCGAGAAGAGGTTGAACGCGTACGGGTGGGGGAGCACCGTGTTCTTATACTCGCGGCCTTCCAGATACGCGCGGGTGCTCTCCCGCAGCTCCTCCATCGCAGCGGCGCCGGCGCCCGAAGCAGCCTGATACGTCGCGGCAATGAAGCGGACGATCCTGTTCTGCTTGTGGATCGGCCAGAGCGGCGTGATGGCGATGATCGTGGAGCAGTTCGGATTGGCAATGATCCCCTTGTGCTGCTTCACCGCTTCGGGGTTGATCTCGGGAATCACCAGCGGCACTGTCGGATCCATGCGGAAGGCGGAGCTGTTGTCGACAGCGACGGCGCCGGCCTGCGCGGCGATCGGACAGAACTTCTTCGAGATGCTGCCGCCCGCCGAGAAGAGCGCGATGTCGACGCCCTTGAAGCTGGACTCGGTGAGCTCTTCGACGGTGATCGGCTTGCCTTTGAACGTCATCGTTTTCCCGGCCGAGCGGGCGGAGGCGAGAAGCTTCAGTTCCTTCATCGGGAAATTGCGCTGCTCAAGACACGCGAGAAATTCGACGCCCACGGCGCCGGTGGCGCCAACAACTGCTACGACCGGTAGGGGGGACATGGCGACCTCTAATGACAAATGACGAGTGACTAATGACTAATGACTAATGACGAATCAAATTCTAATGATGAAGGACCGAATGACGAAACGTTTTACTTTCGCGTTCGGCCGTTGCGGTGGGGGCGCTGGAAGATTTGCAGGAGGTGGGCCATTCTATGCGACCTTCCGGCCTTCCGTGAGGAAGGACTCGTCGAGAGCATAGGGGTGCAACTCGCCGCACATGCCCGGCTTGGACGCCTGGTCGAAGGGGTACAGGGCGGCATAACGCGACATTTCGAGATAATCAGTGCGGCCGGCCTTGATGAAGTCGCAGGCGTCGAGCGAATTCTTGGCCTCTGTCTGCGCGCCAACTTTGAGCACCCATTCAAAACCATCCACCTTCGGAGCGATGATGTCCCGGGCGGCATGATAGAACTCTCGAATCGCCTGCTGCCCCTCTTCCTTGCTGCGGGCGAAGGCGGCTTTGAGCTGGTTGAAGCCCTGTAGCGACAGATCGCGACGCTTGAGCGCGGTTTCGAGGTTCGGAGTGCGGAGGGCCTGCTGATAGGCGGTGGGGGAGGTGAGAATCTCGTTCGGGAAGGAGAGCACGAAATCGCCCCGTTCGGGGAGGCCGCCGTTCTGCATGATGGCGAGGATTTCGAGATTGCGATGGGGATTCAGGACCCGGTGAAAGATGCCGGGGCGGAAGAAGACGGTTTTCTGGGGAATGAGGTCTATGGTGTCGACGCCGCTCATGGAGAGGATTTCGATCTGCCCCGTGCCGGCGAGCACGTAGTACATCTCCGAACAGACCATGTGGATATGCGCTCCGCCGCCGATGGCGCCGTCGGGGCAGGGTTCGGTATACACCTTAATATGCGTCAGCCCGACACCGGCGGGGAGGATGAACTGGCGGATGTCCATGCGGATCTCGTTTCTGCCTTTCAGACCGTATCAGTGAAGACCTATATTTTAGCGAGGGGGTGAGGAAAAGGCGAGGTGGGGGGGGGCGACTGGTAAAGCCGGAAAGCCGGTCGCGAAAACGACTGGAGTCCGCTGGAACTCGCCATTCCGGAGGATTAGCCCGCCCCCCTACCGAAAATCCTGCGGAATCGGGAGGCAATAAACGTGTCATTTGCGCGTGCGTTTCTGTGGCGCGGTAAAAAGGAAGCGCATCGGCTGGGGAACCAGACGATTAGGACGGAGCATTTGCTACTCGGAATGGTGATGCTGGCGGAATGCCGGGAGTACAAGCCGCTGATGGATCGGGGGGGGTCACGGAGGCGGCGGTGGAGGCGGAGATTAAAAAGAAGCGAGGCTCAGGCAGTTGGTGGGGGACGTGAGTAGAAGAACTGGGATTTCACCAATATTGGCGGCAACTCCCGGGATTCTCATGCAATTCAGGGCCATTTCCCAAGGCGATGCGCAACTATACATAACGTATCTTATAGGACCTACAGTGGGGGGGCAACGGCCAATTGCACGCGCGGACGCCAAGACCTCGTCGCTCGTCTTTTCACATTTGGGTCTTGCTGCAGCCGTGCTCAGCGATGATACTTGCACACATCGGACGGAGGCTCAGTCGTTTCGAGCGAAGATTGCGGGACCGCGCGGTTCCGAGCACTATTCGTTTCAATTCTGTACGGGGTTCATAGTCCATGGCCAAGCATAAGAAAAAGTCGAAGGGCAAGGCGAGAAAGATCGCGGCAAAACCAAAGAAGGCCGCGCCCAAGAAAAAGAAAGCCGTCGCAAAAAAAATCGTCGCAAAATCGGCGCGCTCCGCAAGCCCGGCAAAAAAGAAAGCCGCAAAGAAAGTCGCAAAACCCGCTCCAAAGAAAGTGGCGAAAAAAGCGCCCGCCAAAAAGCCCGCCCCGAAACCGCGCCCGGCCGTCGCACCCGTCGCGGTGCCCTCGACCCCCGCGCCGGCCCCGGCACCCGTGCCTGAGAGCGCCCCGATGGAACCCGCCGCTCCCGAAAGCACCATGAGCACCCCCGCCCCGGAAGAACCGACGCCCTCCGAAGGCCACGCCGACGTGGCGCCCGAAGAAACCAACGGCGATTCCGAAATCGGCGGCAACCCCTCGTAACCCCCCCCCATCGCTGGAATGTCGAAACAAATCCGCGGGTCGCGCCACTACGGCCGCGACCCGCCCTCTTTTCTACAGATAACACGCCACCGTGCGCCGCAGTCCCTCCTCAAACCCCACCGCAGGCGACCACTTCAAATGCTCCTTCGCCGCTGAAATATCCAGCACGTTCGACGGAACATCCAGCTTCCGCGCCGGGCTGAATCTCACCTGTGGCGTCTTCCCCAGCGCCTTCGACAGCCCCTCAATCACCTGCAACAACGAAAGCCCATGCCCCGCCCCAATGTTAAACGTCCGCGGCCCATCTTGCCCCGCCGCGTACCCCGCCAGTTTCTCCGCCGCCACGGCCACATCATGCACATATAGATAATCCCGTACCACCGACCCATCCCCCCAGATCTCGATCGGCTCATCCCGCAGCATCTTCCCCAGGAACACCGCCACCGCCCCCTGCGCCCCGTCCGGCCGCTGCCGCTCGCCATACGGATTCGCCACCCGCATCACCCCATATTCCAGCCCATGCAGATAGTGATACAGGTGCAGATACTTCTCAATCGCCAGCTTGTGAATCCCATACGAGCAAATCGGATTCGTCGGATGCGTCTCCGGAATCGGTATCACCTCCGGCGTGCCATAAACCGTGCCCCCTGACGAGATGAACACCACCTTCTTCACGCCATTGCCGACGCACGCGTCCAGCATCGCCAGCGTCGACACCACATTCGTCGAAAGATCGAACGCCATGTCGTCATTCGAAGTCTTCGGCAGCGTCGTGGAAATCAGGTGATACACCACCTCCATCCCGCGCGTCGCATCGTTGATGATCGCATGATTCCCGAAATCCCCCTGCACCAGCTCACACCGCGGCAGCAGATGCTGAATGTTCGTCTTCACCGCCTCAAACCGATCAAACAGCCGCACCTCATGCCCGCAAGCCACAAGCTGATCCGCAATATGCGACCCCAGAAAACCCGCCCCGCCAAGTATCAAACATTTCATACCGCGATCCCCCCTATCGCTTCCGCAGCCGCGCTCAGCGCCAGCCGCGAACGAATCTCATCATATACCCGCTCCAGATCATCCGCGTACTGCGGAATGCTCTTGGGAATCTTCGTCCGCGCCGAAAGGCTCCGCACCAGCGCCCGATCCTCCGCCAGCCGCTTCAAATGCCCCGCAAGCTCCCGCACATCCCCCTTCGCAAACAGCAGTCCATTCACGTTGTGCGTCACCGCCTCCGACATCCCCCCAAGATTCGTCGCCACCACCGGACACCCCGACGCCATCGCCGAATATATCACCAGCGGCGTATTCTCATACCACAACGACGGCACCACGAGACAATCCAGCGTGTTGAACACGTTCCCGATCTGATCATTCGGAAACGTCCCCTTGAACGCAATCCGCGAATCATCCCCCGCGATCTCCCGCAGCTTCGCCCCAAAATCCGGAAACTCCGACGTGTTCCCGTAAATATCCAGCGCGATCGGCACGTCCGCCGGCAGCGACCGTACCGCCTCAATCAACAACGCCGGCCCCTTATGCTCCACGATCGTCCCGATGAACCCCACACGCAGCCGCTCCCCACGCCCCTTCTCGGTATCTCGCCGAATGTGCGCCAACTCCACCCCGTACGGCACATACGCAATGCGCGACCGATGAACCCCATTCCGCGCCAGCATCGATTCCATCAGATGCGTCGGCGCCAAAATCCGATTCACCATGTTCAACCGCTGCCGGATAAACTCCGGACGCCCCGCCAGCGCCCGCACCAGCGGCGAATACCACCGCTCCGGCAGCAACCCGTTCTGAATCGCCACCACCCCCGCCGCCACCGCCGCCGTCGGCAGCACCCGCAGCCGCGATGCCAGTTCCTCCGGCTGCGACACCTCCACCACGTGCCGCACGCAATTCGCCGCGAACGCAGTCGGCCCCTCACACAGCGACCCGTCCGGCAGCCGCAACTGAATCAGCGGACAGACCGCCCAGAAATCCGTCGGCGTAAACACCGTCGGAATCCCCGCCTCCACGCACGCATCCACCGTCAGCCCCGAAAGCCGCGCGAAATGAAACACATGCACGACATCCTGCGGATGCCGCTCCAGAAACTTCGCGAAATAATCGCCGAACAGCTCGTTGCGATACTCCATCTCAATAATGTTCGTCTGCTCCCCCATCGGCATGTGCTGGTGATTGAACCGATGCACCGTCAGCCCGTCATGCTCATACGAATCAAACCGCTGATCATCCGTCAGTGGCACCTTGGCCGGAAATCCCGTGAAAATCTCCACCTGGTGCCCGCGCCGCTTCAGCTCCTGCGCCGTGTGCAGCGTGAGAATCTCCGTGCCCGAAGCATGATGCGGAAGGAACTGATGAATGGTGAGCAGAATTCGCATTGCACCCTTTGTAAAAGCGGAGCCGTGGATTGTTCGATTCCGCGGCAGTGATGTCAAGACGCCGCAGACTCCCAATAGAACCCGTAGCGTAAGCGCCGGCTCACCTCACGTAATCCGTAAAGGCCGGTCCCTCGCGCAGGCGATGCAACGCCGTCCCAAAAACAAAATCCCGACAAGCCCGCCAATTCCGTCATACACCAACCGCCGCGCCATGCGCCTGTATTAACGTCGAATAAATCGCCTCAACCTCGTCAACGTACGTGGAAATCTGCTTCGGCCGCTGCGTATTCGCCGCCAGCTTCTTCAGCAGCGCCCGATCCGCGGCAAGTTTCTCCAGAATCCCCGCCAGCTCCGCGACATTTCCCTTCTCAAACATCATCCCATCCACATTGTCCCGTACCATTTCCGCCATCCCGCCGAAGCGCGAGCAGACCACCGGACACCCCGACGCCATCGCCTCATAAATCACCAGCGGCGTATTCTCATACCACAGCGACGGCACCACGATCACATCGAACTTCCCAATGATCCCCCCCACCTGCGCATTCGGAAACGTTCCTTCCAGATGAATCCGCGGATCATCCCCGGCAATATCGCGAAGCCGCTGCACGTACTCCGGAAAATCATTCAAATTCCCATAGATGTGCGCATGCACATTCACCGACCGCGGCAACTTCCGAATCGCCTCGACCAGTACATGCACCCCCTTGTGCTCATAAATCTGCCCGATGAACCCGATACGCAGCTCCGCCTTCTCCCCGCGCCCCTCCGTCCGCTGCAGATACGACGCATCAATCCCGTGCGGCAGCACCGAAATCCGCGACGGATTCACCCCATAACGCAGCAGCACCGATTCCATCGTCCGCGTCAGCACCAGGATCCGATCGATCTGATTCAGCCGATGCACATTGAAACCGATGCGCGCCGCCAGCGCCCGCACCAGCTCCCCCTGCATCGATTTCCGCATCAGCACCCGCTTCTGAATCAGCCACACCAGCCCATCGATAAACGCTGTCGGCAACTTGAAAATCGGCAACTTCGCCTGCGGCGCCCCCGACGACTGCAGCACATGTCGCAGGCAATTCCCCGAATGCTTGCTCGGCCCCGGACACGTCGTGTTATCCGGCAGCCGCAACTGCGCCGTCGGGCAGATCGGCCAGAAGTCCGTGATGGTGTAGCACGTCGGAATGTTCCGCTCCACGCACGCATCAATCACCGACGTCGTCAGCCGCGACAGGTGGAACATGTGCACCACGTCCGGCTTGAACCGCTTGAGCGCCGCGCCGAAAAAGTGCCGCACAAAATTGCTCGTGTATTCGGCCCGCATGATGTTGGTCTGCCCCGCCATCGGCACACTCGCATGGTGAAACCGCTGCACCGGAATATCTTCGAAAACATCGTTCGTGAGCCGCGATTCTTCCTTCTGCTCCATCGTCCCGGGATGCCCGGCAATCACTTCCACCGTGTGCCCGCGCTCGATCAATCCCCGCGCCACTTTGTACGTGACGATCTCCGTCCCCGCCGCATAGGTCGGAAGAAACTGGTGAACGGTGAGGAGAATGCGCAAGGCTAGATTCCTTTCTGCCGTTTGCCGCGGCCGAGCCGTTCATCCCGTGCTCCGCGGTATTGACCCATCACACTGCTCCACGAAAGCGCCGGAAGCCGCGCCAGAAGCGACAGTCGCTTGCCCCACTGTTGCTCGTGTTGCATCACGTACTTCGCGTCCTGCATCACGCCGGCGACCAGAGACCGCCAAACGTACTTGCGTTCCGGCACCGTGGCAAGGCCGAAGAGCCGATACAGCGTGCGATGCCCCATATAGGTGCGCTTGTACTCGTATCGTGCCGACCGGCTATGCGAATGGACCACTGCCGCCGTCGGCTCGTACGCAATCTTCCACCCCGCCTCCAGCGCCCGCTTCGACCACTCGATATCCTCGCCGAACGCATTCTGCCGGAACGCCACCTCCCGCCACGCCTCTCGCCGCACTGCGGAACAAACGTTATCGAACACGCAGAACAGATACCGCTCGATCGGCGACATCCGCTCGTACGTCTCCCGATTCTCAATCTGCACCACGCGCCCCTTCGGCCCGCCCGCGATCCAATTCTGGATATTCCGCTTCACCAGCACATCATGCTCCGCCCGCGGAATCTGCCGGGCAAACGCCCCCGCCACGCGCGGATCCTCGAACGGCTTGATCAGATTGGCCATCAGATATTCATCAGCGGGAACCGCATCCTGCGTCAGAAGCACCACGATTTCACCGGTCGTCAGCTCAATCCCCCAGTTTCGCGTGAGTCCATGATCGAATTCCGATTGCGGAATCTGCACAACCCGTGCCCCCGCCTGCCTGGCCGCCGCGAGCGTATCGTCCGTCGATCCGGAATCGATGATGAGCAGTTCCACCGGCGACTCGACGCGCTGCCGCCGCAGACCGGCGAGCACCTCGGCAAAGAGAGAACCACCATTGAAGGTGGGAATCACCACGGAAATTGTTGGCATGTGAATTGGATCGCCGGTGAAGAAGTTCGAACCTGCGCTGGATTCTAGGGAATAATGCTCCTGATGCAAGAATGGCATCACGGTGTGCGTTCCCAGATCAGTGGCCCAATTGTACAATGCGAAATACACAAGGGATGGGCGGGACGTTTGGGTGTGTGAAGCGTGGCCCTGTGGGTCGGGCGAAAGTTGGCACGAAGGAGTTGCGAAATGAAACGCGCGTCGATCACTTTCGGGATGTTTCTGGCAATGGCGGGAGTCACCATGCTTCAGGCAGCGGACACACCGGCGGCGGATTCGAGCAAGCCGGCGGCCCTCAATTTCACCATGCCCGGCATCACGGGCGAGAACGTGGACCTCTCCCAATACTCGGGCAAGGTCATCATGATGGTCAACGTCGCCAGCAAATGCGGATTCACCCCGCAGTACGAAGGCCTGGAAAAAATCTACGAGAAATACAAGGACAAGGGCTTCATCGTCCTCGGCTTCCCCGCCAACAACTTCAGATCCCAGGAGCCCGGCACCAACGCCCAGATCGAGGCGTTCTGCACCGGGAAGTACCACGTCACCTTCCCGATGTTCTCCAAGATCAGCGTCCTCGGCGACGACCAGGCCCCCCTCTACAAGTACCTCACCTCCGTCGACGCCAAACCCGAAGGGGCGGGGGATGTGAAATGGAACTTCGAGAAGTTCGTGATCGGCCGCGATGGCACCGTCATCGCCCGGTTCCCCAGCAAGGTGAAGCCGGAGGATTCGGCGGTCACCTCCGTCGTGGAGGCGGCGCTTGCGAAGTAAGTCCGTTTGTCGCAGGATGCGTAGACGATGAGCGTTCTCCCCACTCCCCATCCGCTGGCCTTCAGTTTCTATGGGTTGACCGAAGTCCAAGTCGCGCTGCTCCTTTCCGGAGTGGCGATGATTTTTGCGATTCGCCGCTGGCGGATGATTGCGGTGCAAAAGCAGCGAGGGCGGGCGGGATCGACCGGCCCGCGAAAGGGATCGACGGGGAGCGGTGCGATGGAGCGTGCCCCAATGAGCAACGGATTGAACGTTCGGGAAGTAACGGCGCAGATCCAGTCGCTGCTGGCCGACGTCGAGGAAACCGCCCGGCGTGTGGCCGCGCAGATCGACAACCGCCGCGTCCGCCTCGAACAACTGCTGGCGGAAGCGGATGAAAAAATCCGCCGGCTCGAGGAATTGACGAAGGCCCCCACGGAACCGCAACGCCCTGCCCCACCCCCACTTCCGAACGTCAGCGTGATGCGAGATGCCACGCAGACCCTGAGCCGCCTGCGCCAGGAGCGCGGCGCCCCGCCGCCCAACGAAGACCCGGCATACGCACCGATTTATCAGTTGGCCGATCAGGGCAAGAGCGCCCGCGAGATTGGCCAGGCACTTGGCCGCCAGCCGGGAGAGATCGAATTGATTCTCGCCCTGCGCGGCCGTCAGCGTGTCTGACATTTCCCACCCCCAATTCATCTTACCCCCCTACTGATTGCAGCAGTTTGTCGATGCGTGCCAGCGTTTTTTCGCGGCCGAGGAGTGCGATGGTTTCGAGCATCGGCGGGGTGATGGTGTTGCCGGACAGCGCGACGCGCAGCGGCTGCGCCGCAGCCCCACGCTTTCCGCCAGCTTCGACACCGAGGGCGAGGATCTTGTCCATCGGTTCGGCGAGACTGGTCTTTGACCAGTCTTGAACGGAGTGGAGGATCGACTTGGATTGTTTGAGGAAGTCGATGCCGTTGTTGTTTTTGACGAACTTTTCGAGGGCCTTGGGATCGATCGTGGGGTCTTCGAAGAAGAAGCGTGCGTTTTCGGCCATTTCGGCGATGGTGACCATTCGTTCCTGGTACATGGCGAGGAGTTCCTTGATGGTTTCGCGGGGGGCGGTTTTGATGGGGTAGTTCGTGACCTGGTTGAAGCTTTCGACGGCGTCGGCGAGGCGGTCGAGGGTGGCTTTGCGGATGTATTCGCCGTTCATCCAGGCGAGTTTTTTGCGGTCGAAGCGGGCGTTGGTTTTCTGGATGCCGTCGAGGGAGAAGAGGTCGATCATTTGGTCCATCGTGAGGATTTCGCGGTCCTGGCCGGGGGCCCAGCCGACGAGGGCGATGAAGTTGAGGAGTGCTTCGGGGAGGTAGCCGGAGCGGCGAAAGTCCTGGACGTCGATTTCGGGGAGGGGGGTTTTGGTAACTGTTGCGAGCTTGACGGCGATTTCGACGGCGTCGGTTTTCTTGGCCATGAAGTCCTGGATGTCTTTGAGGGGGACGCCGGATTTTTCGGCGAGGTCGGTGAAGTCTTTGGTTCCGGCTTGCTGAATGGCGGCGCGGGTGACTTTGGCTTTTTCGCGCTTGGACATTTTGGAGTTGTCCATGTTGAAGACCAGGGGGAGATGGGCGTGTTCGGGCGGGGTCCAGCCGAGGGCTTCGTAAAGGCCGAGGTGTTTGAAGGTGTTCATGAGGTGTTCCTGGGCGCGGAGGACGTGGGTGATGCCCATGTAGTGGTCGTCGATGACGACGGCGAAGTGGTAGGTGGGGAAGCCGTCGGATTTGCGGATGACGATGTCGTCGTGTTCGGGGGCGGTGACGGTGACTGGTCCGAGGATGAGGTCGTGGACGGTGATGTCTTTGTAGGGCATGGCGAAGCGGAGGACGGGCTTTACGTCGGGCTGCGGGGTGAGTTGGCGGCCGGGCATGTCTTTGCGGTAGCGGAAGGGGCGTTTTTCTTTTTCGGCGGCCTGGCGGAGTGCGGCGAGCTGGGCGGGGGATTCGTAGGCTTCGTAGGCGAGGCCTTTTTCGAGGAGTTCGTTGAGGTGCTTGTTGTAGAGGTCGAGGCGCATGGATTGGAAGTAGTCGTTTTTGGCCCCCCCTACCGTGGGGCCTTCGTCCCAGTTGAGGCCGAGCCATTGGAGGTCGGCGAGGATGCCGGCGGCGGATTCGGCGGTGGAGCGGATTTGGTCGGTGTCTTCGATTCTCAGGACGAATTTGGCGTCTTTTCCGGCCTTTCGGGCGTGGTGGGCGTAGAGCCAGGAGTAGAGGGCGGTGCGGGCGCCGCCGACGTGGAGGAAGCCGGTGGGGGAAGGGGCGAAACGGGTTTTGATCATTCGTGGGCTCCGGGTAAGAGAGTCTCGTATTAGAGGGGAAGTTGGGTGTGGGTTCAATTGGGACGGGTGGCTGAATGATGAATTATGAATGGTGAACGATGAAGGCGGAGAGGGGTCATTGGTCAATGGTAATTGGTAATTGATGGGTTGGGCGGCGATGGGGGTGGGTGCGGCGATTCGGGTGGGGCGGAGGGTGAAGATGAAGATGAGGATTAAGATTAGGAGGTTGGCGAGGGGGTAGAGGGATTGGAGCGTTTTTGCGTAGGGAGGGGGGGCGGGGGTGGTGAGGGTGAATTTAGTGGTATTAGTGATATCAGTGGTAGCAGTGATATTAGGGGATTGAGGAGGGGTGGTTGCAGGTGGAGCGGTTGGCCCCACGCTGCCCGAGGCAGCGGGCGTCCGGTTCTTTGCTTTGCGGGTTTTCTTCTTTGGGTTGTCTTCTTCGTCGTCGAAGAGGAAGTCGTCGTCGAGGGGGAAGAGGTCGGGGGGGGAGTCGAGGTGGGAGAGTTTGAGGATGGTCATGGCGGCGCGGCGGGCGACTTCGGGTTTTTTGGAGTCGCAGAGTTCGACGATCTTGGTGATGGCTTTGGCGGAGTGCTGGAGGGTCATGGTCTGGGATTGGAGGGCGAGGAGGTGCTTTTTGAGTTT
>DATKPA010000005.1:0-5801 GCA_035524355.1 Phycisphaerae bacterium | reverse complement strand
GGTGGCAAGGTGACCGGGTGACAAGGTGAGGTCGGAGAAGGGAGTGGGGGGGGTGTCGCCGGGTTGGGGTTCGAGGTCGGTGAAGTTGATGGATTCTTTGGCGATGCGCGGGGGTGTGCCGGTTTTGAGGCGGCCGAGTTCGAAGCCGAGGTCGAGGAGGGATTTGGAGAGGCCGCGGGCGGATTGTTCGTTGACGCGGCCGCCCTCGGTTTTTTTTTCGCCGGTGTGCATGAGTGCGCGGAGGAAGGTGCCGGTGGTGACGATGACGCATTTTGCAGAAAGTGTTTGGCCACTTTCCAAGACGAGGCCGGTGATTTTCGATTTTTGATTTTCGATTTTCGATTGGGGGTCGGTGAGGAAGCGGTCGACGATGCCGGTGATGATGGTGAGGTTGGGGCAGTGGTCGTGGAGGAGTTGTTGGACTTTGGCGGCGTATTTGTATTTGTCGGCTTGTGCGCGGGGGGATTGGACGGCGGGGCCTTTAGAGCGGTTGAGCATTCGGAACTGGATGCCGGTGGCGTCGATGGCGTGGGCCATGAGGCCGCCGAGGGCGTCGATTTCGCGGACGATCTGTCCCTTGGCGAGGCCGCCGATGGCGGGGTTGCAGGACATTCGGCCGATGGCGAGGGGGTCCATGGTGACGAGGGCGACGCGGCCTTGATCTTTGAGGATATGGCTGGCGGCCCAGGCGGCTTCGGCGCCGGCGTGTCCGCCGCCGATGACGATGACGTCGAAGTGGGTGGGGGGGGTTGTGGGGTCGTTGGGCATAGATCGGACATTGTAGCGAAGTGGGGTGGGGTTGTTGGAGCATTTGGTTTGTGTTGGTGGCAATGGGGTGCGAGTATGGGGATTTTGGGCTGAAAATGAGGTTTTTGGGAGAGTGGGTCGCAGCGGGTTGCGAGTCTGGAGTGGGTAACAGGCGATGGGGTGCAGGATGGGTGGGGGAGGGCGCATGGGGATGGGCGTCTGGTGGGGGTTGCGTGAAGAGCGGCGGTGGGCGGATTGGAGCTTTCAGGTTTCTGAATTGAGGATGGTGCATTCGGCATAACGCCCCCCGCATTTTCTGCGTTGATTCATGATGACATGCGACGCGAGGAAAGGCAAGAAAATTGTTTGCATTTTGTTTGGGTCGCAGTTACGAAGGTTTTTTGGCGCTGGCGCTCAACCGACTTCGCCCCATTGGAGGGGAGAGTGCTGGGGCCTGTACGGGGCTTTGTGGGTGATTGCGGCTCCCCGCCCCCCCCATAGGGCGAGGGCCCCCGTCCGCGGGACATCGCTCTTACTGAAGGGCGAATGATGCGATTTGCGCGGCGGCTGAGCGTTGTTCCGGTGGGTTATACGCTGCGATAGCGAGGGCGGCTGAGGTGGTCGCGAAGGATGAGCGGCCACGCGAGCGCCATGATTGCGAGGATAACGACGGAAGCGACGAGAGTGACGAGAGCGGCCGGGATGAAAAGGAAGATTGTCTTCGCGCGGTGGTGACGGGGAGGCGGTCGACGGAAAAGGTCAGGCTCAAAAGTGGGAGCATCGAAGGGGCATGTGATGGGAAGGGCGTCGAGGGAGTGTTCGAGATGGGTAGTCCGGGATGGCATTCGATAGAAGCATGGGAGCAAGATCATGATGCCGAGCGCGGGCCAGAGGAGAAGGAGGAGCGGGTGGATAAGAACGGAAATGGCGATGATGGGGAGAATGGCGAGGAAACTGAGTGTGGCCATGCATCCGGGAAGGTAGGGGTTCGGCTTTTCCAGGGTAAGTGGCGGGAGGGAGTCGGCATCGAGATCGGAGCGGAGAACGAACAGGACTCGGAGGGCGTGGTGGAAAGCTGCCTGCTGGCGCGTGATTTTGCCTGACCAGAGGGAGGGAAGGCGAAGCAGGAGGTCGTCGCGGATATAGCGATCGAGGAGGATATCTTCTATCGGTTCGGGATGAGGCGGGTTGGTGAGGACGGGGAAGCCGGGACCGTCGGAGGGAGAAGAGAGATGAGGTTCGAAAGAGGGCCGCACGTTGCGGCAGAATTGTTCGAAGGGGAGATTGCCTCGGAGGACTTGCTCGAGGTGCAGGGCGATGGCGTCGCGGCGGTGGCGGTCGATGGGCATTGGGGGGATTATAACACGGGTCGTTTGGGTGGATCGGATGCGATGGGGTTGGAACGCACGTGAGGCATGCGTCTCGTCACCGAGGTTGTGATGAGAGGCATGGCAGCCCGGCTCCGTGCGCCGGAGCGGTTGGGGCTTTTTTCGCAATCCCTCAGCCGAACATGCTCAGGGGCCCTTCCCTGAGCATGGCACACGCGGTCGCACATCATGGCTGCGGCGTGAAGTGGGGTGGGTTATTTGGCGGGGGCGGTGGTGGGGGAGGGGGTGGGGTAGGAGTCGGTGATGACCCAGAAGTTGGATTTGGGGTCGATGGCGAGGGGGCGGCCGTGGTCGGCGCCGGGGAGGAGGTGGTCGCGGGTGGAGAGGATGAGGTCGGAGCTGACGGCGGGGTTGGAGACGAAGTAGTCGTGTCCGTGGCTGCCGACGTCGGTGATTCTGGAATCGACGATTTGGATGGCTTCGAGTTTCTGGAGGGCGGCGAGTTCCTGGGGGCTGAACATGGTGGAGATGTTGGAACCGCCGAGGCGAGCGAAGCCGCCGAAGAGCCAGTTGGAGATTCGGAGGAGCTTGTCTTCTTTGCCGACGTAGAGGACGAAACGTTCGGGATCGAAGCCGAGTTGGGCGGTGGAGCAGCGCTGGAGGGTGACATCGAGGTCCATGTCTGGGGCGGCGAGGACGACGGTGCCGAGCTTGAGCTCTTTGCGGGGGGATTTACCGGCGGCGACATATTCAATGTGGAGTTCGCGGAGGGCGGTGGCGAGGACGTCGGTGCCGCGGCTGTGGCTGATGATGTTGACCTTCTGGACGTCGGGGCAGGCGGCGATGAGCTTGAGGGCCTGCTTGAGGTGATAGACGGTGAATTCGCTGGACTCGCGGTCGTACATGTACTGTTTGAGGCCGGGGCTGCCGGCGGGCCAGGAGTAGGCGATGGGGACGCCTTCGCGGCCGAAGAAATGCCAGATCTGGGCGATGCGAGAGACGGAGTGGATGTGCTGATTGTTGACGCCGTGGATGGAGAGGTAGACTTCCTTGCGGGGGGTGTGGGAGAGCATTTCGGAGAGGGTTTGGGTGAATTTTTTTTCGGCGGCGAGTTGGTCGGCGTCGTCCTTTTTTTCCTCGTCGGAGCCGGGCACCTGGAGGAAATTGCGGGGAGTGGGCTGGAACCTTCCGAGTTCGGTGGTTTTTGGGACGGTGATGTCGAGGTTGATGTTTCGCCAGTTGGAGGTGCTGGCTTTGACGAGCTGATCCCAGGAGACGTTGTCGCCGAATTTGACCTGGGAGATGCCGAAGGCCATGGAGCGGGAGCGGCCGTAGCCGTATTCGCGGTGGTCGGGGGAATCGTTGAGGGGGATACGATCGGTGAGGTAGAGGACATCGACGGTGTTGGCGCGGAACTCGGGGGGGACGTTGGGGAAGGGATTCTGCTGGCCGGTGGCATAGAGGTTGGGGGTGGGCATGAGTTGCTCCTGGGAGCAAGCGGCGAGGAGGGCGGCGGAGAAGGCGAGAATTGCGGCAGCGCGAGTGAATTCCAAGGTGAAGCGACGCATTGGCTGATCCTTGCAGGGGTGTGCGGGCAGGGAATGGCGAATCATTAGTTGCTACGGTATCTCAATCGTCGGCGGAGGCACAACTGGGAATTTTTCTAGGGATTTTTCCTAGGTGCGGTGGGGAACGAGGTGCGGAGAAGGGTCGGGGTGGGTGTCTGGGGGGCTCGCGTAGATAGGCAGAAACTCAGAGGGCAGGGCCGTAGGAATGTCGATCGGGCGCGGGCTATGATTTTGCTCGTGGGCCTGTTCAAGAAATCGTGATTGGAGAATGCCATGGCGAAGATGCGAGTGATGCAGGTTTCGAAGGCGAAGGGGGCGTTGGAGATGGTGGAGCGGGAGATTCCGGAGCCGGGGTTTGGGCAGGTGCGGGTGAAGGTGGAGGCGTGCGGGGTGTGTCATTCGGATTCGTTGACGAAGGAGGGGTTGTGGCCGGGGGTGAAGTTTCCGCGGGTGCCGGGGCATGAGGCGGCGGGGGTGATTGATAAGGTTGGCGATGGGGTGCAGGGTTGGAGCGTGGGGGAGGCGGTGGGCGTGGGGTGGTACGGGGGGCATTGCGGGTATTGCGATCAGTGCCGGCGTGGGGATTTTGTGGTGTGTGAGCGGGGGTTGGTGACGGGGATTTCGTTTGATGGGGGGTATCAGGAGTACATGGTGGTGTCGGCGGCGGCGCTGGCGCGGCGGCCGGGGGAGTTGACGGCGGCGGAGTGTGGGCCGCTGATGTGTGCGGGGGTGACGACGTTTAATTCGCTGCGGAACAGCGGGGTTCGGGCGGGGGATCGGGTGGCGGTGCTGGGGATCGGGGGGCTGGGGCATCTGGGGGTGCAGTATTCGCGGAAGATGGGGCTGGAGACGGTGGCGATTGCGCGCGGGAAGGACAAGGAGGCGTTGGCGAAGAAACTGGGGGCGCATTTTTATATTGACAGCGAGACGCAGAATGTCGCGGAGGAGTTGATGAAGCTGGGTGGGGCGAAGGTGGTGCTGGCGACGGCGACGAATGCGAAGGCGATGGAGGCGACGATCAAGGGGCTGGGAGCGGGCGGGAAGCTGGTGGTGCTGGGGGCGGATTTTGCGCCGATGGCGGTGTCGGGGCTGGATTTGATTGGGTTGCGACGGAGCGTGGCAGGGTGGCCGAGCGGGACGGCGATGGATTCGCAGGAGACGATGCGGTTCAGTGCGCTCAATGGGGTGAGGTCGATGAATGAGGAGTATCCGCTGGAGAAGGCGAATGAGGCGTATGAGCGGATGATGAGTGGGAAGGCGCGGTTTCGGGTGGTGCTGAAGGTGGCGTGAGAATGACGAATGACGAAGTCCGAATGACGAATCAAATCTGAATGACGAATGAGTGAATGACGAAACGGGTACGGCCTGCGGGCCGTCATGGGCAGGATGCCCATGCCACGGTTAGCGCTGGGCGATGGCGGCGGGGGGTGGGGGTGGGGTGACGGGGATTTGGAGGAGGCGGAGTTCGGCGGCGACGGAGTGGGTTTTGGCGATGGGGGTGTTTTCGAAGAGGGTGACGAGGTGCGTGCCGGGGGGGAGTTTGTCGAAGGGGAGGTATTGGCGCATCTGGTTGGTGTCGTCGTCGCGCAGGGCGGGGCAGAGGAGGTAGGTGGGGCGGGTGGGGTCGAGGGTGATGGGGCGGATGTGGGTGTCGAGCCAACGGTCGTCGGAGAGGTTGTAGGTGTTGGGGCGTCCGGCGAGGGGGTGGAGCGGGTATTGGTTGTCGAGCCAGTGGAGGAGCTGGATGTTGGGGTTGTGGTCGAAGGTGAGGTAGAGCATGTCGTTGGGGAGTCCGACCCAGTGGCCGACGATGATGGTGATGGGCTGGCGTTTGGCGGCGTGATCGAGCCAGTCGATGGCTTGTTCGGTGGAGGTGCCGGAGGGGAACTTGGTGAGGAACTGGGTGTCGTCGCTGACGGTGAGAGTGGGGGCGCGCCAGTTGACGGCGCTCCAGGCGGAGACGAACGTGGGCCAGGCGAGGATGGCGGCGATGGCGAGTGCGGCGGCGGGGGCGTAGGCGAGTCGCGGGAGTTGGAAGCGGAGTCGCGGGAGGAGGTCAGCGAGGAGCCAGGCGGGGGGGATGAGGAGGGGAAAGAAACCGAGGAAGGTGTAGCGGGAGAAGAGGATTCCGGCGACGGCGACGAGGGGGATGAGCTGG
>DATKPA010000004.1:0-6522 GCA_035524355.1 Phycisphaerae bacterium | reverse complement strand
CACCCCCGCCGACGACCTCATCCAACTCCTCAACACCCTCCAGGACACCCCAACCCCCGACACCTGAATCTTCAAAACTCTGACACCGGCACGCCCAAGCCAATCACAGCGCCTTCGTGGTCCTTCGTGTTCTTCGTGTCTTGGTGTTGAACGTCGTCGCCTGTGACATCACGTGCTCTCCTGAAATCTCCGCGACCCTCGTCTATAATGCCCCTCTCAAAACAGGAGCCCCACAAAATGCCCCAGGAAAAATTCAACATCGGCATCATCCAGATGTCCTGCTCCCCCGACCCGCAGGCCAATCTCGAAAAAATCACCGCAAAAATCCGCGAAGCCGCCAAACTCGGCGCCCAAGTCATCTGCACCCAGGAACTCTTCCGCTCCCAATACTTCTGCCAGCTCGAAGACACCGCCATCTTCGACCTCGCCGAATCCATCCCCGGCCCCTCCACCGACACCCTCACCAAACTCGCCAAAGACCTCAACGTCGCCATCGTCGCCTCCCTCTTCGAACGCCGCGCCCCCGGCCTCTACCACAACACCGCCGCCATCATCGACGCCTCCGGCGACCTCCTCGGCACCTACCGCAAAATGCACATCCCCGACGACCCACTCTACTACGAAAAATACTACTTCACCCCCGGCGACCCCGGCGGTGGCGGGGGGCCGGGCCATCATGACGGCTTCAAAACCTGGCAAACCAAATTCGGCCGCATCGGCGTCCTCATCTGCTGGGACCAGTGGTACCCCGAAGCCGCCCGCCTCACCGCCCTGCAAGACTGCTCCGTCCTCTTCTACCCCACCGCCATCGGCTGGCACCCCAAAGAAAAAGCCTCCTTCGGCGAAGCACAACGCGACGCCTGGCAAACCATCCAACGCTCCCACGCCATCGCCAACGGCCTCTACGTCGCCTCCCCCAACCGCATCGGCCTCGAAAAAATCCCCGGCGGCGGCCCCGACGGCATCGAATTCTTCGGCAACTCCTTCATCGCCGACCCCTTCGGCCGATTCCTCAAAAAAGCCTCCCACGACAAAGAGGAAATCCTCATCGCCGAAATCGACCCCAAGCTCCAGGAAGAAACCCGCCGCAACTGGCCCTTCCTCCGCGACCGCCGCATCGACGCCTATCCCCCCATCCTCAACCGCTTCGGCAAATAACACCACATCTCAACCTTCACACGAAGGAGCCCCGGATGGGAATCCGGGGGCTTACGCATTCGACTAAGTTGGGTCGCAATTCTGCGCGCTATCATCCAATCCCCGCCCAAAAAACGCATGGTACAATCACACAATGCCGACGCCCTCTTACGAAGCACACCCAAAAACCCTTCAGTTCGAATCCCCCGCCGACGGCGTTCTGCGCATCACCATTCCCGTACATTACTTCCTCTCACGAAATGCTTGGAAATACCAGCTAACTGTGATCGGCATTCCCCCCGCACTGGCCATCGCCGCCGCGTTCATACACCGCGACTGGCCTTTCGTCGGCGAAGCCTTCGCGGTCGGATTGTGTATATCGATCATTTGGGCAGCTATCGTAGGGCTCTTCATGGCGTCTGGCCGCCCCAGTATCTTCATCGTCGCCACGCCTGATCATCTGACGGTCCAACGCCAGTTCAAGCGCTCTGTCTCCGAGAAGACCTACACTCGGGAGCAACTGCGGGCAGTCAGCGCAACATACTATGGCAACAAATCCGGCTGGTTCGTGGACGTCCACAGCAGATTCGAATGGTCGGCTATCACCGAGCGCCTCCTGCGCGAGGACGCCGAGAAAATAGCCGAGCGCCTTCGAGCAATTCTTCAACTGCCCCAATCCCCAGGTTAGCGGCTATCGGTCCCTCGAACTGAATCGCACCCGCCCCCATTTCGTCCACTCATGTGACCAAATCACGCGCGCTCTCAACTCGTACAACAAATGAATTTGTGCTTGTCGGGATTCGTGTCATTTAGTGGCCCGTGGGCCCCGCTTGCGCCAATACCCCGGTTCTCTGGCGCAATGCATCACCGCCAGAATCAGAATGGAGTCGGCCTCCACGCAGTACAGAATTCCGTACGGAAAAATGTGCGTGAGACAGCGGCGCACGTCATCCTCGAAAACAGGCCACCGCGTCGGCGACTCCAGTATTCGCTCAATTGCCGCTTCGACCTCAAGCGAAAAATTTGCTCCAAGCCCCGCCCGCCGTTCCTCCTAAAACGCCGCCGCCGAAACATATTCCGCCCGCGCTTCAGGATGGAACGAGTAGTTCATTATCTCCCAACCACCCGCCGCACCTCCGCCAGAACTTGCTCCCCAGGGACTGCTTGAACCGCTCCACTCCGCACTTCATTCCGTCGGCGAATCGCTTCCGCCGCCCACAGCTTGCGAGTTTCATCGCCATCGGCATCCGCGAGGCTCTCCGCAAGCTGTTCGGCCAATTGCGCCCGCGACGCAGCCGGGAGCCGCAATGCCTGTTCCCTCAGTTGGTCTATCGTTAGTGTCATGCACAAATCGTATACAACATGCGACGCCGGTTCAACACCGAGCCGGGTCAACTTTGCCCGAGGCGCTCTCAAGACTACAATCGCAGCCGCTTCCCATTTTATTGTTAGGTACACGAAATGGTTAAAAAAACCGAAACCCGCGCATCCGCAGCCTTCCCCTCGTCCGAATTCGATGCCCCCGCCTCCCTCGGCTACGCCATGCCCGCCGAATGGCAACCCCACGAAGCCACCTGGATCGCCTGGCCACACAACCACGAAGACTGGCCCGACAAATTCGAACCCATCCCCTGGATCTACGCCGAAATCGTCCGTCTCCTCGCCCAATCCGAGCGCGTCCACATCTTCGTCCAACCCTCCAAGGGGAACCGCTTCGCCAAAGAAGTCCAATCCATCCTCGACCGCAACGACGTCAACCTCGCCCACGTCACCCTCCACACCCAACCCACCGATCGCGTCTGGACCCGCGACTCCGGCCCAATCTTCCTCAAGAAAAACTCAAGACTCAAGACTCAAGACTCAGCACTCTCCCTCGCCGACTTCAAATTCAACGCCTGGGCCAAATACGACAACAACGCCCTCGACGACGCACTCCCCTCCGCCGTCGCCGACTACCTCGACCTCCCTCGATTCACCGCCTACGGCGAAAACAACGAAAACGAACTCCAACGCTTCGTCCTCGAAGGAGGCTCCATCGACGTCAACGGCAACGGTTGCGTGCTGACAACGGAAGAATGCCTCCTCTCCGATATCCAGCAACGCAACCCAAACTTCTCCCGCGACAAAATCGAACAAACCCTCCACAACTACCTCGGCACCAAAAAAGTCCTCTGGCTCAACCAGGGCATCGCCGGCGACGACACCCACGGCCACATCGACGACACCGCACGCTTCGTCAACCCCGCCACCATCGTCGCCTGCATCGAACCCAACAAATCCGACCCCAACCACGCCCCCATGAAAGAAAACTGGAAACGCCTCAAAAAAATGCGCGACACGCAAGGCAAACAATTCACCCTCGCCGAACTCCCACTCCCCGGCTCGGGGGGGGGCGTCTTCTTCGAAAACCAACGCCTCCCCGCCTCCTACGCCAACTTCTACATCGCCAACACCGGCGTCCTCGTCCCCGTCTTCAACGACCCCAACGACACCCGCGCCCTCAAAATCCTCGAGCAACTCATCACCGACCGCCCCATTATCCCCGTCTATTGCCGCGACCTAGTCTGGGGCCTCGGCACTCTCCACTGCATGACCCAGCAACAACCCGCATAGCTGGAGTTCCGCCTTTAGGCGGCAAAACGCCGATGCGCAGCGAGGCATCCAATGCCCGACACCCGCCAACACCGCGGCCCCCACCCCGAAGACCCCTCACTCTTCGCGCCCGCCAACTACCCCGCCCTCCAATCCGCCACCTACGACCTCTCCTGGCTCCTCTCCCACGGCTACGCTCTCCCCTCCTCCCTCAAAATCGTCGGTGACCGCTACCAACTCACCGAACGCCAACGCCTCGCCATCATGCGCTCCTCCTGCTCCGACCTTTCCCTCCACCTCCGCCAACAAAACCAACTCCCCATTCAAGCCGCCGAAAAAATTCCCCTCCTCATCGACGGCTACAACCTCCTCACCACCATCGAAGCCGCCCTCGGCCACTCCTTCCTCCTCCTCGGCCGCGACCACTGCCTCCGCGACCTCGCCTCCATGCACGGCCACTACAAACGCGTCGCCGAAACCACCCCCGCCCTCGAGCTGATCGGCCAATCCCTCGCCGACCTCCAAACCCCAACCGCCCACTTCCTCCTCGACGCCCCCGTCTCCAACTCCGCCCGCCTCAAAACCGTCATGCAACAACTCGCCTCCCAAAAACACTGGCCCTGGCAAATCTCCCTCCTCCCCGACCCCGACCCCATCCTCGCCAAATCCACCGAAATCATCGTCACCGCCGACTCCATCATCCTCGACGGCTCCCGCAACCCCAAAGACCACGCCCCACCCAAATGGCTCAACCTCGCCCTCCACATCGTCACCACCCACATCCCCTCCGCCACCATCATCCCAATGACGAACCCCGCACGATCCCCCAATGACTCAATGCCCCGATGACTCAATCACTCAATTCCCCTTCACCCTCATCGCCCGCAACTCCTCCACCGTCACCCCCTCCGGCAACCGCGCCGCCTCCGGCAAAAGCACCGGCAACCCCTCCTTCATCGGATACCGCACCCCTCCCACCTCCGACACCAACTCCTCCCCCTCCACGCGCAACTTCGAATGCGTAATCGGACAAACCACCAACTCCAACAACCTCAAATCCATCACCAACTCCTCTGCGCTCTCCGCGAACACCGCCATAAAAATCCCTTCGTGGTCCTCCGTGCTCTTCGTGTCCTTCGTGTCCTTCGTGTTTAACGTCGTCGTCGGCAGCGGGGGGGGGGACAATCACCAATTCTCCAAAGTCATCACCGCATCCGCCAGCAACCCCACCGCCACCGGCACTTGCCCATTGGGTAGGGCGGGCGAATTCCGCAACCCCATCACCGCATCATGCAACTGCTGCTCCGCAAACGTCCCCGTCTCATCCAACGCCGCAAACGCCGCCAACCCCCACGGCTCATTCGTCGCATTGTCCGGCTGCGTGTTCTCCACATGCCACCGCACCGCCCGCCCCACCCGCTCCATCATCCCCTCATCCCCCATCACCTTCGCCGAATTGTACGCCGCATGAATCGCCACCAGCTCGTCATACACAAACCCATCCAGCAGCGTCTCACTCGTCAACCGATGAAACGTCCCCATCTCCGCCCCCACCCCACGCTCCCACAATCGCTTCATCATCGCCCGATCATTCGCCGCCCCTCCCAGCTTCTCGCTCAACGTCAAAAGCCAATGCCCCCACAACAACTCCCCCGGCCGCGCATCCGTCCTCCCCAAATCTTCTTCCGTTTCTTGCTGAATCCGTCCCATCAACCGCCCCATCTCCTGCGAATCTCGCTTCCCTCGCACCCGCATCATCCCCGCCGCCATCAATCGTCCATGCTCCAAACGATACGTCTCTATATGTCTAGGCGTATCATGAACCCGCCACTTCTCCCCCAGCGTCCCCAACACACTCCGCACCATCACCGCAAAAACCTGCTCTTCGTTCCCGCGAAAATCCACCCCCCCCAGCACCGCCCGAATGCGTCCCGAAATATCCATCCCGTCATCCTAACCCGCAATTCTGAATTCTGAACTCTGAATTCTGAATTTCCCCTATTCGAGTGATCTTTCTTCATGCTCCATATACATTCCGGTCGATATATTCTCTGCAGGATGCGAGTGTCCCCGACGGAGCGGCCAGTCCCGAGAACCGAACGTGACCCAGATTCCTTCCAACGCCATTTCCGCCGCGCTCACTCCCATCCAGCGCCAGCAGCACGACGCCATCCGCGCCCGACAGATCCAATTCGCCAAGATCCTCCAGCACGCCGAAGAAGTCAACGAACTCGACGACACCGGCGTCGACTCCATCCGCGACGAGCAGGGCCGCAACAACCAGCAACAATCCGACGACCACCCCCGCCACGAAGCCGAAGACAAAGTCGAAATCGACAACCTCAACCCCTCCGCTTCCCCCTCCACCCCGCCAAAATCCACCCCTCCCCATCTCCACCGCCTCGACATCTCCGCCTGACGCGCCCGTGGCATGGGCGTCCCGCCCATGACGGCCCGCAGGCCGTTCCGCCCCCTCCCACCAACCCTCTCCCCGCGCACGCGCTGCAAAACACCCCACCCCACAGAACCCGTAGCGTAAGCGCCGGTGCTCCAGCCCCTCGAATCCCCAACCCTCTCCCCGCGCACGCGCTGCAAAACGCCCCACCCCCAAAAAAACGCAAAAATTCCCCTTGCAATGAACCTAACTAAACCCGTACAATAGTGTCAGCAAAAAGTACCGAACGTTAGCCGTCGCCGCAGCGGCGACGTTTTTCAGCCGCAACCAGGGGAGGGGAACATGCCCATCATCGACCTGTCCAATCAACCCACCGCCACCGAAATGCTCGCCAACTC
>DATKPA010000003.1:0-39589 GCA_035524355.1 Phycisphaerae bacterium | reverse complement strand
GCTTCAATGGGACGGCGGCCGGGCGGCCGCCGAGACTCCGCGCTCGCAGCTCATTGAGCAACCGTAAGTTGCGCCCATAACTGCGAGTGAGAGGGAAGCGAAAGCCTTCGAACGTAACCGAATTTGACTCATCACGCTGTAACTCCAGAGAATTCATCATGTTTCAGCACGCGAGCGTGGCCAGCACCCCCATTTACCACCTTGGCACTCGCGACCGACACCATGCGACCATGTCTCCGCAACTCTGTGGGCCAATTATACACCGGATTCACCCCCAGACTTGATACGCCATACCGTTTCTCGATTATTTGGATGTCAATGAGCGATTCCGCCAGCCGCTTTCGATGGAGCCGCGTTTAATCAGCCGCACGAAGCAGTCCGAAACCGCAATGCCGCCCGGCGCCAATCGCGATAGGGCCAGCAATCGGCTGTCGAAAAACCAGCCGAACATGACATGCGGGTAGACGCTGCAAATGTTTTGGCCGACAGTATTGCATTGTGGAAATCGAAGCTGGGTCAAACGAACCGGGTCGCGACTCCATAGACGCCACTGCACAAGAAGGAATGCCCGCGCTTTCCAGACATTGCCGAAGGAGTCGATCGCGACGCGCCGGTTTACCGTCATCATATCCGGGAAGAATGACGGGCGTGACAGTGTGCCAAGCCGCGGATGACTCAACGAAATTCCGAAGCACAGAATCGGACGGAGAGAGCGGAGCAAGCACTGCGCACCCTTCCTTCGCATGCTCTTCAATAAGTTCCTTCCCATTCAAACGTACGTTTGCCCATTGCGCGCATCGCCCATCCGAACCTACCGTCTCCGCCACCAGCACTCGTCGAATCATGCCGTCGGCATGCCGATGACCAGCATTGGGCAAGGGCAAATAGGAAAAACGAGCGAAACTTTCCTTCTTATCCCGCGGCCCGTGCCCAGCGACAAATTCTTCCGCCCACCGTCGAGTACGCCAATTCCCTTCATCCCGCTTCGCCTCCTCCCACGCCACGTGCCGCAGCATTGCGGCAACATGGGCCGCCTTTTCCTGGCGAACGGCCCGCCATTTTGATGCATCGTCCAAAGAGCGCAGAGCGAAGGCTGCGTAAGATCGCGGAGAAGGATCGTTGCTCCTCCGATATCGGACAATGGAAAATGCAGTCAGCGGCGGAACAGGAATGAAACCCGCGTCGGTAATGCGGCCTCGAAATTCTTTGTAACGGCGAATCAGTGCATCAAGAGTTCCCGACACCGGGGCACGAAGGGGCACGCCACTCGGCGCAGCTATCCAACGCTCGCCCAACTCCCCCGGCCGATCCGTCGCCGATGGACTTTCTTCGATCTCGCCATGAGCAACGACCAGATCAACTCCCCAGCCCAGCGCGATCACACTGCGGACCGCGGCGCGAATCGCCTCCGCATGACGCAGGTCTTCCTCGCTCATCGACTGCGGAAGGGACCACACATAATGCACCTGATCCCCATCGATCAAATGCATTGGCCGCACCGTCTTCATCGTCCGGTGCGTCGCGGGATTCGCATCGCCCGAGCCATCATAGTTTCCTTTGGACCACGCCTTTACGACAAGGTCCATCGCGTTGTTGGGCACGGAAAGGCGATAAGGGTCGCCAGCGCGGCACGAAGGAGCGATGATGTCCGGCTCGGGAAGATGCTCGAACCAGCGAAGCGCATCTGCAAGATGATCGACGCGCCCCGTCGGTGCAGCCGCAGCAGCAACGATGGCCTGATAGAGCCGTAGAGGCGAAGGCGGCCACTCCGGTTCGCCGCCGTCGCGCCGGCCATGAAAGCGCGCGTCGAGAAACGTGATTGTCAGCCGTAATTGGCGAGACATTTTAAATCCTTTCACGACGCAGGCTGTTTCTTTTTGCCACCCTTCGCGGGCCTTTCCCCGTTTCCGTTATCGCCCTGCACATCCTTCTTCGCCAGTTCCTTATCGAACTCCACCTGCTGATCCTTGCCGATGCCGAATGCCTGGGCAGTGACCTTGGCATATGCGAGCGCATCATCATGAGTGATTTTCGATGGAGTCCTTTTGCCATCGTTCGTCACTTCGACAAACTCTGCGGATTTATTCGGATCAAGAACGAGATTGCACCCCTGGCGCAAATAGCTCGATGGGCGATAGGTGAAGGCGACGAGCGCCAGACCCAGGATGTACCGGCGCAGCGCCAGCGTCTTCTGACCATCCGATCCTGCATTCAGCAAACGAAGTGCGGCGAGGCTCAGCGTTGCATCACGCCGAATGCCGCCCGTCGCGATCACGCCGCCGTGCGATGCGGAGGCAGGGACATGAATGAACCCACGTTGGGCGTACGCTTCCTTCGCGGCCTTGTCCGCAGGTTCCTCGAGCAATCCATTGTTGACGAACTCCGTCGCCGGATTGAACTGCGCCGATCTCGTCAACCGCTGAACGTTGAAAGCGCGAATCGTTGAAGCGATGAGTCGCGGCATCTTGGCTTGCGTGTCGCGAGAATCCCAAACGCCAAAAACAAGCGATGTCGGCGCAATTTTCGCCAGCGGCTCGGTATTCCCCTGCTGGACCGCTTTGAATGCACTTTGAAGCGCGGCCTGAAGTGCCGTACAGCGGACAATCGCATCCCCCGCCCGATGCCCCGCCTCCAGAAGATTAACACTCTTCTCACCAGCTTTCACGACCACCTGCGGCACGAGCCCCGCATATTTCTCCCTCGCAAACAGCGGCTCAGTGCGGTTCGCCTGCGATCCCACTGAATCGATCAGGCAGACATTCTTGCCTTCCTTCTCCTCTCCAAAACTATTGACGTTGTATCCGCCGGGAAAATTGTCTCCCGCCGCGAACGTTGCCGGGAAGAGCACGCCATCCTCCCCTTCGACAGGTATCAGGTGCTCGCGTATCACCAGCGCGGCGGGACCATCATCGTCCAGCCATGAATCGTATTTCTTCAGCACATCGCTCATGAATGTTCTCCTATTAGCGTAGCGGGCAAGAATGCCTTGTGTTTCTTTTGGTCGGTACGAAACGCATTTTCAAATCGGTATCGCGGCGCATTCGACGTGCCGCCTAAACCACACGCCATCACCCCCGCAATTTCCGGCACGCATGGGATATCCCATGCGCAATACTCAAAGACACGCGATTTATGCGTCGGCAACGGGCGAAACCGTTGCAAGCCCACCAGACAGAGGAATTCCACTGCCGGATATGCCGCCGTCGTCATCTGCAATGCATCCGTCGCGAACCCAATGTCGCGGGACTGCGCGTTATTGCCACGACGGCTGTCGAAGTAATAAGGTTCAACCTTCTTGTCCGGCTCCTCGGGATCAAAAACAACCATCCCTCGGTTCAAAAGCGATTCTCCCCAAAATTCCTTGTCACGAAGCGCGGCCCGCATTGCCATTGCGATTCTCACCGAACGCATGGTGCCCGCCCAAACCTTCAGACGATTCCCGCCGGCGCGGGTATCCATCCACCAGTCCAATTGCAAATCAAAGGGTTTCTCCACGTAAACCGGCGAAGAATAATCGTCCTCCAAATCCACCTGTTTCATCGGCACCTTGCAGATTTCCTCCAGCAACAAATCAAGGCTGCCCTCCACAGAGTCGGGCAAAGCGAAGCGAAACCGCCGACTTTCGAACCATCCTTCCGCGCCGCGCCACAACCTGTCTGCCAATTCCAACAGTCCACAGCAAGCAAGGAACTGCCCCGGATTGGATGCATCTACTTCGATACTTATTGACGACCTGCGATTCATCACGCCGACACCCCCGACGCATCCTTTTCGCTCGACGATGGACTCGCGCTCGCCCACGCATCCGCTGCCCGCAAAATAGACTCCAGATGCGCCAGTCCCCATCTCCCATATTTTCGCTGCAAGTGCGCAAACCGCCGCGGCACCTCCAGCGCCAGTTCCGCCGACTGAACGCTCGAACGATCTGGATCGCTCGCCTCCTCCGCCGGAAAATGCGGCCGCGCCCGCCCGTGGTGCGTCGCAATCAAATGCAGCACCAACTCTTTCTCCTCTTCGCCGAGCTGCGCCCATCGCTTCGCACACTTTGGCGACAATACATCCAACATCGAGCCGAATTCATGCCGATACCTGCTCAACTCCACCGGCGGCCGCCGATTGCCCGACTTCGCCAGAACAACTTGCGGATAGCTTTCATTCCGAATGGAACGCTGCCACCCTGGTCGGTCCTTACCCAAATCATGCCATTCCGCCGCCGCAACGAGCGCCTTTCCTTCTACCGTCCGGGCAATGCCCAATGCGCCTACGATGCGCGTCACTTCTCTAACCACGTCGCCCGTATGAACCTTCAGGTGCACAGGCTGACTGGCGCTGCGCGATCCTTCATCGTCCAACGAACGAGGCAGAACATACCAGTGCCAATACCGGCCTGGAGAACTCCACGTTGAGGGACGTTCCTGTTCTTCAACCTCCTCTGCACCGTCCGAGTCCTCCTGTCCCAATTTCACGTCGATAATTCCGCGCGCCAGACGCATGCGCGAATCCTGAGGTCCATCGACATCCCACTCCCTGTGCCGCCGGCGGCGAGGTTCCTGATTCATACCAACCTCACCCTCAAACCACTCATCCGCAATGTCATTCGCTGTCGACGACTTGCCATCCAGCATTCCTCCCGCCAATCCGCCCGCGAGCGGCGGCAGGATCACCATCCGGTTGGCAATCGCGCCGGCATCCTCTTCGACTAAATCTCGCAACTTCCAAACCTTCACGCCGCGATCATCCGCGATCCATACGTTCGCGTCCGTATTCTTCATCCGCTCATGCATCTTTTTAAGTTCGTCAAAGACGCGATAACTCTTATCCTTCAGAATCTCGTGCGGCTTCAACGGATAAACGTCCAGCAATTCTTCCGGATCATATTCCTCAAGCAGTTGCTGCCCTGTTATCCACTGCACCTCTTCGCGCCAGGCGACCTCTGTTTCCGCGGGCTGCCACTCGGCTACGCCATGGAGCCAGTCCGCCACCGGCGGCCGCCCCGGCATCGAATCAATCCCCGACAGCCTTTTGCAGATCGACGTGAGCGCCCATGCGTCAAAAAGAATGTCTGTCGCGGCCAGTATCTGCGGCGTCGGGCTAAAGGCCGCAAGGCGATCCGCAATAGGCAAAGCGCCGAGTGCCCTTGGACTACCATCCCCGCCAAGTTGCTTCAAAAGCGCCAAGGTGAGTTGCCGCCTCGCCTCGTATTCTTCGCTTTCGAATTCTTCCGGATGAACGACATCGATGTGCGCATCGCCATTGCCATACCGATTCACTCGGCCAAACCGCTGGGCCATGCTGTCGAATGGCGTTAGATCACAAATCAGATGATCCGCCGAAATATCCACGCCTACTTCCCCCGCCGACGTGCAAATAAGAAACGCCGTTTCCTGCGCAAGAGCTCTGTTGGCTGACGGCAGATACCGCTTAAACACCTCCGTCTGCACCAATTTGTCTCGCTCCAGGCCACGAAGCGTCCCCGCCAGTTGCTCAATCTGATTGTCGCCAAATTTCTTGCCAAGTACGGAGGATATTCTTTTTACGTCTTCCACCTTTCGGACGAAAACGAGAATCGCGGAACCGGGGTGCGCGTTCGCCCGTTCAATGGCCAGAGACGCCACATCGTCAGCCGTAGTTTTCTCATCTTCAATCGCATGCAGCGCAATCGTCTTACGCGCTTCCAGCCGGCGCCGTATGGTCTCGTTCACGTAGTCCTCTTTCTCCAGTTCAAACGAATCCTTCTGTCCTCGCGGCGTCGCGGTCAGCGGCAATACGTGAAACGCCCCGAACTCTTTGCATCGCTGCTGCTCCTCTCTAATCGCCTCCAACAGCTCCTGAAACGCCGGCTCCAGATGCGCCTCATCGTGCACCAACAGTGCATCCTGTCCCAGAAACCCCGCATGCAGCGGCCGCGACCGAAACCCGCGCCCATACCCGCTGAACAGCAACCGGCTCCCGATCATGTCCACCGTCCCCACCACAATCGCCGCCCGCGCCGGATTACTTGACCATTCCCCGTTGTCCGCAAACTGCCCGCGCAACGTGCTGATGGCCAGCGGAACATCCCCCTCCTGTGATATCCCTGCCAACGTCACCAGCCGTTCATAAACATCTTGCAGCTCCTTTTTCTGAATCCCCTCGCGAAGCCTTTCGGCCTCACGCGTCGCCTGATCCACGATCGTGCGCCGATTCACCACGTACACCAGACGCCGCGGTACGCGTTTCGTCGGCTCGACCTCCATCGGTTGATGTGCCAGGGCCAAAAGCCATACCGCGATTACACTCGTCTTCCCAAGCCCCGTCGGTAAATTGCAGGAATTCGGGAACTCTCCGCGAACAAACCGATCAAAGAGCCTCCGTTGCCAGGGAAAAGGCTCGTTGCCAGTCAGTCTTCGAAAATCCTCACTGAAATTGGATTGTGAGTGCATAATTTCTTCGACCCATACGGAAATGCGTACGCCAACTATTACTCGCTTCTACGCGACATTTACAGAAAAAAATCTCAACATCATGCGCCACGGGCAACAAACATTCTGCTTACGCGACGAAGCTCGTTGTGGGCACGCCATCGGCGGCTGCGAACACTATCTTTGGTCTCTCCCCGCGACCGGGCATAACTTTCGCAGCTTTCACCCTGTAAGTCCGTCGCTTGAATCAATTCACGATCCGCCAATGGAACGCGATTCATTGCCGTATTCAACAATTCCAGTTCCTCCCGCACTTCTGCGCGCTTTGCTGGGTCCTCACATTCGGCGCCCCAAGCTCGATGACGCGTGTCCGAGCAAAAGCGCTCGCGAGCCGTCGGGCGAAAAAGAAACGCAGATTCTCTTCGCCCTTGGCTGGCATTACGTCTAAGCTGATCTCGAAGTACCGACTGAAGCGCCTTGCGGAAGTATGGCCCAGAATATGGTTTCTCCGGATTCACGAGATAACCCGCCATGAGGCATCTCGTGATCGCTTCCTGTCGCAAATCTGACTCATCCATACGAGTAACTCCTTTCACCCATAGGAAACGCAGCAAGGTATGGACGCGCTCAAAACTTCACGCACTTCGATCATATCAATGAAATAATTGTCACCACGCACCGCCTACATGTCAATGAAGCATTTTTTTGAGCGCTCCCCCCTGGTGCTACGTTTTGTATCAAGAGTAAGCAGTGCAGCCCCATTGAAGCATTGATATGATCGCGGTACGCGAGTCGCAGGACTCTCTTTCTGCGCTGCTTGCTTCTGCTATATCACCACGACTCCGCCCTCCGCCTCCGGCAAGCTCGGCCCCAACACCGCCGCCGACTCCCGCGCCGCCTCCTCATTCCCCCCCAAATCCACAATCACCACCTGATCCTCCTTGAGATTCATCGTCTCCCGCAGCGCATTTTCCAGCCGCACCCGATCAATCGCCTTCAGCGTGCAGTAAAACACCGAATACTGCCAGGCCTCCCCATACGCCTTCATCAGCTTATGCACACGACGCAGCCGTTTGTCATCCCGAATGTCATAGCACACGAGGTAGCACCGCCGCATCGCATCACCTCGTCGTCAAAAACGAAAGCGTTGGCACTTCCCCCAGCAGCCACGCGGCAATCAACCGCGCATGCAACATCAGCATCCGCCGATACGACAGCCGATACTCAAACACCGGATGCGTCACCTCCGTATCCATGCGCCGCCCGCACGCCCCAAAGAACCCCTTCCGCCCCGAATCCGTCAGCGCGCATCCCGATGCCGTATCCAGGAAATGCCCCTCTACCAGTTCTCCTCGGTTGAACGCCGATATCGCCACCGAGTCCGCCACCAGCGGCCGGAACGGTTCCATCAAATCCAGCGCCAACGCCGGCCGCCCCGGCCGCGTCGTATGCAACGCCCCGATCGTCGGCTCCAAACTCGCAAGCCGCAGCGCCGCTACGCATTCATGCGTCAGCATCGTATACGCAAACGAAAGCACGCAATTCACCGGGTCCGGCGGCGGCCGCCGCTGCCTCCCATTCACATCAAACCGCGCTCCAATCTCCTTCACCCCCTCCTTGAACATCCCCGCAAAATGCGCGAAATAAATCGCCGCCGCGTTCCCCTCATGACCGCGCAATTCATCCATCGACCTTGCCTTCTCTGCCGCATCCACACATCCCTGCAAATCCGCAGCAATACGCGCCGGCAACCCGGCATGGTTGCGCATCAACAGAGTCCGCTGATTCGCAATCTTCGCCACCGTAATCGCCCGCGCCAGTTCCAACGCCTTCTCCGGACGATCGAGCACCCGAATCTGCGCCGCCCGCACCGCCGCGCTCGTCGGCCCCAGTGGATCCATCATCGCCGTTAATCGCCCCGCCGCCGTCATAAACGCCACCGGCACCTCGTGATCCGCAAACACCGAAAGCGCCTGCGTTGAAACCTGAACCCCGCCCAACACCGCCAGCGACTCCATATTCGCCAGCGGAAGATCGCGCACCACCCCCCCGTCCTTATCCGTGATCCGCACAAACTCCCCCCGCACCCCGACCCTCACCCCTTCCTTCTGCAACACCACATGCATCCCATCATCGCGCGGTGGCCACAGTTTTCGTGGAGTCAATTCCTCATCCGTCCCAACACCCCTCTCTCCTTCCACCGTCAGCGCGGTAAACCGCTGGTGATTAATCTCGTCCGGGAGGCAAATCGGCTGCAATGAACAACGCGGACACTTCACATCGTTCACCAGCGGCTCCGGCCGCGCACCGGCCGCAGTCCGCTTCGCCGCTTCCAACTCCGCCAAAGCATCGTTCCTCAGCCCATCATCCACGCTCACCCGAAGCCGTAACTTCTCCGCGCCATAATAAAGATACGCCTCCGGCACCGAATACCCCGCCTCCTCCAGCAACAACACCTGCAGTCCAACTTGCACGCGGTCCGTCGGCCACGGTTCAGGCGCCGGAAGCAGACGTGATTCTTCCATCATCTCATCCACCGGCTCCGCTGCCCTCAAGCTTTCCCGCCGCGGACGCCCCTTCCGATACTCCACCGGTATCGCCCGGTTCCCCTCGATCTCCGCCAAATCCAGCGTCGCCGTTAATCCCAATTTCCGGCTGGTGAGAACCAGGCTCCTTACAGCGCGCGGACGATCCGCATCCACAGCCTCCTCTTCCAACTTATCTACCGTCTTGCGAGACCGGCTGGTTGGTGCTGGAGGGCTCGCGCTCGGTTGATCCACGCGCCGATGAGCGCCTGCCCCCTGCTCCGTATCCGCGCTGGGCGCAAAAACTCCCTCGACCGTCATGTAATAGAACAGCCTCTTGCAATAAGCATGTTCAGCAACGCCTCGGCATGGCCAAAGGTTTTCGTCCATTTGAAACGAATCGACCATTCACAATCAGAGATTGAATAGCGAAAGGGAAGTGAGGCAAAAGGAGAGCAGCTTGGCGGCCTTATGGGTGGGTTGTATGTTTTTAGGCACGAATGCCAAAATGGCAGAAAAACGCCATAAGTGCCTAATTTGAGAAGTTCGGAAGTTAGTAAGGAATTAGTAGCCAAAACCCACCCGTTTTAGCCAGAGTATTAGCCAAAAATGCATTTTTGGCTCAAATTTTGAAGTATTGTTGCAGCTACCACTACATTACGCGTACCTTTGTCCCAGATGTCTGTTGATCGCGTCGGCCTACGTGTAGAATACCCGGTGAGCGGCGCCCGTAGCTCAATTGGATAGAGTTCTGCGCTTCGAACGCAGCGGTTGGGGGTTCGAGCCCCTCCGGGCGCATTCACAGAAGCAGATAAAACTCGCAAGTGAGTTTAACGCATTTGGGTATTTATTGTTGAAGGGCACCATTTTTATTGTTTTTGATCTCGAATTTACGAAAAAAACAGCCATTTTTGAATCCGTCGATTATTTATAAAATGTTTATTTAAAACTAGTTACGATTAAAAAATCGGTCAACAATAAAAATGTGGCTTCGAACCAGGCGGTTGGGGGTTCGAGTCCCTCCGAGCGCGTTTATTACGACTTTTATATCTGATTGCTTTTGAGGAGCGCTACATCATGAGCAGTGCAATTACGTCGGCTGGCGAAGGGGAATACCTCAGCGTCGTGGGAGAGAGCATCCGGATCTTGCTCGACTCCAACGCGACCGGCGGCAAGTGCGTGATGTTTGAGAATATTTCGCCGGTCGGGAATGGTCCGCCGCTGCATCGTCACGGGCGCGATGACGAGTATTTCTTCGTTCTGGAGGGGACGATGAAGTTCATAGTGGATGGGCGCGAGTCGATCGTGAAGGCCGGCGGGGCAACGTTTGCGCCGCGCGGAAGCGTGCACGCGTTCTCCAACATCGGAAACGCGCCCTGCCGGATGCTGGTGATGTGCACGCCGGGCGGACTTGAGGGGCCGTTCCGCGAGGTCGATCGGCTCGGTCGTGATGGATCTGTGACGATGGAAGCGCTTGTCGCGGCATTCAAGCGTTTCGATTTGGAGTTCGTCGGACCGCCGTTGCAGGCGAGTGCGGCCAGCAGCGGGTGATCTGCTTCACCCGCATCGCTTTTCACCAGGAGTGACGTTCTTCCGTCCACGGATCGCCGTGCATGTGGTAGCCGTTTTGTTCCCAGAAGCCGGGAGTATCGCGGTCGCGCAATTCGATGGCGCGGATCCACTTGGCGGACTTCCAGAAATACAGTCGGGGAACGACGAGTCGGGCCGGATAGCCGTGGTCCGGCGTGAGCGGTTGTCCGTCGTGTTCGATGGCGAAGAGGCAATCCTCGTGCAGGAATTCTTCAATCGAGAGATTGGTGGTGAAGCCCTGCTCGCCGTGGACAAGGACGAACCTGGCGTCGGGTTTGGGCCTGGCGAGATCGAGGACGCTTCGCGTGCTGGGACCGCTGAATACATTATTCAGCCGCGACCAGCGGGTGACGCAGTGGATGTCGCAGTGCACATCAATCCAGGGAAGCGCACGAAACTGCTGCCAATTGAGTTTGACGTCGGATTCGACGAGACCGGTGATGGTGAAATCCCAGTGCTCGATATCCACACGCGGGACATCGCCGTAATGAAGCACAGGCCATTTTTGGGTTTCGGCCTGGCCGGGCGGGATGCGATTCTGGCGATGCGTGTCGGGGGAGATGATGCGGGGGCGGCTGTTTTCGGTCACACGGGGCTCCGTAATCAAACGGCAAACTGTAGGCGCGGCCCGACCGCGCATCGTGGAGTCTCTATGATGCTAAGCGGTGGGAGCGGTTACGGGAGCCGGCTCGAAGGCGGGGATTTCAATATTGTCCCAACCGACACGCTGGCCCGGCTGGAAATCGGCGGCTTTGTATTTCTCCGGCAGTTTGACAGTGACTTCGTAGCCAACCTGCACGGTGAGCTCGTTGGTCGCGGGATTCACGGAGAGGATGGTCCCCTGCATTCGGCGTGGGCGGCCGTAGAGAGGTTCGACATAGTTGCCGCCGAGATCGACGCGATCGACTTTCCAGGCCGGGGCGTGAATGGTCCCACGGATGCGTTCGCCCGGCACAACGCTGATGGACGAGCCGGGCTTCAGGACGAACGCGTTGCGATAGTTGGTCGGCGGCACGCGGAGGGTGATGACATTGTCGGCGAGGGATTCGACGATGAATTTCGGCATGGCGAACTCCGGTTCGAGGCTGCGGAGAGTATAGAGGAGGAGCCGCCGGAGGGCGAGAGCCGGCAAATGATTACGGCGCACCGGAAGGATGCAGCGTAAACAAGCCTGCGATCTCCGGTGGAATGCGCCTGGGCCGGCCGCTGGGAGCGTCGATGAAGATCCAGTTCGTTTCGCCTTCTGCCAGAACGGCATTGTCGGACGGGCGCAGAATCTGATAGCGCCGGATGGAGGATACTTTCTCGAACGTGGCGACCCAGGTCTTCACGATCAACCTGTCCCCTTCAAACGCGGGTCGCAGGTATGTGATTTGATGCGAACGAACAACCCACGAGGCGCCGATGGCAAGCGTTGCGGCGGTGCAGCCGGCAGCGTCCGCATGAGAGATCGCGCCATCCTGAAACCACCGCAGGTATTCGACATTGTTGGCGTGGCCGTTGGCGTCGATGGCCGTCGACGAAACCGTTACGTGGTAAGTGTGGATCGCGGGCACGGTAGATTCGAAGCCATGTTATTTGGCGCCGCCCTTTCCTTTGAGCGCGTATTCCATGCCGGGCAGCACGAAGTTCTTCGCCACCGCATCCCAGGACATTTCCGCGCCGAGTTTCCCGCCAATGGCAATCAGACGCTCAAAATCCTGCGGGCTTCGCGGTAGCCGCTTGTACAGTTCGGCGGCAACTTCGGCCGCGATCGATTGCTCTATCTCATCGCGGGCGCCCTTCTTCATTTTGAGCAGTTCAGCAATCGTCTGCGTTCGCATTGATTCCGGCAGTTTCGTGTAATCGACTGGAATCGCGAGCGGCGTCGGCTTTTCGCCCGCGGCCTTGTGCACAAAACCGGCGCAACCGCAAAGCGACGTGAACACGCAGATGCCGCCGAACGAGATCGGTTCCACCTGCGCGATGCCGAAGGGTTCGTAGATGGACTGGCCGAACTCAGCGTCGGAGCCTTTGCGGAAATCGAGGAAGTCGATCCCCGCGGGGGCGCGGGTGCCGAGCGTTTTGTCGTCGATGATGAACTGGTTGATGTAGAGAATCTTGCAGTTCCGCGCCTTGGCGTTCCATTCCTGCACGCCCGCGTAGAAGTTCGCCTCGCCGCCGGTCAGGTCGGGATGCCCTTCCCGGTGCGCTGCCGGCCATTTGTGCCACTTCTCCATATGCACAATGTCGTGCGGAGACCGGCCGATCGTTTCCGTCGAACCGATAAACAGGATCGCCGTCTTGTTCTCCTTCGCGAGATGCCTTTCAAGCTGTTCGACCAGGCGGATGTCCCGCCACAGCCCCTTCGACGGCACGAGGCGGGTGAGATGCGTGAAGACGAAATCGGGCTGATATCCGAGTACGTTGCAGCAGTACTGGCGCAACTTCTCGCGCGACTGCTGGCGTTCATCCGGGGTGAGGCTGCGCGCCGGCACACCGTTGTAGGCCGTTTCAATGTGCAGGTCCTTGAATTCCTTCCGCAGGAACCGAAGTTCCTTCACCACGTAATCGCCGACCGCGAAAATGTTGTCGCAGAAGCGCGACGCCTCGACCAGCGGATGTTTGTAGAACCCCTTCTGCGAGCCGAACACATCCTCCACGTACTCGCCCTTCGCGACGGCTTTCTCCAGCACGTTGTAGAACATGGTGTCATGCCCGGGATGTTCCTCGACGATGCGCCGCATCGTGGCGACTTCGTGGGCGTGGAAGATGGTGCGGAACTGGCCTGGATAACGCGACAGCGCGGCAAGCGCAGTCGGCATCCCCATGTATTCGTGAGAAATAATGATGGGGATGGCGCGGGTGCCGTTCCCGTTCTCACAGCAGCCGATCGCCCGAATCGCCTCCAGCCCCGGTTCGGCAATCCGGCAGTATTGTTCGTAATCCCAAATATGTTCATATTGTCCGGACTCAATCCCATAATCCTGAAAGAGCACAAATTTCAGGACGCTCATCTTCTCCGGGTTGTAATGACGGACGTCGACGAGAATCACCTCCGGTTCGGACGTCACGCCCGTGAGCGGATCATGGAACGTCTTCCTGCCATAGACGATTTTCACGCCGTAATCGTGCTCAATGCGCGAGAAGTCATTGGCGAACGGGGTATTGCGATAGCCGTCGACGCCGGAATAGAGCACCGTTCCGCCGTGCAGCCGGCCTTCCATGGGGCCATCAGTGGAGAAGAGCGGTCCAAGCAAAACGTCGCGCTTCACCCCCGCGCGATAGACCTTCGAGGTGATCAGACCATGCAGAACAGCACCGATGCCGCCGATTTTATGGACGGCTTCGTGGGTTACGTGGACGACGGTATTCATGTATCAACCTCAACAGCAACAGCGGGTGGGCGGACGCAAAGGAGAAGTTTAGCCATCCGACCGACGGAGAGCCATTACATTCTTATCGGCATGAATCGTGTCGACGTTACAACTTCGTGGACGTCGGCAAGTTTCGCCCTCCCCCTAAATGAGACGCCGCATCGAATCCAACGGCCCTGCCGCGTCGTAGGGACCGGAAAGCGCGTGGGCTGCGCTCTATCCAACGGTTGAGTGGGGGCATCATGACCTCGCGGAGAATCCCTATGCGAATGCTTGTGGCGGCAATGCTGTTGGCCTGCGGAACCGTGGCGATCGCACAAACCCCGGAACCTTCGGCAGCGGCAAACTCCACCGTAAACCCGCCTGCCGCAACGCCCGCCTCTCCGTCCCCTGTCGCCTACGGCAAACCGATCAGCACCGACATCAAGCCCGCCGGAATCGTCACGTTCAAAAGCGAAGGCCGCGATATTCAGGCCTACCAGGTCGAACCCGTGGTCGCGGGTCCGCACCCCTCCGTCATCGTCGTCTCCGACATCTTCGGCATGACCGATTGGGTGAAGAAGCGTGCCGATCTTCTCGCGGAACAGGGATATACCGTGCTCGTGCCCAACATCTATTCGCGCATCCCGGACACGGCCCACGGCGTCAATGCCCAGCAGGCCTATGTTGATTATGCACAAACCGCCGATCAGCAGGTCATGACCGATATCTCCGGCGCGATCGACTATCTCCAGGCCGATGGAAAGCCCACGGCCGGTCAACCGCTGGCGATCGTCGGCTACGACATGGGCGGCATCTACGCCATGATGATCGCCGGCACGGATCTGCGCGTCACCGCCGCCGTGAACTACTACGGCCGCATCCTCTACACCACCACGTCGCGAAATCGCCCGCTCTCGCCGGTGGACGATCTCTTCAATCTGCACGCTCCCCTCCTGAACTTCTACGGCACAAACGATCCGCAGGCGCCCGACGACCAGATCACGGCCCTCGAATCGCGGCTCTCGCACAATCCCAACGGCGTCTACTACGATGTTGTGCGCTATCCCGGGGTGGGGCATGGTTTCCTCGTCCCGACGCGCCAGGGCTACAACGCCCAGGCCGCCGAACAGTCCGAAAAGCGCACCCGTGACTTCCTCGCCGAGTGGCTCCGCGCCGCGCCCAGGAAGGAAGAGGAATGAGGCCGCATCACGGACCCCACTTCTTCAGCACCCGCCGCTGTCGCATTTTCTTACTTTTATGAGTGCCAACGCCCATAAGGGGCGCAACTTGTGCGCTCTTTTAAGCCCGAGCTTTGCCTTCTCAGGCGAAGCGTTGATTGATCGTTGAGTGCCTGCCCTTTTTAGCCGAAGTTTGCTCCGCACGTATTCATTTTGATGAGGAGCGGCATGCGGCGTTCGGATTGGTTGTGGTGCTCGGCGATGGGCCTCGGATTGGTCGCAGGCCGCGCTTCTGCGATTGAGCCGCCCTATCTCACGCTCGACGTTCCCGCAACGGCCGCCGCTCCAAGAGCCCCTGCCGTCGGTGACGAACTCACCAATCTTTCGCTCGAAGACCTGATGAACATTCAGGTCACCAGCGTTTCCAAACAGAAGCAGCGCATCGGTGACGCCGCCGCCGCCGTGTATGTCATCACCCAGGAAGACATTCACCGCTCCGGCATGGACACCATCGCCGACATGCTGCGCATGGCCCCGGGCCTCGATGTCCGACAGGTCTCCGCCAATTCCTGGGCCGTCGGCTCTCGCGGCTTCAACCAGCTCCGCAACAACAATCTCCTCGTCCTCATGGATGGCCGCACCCTCTACACGCCCCTCTTCTCCGGCGTCTACTGGGACACCGTCGATTACACGCTCGAAGATCTCGACCGCATCGAAGTCGTCCGTGGCCCCGGCGGTACGCTCTGGGGAGCCAACGCCTTCAATGGCGTCATCAACATCACCACCAAATCCGCACGCGATACCCAGGGGCTCCTCGTCAAAGATTACACCGGCACCGACGGCTACATCGGCGACGTGCGTTACGGCGGCAACGTCGATAACCACATCTTCTACCGCGTCTACGCCAAATATCGCTCCATGAACGACATGCCCGTCGATCCCGAAACCGTCAACTCCTTCGGCCTCCCTCCCGTCCCGCCGCCCTCCTCCCTTGCCGACGGCTGGGATGAAGAGCGCGGCGGCTTCCGTGTCGATGCCGAACTTTCCGATAAGGACCTCCTCACCCTCGAGGGCGATGTCTTCAACAACCGCGTTGGCCGCGTCCTCAATCACCCCAGTTTCACCAACTTCGGCTCCACCGAATACGCCAACATCGACAACCTCTTCGGTCTCGACCTCATCGGCCGCTGGACCCATACCTTCTCCCCCGATTCCGATTTCTCCCTCCAGCTCTACTACGACCGCCTCAACTACCCCGAATTCCTGATGCAGGACAACCAGAACTCCTACGACATCGAATTCCAGCACCGCTTCCCGCTCGTCCCCGCCGGCGTCGAACAGGAAATCATCTGGGGCGGCGGCTACCGCCTCGTCTCCGATGACGTCACCGGCAACAACCCCGTCTTCGACGGCAACTACATGACCCCCGGCTCCCGCAACTTCTCACTCTCCAACGCCTTCATCCAGGATGACATCACCATCGTCCCCAAACGCCTCCACGCCATCGTCGGCACAAAATTTGAAGTCAACGACTACACCGGCCTTGAAACCCAGCCCAGCGGCCGCCTCTCCCTCACACCCAACGACACCAACACCTTCTGGGCCTCCATCTCCCGCGCGGTGCGCATCCCCGCCCGCTGGGAACGCGATGGCCACATCCTCGGCGCCACCTTCCAGGACCCTCAGCTCCCCGCGCCCGGCTCTATCGACATCGTCGGCAACCCCAACGTCCAGTCCGAAAGCGTCACCGCCTTCGAGGCCGGATACCGCACCGAACCGATCAAGACTCTCTCCCTCGATCTCTCCGGCTTCTACAACTTCAACGAAGGCCTCCAGAGTTACCAGAGCTCCGGCGCCCCCTTCCTCGTCAACTCCCCCGTCCCCCACGAAGCCTTCCCCTACGAACGCGTGAACGCCGCCAACGGAAATTCCTACGGTGGCGAACTCTCCGTCAAATTCCGCCCCCTCGACAACTGGCAGCTCACCGGCTCCTACAGCTACATCGGCACTTGCATGCACTCCTCTGTCCCCGCCTCCGAACGCATGCCCCTCTCCTTCTTTTATGACTACACCGGCCCCTCCAACCAGTTCCAGATCCGCTCCTATTACGACATCACCAGGCACCTCGAGTTCAACTCCGCCCTCTACTACCAGGACGCCAACAACACCACCGACATCGGTGCGATCTTCCGCCTCGATATGAATTTTGTCTGGCGGCCGGAGAAACACGTGGACGTCTCCGCCGGCGTCCGCAACCTGCTCGACAACAAGCACCCCGAGTTCTACGACACCTCCGGACGCAGCTCCCTCAGCGAAGTTCCACGCACCTTCTTCTTCACCGTCGCCGTCCGCTTCTGATTCCCCACCGTGGAGCCGACGCCTTCGTCGGCTTTCGATCAGGACCCATGGCCTCCGGCGCGCCAACGCGACGGGAGCGGGCTATAATGCCCCAATGGATGACCAGCAGACGTATTTGCTCAATGGATTGCTCGCCCGACAGTTTGATCTTGGACGCATCGTTCGCTTCCGGCAGGTGACGCGGGGGCGGCAGGCGACGACGTTTGAGTTGCTCACCGCCCAGCAAAATGAATACCTCGTCTATCTCTATCCGGCTTCGTATTCCGTCGAGCAACTGGAGTTTGCGGCGGGAGCGGTGAATTCGCTGGATGACAATCGGTTCACGGTCGTGCCGTGGGCGAAGGGAAAGGCGGGGACCTTTGTCGGCGAGGGATTGCAGAACGGCCGGCTGATGGTCTCGCTCGGCGTGGCCGGCTCGGCGCTCGCCGCGGAGCAGTACACGGAACATGATGTCTCGCAGGTGGGATTGCGGCTGGCGTGGATGCATCGCTTGCTGCGCGAGCAGGTGGCGGTGCCGGCCGAAACAGTGCCGCTGGCGATGCGATTGGAGCGGGTCGTGACGGGGACCGGTGCGGAACAATCGGGGGCGACCGTGCCGGCGATCGGCCGCGAAACGATTGGGCGGCTCGTGGGCTTGATGGGGTTGCCGACCTCAGTGCAAGCGGGTTGGGTCCATGGCGATCTGCAGGCCGCGGCGTTGATGCACGATGCGGATCACCAATTAAGGATGGTGATGGACTGGGGGCTGCTCCATTGGGGCAATCCGCTGGAGGATGTCGTCGATGCGTTTCTGGCCTTGTGCGTAAACGGGGACGGCACCTTTGATAAGGGCCGCGGCGAGGTGCTGCTGGAGGCCTATGAGACTTTGGTGCCGCTGGAGAAGGTGGCCTGGACCGTCGTGGTGGCGGCGTGGTGCGCGCAACGGATCATTGATGCGGTTGGCGGACGACGCGGAGTGCCGCCCAATTTTTCGGGCATTGTCGGCAGCCCTGAAGCGGTGGCGACTGCGATCGCGTCGTGCCGGTGACGGGAGATTTACGCTCGAAGAACCACGAAGAAAGACTCTTCAACCACAAGTCACATTGACACAAGGACGCACAGAGTTTTTCGGTTCTCGCTTCGATTGTCGGGAGATGGCGAGGGGGGCGGCAACTTGGATAATGCGGTTGTTGCCCGCGCCGCCAGAGATGCCGGGCGTTGATGTGCTAATGTCGAGAGGTGTTCAGTGGCGCGGGTTTGTTTTGTGCTGGTGGCGGGATTGGATGGGGAGGTCATGGGGAAGGGTGCGGGGTTGCCGGTGTTGGGGGCGTTTGGGAATCGGGGGGCGTATGAGCCGGTGTTTCCCGCCGTGACGTGCACCGTGCAGGCGACCTTGACGACCGGGGACTTGCCGGCGCGGCATGGCATCGTCTGCAATGGCGCGTACACCCATGGCCGGGCGGACATCCGGCCCCATTTGGATTTGAGCAATCATGCCGAGACGCGGGTAAATGTGAGTTTCTGGGAACAGGCGAATTCGCTCGTGCAATCGCCGCGGTTTTGGGAGGGGACTGGTAAGAAGACCGCGATCTTGTTCTGGCAGAATTCGATGCCGTCATTGGCGGGAGAAAAGGCTGCGGCGGAGATTGTGCTGACCCCGAAGCCGGAGCATACGAAAGATGGGAAGACGGTGACGGCGTGCTGGAGCTCGCCTTCGGATTTGTATGGGCGGCTCGCGAATGAGCTGGGACCTTTCCCTTTGCACAAGTACTGGAGCCCGATGGCGGGGATTGAGAGTTCGGAGTGGATTGCGAAGGCGGCGGAGCGGGTGTGGCGGCGGGAGAAACCGGACCTGCAACTCGTCTACATTCCGCACCTGGATTACAACCTGCAGCGCGTTGGGCCGAAGGGGGAAGTAATTGGGCGGGACTTGGCGGAGGTGGACCGGGTGCTGGGGCCGCTGGCGGAACGGGTCCGGGCGGATGGCGGGATTCTTGTCGTGGCGGGGGATTATGGCATGCACGACGTGCGCGCATGCGCGATGCCGAACCTGGCGCTGCGCGAGGCGGGGCTGCTGGCGACGCAGGTTGATGCGCAGGGAAAAGTGCTGGTGGACTATGACGCATCAGCAGCGTTTGTGATGTGCGATCATCAGGTGGCGCATGCGTATGTACGCGAGCGCGAAGAGGAGGTGGTGGCAGTCTTGCGCGGACTAAACGGAGTTGCGCGCATGCTGGTGACGAAGGAGGACCTCACGGCAGCGGGGCTGGGAAATGCGCGGAGCGGCGATCTGCTGCTGATTGCGGAAGAGTCGGCGTGGTTCGCCCACGACTGGTGGCGGGATGATTCTGAAAAACCAGCTTGGCAATTTGGCGTGGATATTCACAACAAGCCGGGGTTTGATCCGCGGGAGCTTTTCTTTGATCCGGTGAAGAAGTGCATTGCACAGGATGTGGGGCTGGTCAAGGGGTCGCATGGGGTGGTGGGTGCGGAAGCAAAGTGGCCGGTGATTTTGAGTGATGCAGGATTGCCGCAGTCGGGTCGGTTGAAGGCGACCGACATTGCAGGGTGGTTGAAGTCGCTGTTGTGAGGCGGAGCGGGGGGGATCATCCCCAGCGCCAGTGCGGGGGTTCGCCTTTCCACCAGGCTATCGCGGTGAGGACGATACTGGCGATCGCCACGATGAGGCCGTAAAGACCGAACGCGCCCTCGGCGAGGAATCGTGCACCGCTGAGGATGACGGCGAACCAGACGCTCATCACCACCCAGCCCTGCCACGTGCGCGGAAGTCCCCAGCCCCAGCCGTAGCGCTTTGCGGGGAACCAGTACTCTTCCTTCTGTTCAATCATTTTGCACCTCTCCGCCAGAGAAGCCACCGCACGTATTATAACAAGTGCCTGTCCTCGCAAGCGGTTTGGCCCTACAATGCGGGACTTTGGTTTTTGAGACGTTTTCCTCACCCCCCTGGCGCAAGGAGCCTGCCAATGAAATTGCCACCGCCTGTGTATTTGACGAAAGATCTGCCGGGGACGGGCGGGGTGATCAAGCGGCACCTGGAGGATTTTCGCGTCGAGGAGATTCCGGCGTACAAAGCGGAGGGCGTGGGGACGCACTGCTATCTCAAAATTGAGAAGCGCGGGTTTTCGACCATGGCGGCGGCGGACATTCTCGCCAAGGCGCTCGGGCGGAAGAACATGGACATCGGCTACGCGGGGCTCAAGGACAAGCAGGCGATCACGACGCAGTGGTTTTCGGTCGAGCATCTGGAGACGGCGCGGGCGAAGGCGCTGGAGTTGCCGACGGGGATGAAGGTCGTCGACATCACGCGGCACAAGAACAAGATCAAACGGGGGCACCTGGCGGGGAATCGATTTGTGATCAAGATTCGGAATGCGGAGTGGGAGCGGGCGGGGGCGTCGCTGGATGAGCCAGCGAAGCGGGCGGAGGCGATTTTGAATGCGCTGGAGAAGACGGGGGTTCCGAATTTTTTCGGGCCGCAGCGGTTTGGGATGCGGCGGGATAATCACCTGCTGGGGCTGGCGCTGCTGGCGGGGGATGCGAAAGGGTTTGCGGATCGGTTTCTGGGGGATCCGGATGAATCGGTGGATCATGGCGGGGTGCTGGCGGCGCGGCGGTCGTATGCCAATGGGAATTTTGAGGCGGCGCTGCACCAGTGGCCCGGACATTTGCGCGATGAACGGGCGGCGCTTTCGGCGATGGTGAAGAGCAAGGGGAATGCGAAGCGGGCGATGTTCGCCGTGAAGCTGGAGTTGAAGAAGCTGCTGGTGAGCGCGCTGCAGTCGTATCTGTTTAATAAGGTATTGGAGCGGCGGTTGCCGCAGATGACGCATGTGTTGCCGGGGGATTATTGCTGGAAGCATGAGAATGGGGCGGCGTTTCTGGTGCCGGGCGATCCGGATGCGGCGGCGAAGGAGCAGCCGCGGGCGGATGCGCATGAGATTTCGCCGACGGGGCCGCTGTACGGGTTTCGCATGTCGCAGGCGGAATCGGTGGCGGGGATACTGGAGCAGGAAGTGTTGAAGGAATCGGGGCTGACGCTGGAGAGTTTCGGCGGAGCGATGGGGGCGCCTGGCGGGAGAAGACCGTTGAGACTCTTTCCGACGGGGATGTCGCTGGCGACGGGGGAGGACAAGCATGGGCCGTTCATTGAGCTGGCGTTTACGCTGCCTTCAGGGAGTTATGCGACGGTGTTGCTGGGGGAGGTGATGAAGGAGGATGTGACGATTGATTGAGCGGTGTTTGGTACAATTGGAATGTGTGTTTCAATCGTCGCAAGGAGCCCTTTATGGTCGTCATCCAGGCCAAATTTGACGGGAAGAATTTTGTTCCCGATAAAGTGCCCGAAGGCCTTGCGCCGAATACAGAAGTGACCGTGATTGTTCCAACAGAAGCGCGAGCAACGGGCCTCGATGCGATCGTCGGCATCGCCAAGGATGTTGATCTTCCACCGGATTTCGCCGCCCAGCACGAACATTACACGAAGGGAACGCCCAAGAGATGACCGCAACGTTCCTCGACACCTCTTTTTTGCTCGCTTTAACGTCTCCGAAGGATTCCCTTCACCGACACGCCCTAGGCTGGCAGAAGGCGCTCACCGGCTCCTTAATTACTACGGAATTTATCCTTCTGGAAGTGGCTGACGGCTTCGCGTCCCGAAAAGCGTCTTCCGTCGCTTGTATTCTGATCGACTATCTGCGTGCTGCCCCGGGTACGACCATTGTGCCGGCGGATGCGGGATGGGTGGCAAAAGGTTATCAGTTATTCTGCAGTAGACTCGATAAGAATTGGACCTTGACGGACTGCATTTCGTTCGAGGTCATGAGAACGATGGGTATCACGGACGCCCTTACTCATGATCGGCATTTCGAGCAGGCGGGGTTTCGGGCGTTGCTGCGGGAAGATCCGCCGAACAACTGACGTGCGGGGCATCACCCTTTTGCAGCAAGTTCCTTCTGCAACCGTTCGACCTCCGCGACGAGCCGTTTGACGTATTCCGGGGCGTGGGCGGCGAAGGCGGTGTGGCGGACCATGGCCATCAGGGGATCGGCGCCGACCATGGAGCCGGACGGCTGGAGCGTCTGCAGAACCATGACGCCGGCGCTGGTCTGAACGCCGGTGATCTTGCCCTGAGCGGGCTTCCAGTTGCCGCCGGCCGCGAGACCGGCGACAGCGTTCTTGAGTTCGGAAAGTTCCTTCTCGGTGAGCGGGCCGTCGGCGGGGAGCGCGATGTGGGGGAATGCGAGCATGGTGGTTCCTTCTCGTGAAGTCCGGAAGACGGGGTCAAACCACAGAGGCCACAGAGAGACGAAGGAAGTGGGACAGAGGAGTTCAACGCTTGGTCGTTTCTCTGTGAACTCTGTGTCCTCTGTGGTTTATTTTAACGGGACGAGCGATTTGAGGGGAGTCAAAGTCCGTTGGTTTCACCGGGGGGCGGGGTGCCACGGCCCTCGTCAATGTATTGTTTGCGGCTGTTGCGATAGGTGTCGGCGTCTATGGCTTCATCGTCGCGCGGGGATTGCTGGGGGTCTTCGGTTTTTCGCCACCAGGGGATTTGTTCTCCACAGAGCCGCCGATGAATCCTTTTGAGCATCGGCACGCACCACCCGCAGCCCGTGCCGGCCGAGAGGCACTCAGAAATCTGCGAAGGCACCCGCGGCTTCTCGACATTGCAGAACGTTTCGACCTTCCGCAGTGTCACGTGAAAACAAAAACAGACAGTATCATCCGGTTTCAGTGCCATGCGCAGATTCTATCACTTTTCATCGGCCGAGATCTTTCCACGCCGTCCGAAGATAACGCACCTCGCGCTCACCTCACCTCCGCCATCAGCTCCACCTCCACCGCCGCGTTGAGCGGAAGAGCGTTCGTGCCGACCGCCGCCCGGGCATGCTTCCCCGCATCGCCGAAGACCGCAACAAGCAGATCGGACGCCCCATTTGCCACCTTCGGCTGAGCGTCGAACCCATCCGAGGATTGAACGAACACGCCGATGCGAACGATGCGAGCAACTTTGTCGAGGTCGCCGTCGCAGGCATCTCGTAAAACGGCAAGCGCGTTGATAATGCACAACTTCGCCGCTTCGATGCCTTGCTCGATCGTAACCGCCGTCGGAACCGCCCCCGCGAATTGCACCTTGCCCTCCTTCGATGGCAGCTGCCCGGACACGACAACGAGGTTGCCGGTGCGGACGAACGGAACATACGACGCAACCGGCTTCGGTGCCGCCGGAAGGGCGATGCCGAGGCGCTGCAGGACGGTGTCAACTTGACCCATGGGGTACTCCTAATCTGGTTCGGAGTTCCGCCTGCAGGCGGGGATTGCCGATCACGCCCGCTCACAAGCCGCCTCAAGGCGAAACTCCGAACGGGTAACTCCGAGCGCATCAATTATGAACACATCCCCCGCCTTGTTACAATAGCTCCCTTCGCAATTCACGGAGCCCGGCCGAATGACCGCCACCCAATCCACCCAATCCCTTCCCGCCACCGTCACCACCGTCCCTGCCTCCACCCCCGCGCACGAATGGTACGAGGCCTCGCCACTCCCCTACTTCTCCATGGTCGTCCCCATGTACAACGAGGCCGACTCCGTCCAGGAACTCTACGACGCGCTCACCCGCAACCTCGTCGCCCTCAACGACAACGGCAAAAAAAGCTACGAAATCATCTTCATCAACGACGGCTCCAAGGACGACACCTACAACCGCCTCACCGCACTCGCCGAAAAAGACCCCCACGTCTTCGTCATCAATCTCCGCCGCAACTTCGGCCAGACCCCCGCACTCGCCGCCGGCTTCGATCACGCCCGCGGCGAAATCGTCATCGCCATGGACGGCGACCTCCAACACGACCCCAACGAGCTCCCGAAATTCATCGCCAAAATCGATGAAGGCTACGACGTCGTCTCCGGCTGGCGCGAAAAACGCGTCGACGGCCTCTTCCTCCGCCGCATCCCCTCCAAACTCGCCAACCTCGCCATCCGCAAAATCTCCAAGGTCGATGTCCACGACTTCGGCACCACCTTCAAGGCCTACCGCCGAGACCTCCTCGACCACATCACCCTCTACGGCGACAACCACCGCTTCATCCCCGCACTCGCCTACATGGCCGGCGCCAAGATCACCGAAGTCCCCATCAAAAACATCAACGCCCCCTACCGCCCCAGCAACTACGGCATCGGCCGTACCTTCCGCGTCCTCCTCGACCTCCTCACCATCAAATTCCTCAACTCCTACCTCACCCGCCCCATCCACCTCTTCGGCAAACTCGGCCTGGGCTCCCTCTTCATCTCCGGTGTCATCTTCGCATTCCTGCTGGCGCGCAAACTGATCTGGCACGTAAGCCTGATGGAAGCGCACGGCCCCCTCATGATCCTCGGCGTAATGGTCTTCTTCATGGCCTTCATGTTCTTTTCAACGGGCCTTCTCGCGGAACTGATCTCGCGCGTCTACTTCGAATCCCAACGCAAGAGCATCTACACCGTCCGCGAAATCCGCCACGGCCAAAACGCCTGGCGCGGCCGCCCCGGCCGCCCCATCATCCCCCGCGATTGACCAGATGCCATTCGTCAACAATCGAGTCATCGAAGATAAACGAGCCGATCCCGAAGCTCTTCAGGAGGCGAAAGCTTCGCATATGCCTCCAGCCATTCAGCGTACAATTTATTCCGCGCCGGGGCGTGGCGCCCGAAGAATATTCCCCAGAATGTTTCCCCCTTGCGCTGTAGATGGGCTGCAATCGTCAGAAAACCCTCATCTTGTGTAAAGAGCACCCTCCCTAACGCTTGCACCCGCTCCAGAAGCTCCTCGTCCGGAAGAGCGTCTGTGCCGTCCTCTTGAGCGGTCAGCACGTCGACACCAACCGCTCTCAATCTTTTCGTAATTTCGAGCGGGACCTGCGCATCCATGTAAAGCAGCAAACTCACTGGCCGTATCCCGGCAGTTTCCCAGATTCTCGCAGCTGCTTGGTAATAGGCGCCTCCGGCGTTTCCGCTTGCATTTTTTCCGTCAATTCTCGCAAGCGCTTGATGGTCTCATCAATCTCCGCACGGTGATCATAGTAGTGCATCATTGCCGCGTGCACGTCCGACAGCGTCAAGTGGGGAAACTGCCTCACTATCTCCTCCGGATCCTCGCCGTAGGCGTAGTATATCTCGACAAGCTCTCGCACCTTTGCCCCCGCGCGCTTCACCCACGCCTCCCCCTTCTCGTCCAGATAAATGTGCGTCTCTTTCACCGGCGTTAGAGTCATGATTCACCTCTCCCTATAGTATAACATACACCCCATGCTCGACCTTCCCAAAACCACCGCCATCCTCTCCGCCTCCCTCACCGAAGGCCTCCACATCGGCGCCCAACTCCACGCCCTCATCGACGGCCAACCCGTCGCCGACCTCGCCCTCGGCAACGCCCGCCTCGCCCCCGCCCCCACCCCCATGACCCCCGACACTCTCCTCCTCTGGCTCTCCGCCGGCAAGCCCATCACCGCCGTCGCCATCGCCATGCTCGTCGAACAAAACAAACTCCGCTTCGACGACGAAGTCGCCACGATCATCCCCGAATTCGCCGCCAACGGTAAAGACAAGATCACCGTCCGCCACCTCCTCACCCACACCGCCGGCATCCGCGGCATGGACCTCGCCTACCCCTTCGCCACCTGGGAGGAAACCCTCGCCAAAATCTACGCCATGAAAATCGAACGCGACTGGACCCCCGGCCTCAAAGCCGGCTACCACGCCCACACCTCCTGGTACGTCCTCGGCGAAATCATCAACCGCCTCACCGGCCAACCTCACAACGAATGGATCCGCGACCACATCCTCCAACCCCTCGGCATGCACGACACCTGGCTCGCCATGTCCCCGCAGCAATATCACCAATACGCCGACCGCATCGGCTACCTCCACGACACCACCACCTCCCCGCCAAAACCCATCCCCAACTACGACACCGAACTCGCCGCCTCCCGTTCACGACCCGCCGCCAGCATCCGCGGTCCCGCCCACGACATGACCCGCTTCTACGAAATGCTCCGCAACGGAGGCACGCTCAACAACACCCGAATCCTCTCCCAAGACATGGTCCACGCCCTCACCTTCCGCCAACGAGTCGGCATGTTCGACCACACATTCCGGCAAACCATCGACTGGGGCCTCGGCATCATCCTCAACTCCTCCCACTACGGCTCCGCCATCCCCTACCAGTTCGGACCACACGCCTCCGCCTCCACCTTCGGCCACGGCGGCTCCCAATCCTCCTCCGCCTTCTGCGACCCAGAACGCAACCTCGTCGTCGCCCTCGTCTTCAACGGCTGCCCCGGCGAACCCGCACACGACAAACGCCTCCGCGCCACCCTCAAGGCCCTCTACGAAGACCTTGGGCTTGCATGAACGAGCGTTCACGCAACATTACTCTGCCGATCGACATCCCCAATCGCATTGAAACCGCTCCCCAACGGGGCTATGCTCTCCCCTCTATCCTCAACCTCCAGAAGGAAATGTCATGGCACGCGAGAACCTCCCCTCCCTCATCACCGAACTCAAGGCGCGGATGAAAACCATCCGCGACTCTCTTTGACGTCCCTGCCAAACAAGCCCGCATCAAAGAACTCGAAGAAAAAATGAACGCCCCCGATTTCTGGGGCAACCAGGACTCGGCCCAGAAGGTCATCCGCGAACTCAAAGGCGTCCGCGGTTCCATCGAGCCGCTGCTGGCCGTCGAAAAAGCCCTCGAAGACGTCGAGACCATGCATCAACTCGGTGTGGAAGCGGGAGATGCATCCGCCATCGATGAAGCCGACCACATGATGTACAAGGTCGAACGCGACTTCGAAAAGGTCGAACTCCAGGCCCTCTACAACGGCCCGCACGACATGTCCGACTGCTACGTCCAGATCCACGCCGGCGCCGGCGGCACCGAAGCCTGCGACTGGGCCTCCATGCTCTTCCGCATGTATCTAAAATACTGGGAAAAACAGGGTTGGGACGTCTCCGAAGTGGAACGCACCGACGGCGAACAGGCCGGGATTCGCTCCATCACCCTGCTCGTCAAAGGGGCCTACGCGACCGGTGTGATGAACTGCGAGGTCGGCGTGCACCGGCTGGTACGAATCTCCCCCTACGACGCCAACGCCCGCCGGCACACTTCGTTCTGTTCGGTGGATGTGACGCCCTTCTTTGAAGGGGAGAACGATGCCATCGACATTCCAGAGCACGAACTGGAAATCATCGCATTCGTGAGATCATCCGGACCCGGTGGCCAGAACGTCAATAAGGTGGCCTCCGCGATTCGCGTCACCCACAAGCCGACGGGGTTGCAGGTCGTCTGCACGTCGGAACGTTCGCAGGTGCAGAACCGTGCGCTGGCGTTGAACCTCATCAAGGCGAAGCTCCAGCGGATGGAGGAAGCGAAGCGAGATGCTGAGCTGGCCAAGATTTACGGCGAGAAGGGGGAAATCTCCTTCGGCTCCCAGATCCGCTCCTATGTCCTGGATGATCGCCGGGTAAAGGATCACCGCAACGGCCATGAGGTGTTCCAGCCGGACCGCATTCTGGATGGCGATTTGCAGGAATTCATTGATGCTCAACTGCGTTACAAGGCAATGAAGAAATAACAAGTTAGGCAACAAACCGAAGAATGAACCGGGACCGCGGTATTCTGGGAAATGGCGGGGAGTGCAATCGTTGCTTTTGTATTCCCAAGCGGTTACGTACGCGATGGGCAAATGCTGTAATTCCGAGAAGTCGCCTCGATTAATGGTTGACATCATGGGTTGCAATGGTATTCTGTGAAATGACACCTATTGCGGGCGATTTTATAACCCTTCTGTAAGATGCCCTCCTATTCATATTCGCCCCCGAATGTGTGTCATCCCCAGGCGGAGTTTTGGCGGAGTTTGTCTGTTCGGGAGTATCCATCACACAAAACAGGGCGGAGTTCCCACTCGGGTTCGCGGCCTTCTCACTCAGAGAAGGTCCGATGTGAGGCTGTCGGCTGAAAGCAACGTTATCGGTTGCTGCGGCTGAGCTCGCCGACTCGAGCATCCCAAGGATGGCATCAAAGCTGTTACTCTATGTCCGACCGGGCTCTCCGAAGGCTTGGTTTAGGGTCGTGCGACCCAACTTCGGCGTGGTGCGGACTCATGCGTTTCTCATAACTGTGGAAGATAGCGGATCGATGTGGTCCGCAGCGGGCGCCCGAAGCCGATCGGGCGTTCTGTGGAGAGTCTTCCGCGAATCCGGCAAGCCCCTCTGCCCGGTGGATGAAGTGTCTCACGTGGAGGACGTTCTAATGAAACGTCGCGGATTTACCCTTATCGAGCTGCTGGTGGTCGTTGCGATCATCGCGCTGCTCATCGCGATCCTTCTGCCGTCGCTCGGCAAGGCGCGCGAACTGTCGAATCGTTCTGCCTGCGGCGCCAATTGCCGTGGCATCATGCAGTCATTTAACGTATATGCGGCGGATAATGGCGACGCCTACCCGACCGTAATTGGACCGGGTACCGCGGGCCTGTACTGGACTAACGGCCAGACCACGCTCGGTGAAACTGCTGCCGCTCTGACTACCGCCACCACCGCTGATCTGGCCATCCAAGCGATGTACACCAGCGCCTCCGCCTCCTCGACCACGAACCAGGCCGGTAACATCATGGCCAATGCGTGGCTGATCGTGCTCAAGAATTACACCTCGCCGAAGCAGTACCTCTGCAAGTCCGACCCGGTTGGCTCGGCCACTGCCGCAAGCCTGACCAGCACGACCAACAATGCGTTCTATCAGAACTTCAACGGATCCAACCCGGACTTCACCTTTAGCTACTCGTTTGCTTATCCGTGGGTCGCCACCGGTACGGCTCCATTCACCGTCGGCCCCTGGTGGCACAATACAACGGATTCGTCGCTGCCGATCATGTCGGACATCGCACCGTTGAACGGTTCGGGCACGAACCCGACAGCGTCTACCCCGGGCACGGTTAACGGCGGTCTGCCGAATCCCGGTGGCACTTCGCAGCCGAAGGCCTGGAACTCGCCGAACCACCAGCGCGATGGCCAGAACGTCGGCTTTGCTGACGGTCACGCCGAGTTCGCTCGACGTGCGGATGTCGGTCAGAACAACGACGATATCTACACGCAGAACGCTACTTATGCTGGCGGCGGCACCAGCAACAACGCTCCGAACATCGGGGTGGCCGTCAATGCCACAGCGGCCAGCGGCAATACCGTCGGCACTAACTACACCGGCGGCACGAGCGCTCCGTTTGATGTGGTTCTCGTTCCGGTCGCTGACGTGAGTACCGGGGCGCGTCACTAAGTTCGCGCAGACGAGTCTGTACATTAGATTTAAGCGGCGGCCCGGCTTCGGCTGGGCCGCCTGCTTTTTTGCGGGCAGTTGCTGCGGCGGGGCGATACACTGACGCATGATGGTCATTGCGGCAATTTGCGCTGGAATTCTTCGATGCGGGTGCATGTTCGATTGTTTGCGGTCATGGCGCAGGATGCCGGAACCGGGCGAGTGGATCTCGACCTGAGCCGTGGAGCGGGAGTGGCGTCCGTGCGGGAGGAGTTGCAGCGGCGATTCCCCAAGCTGCGCTGGCCGAGGGGAACGATGTGGGCGGTGAACCAGGAATATGCGGCGTCGGAACAAGAGCCGTTGAAGGAAGGGGATGAAGTGGCGATCATTCCGCCGGTGAGCGGGGGATAGGAAGGAGCTCGCGATGGCAGAGCCGGAGAAAGACAGTATCCGCCTGGTGAATGAGCCGCTGGATGCAGGCGCGGCGGTGGCTGCGGTGAGCTGCGCCGAAGCGGGGGGAATTGATCTGTTCGTCGGAACGACGCGGGCGGAGAGCGATCCGCAGGACGGGGGGCGGGGGGCGCTTCTGCGACTCGATTACGAGGCGTATCCGGAGATGGCGCTGGCGCAGATGGAGAAGCTGGTGCAACGGGCGCGCGAGCGCTGGCCGATCGCGCGGGCCGTGGTGTGGCATCGGACCGGGGCGGTGGCGGTGGGCGAGGCGAGCGTGGTGATTGCGGTGAGCTGTCCGCATCGCGCGGAGGCGTTTGAGTCCTGCCGCTTCCTGATCGACGAATTGAAAAAAGCGATTCCGATCTGGAAGAAGGAGGTTTACGAGGGCGAGGCTCGCTGGCAAGGGGAATCCGCGGGGGGATAGCGGGAAAGGCCAATCGCCCCGCGTCGGCGTTGAGAATCGCCGGCAAGTGGCGCATCAGCTCGGAATCAGCGAGCCGGAACGATTCGGCTGGAAGGCGCATCGCCGGGGGATCGGCTATTGCATGGCCGGGGGTTCCGCGCCGTTTTGCGTTTCGGGTTCCGGGGTTGCGGCAGGGCGTTGCTCACCGCCGGCGCTCTCCATCGCGTTGCCCGTGGTTCGCCGCGCACGCGAAGCCGCACCGCCTTTTCGACCGGCGATGCGGGCCTCTTCAGGGGTGAACTCATGAGCGGTGCCTTTCTGATGGGCGGCCTTTCCGCCCTTGCTGGCAATTTCTCTTTGCTTCTGTTTGTCCATGGAAGAAAATCCGCGCTTATTTCCCACAATTCCGCTCCTTTTTGTCCGAGGGGCCGACAGGGCCGGTGGCTGGGTTAAGGTTCAAGAACGTCATTTTGCCCGCGAGGTTTGTCGGCCTCGCCGTTCCGGAGCCGTAGCGCAACCTCAGTGCCGAAGAGCGCGTAACATGGTTCAAGGGAGGGACGGTGCAGGAGAAATGGAGTGCGGCTGCGGGAATATGCGATACCTGTTGAGGGGCAGGTGTTCTTTGCAGGAGCCCGCGCGCGGTGGTCGGAGGAATCTCCGGCTCTTCCCTTGAGCCCCCCCGTTTGTTAGCATCGGAAGACTCGTTCCCGGAGATTCGCCAGCATGACAGAATGGGATGAAGCAGAACAACGCGTGGAGAATGCGCACGAGCTCTATGAGCGTGGGCGGTGGGAAGAAGCGCTCAGTGAGCTCCAGGCCGCCATTGCCATCAATCCGTACAACGGGTCCTGGTACTTCAATCTCGGATTGACTTACGACGCGATGGATCGCTTCAGCGAGGCGATTTCCGCGTATCGGCGCGCTCTGGAGATTGTGCCGGAGGACGTCGAGATCCTGAATGCGATCGGATACGACTGCAACCGGGCGGGGAAGTTTGACGAAGCGATCAGGTATTTTGAGAAGGTCGAGTCGATCGATCCGACGTTTGAGTCGTCGTACTGCAACCGCATCATTTCGTACGCCGAGAAGGGGGACCACGAGAAGGCGGAGGAAATGTTTTTCATGGCGCGGCAGTACAAGGACCGGTGTCCGCTGTGCTACTACAACGTGGGGCATTCGCTGTTTGCGCGGGGTCAGTACGACCGGGCTTTGTGGTGCTGGCAGCAGGTGACGGAGATTGAGCCGGAGCATCCGCAGGTGCATGCGCGGATCGCCGACGCCTACTGGGCGAAGGGGCAGTTGCCCGAGGCGCGGAAGCATTTTATCGAGGAGCTGCGGTCGAATCCGGGGGACATCGACATCATGCTCGACCTGGGGGAACTGCTGGTGGAGATGGGGGACTACGTGGCGGCGGGCGAAAAATTCCGCCAGGTGCTGGAACTGTCTCCGGAGGAATGCACAGCGCATTTCCACTTGGGTCAACTGGCGATGCAGGACGAGGATTTTGCCGAGGCGCTCGAGGCGTTCCGGCGGGTGCTGCGGAACGATCGCACGTTTCCGGGAGCGCATCTGAAGCTGGCGCAGATCTATCATCGGCGGAATGATCATTCCGAAGCGCTGTTCCACGCGAACTGCGAGCTCGCGCAGCAGACCAACGATGAGGAGACGCTGCTCGAACTGGGCAACCTGTTCATGGACATCAGCCAGCTCGGCTCCGCGGAGGTGGCGTTCAACCGGGTGCTGTCGGCGAACCCGCGGCACGCCGCGGCGCGGCACAATCTGGCGGTGAGCCTGCTGCTGGAGGGGCGGACGGACGAGGGGATCGAGCACGCGAAGGCGGCGCTTCGCATTCAGCCCAAGTACATGCTCGCAATGCACAATCTGGCGATGGCGTATATGTCGAAGCGGGACTTCACGCGGGCAAAGGCGTGGCTGGGGGAAGCACTGGATATCGCTCCGGATGACCCGCAGCTTCGGCAATTGCAGAGCCGGCTGCGGCTGGCGACGTTCCGTCATGCGATCAGTCATTTTCTCGGGCGCTTGCTGCGGCATAAGTAAAATCCCTAGACAATCCGCTCTTCATCGCACTTTCTTTTTGTAAGCGGCTTAATCCGGCCTATACTGAATGTGGCGGGCGATGCAGGTCAGAGCGTCGCGCCAAGGAGGTGTCCCATGGTACTTGGCAAGGGACCGGACCTTCGGCAGTTGATTGGGGCGCTGCGCACGCGGGGCGGCGTGTTCGAATCCCACGGGGAAGAGGTTTCCACTAGACCATTTATCACCATCAGCCGGCAGGCGGGGGCGGGCGGACATACGCTGGCCCGCGGGCTGGTCGAACGTCTGAATCGGCTGGCGCACTCGTCGATGTCGGTCGAGGATTCTACGAGCGGCGCGCAGCCGTGGCAGAGCTTCGATCGGGAACTGGTGGAAAGGATCGGTCGCGATCATCATCTGTCGACGGAGCTGATTGAATCTCTGGAGCGTTCGAGTCACACGTGGCTTGAGGAGTTTTTCCGTGGATTGGGGCACACGGATTCGCGTGTTCCAGGGGAACTGGCGATCGTGCGGCGGGCGGCGCAGACGATTCGGGCGTTGGCGCAGGGCGGGTACGTGGTGCTGGTGGGGCTGGGCGGCGTTTTCATCACCCATAACATGCCGGGCGGGATCCATATTCGAGTGGTGGCGCCGCTGGAGGCGCGGGTGCAATGGGAGGTCAAGTCCCGGAACATCACCGAGAAGCAGGCGCGGCGCGAGATCGAGATCATGGATGCGGAGCGGGATGCGTTTTTCCGGAAGTACTGGCCGAACAAGCAACTGGCGCCGGAGCTGTTCCACATCGCCCTGAACTCGGGGATGATGAACGAGGAGCAGATGGTGGATTGCGTGTTGCCGCTGGTGAAGCCGTTGATCGCGGGGTCGCGGACGGTGGTACATTGAGGGGGCGGGGCTAGAGGCGTCGGGCGGCGATTTGCAGGTGGCTGGCGCGGCCGGCGCTGGCTGGGTCGCGCTGGAGGATTGCTTCGAGCTCGACGAGGGTTTCGACGGCGTCGTCGGTTTCCAATATTTTGCGGTTCTGGCGGGCGGGGATGACGGTTTTTCCGATGCGGGAGATGATTTCGAATCCGCGCGCCCGGGTGAGGGATTCGATCTGCTGGGGGGTGAACATGCGGACGTTGAAGCGTTCTTCGACGTTCTTGGTGAGCCATTCGGTTTTGCCGGTCTTGATGAAGGATGCGAGCGCTTCGAGATTGCCGGCGTGGATGAAGTGGTCGATGGCGGCGAGATGGTTGTCGACGGTGAAGACGAAGATGGCGCCGGGCTTGAGGAGGCGGTGGACTTCGGAGAGGCATTTGGCGGGGTCAGAGCAGATCGAGACGACATCCCCCATCGCGACGACGAGTTCGAAGTGAGCTTCGGGGAAGGCGCGGAGATCGACGGCGTCGGCCTGCTGAACGGTGGCCTTGGCGGCTTTGCCCGCGAGATCCGGCTTCTCCGACCATTCTTCCAGCTTCTTGCGCACCTCCATGAGCATGTTGTTCGAAAGGTCCGTGAACGTCGTCGGATAGCCCGCCTTCAGCAGTTTCAGGCCCCACTTCCCCGTCCCCGTGCCGAGATCCATGACGGGTGCGGAGAGGTCGCGCGGGAGGAACGGCTTGATGTGGTTCCACGTCACCCGATCGTGAAATTCCCAGTACGCATCGTCGTAAATCGAGTCGTAGCGGGAGGCGACGCGGTCGTGGTAGCGGCGGTTGGATTCGTTATGGCGTCGGCCCACGGATGAACTCGCAAATGTGAGGAGAATGAATTTTGGACGTCCGCGCGGACGACTCACGATGTATATTACTCGGCCGCGATCAAGGATGCCTTCATGTGTGACCAGTGCGACGCTTCGGGTGAGAAAACGCCGTCGGGCGGGGGATTTCGGTTGAGCCGGCGGGCGTTTTTGGCGTTGGTGGCGGGGGCGGGCGGGGCGGCGCTCAGCCAGGTGAGTTGTCAGCCGGAGAAGGGGAAGGAGAGGGTGGCGACCGCGGCTTCGAAGCCGATTGTGACAACGGGTCATGCCACGACTTTGGCGGCTTCGGCACCTGCGACTGAGGGGGCTGCGACTACTGCCGCTTCGGGGCCGGCGCCGGATCTGGGGGCGACGCTCTTTCCGGATGCGCAGGGGAACCCGATTGCGACGGCGGCGGACTGCCCGGTGCTGGTGATACCGCGAAGAGATTGGACAACGCATCGGCCGAACTTCCATCAGATGCAGTTGATGAATGGGATTTCGCGGGTGACGGTACATCACACGGGGTGGAATCTGAGCACGGATGCGTGGAAGCCGACGACGGATGATCTGGAGAATATTCGGGAGTTCCATTCGGGGGGGAAGACGACGGATCGGGGATGGGCGGATATTGCGTATCATTTTGTGATCGATCGCGCGGGGCGGGTGTGGCAGGCGCGGCCGCTGGTGTACCAGGGGGCGCATGCTAAGGATCACAATGCGCATAATCTGGGGATTTGTCTGCTGGGGAACTTTGATGTGCAGATGCCGGCGGCGGCGCAGTTGTGGTCGCTGGCGACGTTTATTCCGTTTTTGCGCGGGTTGTATGGGATTGAGTTGGGGCAGGTGTATACACATCGGGAGTTGCGGCAGACGGAGTGCCCGGGGAAGCATTTGCAGGGGTACATGGATCGGGTGCGGGTGAAGTGGGGGCGGGAGAGGTAAGGGAGCTCGTCAGCGGACCGCGTGGTATTTGCGGAGGAGGGTTTTGCGGTATAGGGGGAGAGAGGAATGGGTGGATTCTTTGAGGTAGGCGTCGGCGAGCTGGCGGAGGGCGAGTTTGTGTTGGCCGGCGGCGGCGTGGGCGAGGGCGAGGAAGAGGAGGATGGCGGGGTCGTGGGGGAAGAGGGTGCGGGCTTTGCGGAGGGTGCGGATGGCGGATTGGGGTTGGCCGACGGTGTGGAGGGAGGAGCCGAGGCCGATGAGGGCGGTGTGGAGGTCGGGGCGTGGGAGTTTTGCGGTGATGGCGCGGCGGTAGAGGGGGATGGCGAGTTTTTCTTTACCGGCGGCGTCGAGGGCGAGGGCTTCGTGGAGGAGATCTTTTGCGGAGAGGCGGGGCATAAGTGAATTGTAACGCAGCGGGGATTGAAGGGGCGCTCAGTTTTTGAAATAGGCGAGGGCGACTATCGGTTGGGCGCCGGCTTCAAGGCGGCGGAGGTTGACCATGGCGATGCATTCGATGATGGCGTCGTATTGGGGGCGGCATTTTTCGGCAAATTCGTCGACGTTGTCGAGTTGAAGGATGAGCATGGAGCCGGGAGAGACCTGAAGAGAGGTGAGGGCTTTGGCGGGGTCGTCGAGGGAGAAGAGTGCGTTCATCCAGGCGTTCATGGTACGCGGGTAGTTGGGGGGGAGGCCGAAGAGCTGGGAGAAGAGGTCGTGGAAGGTGCCCCAGCCGGTGATGCGGCGGGCGTCGAGTTGGAGGAGTTTGTGGGGCATGGGGGCTCCGGGGTTGGGGGCGTCTGGGGCTGCCTGGCGGACGGAACAATGGTCACGAAAAACACGAAAGCATATTGGATTTGTGAAACGGCCTGGTGGCGTACAGAGTGAGAAGCGGCGCGAGCGGATAGCTATTGCCACTGGGGCGGTAGCGTAACCAATTCACGGGGGCTGGCAACTGATTTGTGGGGTATGATGCGGCGGTGTGATGAAGAAGGAGAACTCATGCTCAGTGCACGCAATCAGTTTGCGGGGAAGATTGTGTCGATCAAGGGGGGAGCGGTGATGGCGGAGGTGGTGATTGATATTGGCGGGGGGCATCAGATTGTGTCGCTGATCAGTGCGTCGTCGGCGAAACGGCTGAAGCTGAAGAAGGGCGGGACGGCGGTGGCGGTGATCAAGGCGACGGAAGTGATTATTTCGACGGATGAATGAGCGTGGGGAAGAGCGGTCAGAGAGCAGCGGGACGAGGGGCGGGCGGGGGGGAGCGGCGGCTGCGCGCGCGGGTGTGGGTGGAGTCGGAGGGGAGCACGGCGATATTGACGGAGGCGGGGGCGGATCTGCTGGAGCAGATTGAGGCGTGCGGGAGCTTGTCGGAGGCGGCGCGGCGGCTGCGGTATGCGTATCGGCGGGCGTGGCTGCTGGTGGATGGGTTGAACAAGGGGTGGGAAGGGCCATTGGTGGAGACGGCGGCGGGAGGGAAGCGCGGCGGGGGGACGGTGCTGACGGAGTATGGGCGGGCGGTGCTGGCGGCGTATCGGGAGGTGCAGTTGCAGGTGGAGCATGCGTTGGACGAGGCGGGGCGGGATTTTCAGGCGGGGACGCGGAGGAAGGAATAGTTTTTTTGCGGTTCGTTATATACACTTCTATACAGCGTTGCAGTCGCGATGGAGAGTGTCATGAGAAAAATATTTGCGGTCATTGCGTGCGTGTGCATGACTGCGGCGGCGGGCGCGGAGGAGATCCGGGTGGCGGCGGCGATTTCGATGAAGGAGGCGTTGACGGACGCGGCGGAGGCTTACCAGAAGGCGGGTGGTGACGAGGTGCAGTTTGCGTTTGGGTCGTCGGGGGCGCTGTCGGCGCAGGTTCGGAACAGCCGGAATATCGATCTGTTTGTTTCCGCGGCGGAGCAGCAGATGGATGATTTGCAGGCGGACAAGCTGATCGATGCGAAGAGCCGGCGGGACATTGCGGCGAATGCGCTGGTGCTGGTGGTGCCGGCGGGGGCGGCGTTTGTGCCGACGCAGTTTACGCAGTTGGCGGATCCGGGGTGCAGGAGGATTGCGATCGGGGAGCGGCGGACAGTGCCGGCGGGGGCGTATGCGATCACGCTGCTGACGAATCTGAAACTGGCGGAGGCGGTGCGCGGGAAACTGGTGTATGGGGAGAACGTGCGGCAGGTGCTGACGTACGTGGAGCGCGGGGAAGTGGATGCGGGGATTGTGTATGCGACGGATGCGAAGGAATCGGGGGGGCAGGTGAAGGTTGCGGTGACGGCGGATGCGAAGGATTGTCCGCGTGTCGAGTATCCTGCGGCGGTGGTGGCGGGGAGCGATCACGCGGCGGGGGCGCAGGAGTTTCTCGATTTCCTGAGTTCTGAGGCGGGGCAGAAGATTCTCGCAGCGCGCGGGTTCCAGCCGCCGGCGCCGGAGAGGAAACCGTGAGCTGCCGGTGATTCACGCGACGTTACTTTCTCTGGGGATTGCGGTGCTGGCGACGTGCTTGGCGGCGCTGCTGGCGATACCGCTTTCGTTCTTCATGTCGCGGCATGCGTTCTGGGGGCGGTCGATTGTGGAGGCGGTGATCATGCTGCCGCTGGTACTCCCCCCTACTGTGGTGGGGTATCTGCTGCTGGTGACGCTGGGGACGCGGGGGGTGATTGGCGGGTGGCTGTACCAGTGGTTTCATTATTCGATGTTCATGCGGGTGGAGGCGGCGGTTCTGGCGGCGGCGATTGTGGCGGTGCCGCTGTTATACATTCCGGCGCGGGCGGCGTTCAGCGGGGTGGATCGGGAGTTGGAGGATGTGGCGCTGCTGTTTGGAGCGACGCGGCGGCAGTTGTTCTTCCGGGTGAGTTTGCCGATGGCGGCGCGTGGGGTTTTTGCGGGAGCGATCCTGGCGTTTGCGCGGGCGCTGGGGGAATTCGGGGCGACGATGATGGTGTACACGTGGCAACCGGGGAAGGAGACGCTGCCGATCCTGATCTATATAGATGCGGAATACGACAATTTCGCGCAGGCGATACCGGCGGTGATGTTGCTTTCCGTCCTCTCGCTGTCGTTAATCTGGGTGTACAACTACGCACTTGGGGAACAACGGCGGCGGTAGTCATCCATTCCAGTTTCGAGGCGTGGGGGCAACAGGGTGCGGCGGGGAAGTACTGGCGTGGCTGACAGGGCAATTGTTATCGGCACCACGTTATCGGGGGAAAATGTTGTTTTGCCGCGACGGGCTCCTGACCGATGTTGTATCAAGACAACACGTGTGATTCGTGTTGGGAATTTGCAACGAAGGGCGGCATGTCACAGACATCGATACAGGAAGCGCCGGACGCCCAGACGGGGCCCGCGGTTTCGAAGCTGGCGGCGAAGATGGCGCACGAATTGAACAATCCGCTGGATGCGGTGCTGCGGTTTGTGTCGCTGGCGCAGCGGAAGGCGAAGTCGGGGGATTACGGCGACATTGAGCGGTACCTGGCGGATGCGCAGTTCGGGCTGCAGCGGATGACGGAGGTTTTGCGGGAGCTGATGGATATTGGGCGTGAGACGAACGACATACTGAATCGTTCGACGGCGACGCCGCTGGCGGATCTGGTGGCGGGGGCGATTCGGACGGCGGCGGCGCAGGCGGAGCAGAAGCGGGTGACGCTGATCGTGAAGAATCTGCTGCCGGAGTCGGTTGTGCCGGCGTATGACCTGCGGCTTTCGCAGGTGCTTTCGAATTTGATGAAGAATGCGGTGGAGGCTTCGCCGGAGGGGGGGAACGTGCGTCTGACGGTGAGTTTGCAGCGGGGCGAGGTGCCCAGGGATTCAATCGCTGGGCTTGGAGGGGAGAGGCTGGTGATTCGTGTTGAGGATTCGGGACCGGGGGTTCCGGCGGAATTGCTGCCGAATTTGTTTGGGGCGTTTGTGACGACGAAGTCGAAGGGGTCGGGGCTGGGGCTGGGGCTGGCGATATCGCGGGAGCTAGTGCTGTCGATGGATGGGACGCTGACGCTGGAGAATCGGGAGGGGGCGGGGTGCGTGGCGACGATTTTGTTGCCGGCGCGTGGAAAATAATGCGGACGCCGCCCGCCGAGCGGGCATGGATCGCGACGACGCAAGCGTTGTCGCGTGCACATTGGTTGAGTGAGACGTTGAATTGTGATGATCAATAATCGGGAAAGAGGCGCATGACGACGACGCATGAAGAGACGAAGACGCAGGATGTGGGGCAGGCGGGGGGGGGGGCGGCGCGGTTGCTGCTGGTGGATGATGATCCACTGATCGTCAATTCGCTGTCGGAGTTTTTGAAGCTGGAGGGGTATGCGGTCGACACGGCGCCGGATGGGGCGCAGGCGATCGAGATGC
>DATKPA010000002.1:0-8974 GCA_035524355.1 Phycisphaerae bacterium | reverse complement strand
GAAGCCCCGATAAAAGGCGGCCGTAACTATGACGGTCCTAAGGTAGCGAAGTTCCTTGTCAGGTAAGTTCTGACGCGCATGAATGGCGTAATCACTGGACCAGTGTCTCAAAGGGAGACTCGGTGAAATTGGAGTTGTGGTGAAGATACCACAGTCCCGCGGCAAGACGGAAAGACCCCATGAACCTTTACTGTAGCCTGATAGTGATCCCAGGTGTTGTATGCGTAGGATAGGTGGGAGGCGTTGATCTCAAGGTTTCGGCCTTGAGGGAGTCACCGGTGAAATACCACCCTTATTACATTTGAGATCTAACCACGAACCGTGAATCCGGTCGTGAGACACTGTTAGGTGGGCAGTTTGACTGGGGCGGTCTCCTCCTAAACTGTAACGGAGGAGTTCTAAGGTTGGCTTAGTGCGATTGGAAACCGCACTGTAAGGGCATGGCCATAAGCCAGCTTAACTGCGAGTCGGATATGACAAGCAGATGCGAAAGCAGGACCAAGTGATCCGGTGATTCCTAATGGACGGGTCATCGCTCAACAGATATAAGGTACTCTGGGGATAACAGGCTGATCGCGCCCGAGCGTCCATAGCGGCGGCGCGGTTTGGCACCTCGATGTCGGCCCATCGCATCCTGGGGCTGAAGGCGGTCCCAAGGGTTTGGCTGTTCGCCAATTAAAGCGGTACGCGAGCTGGGTTCAGACCGGCGTGAGCCAGGTCGGTCCCTATCTGCCGTGGGCGCAGGATGATTGAAGAAGACTCAACCCTAGTACGAGAGGATTAGGTTGGACGGACCCCTGGTATATCTATTGCCCCGCTCGGGGCACAGTAGAGTAGCTATGTCCGGACAGGATAAACGCTGAAAGCATCTAAGCGTGAAACCTCCTTCAAGATGAGTCATCCCCACCAGCCTCCAGCTAGACTAGCTGGTTGATAGGCCGGAAGTGTAAGCACAGTAATGTGTTCAGCTGACCGGTACTAACAGGCGACTGGCTTGACCACTTTGATCATGGACCGTTCTCCGGTTTCGAAAGAACCCGATGAACGCCTCCCGATCCGAGTGACAAGTGCTACCAATGAGTAACTAATTGTGCTCATTAACCATCAACAGCGGAATGTGAAACTTCGTCTGCCCATCACGCAATCTTCATGTGCCAAAGGCCCGGCAAATTTCGCCGAGTCGGTGGTGACAAGTGAATATCACTGAGTTTGATCGGACACGATCAAATTTGGTTTTCTGGTGCGCTTACGTCAGGGGTAACACCGCTTCCCATTCCGAACAGCACCGTGAAGCTCTGACGGCCGATGGTAGTGCTCAACAGTGCGAGAGTAGGTGAGTGCCAGATTTATGATGACGGCCATCCGAAAGGATGGCCGTTGTCATTTTTGCTGCGCTGGTTACGGCTTGAGAAGATATCCGGGCTGAGACGGACGGGAGAAGGCGGCGCCCGCTGGCCGATAGTATGCTTAGCAGCTGTGCAAATGAGGTTCCGGCTCGATGCGGATTGCGGTGATCATTCCTTTCCGTGGTGACTCTGCGGTGCTGGCGTGGGCCCTGGAGGGGTTTGCCGCGCAAAGGCTTGACGACGGCACGCAACTGGAGGTACGCCTCTGCGGGGATGGCGTGGTTGTGCCGTCGCTCACGAGGGTTTCGAATCCCCGGATTACCTTCCAGTCAGTGAGTTCGCCGCGGGTCGGCATTTCCGAGGCGAAGAATCTTCTGCTCCGGGATCGGCCCGCTGATGTGGTGATCTTTGCCAATGCCGATACGCGGCCGCATTCCGAATTTGTTCAGGCGCACGTCCGCCGCCTGCTGTCGCTGCCGGCGAATTCGATGGTGCTCGGGGCGTCGCCGTACGAAGCCTCGTCCAATCCAACCGTCTTCGACGTTCTCAAGGAAGAGTCTCCGATGATCTTCTTCTACCGCGGTCTGCGCGGTGGAGATTGCTGCGATTTTCGCCATGCCTGGAACCTGAACGTTTCCGTCCGCTACGAGGATCTGGAGCGAATCCGGTTTTTCAACTCACAGTTCCGGCCGTACGGTTTTGAAGATCTCGATCTGGCCTTTCGCCTGATGGGTCATTCGCCCAACGTCTATTTTGAGCCCGCCGCCGCGGTCGTTCATCGCCATCCGATGACCTTCGACGATTACCTCCAGCGCGAGGAATTGCTCGGCGTGATGTCGCCTGTCCTTCACGCGCAAAACCCGGTCGTCTTCAAACAACTCCACGGCACGGATGACCTGGATGCTCTCACTGCGCAGTTTCAAAGCTGGCTCACGTTGGATCGTGCGATGCACGGCTGGATTTACAAACGCATGCAGGAATGGAATAGTCTGCCGGCGACTGCACTCGGGATGGGTAATGAACGCGATCGGCTCGTAATGGCGCTCTACCAGATGCACGTCCCGCTCAAACGGTTCGCCTTTCGCGCCGGGTTCCTGCAGGGGTTGCAGTGGCGTGAAGATGGGCGCTGGCAGGAGCGCAGATCGATCGGTACATGGAAGAAGGCGCTGGGCATTCAGGACGCATAGAGGCGGAAGACGTCGACGCCGCGCTCGCGGAAGATCTGCGTCTGTTGCCAGAATTGGTCTTCAAACGTATCGGTCGACAGAACGATCGAAGGGATCGGGGCGGCATCGTTTCCAGCCAGCAGCACCTGCTTCGACATCACCGGCAAGCCGAGATGAGTTCCGCCGTTGGCCCAGCGTGCCCCATCATCGATGAACCCGACGACTTCGTGCCCGGCCTTCGTCCAGAGGTGTTTTTCCGTCAAAAGCCGCGTGCTGTGCCGGCCCGCTCCGTACAGGAGCACACGAGCGTGTGGTGTGCCCTGCTGGCGCGCGATCTGTTCCATGATCGCCAGCAAACGCTGCCCCGGCGTAAGCACGGCGTTGTTGATGCCGCAGGCGAAGCGGGTCATCGCGACGAGCGGTTCGATCAGCGCTGTGGCAAAGAGCGGCGGAATTGTGGAGAGATCCGGCCTTCCCTGCGCTGCCGCCGCGATGGCACGCTCATAGAAGGAAATCTGCTTCGCCGTTACCGAAGTCTGGTTAAACAATTGATGGGCGCGCTCCCACGCGCCGCGCGAAAGCCGCTCGATGCGCGCGGCGTCATTCCACAATGCGCTCATTGCCGTTGCAAGCATGCCCGCGTCGCCCTTGGGAAACGCGACGCCCGTCTCGCCGTAGATTTCGACGGTTCCGATGTCGCTGCTGAAAACGCATGTCCGCCCCATGCCGATTCCCTGTGCCGCCACCAGCGAAAAATTTTCCACCACGCTCGGCAGCACGAGGAACCGCGACTGTCGGATCTGCGCCGTCACTTCGCGCGGCGGCAATTCGCCAGTGAACTCGACGCGCGATTGCAACTCTTCGGGAATCTGACGCAGCATCCATGCGCGCATCGAGGTCTCGCCGCTGTCACCTGTTTTCGGCGCGGTTGGCGTGTCAGGCCCCACGAAACGTAATTTTGCGCCGGGAGACGAATTCAAAAACTGCGCCGCCGCCCGGACAATCGTGTCGACGCCCTTCAGCCGTTCCAACCGTCCCACGAATAACACCGGCCCATCTGCCGGTGGGGGGGGGAAGTCCTTCTCCAGCGGCACGGCAAGCGGAATCAACTCCACGTCGCGGGTCATGTCCAACGTGCGTCGCGTCTCCCGTACCACGAACTGGGTCATCGCGACGACGCCATCGGCCAGGGAAATTGCAGCCGCCTCGAGCGCATCAATCGCCAGGTCCGCAGGCGTGCGCTCCTGCTGATTGCCGTCGCGGCTGATCGCTGCGCCCGAATGAATCTGCGTGACAATCGCCAACGGCTTTGCTTCATGCGCTCCGGCTTGTCGAAGCGAGAGCATCAACGGCACGGTGAGACCTTCGCACTCAGGCGCTTCGACGACGTCGAATGGCTTTGCCGCGTGATCCGCCAGCAGGGCATCACTCAGCAGCGCTCCCATCGCGAGTCGATAAATCGCCTCGCCCCCCGCCTGAACAGCCGCCGCCAATTCAGCCGAAACCGCTCCGCCGGCGACGCGCGTCGCGAGATCCGGCACTGCATGCAGCGTGATCTTGTGACCCGAGTCCTCGGCAAATTGCCGCTGCACATCGTCCGGAAGCGGGAACGTGAAAATATGCACATCGTGCCCGGCATCCGCCAGCGCGCGCGCCGCGGCGACGGTGTAGGATCCCAGACCTCCCATGCGAATGCCGGGAAACTGATGGGTAAAGAAGGCGATGCGCATCACATCCTCAACTGACGCCGGCGAGTTCCATCACCGCATTCCACTGCTCGGGTGATGTGGGAACCACTGAGAGACGGCCGATTCGGACGAGGTCCCATCCCGCCAGCCGCCGATCCGCCTTGATCTGCGCGAGCGTCACGGGCTTCTTCAATGGCTTGCCGGCGCGGAGATCGATCACCACCAGTTTATCGTCGTTTTCGGCGGGATCCGGATAGGCGGCCTTCACGACCGTCGCCGTGCCGACAATCTGCTTTTCGTCGCCAGTGTGGTAGACGAAGACGTGATCGCCCACTTTCGCCGAGCGCAAATGCTTCAATGCTGCGGCATTGCTGATACCGTTCCAGGTCGTGGTCTTCTCGCGTACAAGATCGTCAAAGCAATACGTGCCGGGCTCGGTTTTGAGCAGCCAATAGGCCATGGTGCACTCCAAATTCCGCGTCTGCGGGGAGCGTGCATCATCGGCAGAACGGTTCGGGTTTACAAATGGAGCGTCAGGCGGCTTTGCGGCGCTTCGGTTTGGCTGTTCTCGAAGGCTTTGAGGGCTTCGATTTCGACTTCAGCGCGGTGCGCTTCTGCTCCGGGTGCAGGAGGCCGTTCAGATAGGCGATCACCTCGTGATGGCCGCCCTTTTTGGCGAATTCAATCAGGGGGAGGCCGTGGGGGCCGGGTGCGTAGAGCGCATCGGGCGTCTCGTGAATAATCGCTTTAATCACGTTCAGCTTGCCAAGAAACGCGGCGGCGAAGATATCGATGCGGGCGCCGCGCTGCAGGAGGAACTCGACGATTTCTTTCCTGCCGGAGTGGGCGGCAGCGCCGAGCGCTGTTTCCCAGTCGCCGTTGCCCCAATCCCAGGATGCATGGAGGAGTGTGGGATAGGCGTTGAGGAGCTCGGTCACGCGCGAAAGATCCGCGTGAGCCCGTCCCACGAACTCACCTACCACGCCGGGCGGCAAAGGCAGAATGCTGGCCATGAGGAAGGCTCCGGAGATATGTTGGCTTACCCGATTATGGTATGCCTCAGCGAGGCTGTATGCCAAAGGAAATTCAGAAGTTGGATCAATATCTCGAATGTAGAATGTGTGAATGCGAATGAAAGAGCTTCTTATGGGACGTTCGCCTTTATGGTGAAGGTGTGGTTGGGAAGGGCGGGGGTTTCGGCTGTTGTACCGGCGGAATCACGACTGCAGTGCCTTCGATTACCGGATACTTCCTGGCAGCGGTCGTACCGCCCGAAGCGGTCAGCTCGGACTGATCCGGGATGGATGGGATGAGCAGGGCGACGGCGCTCCAGGTTGGCAACAAGTCGAGCCCAGGCACCAGTTCGGCGGCGAACGCAAGAATGAATTGCCACTTGAAGCCACAGACTGCCGTCAGGAGTATGGCTGCCGCGAAATCGATCGCATCATCGAAGAGATAGCTGATTCCGAAGAACGGAAAAAGAATGATCTGCAGAAAATCGGCGCTACCGGCAATCATGATGGCGACGGCCTTGCGGCGATGACTGATCGGCGGTTTGCTTATCCCGGGGATCATGAGGGCTCCTGAGAACAAGACACCTCATCATACGCGTCGAATATCAGGCGATCCCGAAACGGAACTCCGTGGTGGACAAGTATTTCTGGCCGGGTTTTAGAATCGTGCTCGGAAAATGCGGGTGATTCACGGAATCGGGGAAATGCTGCGTCTCAAGGCAGAATCCGTGATGGCGTTGATAAATCGTGCCATGCTTCCCAAGGATGCCATTGAGGAAGTTGCCGGTGTAGAACTGCACGCCCGGCTCAGTGGTCCAGACTTCGAGTTTGCGGCCGGTCGCCGGCTCGGTTGCCGTGGCGCAGTGGGCGAGTTGTCCTTTTGGGCCGCGCAGGATGATGTTGTGGTCGTAGCCCGGTGGGTCTCCAGGCGCGGCGTGCATGGCAAGCAGGTCTTTGCCGATCGGCTTGGGTGATGTGAAGTCGATTGCCGTGCCTTTGATGGCGGCGATTTCGCCGGTGGGTATGAGGGTGTTGTCGACGGGTGTGAAGGCATCGGCGTTGACCTGCAGCGTGTGGCCGAGGATGTCCGATTTGCCGGCATCCTTGAGATTGAAATAGGTGTGGTTGGTGAGGTTGATCGGGGTGGGAGCGTCAGTGACGGCGGAGTAGTGAATGCGGAGCGTGTCGCGCGTCAGGGTGTACGTGACTTCGACCTGCACATTGCCGGGGTATCCCTCGGTTCCGGCGGCATCATGCAGGGAGAGTTTGAGCGCCGGGCCGACGGGGGTTTCGCTGGGGTGGGCGGTCCAGATGCGTTTGTCGTGTCCGACGAGTCCGCCGTGGAGATGGTTGGGGCCGTTGTTGGTGGCGAGCGAATAGGTTTTGCCATCGAGCGTAAAGCGACCCTTGGCGATGCGATTGCCGACGCGGCCGATGAGGGAGCCGAAGTAGGGGCCGGGTTTTTCGTAGTCGGAGACGCTGTCGAATCCAAGCACGACGTCGCCTGGGGTACCGGTTTTGTCGGGCACAATCAGTTCGGTGATCGTGCCGCCGAAGGTGAGGATGGTGGCGGAGAGGTTTCCGTTGGTGAGGGTGTAGGCGTCAACGGGGTGGCCCTCCTTGGTGGCGCCGAAGGGTTTCTTTTCGATGGGCATGTGATCTCCAAGATGCGACATGGGCGGGACGCCCATGCTACGTTTCAGTCGCCGGGTTCGAGGATGCTCATGAAGGCTTCCTGGGGGATCTCGACGCGGCCGACTTGTTTCATGCGCTTTTTGCCTTCTTTCTGCTTTTCGAGGAGCTTGCGTTTACGGGAGATGTCGCCGCCGTAGCATTTGCTGGTGACGTCTTTGCGGAGGGCGCTGATGGTTTCGCGGGCGATGACGCGGGAGCCGATGGAGGCCTGGAGGGCGACTTCGAAGAGGTGGCGGTCGATTTCCTGTTTGAGTTTTTTGATGATGGCCCGGCCCCGCTGTTCGGCTTTGGAGCGGTGGACGATGAGGGACAGAGCGGAGATTTTGTCGCCGGCGACAAGGATGTCCATCTTGACGAGTTCGTCGGCGTGGAAGCCGATGAGGTCGTAGTCGAGGGTGCCGTAGCCCTGGGTGCAGGTTTTGAGTTTGTCGAAGAAGTCGAAGATGACTTCGGCGAGGGGGATTTCGTACTGGAGGATGACGCGGTCTGGGGTGATGTAGTCGGTCTTCATGTAGAGGCCGCGGCGATCGATGCAGAGCTGGGTGACATCGCCGATGTTTTTGGCGGGGACGATAATGTTGGCGCGGATCATGGGCTCGCGGATTTCGCTGAGCTTGGAGGGGTCGGGGAGTTCGGAGGCGGAGTCGATCATCTTGACCGTGCCGTCGTTGAGGACAATTTCGTAGGGGACGGTGGGAGCGGTCTGGATGACTTCGATTTTGTGTTCGCGTTCAAGGCGTTCCTGAACGATTTCCATGTGGAGGAGTCCAAGGAAGCCGCAGCGGAAGCCGAAGCCGAGGGCATCGGAGGTTTCGGGTTCGAAGGTGAAGGAGGAGTCATTGAGGCGGAGTTTTTCGAGTGCTTCGCGGAGTTGGGTGTATTCGGTGTTGTTGCCGGGGTAGAAGTCGCAGAAGACCATCTGCTTGGGTTCGCGATAACCCTGGAGGGGTTCGGGGGCGGGATTGGCGGAGTCGGTGACGGTGTCGCCGATGGTGACGTCCTGGATGGTTTTGATGTTGGCGATGATGAAGCCGACCTCGCCGGTGCCGATCTGTGGGACGGCCTTGGCTTTGGGCATGAATTTGCCGAGGTCGTTGATGGTGTAGATGGTGTTCTTGCCCATCATGCGGATCTTTTGGCCGCGGGTGAGGACGCCGTTCATGACGCGGACGTAGACGACGACGCCGCGGTAGTCGTCGTACTTGGAGTCGAAGATGAGGGCCTGGAGGGGTGCGTTGGGATCGCCCTTGGGGCCGGGGAGTTTCTCGGCGATGAGTTTGAGGAGGTTGTCGACGCCCTGGCCGGTCTTTGCGGAGATGGGGGCGCACATGAGGGCGTCGATGCCGAGGACCTGTTCCATTTCTTCGGCGACGTCATCGGGGCGGGCGGAGGGGAGGTCGACTTTGTTGATGACGGGGATGATTTCGAGGTCCTGGTCGATGGCGGCGTAGGCGTTGGCGACGGTCTGGGCCTGGACGCCTTGCGTGGCGTCGCAGAGGAGGAGGGCGCCTTCGCAGGCCTGGAGGGCTTTGGCGACTTCGTAGTGGAAATCGACGTGGCCGGGGGTGTCGATGAGGTTGAACATGTACTTTTGGCCGGTGTCGGGGTGGGTGTAGGAGACGGAGACGGCGGAGGCCTTGATGGTGATGCCGCGTTCGCGTTCGAGGTCCATGTCGTCGAGGAATTGGGCTTCCATTTCGCGTTGGGTGATGGCGCCGGTGCGTTCGAGGAGGCGGTCGGCGAGGGTGGACTTGCCGTGGTCGATGTGTGCGATGATGCAGAAGTTACGGATTTGGAGGTCGTCGCTCATTTTCGTTTTTGCGCTCGCAGAGTCGTGTGAGGATGTAGAGCCCCTTATTGTAGCGAAAGTGGGGGCGGGTGGGTAATTGGCGGTTTGTTCGGCGGTTTGTGCGGCGGTGGGGGTGGAGTTGGGAGTGGGGAGCGCGGCTTGGGCGAGGGAGGATGACGTGTGCGGGGCGGGGCGGAGGGTGAAGATGAAGATGAGGATTAAGATTAGGAGGTTGGCGAGGGGGTAGAGGGATTGGAGCGTTTTTGCGTAGGGTGGG
>DATKPA010000001.1:0-7222 GCA_035524355.1 Phycisphaerae bacterium | reverse complement strand
CGGCGATTCAGGCGGTCGTGATTGTGCTGTGCGATCAGCCGTTGGTCACCTCGGAGGATCTGCGGCGGCTGGTGGATGCGTTTCGCCCGGGCGGCGGTGGGGGGGGGGGCGGGGGAGGCGGGGGGGGCAAGCCGCTGGTTGCGTCGGGGTACCAGCAAACGGTGGGGGTGCCGGCGTTGATTGGAAAAAGTTATTTTGACCGCCTTGAGAAGTTGCCGGACGAAGCGGGGGCCAAGGCACTGTTTGCAGGATTTTCAGAGGATGTTGCGGTTGTGCCGATCCCGAATGCTGCGGTGGACATCGACAGTCCGGAGGATCTGCGCATCATTTCCGAAGAAACGGACGACGCGGGGGCATGATGCGAAATGCCAGGCGGGTTACCCGCCGATGCCTTTGTTCACATCGCGCAGGATTTCCATCTGCTGCACCCAGAGGAAGTTCTTTCCGCGATATTCGGTAACCTGTCCGCTCACCTTGAAGCGGAGCGCCTGAGTGCCGTTAGCCGTGGCGTCTTCCAAGGCCATGAGGAACTTGGACGGGATGAGCTGCATCGGCGGGTCCTGCATGTTGTTGCCGTCGGCGTCGAAGGCGAAGTACCAGTTGCCGGTCTTTTCATCCTTGGCGAGCCGTCCGGTGCGTTGCCAGATGAACTGGCCTTCGCGGACGCGGCTGGTGGAACTGGCAGCGGGAGTGACGTTGGGGAGGGCCGGAACGGCCGTGGACGTGACGCCGCCAGGTGGGGGCGGAACAGCCGTGTTGCCGCTGTTGCCGCCACTCCCCGGCTTTTCCTTGAGCAGGTTTTCCAGCACATTCGCTGCGGAAGGAGCGGTGGCCGCTGCGGGCTGCGTGGCGGGCGCGGGCGGCGTTGCCGGAGCCGGCGCGGTTTCGGGCGCCGGCGCGCTGGGCGCCGGCGCATCCATCGACATCTGCCCGAACCCGGCAGCAGTTGCCAGACCCAGAGTTGCTGCGGCGATCGCCCGTTTCATTCGCTTCATGCCAGTCCCTTCGCATGCCGTTGAACGAATGAATTGTCGAATGTGGGGGGGGAGGCGTCAAGCCGAAGGGCGGCTTTCCACGGAAGTTTCCTCTCCGGGCTCGGTGTTTTTGCTGTGCATATCAGTCACGCAAAACTCATTCGCGGCGCCTGCGGCCCATAAGAACCCCGCACTGTGACCTGCCCGCCGTGCGCAAGAAAAAAGGACTCGCATCGCTGCAAGTCCCTTTCGTTCATGCCGGAGGAGGGAGTCGAACCCACACGTCCTTGCGGACACAGGATTTTGAGTCCAGCGCGTCTGCCAGTTCCGCCACTCCGGCGAGCCGCTCATTATACGAAAGACGATCCGAAAAGAAACTGCCGACCGATCAGGTCGCGGGCGCCGCCGCCCCTGTGGGGGCCGGCGCGGGAAGTGCGACCGCCGGGGCGTCGTCGATGAAAACTTCGGTGATCGCCTGCCCATCAACAGAACGCCGCAACAGCAGGTAGATGATCGTGTGCGTGGAGAAGTAGTAGCTCATGACATACGCCCCGATGCACGTGATCAGCATGTACACCCAGAAATGCAGGAAGAGCGAGCCGATGAATTCCGTAACGCTCATCGCGTACCAGTTGGTCGGCGCGATCAGTCGCGAGAACTCCGGCATCGGCCAGAGGGTGTCGAGTTTCGGAATCCCCGAATACCACCCGTGATTGAAGCCCAAGAGGCTCGTGCCCCAGCCGACAAACGTGTGCGACAGCAGCAGCACCAGGTAAATCGCGAAGGAGATGAACAGGAACGTGATCACGCCGTAGATGAGCGAGATCACGGAATAAAAGAAGAGCCGCCACGGACGTGCGTACACATAGGCAAACGCCCGGCTCATGGCGTCAAACGCATCGGAGCCTTCCACCGCGATCGTCGGATAGAGCAGATGGAAGCCGCCCAGAATCCCCAGCAGCAGCAGCATCATGACAAACGCCACGACGATGATCATCACGAAGAAAATCCCGAGGAGAATTTCCCCGATGAACGGAATCGCGCCCACGATTCCCGCAACGCCCAGCAGGACTCCGATGGCCAGCAGTATGAGAAACGGCATCACCGGGGCCTTCACGAAAACCCACAGCCGGCTCGCGGCAAACATCAGGACGTCCCTCAGCGGTGCCCTTTCGATGCCCGCAATCTCCAGAGCGGTCAGCCGCGTGATCGCTGCTCCTGCCAACGCAAGCACAATCAGGCTCATGACCGCCAGCAGCAGCAGCGAAACGAGATACATGCCGCGATAGGCAATCATTTTCATCCAGCCGGCCCACGTCTCGGCGCCCTCGGCGGGATGCCATTGCATCGGCGCCGTCCCCGAGAAAAGCCACGCCGGTGCAGTCACCGTCATGTTCACGATGCAACCGACCACCGTATCGGACTGCCAGATCCGCTCGGGGTTCTTCGACAGGAGCCCGCCGGAGACTGCCGAACCTTCGATATCGACGCTGTTCGTGCGGACCGGCGACACGCGCACGAACGTGAGCGTGTTGTCGACCAGGGCATCAAACTCGCGGATCTCGTAATCGAAGACGGAGGCGAATATTCCACTGCCGGCGGCGAGTTTCAGTGAATTCACCCGGTTGAACAACCGACGTGACGCCGCGGCCCGCGCGTCTGTCTCATCCTCTCGCGGCGTGGCGATTCCCGGGAGCGCTGGATTGCCGCTGCGGTCCTCTTCCGCATGGACGCGCCGTTCGTGGGCTTCATTCAGGTCGTCGAGGAATTCGCGCTCGTAGATTCTCTTCAACTCGCGGTATGCCGCACGCGGGCTGTTACGCAACTGATCGATCCGTTCCGTCGTGAGTTCCGGGTGCTGCCCGGATTCCAGCTCGAGCATCGTTTCCAGCGAGGATCGCCGCGCTTCGATCTGCTGGTCGCGCAGCGATCGATACGCGTCGCTCTTTTCCGTCTGATATCGCCCGATTTCCCCGTCAAATACCTGGAATCCCCACACAAAATCGAACGTCCGCCCCCCCGTGTAGATCAGCAGGATGGCAATCAGCGCGATCAGCACTTTGGCCGGATTGATCGCCAGCCGGAATCCACGAAAGATCTGCGTGAACTCCAGTACGCTCGACCAGTTCACCGCCGCCACCGTGGCCAGCCGCGCCGATCCCGTCGCCACGCCGGCAGGAGCGGAAACGGGTGGAACGGACGGAAGCCGGACCGAATCCTGCGGAATCGTCGGCGAAGATGGAGGGGGCTGCGACATGAACGCCTCTTCTTTTTTGTCTCGTTTCGGTTATTGACGGGGGCTTCGCGCCCAGTGCAGTTTCTGGCCCAGCATCTGCCAGTGCGACACCGTCGGATTTTCCACCAGCACCAGCGGCGTCGGCGCTCGCCGGATCACCACGCAATCATGCTCCGTCAGCGGCATCGTCAACTGGCCGTCGAAATTCACTTTGCTCCCCGCGTTCAACTTCCGCGGCACCAGCACCACCGTGCTCGAGCATGCGAGCACCACGGGGCGGAACGAAAGCGAGTGCGGGCAGATCGGCGTAAGCACCATCGCCTCCACCGCCGGAGAAATCAGCGGGCCGCCGGCCGACAGGTTGTACCCCGTCGAGCCCGAGGCGGTCGAGACAATCACCCCGTCCGAGCGGAACGTCGTCGTCTCGTGTTCATCGATCTGCACGCTCAGTTCGACCATGCGGAAGGGATCGCCGGCATTGATCACGACATCGTTGAGCGCGTATCCCTGGGCGACGCGCTCGCATGCCTCGAGTTCCGCTATGTGCTGGATGCCCTGGTGCATCTTCCCGTTGCAGCGAAAAATCTCGCCGTGGAGCATCAGCCGTTCCGTGCGCGGGGTCTTACCCGCAAGCACCAGATCGAGGCTCTCCCGGAACTGCACCAGCGAGAATGCCGCGAGATAACCCAGTTTTCCGAAATTGATCCCCGCCACCGGCACGGGCATTCCCACGAGTTCCTGGGCGATCGCCAGAATCGACCCGTCGCCGCCCAGCACGATCACCAGGTCCGGCCCGAACGCGCTCAACCCCGCACGCGTCGGCTTCGGGAGCAATTCGCAGTGCGCACGCGCCGTCAGCTCTTCGAGGAGGTCCTGCGCCGCCGCCATGGCGTCGGCTTTCTCCGGGTTGGGCACCAGCGCGATTTTCATGCGGCACAGAATACCGGAACCCGCGACGAAGCGTAAGCGCCCTCAGCTTGCCCAGTTCCCCCGTCGAGAAACAAAAACTGGCCCATTTTCTCATCTCCGGTTACGCTACCCTCTCAACCATTGCTATTGAAAGGGCTCTGAATGCTGCGCAAAACCTCGCTTCTCCTGTCCCTCGCCTTTCTCACCGCCTGCGCGTCCAAGGAAAAGCCTTTCATTGCCACAGCAGTCCCCGCCGACTTTTCCATCGTCGTCGACGAAAACCACGACACCTACTACGCACGCCAGCACATTCAGCAGGTCATCTCCGCTTCCGACTCCATGTCCAGAACCACCTACACCACCTTCCGCGATTACAACAACACCGTTTCCGACCAGTTCTCCCAGGAGACGCCCCTCTCCGACGTCCAGCTCCAGAACATGTGGAACGACGTGCAACGCGACAACCTCCTCGCCGGCTCCCAGATCTGGATCAACTGGCTCTCCGACTCCGACCTTTACAAACACAACCGCTACACCGTCCAGATCCGCGCCAACGGCAAGATCCGCTCCTATCGCTCCACCAACAGCTTCGCCGCCGCCCTCCGCCCACTCATCCTGCAGGCCAACGCCGTTCGTCTCCCGATCACGCAGAATTCCAGGACCCCCGTCGTCGGCGCTCCGCAGAGCCCCGCAATGGAAGCCGCCACGCAACCAACCACCGAACCCGTCACCACACCTGCCACCGAACCCGCCTCCCAACCCACCACCATCCCCAGCATGAACCCATAACGCTGGAGTCCAAAAGGTTGGAGTTCCGCCTTCAGGCGGCCTTCAACGTGCAAAAACACCGCGGGCCTCGTCACCCGACAAGGCCCGCGCATTAATTCTTCTGACTTCTGACTTCAGACTACTGACTACCGACTTCTCCTCAAACTTCCTCCGTCGTCGGCAACCCCTTCTGCCTTCCCGCCGAACTCCCCGAACTCGCCGTCAGACGCTGCACCGGACGCTTCGCCGGACGAACTTCTTCCTCTTCCTCCACCGCCTCTTCCGTTGAATCCGTGCTGCTGTTCAACCCCTTCTTGAACTCCACAATCGTCTTCCCCAGATTCTTCCCCACCTCCGGCAACCGGCGACCAAAAATCAGCAGCGCGATACCCGCCAGCACCAGCATGTCCGGCCCGGCGAGGTTCCCCAGGAATGCGACCGTTGGGGAAGTTACCAGCATCATGACTAACCCTTTCTCTCAGCGGCAACTGCCGCAACTTGACTCCAGATACCTATCGTAGCGGTCCGATACCCCCATGTACAGATAAACGCCGGCAAAGCCCATTTGTTCCGGCAATATCTGGGTAAAATATTCATATCTGTCAATCGGCTAAGCTGCCCTGATGGCATGATTTATCTGTTTCACGACTGAAATGGCGGACTCTTGACGACGTTTCTCCTCTCACCATGATGGGAAGCCGCGCTTCACTTTCTCCTGCCATCTTCGCCCCTTATCATTTGGAAACTGCCTTCAGAAACATCGCATTCCTCCTGGAGTCCTCGCGTGCGCATCGATCATCTCTTGCTCTTCCTCCTGGTCACCTTCACCTTCGGCGGAGTCATCGCCCACGCTGCCACCACCGAGCCCGCGCAAAAACCCACCCTCTTCATCATCGGCGACTCCACCGTCAAAAACGGCCGCGACGACGGCTCCAACGGCCAATGGGGCTGGGGACACATCCTCCCCTTCTACTTCGATCCCAAAAAAATCACCGTCGAAAACGACGCCCTCGGCGGAACCTCCTCCCGCACCTTCTTCCAAACCCCCAAGCTCTGGCCCGCCACCCTCAACAAAATCCGCCCCGGCGACTTCCTCCTCCTCCAGTTCGGCCACAACGACAACACCCGCCCCCCCGAATCCGACACCCTCCGCTACCGCTCCACCCTCCCCGGCAACGGCGAAGACACCGTCGAAGGCCCCAAATCCCCCTCCGAAAAAGAAACCATCCACTCCTACGGCTGGTACCTCCGCCAGATCATCCAGCAAACCAAAGACAAAGGCGCCACCCCCATCGTCTGCTCCCTCATCCCCCGCAACTCCTGGCACGACGCAAAAATCACGCGCTCTCCCTACGCCCAATGGGCCAGGGAAGCCGCAGACCAGGTCGGCACCACTTTCCTACCGCTCAACGAAATCATCGCCGACAAGTACGACCAGCTCGGACAAGAAAAAGTCACCAGCACCTTCTTCCCCGCCAACGAACACACCCACACCAACTGGCAAGGCGCCAAGCTCAACGCCCAATGCGTCGTCCAAGGCATCCGACAACTCCCCAACGTCCCCCTCAAAAACTTCCTCCTCCCCAACCCTCCCGAAATCCCCACCCCGCCTCCTCCCTCGCCCCACATCCGCCCCGCCCCAGCCGACCCCGAACTCCCGAAATAAGCGCCGCCCACTCCCCGCCGCTTCCATCCCATTCACCCAATTAACTCAATTAACTCAATTCACCCGCTGCCACGAGTGCCATGCTTCTAGCCACAACCTCGATCGTCAGAAGCACGCCTCACCCGCGCGCAAATACAAATTACCTCCGCCCCCAACCCAATTACCAATTACCAATCCCCCCCTCCCCCCGCGCATGAAAAAGCCCCGAATCAGCTTCCGCCAACCTCGGGGCCCATTGGGTGCGGCAGGATTCGAACCTGCGTAGGCGTGAAGCCAACGGGTTTACAGCCCGTCCCTTTTGGCCGCTCAGGCACACACCCGCGGGGGGGGGGGTCGAGTCGCACATCTTACCACCCCCTCCCCTTTTTTCCAATCCGCCCGACCACAACGGACAGAAAAACATCTCGCGATACCTGTGTCGGCCAATTCATGTCGTTGGGGTGAGGGGGGGGGGGAGGGTAAACAGTCCCCCAACCTCCCCCCCAAAAAATCCCCATAATTTCCCCTTGCAATCAACCTAACTAAACACGTACAATAGTGTCAGCAAAAAGTACCGAACGTTAGCCGTCGCCGCAGCGGCGACGTTTTTCAGCCGCAACCAGGGGAGGGGAACATGCCCATCATCGACCTGTCCAATCAACCCACCGCCACCGAAATGCTCGCCAACTC